>NZ_AYWQ01000028.1:0-53947 GCF_000502415.1 Mesorhizobium sp. LNHC229A00
GTGCGGCAGTTTCGCGAGGAACTGAAGGCGATGACTGGCGGGTCACGCAAGGCGAGGGAGGCCAGGCCATGAGCGGTCGTCTTGCTGGCTACGCGGCCGAAATCGAACGCTATCTGCGGGGTGGGTCCGGCGTTCAGCGTGAGGAGCTGGACGACGACAATTCTCTGACGGGGGGCCGACGCGCGGCCGGTGAATTCCAGGCGATGAAGAGTTATGAGCGGACCGGTGGCGGCGGGCGCCTCGGGCAAGGACAGGCCGGCTCGACGCTAGGTGGCGGCAGCAACCCCCCTCGTTCGTCGCCGGGAGGATTGGGGGCTTCTGGGAGTTCTATGTCGAGCAGGGCTCCAAAGGCCACTACTGCTACGAGCTCGCACAAGGCCACTAGCGCGCCGATCCTGGTCTATGGCGCCACGCTCGCCGGTTTCCGGCCGGAAGAGGAGGAGGAAGAGTGGACGCGGCGGGGCGGGGGTGGCGGTCGTAGTGCTGACCGCTCTGGCGGTAGAGGACGAGCGGCGCGGGTGGGCTATCAGGCGCGGGCCGTGGCGGCACGGGCAGGCTATGCGGCGGGCGCCCAGCCTGCCGTGTTCAAGGTCATGCCCAATCCTCCGTCGACCAGGGAAGCCGCTGCTCGGCTGCTCAATTACATCGGCAAGCGCGAGGACGAAAAAGGCGAGAAACACGACATCGAGATTTTTGACGAGGATGGGCAGGTCCTTGCGACAGGCGGCGCACGGAAAGCGTTTCTGGAGACGTTTTGCGAGACGTTCGAACCGCCCCTGGAGAACACCAATTTTATCGAGGTTCGTTTCGAGCTTGCCGGCGAGGTCAACGGTGCCGCTTTGAGCGAGGCCTTGAACAAGGCGCTCGGTGCGAAACCGTTCATCTATGCGCAGGACGGACAGACGGTGCAGGTTTACGCGCACACCGATGAGCGGGCTGGACCGCTTGCGAGAATTCTGGCCGGCGGTCGGGAGAATTCGCGCAGCAAGGCGCTCGACAAGATCGAGGCGCGTTTGTCCGAAACTATGGGCGTGGCGGGGGTGGTCGCCAAGGCAGAGGTAACGGCGGCCGTGAGCCGTGAACCCAAAGCGAAATACTTCCTGCAGAAGTTCATCCGCACCCACAGCGACGTCCGCCATGCAAATGGCGAGTCTGTGCCCGGGGTGAAGAACTCCACGAAGGCTGCGGCTTCAGTCTATGAACAATGGCGCCCGAAGTTTTCGGGGCGTGAGCGCCGCAATGCCTATCACCTGCTTTTCTCGGCAAGGGCCGGCACCGATGCCAACGCCGTCATGGCCGCGGCGCGCGCCGTGATGGAGGAGCGAGCGCCAGGATACAAGTTCGTCCTGGCGCATCACAACGACACCAAGCACGTCCATATCCATGCGATGGTGCAGGCGCGCTCTGCCGACGGCGAGCGCCTGAAATTCTACAAGCCGGATCTGGCCGCCTGGCGCGAGACCTTTGCGGAAAAAGCACGCGAGAACGGCATTGCGATGGTGGCGACGCGGCGAATGGATCATGCGATGACGCGGCCGTTCACCAAGGAGCATGCCGGGGCTTATAGCCGCGCCCAGAGCGATCCGCGCTACCAGGTCAGCGCAAGGACGATAGAGCGAGTGGAGGCCAAGCGGCAACGCCGCTTCGATGTCCAATCCCTTGTCGTGAACGGCGATGCAATCGCCGCCGCATGGCAAAGGACAGTGACGACGATGCGCGCAGTCGGTGTGGTGGGTCAAGCGCTCACGGCGGCCGAGTCGATCGGCAACAATTTTCTGCAGTTCCGTCGCGATCGAACAGGGGATGGGCAACCAGGTCCTGACGTGGCTCGCGGGGCTGATCAATCGGGGCAGAAGTCTTTCCTGTCCCATCCCGGTATGAGAGAATTGAATGCACTGATAGGAGATTTGAACATGGTGCAAACCCCCTTGGAAATGCGGCGTCAGATGGCCCGTGTCAATCAGGCTCTCGACAATATGCGCGAGACGCTGCCGCCGGCGCATCAAGGACAGTTCGAACAGTATCGTGAAGAGGTCAACGACAAGATGCACGACCGCNATTCGAGCGGCAGCAGCAGCGTCGTGGTGGTGGCGGTGGCGAGCCGATCCACGAGCGCGAGGCGCGAGCACGAGACGTTCCAACTCGGGACAATCCCCGCGAGCCGGAGCAGCCGCGCACAGGCACCGAGCAGGAGAAGGTGAGAGCCAAGCAGAAGGACCCCAACAAGCAGAAGGCTCAGCAGGCTGAAGAACAGGACCGCAAGACCCAGCGCTCAAATGATAACGACTACGAGCGCTGAACAATTACAATGCCAAGAACGGTTTCGGCTCGATGACAGAAATATGGGGGGAGTCTGTGCGTTCAGGCGGCAGGCTGAACAGAGTTCCGCACATGATTTCCGGACATTTGCGGCTTCGATTTCTGTCACTCATGAGCACCTCGGCCCGACTGGCCGAAAAACGGGCGTTTTGCGGACATTCCTTTGTTACTCAATACCGCTTCCAGCCGGAGGGTCCGAGATGCTCCTGCGGCATGAACCGGGTCTTGTACTGCATTTTGCGCGAACCCCTGATCCAGTAGCCGAGATACAGGTACGGCAGCCCCAGCGCCCGTGCCCGTTCGATGTGCTCAAGGATCATGAATGTGCCGAGGGATCCCCCTTGGTCGGAAGGATCGTAGAAGGAGTAGACCATCGACAAGCCGTCGGCCAGCACGTCGGTGAGCGCTGCCGCGACCAGGACGCCCGAACTGCCGGCGGCAACGCCTGCACCACCAGGTCGCCGGTATTCGACGAGCTTGGTGTTGACGTGCGTGTCTTCAATCATTCGCGCGTAGTCGAGCGCGTCCATGTCCGCCATGCCGCCTGTGCTGTGCCGTGCCTCGATGTAGCGCAGGAACAGGGCGAATTGCTCCCGCGAGGCCTCGGCCCGGTGGCGGGAGTGGCGCAGGTCCGCATGGCGCAACCAGACTTTCTGCAGGGAGCGCGTCCGCACAAAGTCCTTGACCACGATCCGGACGGACACACATGCCCGGCAGCCATCGCACGCTGGCCGGTAGGCAATGTTCTGGGAACGCCTGAACCCGCGCTCCGAGAGCTGGTCGTTCAAGGCGACAGCCTTGCCATCCGACAGATGCACGAACACTTTCCGCTCGACGTGGCTGTCCAGGTACGGGCAGGACGTCGGCGCCGTGAGAAAAAACTGCGGCGAAGATGGCGGCTGGTGGGTCATGGCGTCATTCGCCCGCGCGCTCGCTGTCACTCGCCTGCCGCGAGAGCCAGAACGCACTGAGCAGCACACCCTTGACCCGGGGCAACAGGACCAGGATCAGCGCAACGACCATCATCACGAGCAGGATCATCGCCAGGATGAAGTGCGAGTCGAGCAGTCTCTGGAAAACGAAATATAGGGGCGCCGCGGCGACGCTGGCGAGCAGGATCGTGAACCACGGCGCGGCATCATCCGACTCGATGTCGCCGTAACGTTCGCCGCAGCTGGCACAGGTTTCAACCTGTTTTAGGTAAGCCCGGAACAGGTGGCCGCGGCCGCAGTTCGGGCAGCGTCCGTTGAGTCCTCTGGTGAGGGCGACCTGCAAGGTCGGGCGCTTGCTTTGCGCGCCTTCAAGCTCCGTCATGTTCCGCCTCCAGCTCACCTTCGCGTTCCGATCCGGGTGCCCGTGTCACTAAGATCACGCTCAGCAGCAGGCCCTTGGCGCGTGGCACAACTACCAGCGCGGCGCCAAGTGCCAGCATGGGCCATACCGTCATCACCTTGGTTTCGACCGCTAGGGCGAGAGGCACAACCAGATGGCCGACCACCAGGATCGTGAGCCAGGGACGCCGCGTCATCCGATCGGATGTGGCCGTAGGCCTCGCTACACACGCGACAGCGGTCAACCTGCTTCAGGTAGGACCTGAACAGCTTGCCTTGTCCGCATCGGGGACACCGCCCGAGCATCCCGCGCAGGTCAGCCATGGCAAGCGTGGGCCGGTCTTGCGCCAGATGAACCCCAGCAGTCGGCGACCAGAACGTGTCCAAGGGATCAGGCGTGAGTTCGTCCATGGTGCCCCCGCAGGTCCCGTGTCGCGCATGTGAAGGGGCACGGAGGCCGCACTTGAATGGTGCTGTGGGCGGCGCGCCGGCCGCCATGGATGCGCGAAGGCCGCGTCACGACACCGCCGACAGTATGCCTTTGGCTTTTGGACCCAGAGCCGAGAGCTTGGACGGATCGAAATCAGCCTTCAATCTTACGCCACGCCCGCCGGCCTGGCTTGGCACGCTGTCGCTGATCAGTTCAACGCCGGCGAATTCCAGGGCGCCGATCAGCTTCATAAGCGAATCAACGTTGCCTCTGATCATGGCCTCACTGGCCTCCATACGCTGAATTGTCGGCACGGACAGGCCGGAGAGGTCGGCGAGCGTGCGCTGGTCGATGCCGAGGAGCGCCCTGGCGGCACGCAGTTGGGGAGCCGTGATCATGTGAGGAAACTCGCGCACTGGTGTGTCAGACATCAGATCTAAACGTTCAATATATACTAAAGGATTGCGTGCGCCGCACCCGCGGCTCGCATCTGCCGGACGCGGTCCGGCATTCCGGCAGGATCATGATCAGGATCGCCAAATACCATTCGGAGTTCGGTCACATCGAGGTTCTACAGGCCCGCGATATGGGCTCCTTTATCTGCCGGCAGGGCGGTTGCTTTCAAAGTGAGTGCGACCACAGCGGCGTCAGCGTCGTGCCATATGTGCACGCCATTTTCGGGCTGCTGATCCAAAAGCAGTCGCGCGAGGTGCTGATGATTGGCGGTGGTGGCGGCAGCCTGGCTACTATGCTCGACCAAGTCGGGGTGCGTGTCACCGTCGTCGATATCGATCCGAAAGCCTTCCAGGTCGCACGGCGCCATTTTGGCCTTCCCTGGCATGTCGCTTGTCGCGTCGCCGATGGGGAAGACTTCTTGCGCGCCGAGACCAAGCGCTATGACGCCATCGTCATGGACGCTTACGCCGGCGCCCGGATACCCGACAACCTGCAGTCCGAGCCGTTCTTCAGGCTCGCGCACCGCCGGCTGAAAAATGCTTCGGGTTGCTTGATCGCCAACGTGCATGCGCTGCACGACCTGGACCCCATGCCCGACCACATCGCGGCGAGGCTCAACGCGGTGTGGAGCAACGTGCTGATACTCGACAGTCGTGGCGTGCCCAACCGCAACGCGATTGTGATCGCGGGACACGTGCGCGATCTCGCCCCGCCGCGGCTTCTGATGTCACCTGCGGTGGGCGCCGACGACATTGAATGGGATCTCATTAGGCTTTCGTTCAGAGGCTGGCTCCCATCGCGCCAGGCCGCGCAACAGGACCGCGCGTTGAACACGCGCGGCCCAACACTGGAGAATGAGAATGGCTGACTAAGCCTCAGATGGCATGAGCGCCCACATCCAGACCAGGGCAACCGGCTTAAACCCGCCCCCCACAATGCGCGGAAATCACGGGGTGACATTCCCTTTCGGCCGGCTGCGGATGCCGAAAAGCTGGAGCTTGACGAAAGCACCGCTCGGTTTGGCGCAACAGTGAAAGTAATCAATCCAGAGCGGCCAGCCGATCTCCGGGGCTAGTGATCGGTCCCTTTGTGCCATCCGTGCGCGACAGTTCCGCACAGGCGCCGGGCATATGTGCAGATACCGCCGTGACGCCTTAGAAGTGCTGTTCCTTATTGCTTGACTGAGGTATGACACATTACTACGTCGCTTCGATATTGCTTACCCCGTCGCGAAAGGAGCGCACCTACCCTTGATCACCTCGGCTCAAATGCGTGCCGCACGCGCCATGCTCGGCATCGACCAAGTCAAACTGGCCGAACTGTCCGGCGTGTCGATCGCCACCATCCAGCGGATGGAAGCCAGCGACGGCAACGTCCGTGGCGTGGTCGACTCGTTGACCAAGGTTGTGCAGGCGCTCAATAGCGCCGGCGTCGACGTAATTAGCGACCATGAGCGCAGCGACCGGGGCGGGCGCGGGGTTCGCCTCCGCCACCCTGACGTTCTGCTGGGGAAAGCACATTAACCGCCCGTCGCGACGCGACCGCCGACGTTGACGCCGACGATCCCGCCGCCTTTCAACTAAGGAAGGCTCACTTTGTGGATAATTCAGTCTCGGCCGTGAGGCCTGCCGCCCGCCCAAGCTTCGTCGAGCTGTTCACGCCCAAGACAATTACCGTGCTTCGCGAAGGCTACGGGTGGGCGAACCTGCGCGCGGATCTGATTGCGGGCCTGACCGTCGCCATCGTCGCCCTGCCGCTGTCGATGGCGATTGCCATTGCGTCGGGCACCACGCCCGAGCGCGGCCTGTTTACGGCCGTCGTAGGCGGCTGCCTGGTGTCCCTGCTCGGCGGGAGCAGGTTCCAGATCGGCGGGCCTGCCGCCGCCTTTACGGTGGTTGTCGCCACCACCATCGCCAATCACGGCTTCGACGGCCTGCTGCTGGCCACTATCATGGCCGGCGTCATGCTCATGCTCCTCGGTTTCCTGAGGCTGGGCAGCTACATCAAGTTCATTCCCTATCCGGTCACGGTCGGGTTCATCTCCGGCATCGCCGTGATCCTGTTTGCCGGTCAATTGCACGACCTGCTTGGTCTGACCCTCGCGGTGAAAGAGCCTGCCGATTTTGTCTCCAAGATCCAGGTCCTGGCCGGCTCCATCGCGACCATCAATCCTGCCGCCGTCGGCGTTGCCGTCCTGACCATCGCCCTCATCGTCGGCGTGAGAAAGGTCAGGCCGACATGGCCAGCCATCCTCGTCGCAGTGGTCGCGGGCTCCCTGCTGGTCTATGTCCTCAAGCTGCCGGTGGAAACCATCGGCACGCGCTTCGGCGGAATTCCCAGCTCGCTGCCACTGCCGGCGCTGCCGCCGCTGTCCCTCGCGAAAATGCAGGCGGTCCTGCCGGACGCGCTGTCGTTTACGCTGCTCGGCGCGATTGAATCGCTGCTCTCCGCCATGGTGGCGGACGGCATGACCGGCCGCCGACACCGCTCGAACATGGAACTGGTGGGGCAGGGGTGCGCCAACATCGCCTCGGCGCTGTTTGGCGGCATCTGTGTCACCGGCACCGTGGCGCGAACCGCAACAAACGTCCGCGCCGGCGCCCGCAGCCCACTGGCTGGTGCGTTCCACTCGGCCTTCGTGCTGCTGTTCATGCTAGTCGCGGCGCCACTTGCCAGTTACATCCCGCTGGCCTGCCTCGCCGGGGTGCTCGCCGTAGTCGCCTGGGGCATGGCGGAGAAGCACGAGTTTGCGACACTTATCCGCACGTCGTGGGGCGACGCGCTGGTGCTGCTCACCACCTTCGGCCTGACCGTGTTTCGCAGCCTCTCCGAAGCGATTGTGGTGGGATTCGCCATGGGTGCATTGCTGTTCATCCACCGTATGTCGCAGGCCACCGGTATCGAGCAGCACGGCGCGGTCCTGGTGCCGGAGGACCAGGCCGACGACGCCGATGTGCGCCCGCCCTATGACCCAAGCGCCGCGACTGACCCGCACACGGCCGTGTATCGCATTACCGGGGCGTTCTTCTTCGGGGCAGCGTCAGCCGTTGGTACTGTGCTCGACCAGCTCGCCCTCGAGCGCAAGAACATCATCCTCGACTTCGCAGCCGTGCCGTTTCTCGATTCCACGGCGGCGACCATTGTGGAAACCTCGGTGCGCAAGACCGTGAAGGCCGGCCTGCGCTATTTCATCGCCGGCGCGTCTCCGGGGGTTAAGCAGGCTCTGGCGCTGCGCGGGGTGCTGTCGCCGCAAGTCCAGTTCGCGTCGTCGGTTGCCGAAGCCCAGCAGCAGCTTCGGAAGCTGTTGCTGGGCGCGTAGGCCTTCGGAATGCGGCTGGGGTATGCGCTCCTCAAGCCTTCGGAAGAAGACGGCGCGGCGCAAACTGCCCGCCTGCTCAAGGCCGGTTGTGACCGCGTCTATCTCGAGCGGATTGCGCGTCGTCCGCGAATGTGCGGCATGTCGCCGGTCCATCAGCAGCGCCAGCCGCGGCTGGCTCGTCTGCTTGGCAGCCTCAAGGCGCAGGACGTGCTGGTGGTTGATGATCTGACGCGGCTGACCCACACCGCTGGCAAGGCCTGCGCCGCACTCGCGTCGCTGCGGATCCTCGAGGCGGGGTTTGTCTCGCTGGCGGACGGCATTGACACCGTGCAAGGACCTTCAAACCAGGTCTTTGAAGTGTTCGCGGCGTTTGAGCGGTTCCCCCGCGGCGGCGCGGCCCGCCGCAAGGCGCGCTGGATGAGCATGAGATTCAGGCCGCGCGGGCCATGCTCGCCTCACAGGCGATGCCCCTGACGGCTGCGGCCGAGCTCGACGTCACCACAGGCATGCTGCTGGATAGTCTCGGGCCGAAAGCCTTTGCCGCGCAGCTGCTTATTCGTGGTTGCAGTTGAAATAGGATGCCGCTGCTTCCGGTCAGGGCGATGTGCTCGCGGTCCAGTTTGGTGGTTAGGTTGTGCCGCGGCAGTAGGCGTCGACGACCTCGCCAAGCATCTTCAAATCTTCAGGGCGGAGCGCGCACATGCGACTTGCCTTTCGTGACTTCTTTTATGTGTGCATGCCGTGGCTTTGCCACAGGTGCAAGCGCTGCGGGCGCTGTGTAGTGCAGCCGCAATGCTAGACCGCTCACCCATGAACCTGGACTGCCCTTGGCGCGATAGATAGGCTCCGCCTATCCTGAAGGAATGCCGTTGCGCAGAATCCTGGTCAGGGCCTTGGTGTCTGGCGTGCTGATGGTCGGCGCCGGCGTTGCTCTCGACGCGACCATGGGTGTGTCCGCAACGTCAGCCGTCCTGTTTGCGCTCTCCTGCCGCACGGAGATCAAGCAATGGGACATTGGGCTCATTTGACGCCGACCATAACATCGCTTCATGCTCGTCGGGTGGGTGAGAAATGCGCTGTCGGCGATCGTCGTTGATTGCTAGGCTGAATTAATCGACCAGATCAGGCAAAGCATAGGAAGTGGTTGGCGACAGACGTCAGTTGGGCAAGGCCGTCGACGCCGAGCTCATGCGCGACGGTCAATCGCGCGCCCTTGGAAACGACGAGATGCGTCTCCACCCCGGCTCTGACCAGTTGACGAATGGTCTCCAGCGCGAGCACGGAGCCGGATGCACCGGTGACACCGACTATCAGCCGTTTGGGCATTCTGCGCGGCAAGATCCATGATGAGATGGAGATGTTTCGCCCGCAACGCTTCTTTCAAGCCGGCGCTCAGCGCTCCGCGGTTGCACACGTTTCCTTGGCTCCGGAATACGTCCGGCAGCCTGCTTTTGACCAATGCATCTGGGATCCTGCGCCATGACGAAAATCGAACGATTTGACAAGAACGAGCGGCTTGGCCGGATCGTCGTTCACAACGGCACGGTCTATCTTTCGGGGCTTACGGCCGATGACAAGAAAGCTGGTACCTGCGGCCAGACGCAGCAAATATTGGCAAAGGCGGATACCCTTCTGGAGAGCGTTGGCGCGGACAGGTCGAAGCTGCTGTTCGCACAGATTTGGTTGCGCGACGTCGAGGACTTCGACGCGATGAACAAGGCTTGGGTCGGTTGGCTCGACGGCGCCGCACCACCGGCGCGCGCGACAGTCGGCGCGAGCTTCGCGCTGCCAGAGATCCGCATCGAAATTCAGTTCACAGCAGCGATTTAACTTCTGCGCGCTACTCTAGGCCAGCGAGTCCGATCAACGTCGGCTTTGCGCATGATCTTATCCGTTCACGGCGCCAAAGCACTGATCCCGAAACCGGTCATCGGTTGATCCTCGTTCGAAACAGAGCTTGGCGACAACTAGCTCCGACTTCCCGAAATCAAGGTCTCTCTGGGGGCCACCGGCGGTGGCGCAAGATAAGCCTCGAGTATCACGCGAACATTCCGGCGACTTCATGGTTTCTTGAGATGCAGCAAGCGTCCAGTAGCTTGTCGTCATGATCCTCAGCTTTGAGAACCATCTCAAGGGCAGCAAGCAACTTTTGCCGCCGCAAGCGTTTTGCGCATTGCTGCTCGGCAAGTTCAACGGCTGATGAAGTCATTCCTGGATGACGGCGCGGCGACGATCAGTCCGGCCGCAAGAAAGCCACAGAGCAGATCAGTTCGAACGAACTTCTCCCGTTGCGCGTTACAACCGTTTCGACCCAGTTTCGCCTCTGGAACCATCAGGCAGCAGCGCGGCTGAAGCGGTTGATCCTGAAGTCGTCGAGCGGCGTTTCGCAACGGTCGGTCGTGATGAGTTCGGCCATGGCGTCGCCCACGCCAGGACCAAGCTGGAAGCCGTGTCCGCTGAAGCCGAAGGCGTGGAACAGGCCTGGCGTCGTCGCCGAGTGTCCCATGACCGGCAGCATATCCCGCAAATACCCCTCGCAGCCCGACCATGTGCGAATGACGGCGACCCGCGCGATTGCCGGCAACAGCCGCGCGACGGCGCGCAATTGCGACGGCAGTCGCATCGGGCCGGCGGCGGCATGGCCCGGGTCCAGGTCCACCGATACCCTCTCGGCGGCGCCGCCGAAAACGATGTTGCCCCGCTCGACCTGGCGCAGATAGGCGCCATGGTGCTTGTCGCGCGTCCAGATGCCGACCACGGGCAGAATTCGATGCGGCAGCGGCTCGGTCACGCCCATCTGGGGGCCGTAGGCGTCGAGCGGGACCGCTTCGCCGAACTGCTCGGCAATGCGCGCGCCCCAGGCTCCGGCGGTGTTGAGCAAGCAGTCGGCGGCGAATGCACCCTTCGAACTGGCGACAAGGAAACCGGTGCCCGTATAGGTGATGTTCTCGACCTCGGCTTCCTCGATGATTTGCGCCCCCAGTTTGCGGGCCGCCTCGGCAAAAGCCGGCGCGATCAGCCGCGGATTGCCGCTGCCATCATGCGGCGAGAACGACGCCGCAACAGCATCAGGACCGAGACCGGGAAAACGGGCGCGAATCTCGCGCGGGCTGAGCTCCTCCAGCTCAAGCCCCCAGGGCAGCGCCGCCTTGGCGTAGGCCCGCATGTCGGCGAGGCTATCTTCATCGAAGATCAGCCGGACATGGCCTGTAGCGCGGAATTCCACGTCGCGGCCAAGCATTTTTTCGGCCTCGCCCCACAGCCTGAGCGAGCGATGGGCCAGCGGAAGCTGGGACAGGTGACGCCCCGTGCGCCGGATGTTGCCGAAGGAGGCAACCGTTGCTCCCGTGCCGATCCGGTTGCGCTCGATTAGCGTCACGCGCGCGCCGCGCCGCGCCAGGAAATAGGCCGAAGCCGTTCCCATCAGTCCGCCGCCCAGCACGATCACATCCATGGCGCCCTCATGCAATGAGCCAATCTTGTCCGCACCGCGGACTTGCGTCAAAGATGGGTTTGGACAGAAGCCATAAGCTTTACCTATGGAGTGGCAATGCGGGCCCGGCAGCTCGAAGTGTTCATCGCCGTCATGCGCGCGGGCACCGTGACCGCCGCGGCGCGGATGCTGAACATCTCCCAACCTGCTTTGAGCCAGATCCTGCTGCACGCCGAGGACGAACTCGGCTTCACCCTGTTCGAGCGGGTGAAGGGCCGGTTGCGACCGACCCCGGAGGCGCTCGAGATATTCCCTGATGCCGAGAGGTTGTCGGCGGGGCTTGAAGGCTTGCGCCGCAAGACCACCGACCTGCGTCTGGGTCGAACCGGTCTGGTACGGGTCGCCGCTTCACCGCCGCCGGCCATGGCTATCTTGCCGCGTGCGTTCACAAAATTCCGGGCCCAGCATCCCAACATGATGTTGCGTGCTCATAGCGCGCCGATCGCTGCCATCGTCGACATGCTGCGTGCGGGCGACGCCAGCCTGGGCGTGGCCATGGACGACCGGCTTCCTCCGGATATCGAGGCGGAGGTGATCGGCAGCGTCGGCTTCGCGTGCCTGCTGCCCGCCAGACACGCGCTGCAAAAGAAGGCCGAGCTGAGGCTCGCCGACCTCGTCGGGGAGGAGTTGATATCGTATCGCGGCAACACCCGCCCCGCCGACGAACTGGCCCACGCTGCCCGCGCGCAAGGTGTGACGCTTTCGCCGTCGCTCGAAATCGACGTATCCATCTCCGCGGTCGGTTTCGTCCAGGCCGGTCTGGGCATCGCCTTGGTCGACGCGCTGCTGCCGTGGCACCAATTTGCCGGGCTTGCGGTCAGGCCGCTGACGGCAGGACCGGAATTTCCGATCGCGCTTCTCACCTCCCGGACGCGGGCCCTTTCACTGGCCGATGAGATGATGCGCGATGAGATCCGCGCTGCCTCTGCCGCCGTCCTGAATGAGCATCGCGCGAAAGCATAAGCAGGACTTATATCCTTGCCCATCATGCGTCTTGGACCCGCACCATCCGGTCGTGCCAGTTTTGCCTGGCAGACAGGAAGGGACGCATCATGGACGGTGTCATCGCGGCGGATGCAGCGCAGAACGGAGCCGACTGGAAGGTCGGCGTCGATATTGGCGGAACATTCATCGATTTCTGTGCGCTCGAAGCAAATTCCGGCCGCCTCGCATCGCTAAAGGTGCTGACGACGCCAGAAGATCCGGGCGCGGAACTGATGACCGGTCTCACCCTGCTGGCCGAACGCGAAGGCTTTGACCCTACCCATATGACGCGTTTCGTGCACGGCACGACCGTCGGCATCAACACGATCATCCAACGCAAGGGCGCGCCGGTCGCGCTGTTTACCAATGCCGGCTTCGAGGATGTGATCGAACTCGCAAGGCTGCGAATGCCGGAGATGTATTCGCTGTTCTGCTCGCGGCCGGACCCGCTGATCTCGCGCGACATGGTTTTCGGCATTCCGGTCCGCATGCGTGCCGATGGCAGCGAATCCTTGGCGCCCGACATGGCGGCGGTAGAGAGGGCGGTGGCGGCGGCAAAGGCCAATGGGGCGCAGGGGATCATCGTCTCCTTCCTCCATTCCTGGCGCAACGCCGCGCAGGAAGCATCCGTGAAGGCGGCGATAGCGCGTCTTGCGCCCGAACTCTTCGTCTTTTGCTCGGCCGAGGTGTGGCCGGTCATTCGCGAATACGAGCGCAGCTCCACCGCCATTCTCAACGGCTATGTCCATCCGCGTGTCTCTGGCTATCTGACGGCGCTGGAAGAGCGGCTGAAGGACCGAGGCGTGCCGGCCCGCCCCATGCTGACGAAATCGAACGGCGGGCTGATGAAAGCTGCGGAAGGCAAGCACGCCTGCGTCAACATGCTGCTTTCGGGAACGGCCTCCGGCGTCATCGGCGCCTCGTGGCTGGCCCGTCAGGCAGGCGAAGACAGGATCCTTACCCTCGACATCGGCGGTACCTCGGCCGACTTCGCGCTCATCATCGACGGCGAGCCGAAGTTCGGCACCGGTGAGCTGATCGGCGAATTTCCGCTCCATATCCCCTCCGTTTCGGTGAGCTCGATCGGCGTCGGCGGCGGTTCGATCGCCAGTGTCGACGCGCAGGGTGTGCTGCGGGTGGGGCCCGAGTCGGCCGGTTCGACGCCAGGACCGGCGTGCTACGGCCGGGGTGGCGAGCGGGCGACGGTGACCGACGCCATGGTGGTGTGCGGATGGCTCGGTCACAGCGAAATGGCCTATGGCCAGCTCAGCATCGATACCGGACTGGCGCAGCGGGCGATCGGAAACCTCGCTGCCCGGCTTGGCCGTCCGGTCGAGCAGACAGCGCAGGCGATCCTCGACATAGCGGTGTCGGAAATGTTCGTCGAGGTCGAGAAACTCGCCTCGCGCGCCGGCATCGATTTGCGCGATTTCACGCTGATGCCCTTCGGCGGCGGCGGTCCGATGCTCGGCGCCTTTCTTGCCCGCGAACTCGGCATGAAGCGCGTCATGGCGCCCCGCCGCCCCGGCGTGGTGTCGGCGCTGGGCGGGCTGGTGGCGGACCTGCGCGGTGATTTCATTCGCACCATCTTCAGCCCGCTGTCGGGCACATCGCTCCCCACAATCCGCGAGGCGTTCGAGACCCTCGCGCAAGAGGGCAGCGATTGGCTCGCAGCGCAGGGGCACGACGCGTCCGCGCAACTCAATCTCTCCTGCGACATGCGCTACATCGGCCAGAGCTATGAAATCGAGGTTGTGTTGTCGCCGGAATGGCTGGCGGACGGTAACACAGCAGCCATCGCGCAGGCCTTCCACCGCACCCATGAGCGGCTCTACGATTTTCACGATCCGGACGGCGAGATCGAACTTGTGAATGTCCGGCTCTCCGCCGTAGGCGCGGGGCCGAAACTCTCTTTCCCGAAGGTCGACGTGATCGACGCCCCGGCCATTCCGACGCGCCGGATCCCGGTCTACACAGGCGTAAGCGTCGAGACCATCGACCTGTACGACCGGCAGAGCCTCGCCCCGGGCAGCACGTTCAGCGGGCCTGCCGTAGTCGTTCAGGAAGACACCACGTTCGCTATTCCCGCGGGCGCGCAGGCAAGCGTCGACCGCCATCTCAACCTTCTGCTCACCTTCCCGGAGTGATGCCTTTGTTTGACCGCACAAACCTTCAGGTTCTGGCTAACCATGCCCGCGCGGCGGCCGAGAACATGGCCCACACGCTGCACCGCACCGCGCACTCCGCCTTCGTCAAGGAGACGCAGGACTTTACCGTGATGCTGATGGACCGTTCAGGGGGGACCTTCGCCGTGCCGATGGAACTCGGCGCCACCTGGTATCCGGGGCTGTCCTATCACCGCGCGATCGCTATGGTCGACGACTACCGGCCGGGAGATGTGGCGTTCACCAACGATCCCTATTCCGGCTACGTCGCTACGCACGCGCCCGACACGCATTTGTGGAAGCCGGTCTTCGTCGACGACGAGATCGTCGCCTGGACCGGCGGGCATATCCACAACACCGACATGGGCGGGGCGGTGCCGGCTTCGCTCAGCCGAGCGTTGACCGAAATCCATCAGGAAGGCATCCGCTTTCCGCCCATGAAGCTGGTGAACGAGGGTGTCTTCGACGAGATGATCCTGCGGATCATGAGCACCAATGTGCGCAAGCCCGACCTCAACATCGGCGACATCAAGGCGCTGGTCGGCGCGCTCAACACCGGCGAGCGCAAGATCCAGGCAATGGTGAGGAAGTTCGGCAAGGCCGGCTTCATCGAAGGCGTTTCAGCTCTTCTTGACCATGCCGAAGCGCAGGCGCGCGACGTGCTGCACTCCATGCCCGACGGCATATGGGAATTCGCAGACTATGCCGACGAGGATTCGGTCGAGGCCAATCCCTGCCGGCTGAAGCTGACGCTGACGATCAAGGGCGACGAGGCAGTGCTCGATTTCACCGGCTCCGATCCGCAGCTCGGCTCCTCACTCAACGTGCCATCAGGCGGCGACCCGCGACACACCATGCTACTGGTCGGCGTCTACTACGTGCTCTACACGCTCAATCCGAAGATCCTGCTCAATACGGGCCTCACCCGGCCGTTTACCTGCATCGCACCCACGGGTTCGGTGCTGAACCCGGTATTCCCCGCTGCCGTGGGCATGCGCTCGCTCACCTGCGCCCGGTTGCGGTCGGTCATCTTCGGCGCCTTCTCGCAAGCCGTGCCGGAGCGCCTGCCCGCGGCTCCTGCCGGCAACAACTGCATCGTCAATGTCATGACCACGGACGAGCGCACCAGCCGGACCGTCATCGCGGCGGTGAACCCCGTGGTAGGCGGCGGCGGCGCGATGCCGCATCGCGACGGGACCAACGGATCGGGCGCCGATGCTGCCTATCTCAAGAACACGCCGATCGAGATCACCGAGACCGAGACCCCGGTCGAATTCGTGAAATACGGGCTCGCCAGGGACAGCGGCGGGGCGGGTCGCTGGCGCGGCGGGCTGGCGACCGAGATGGCGTTCCGCGTCTTTGCCCCCGATTCCAGAATTACGGCGCGCAACCGCGACCGCAGCTTCTTTCGTCCCTGGGGCGTGCTGGGCGGCAAGGCGGCCGGCCTGTCGGACATGGTCGTCAATCCGGGGACCGGGCACGATCGGCGGCTGGGCAACATCGACACGGCGGTGCTGCAGCCTGGCGACGTGCTCGATATCCGCTCCGCCGGAGGTGGCGGGCGCGGCGATCCGCATCAACGCGAGCCCTGGCGGGTCGCGCAGGATGTACGGCACGGCTATGTCTCACCTATTGTTGCCGAGCGCGACTATAGCGTCGTCATTCGCGATGGCGAGGTCGACGAGCAGGCAACCGCGAGGCTGCGCGCGGGGCACAAGCCGTCCGCCGGCCATTTTGATTTCGGCCCGGAGCGGGAAGGCTACGAAGCGCAGTGGACTCCGGCGGCCTATGACCGGCTCACCGCCATATTAAGGGACTTGCCGATCCATTGGCGGTTCTTCGCCAAGACGGAGATCTTCCGTCGCATGAAGGGGCGCTCCGGGCCTGAAGGCGTCCAGGCGGCGTTCGATGCAGTCTGCGAACGGTTCCCCGAACTGCCCCGTCCTCTTCCGGTGCAAGAGGCCGCGGAATGATCACCGCCGGCCGTATCGTCCGCCTGGCAGAGCGCGACCGCACGCAGCTGCATTTCTTTCTCGACGGTGAGATGCGCGACGCACTTGCGGGGGACACCGTTCTGACCGCCATGCTGGCATCAGGGCACGCCTTGCGAAAGTCCGAGTTCGGACCCGAGCCGCGGGCCGGGTTCTGCCTGATGGGAGCCTGCCAGGATTGCTGGGTATGGCAGGACGAGGGGCCGCGTGTGCGGGCGTGCTCGGCATTTGTCAGCGAAGGCATGCGGTTGCGCACGACAGAGCCGGAGAGCTGGCCGTGAGCGAGACCTTGCCGCCGCGGATCGTGATCGTGGGCGCCGGTCCCGCCGGCATAAGGGCGGCGGCTACGCTGGTTGAGGCAGGGCTCCACCCGGCGGTGATCGACGAAGGGCAGCGCGCTGGTGGCCAGATCTATAGGCGGCCGCCTGCCGGTTTTACCCGCACAGCGGAGCAACTCTACGGGTCGGAGGCTGCGAAGGCGCGCGCGCTGCATACGCTCTTCGACCGGCTGGCCAAGGAGGGACGACTCACCCATTGCGCGGCGAGCTCGGTCATCGCTGTGCAGAAGGGTCGGCTGCACGTGATGGGGGAGGTCGGCGTGCAGGTGATCTCCTATGACCGCCTGATCATTGCCACCGGCGCGTCCGACCGCGTCGCTCCAGTCCCGGGCTGGCAGAGTGCCGGCGTCTACAGTCTTGGCGCGGCGCAGATCGCGCTCAAGGCGCAGGGCGTGGCGCTTGGCCGGCGCATCGTCCTGATCGGATCGGGGCCTCTGCTGACGCTGGTCGGCGCGCAGCTCGTCAAGGCCGGAGCGGATGTGGCAGCGGTGCTGGACACCTCTCCCTGGCATCAGCAGACGCGGGGGTTTTGGGGACTGGCCGCCCGGCCGGTTGTCGCGCTGCGCGGTCTGGCCCTGCGGGCGAGGCTCGGCGGCCGCTACCATACGGGCGTTGCGCTCGAGCGGATCGAGGCCGACGGGACGGGTGTCACAGCGATGCGCTGGCGCGACGCCGGCGGAAGGCAGCGTCTCACTGCATGCGACATGATCGGCATGGGCTGGCACCTGCGGGCGGAGACCCATCTGGCCGACCTCGCGGGATGCGACTTCACCTATGACGAGCAGTGGCGGCAATGGCTGCCAAAGACCGACCGGATGGGTCGTGCCGGCAACGGCGTCTATCTTGCAGGCGACGGGGTTCGTCTTCTGGGAGCGGACGGCGCGGAGATCGCTGGGCGTCTTGCGGTGGCGGCATGCCTTGCCGATCTCGGAGGTCCGGCGCCTTCCGCCAGCGCCGATCTGCGCAAACTCGCGCGGCTCGAGCGCTTTGCCAGTGGTCTGGCTTGCGCCTTTCCCTGGCCCGCCGCGATGGTGCGGGCGCTCCTAGACGAGGCGATCGTCTGCCGTTGCGAAAACGTGAATGCCGGAGCCTTACGCGAGGGCGCGGGTTTCGGCGGCGGCGAGGCCAATAGAGTGAAATCGCTCTCACGCGTCGGCATGGGGCGATGCCAGGGACGCTATTGTCAGTTGGCCGCCGTCGAACTCGTCGCGGCGCAGTCCGGCTGCGCGCCCGATGCTGTCGGCCGGTTTCGCGGACAGGCTCCTGTCCGGCCGGCTCCTGTCGGCGCCTTTCTTCGTGAGGGCTGATGCGCTTGCGAAAGCCACGCCTGGATATTGGCATGGACCACGTCTCAGAAGTCGGCGACCTTGCCCCAGGCCGAACCATCGAAGCGCCGCGGATCATAGGATGTCGCGTCGACGATCGGTTCCGACCCGGTCATCAGATCGGCGACGAGATGCCCGGCGCCGGGTCCGATGCCGAAGCCGTGTCCCGAAAACCCGGCAGCCAGGAAGAAACCCGGAACGGTATCGATCTCGCCGATGGCGGGCACGCCGTCCGGCGTGCTGTCGATGTAGCCGGCCCAGGTCGCGCTGATCTTTGTTTGGCGCAGTGCCGGCAGCAGCGCGAGCGCCCGAGCGTGGGTCAGGCGGATGGTCGCCTGATCCGGAACCGGATCGAGGATGCGCATCCGCTCCATCGGCGTTGGCCGGTCGAGCCGCCAGCGCCGCAGCGTTTCGTGGCCCGAACGCATGCCTTGCAGCCCGCCGGGCCCGAGGCTTCGCCACCGCTTCAGGAACATGGGCAGGAACTGCGTGGAGAAACGCAGCTGCTGGGGCGTTACGTCCACGCGTCCACGCCCGGTTATGGCGAGCGTATAGCCGCCGTCGCTGCGCCGGGTGGCCGAGATCCCGGCCGTATGCACTGCATCCGGCAGGCCCTCCGCACCGGGCGAGACGGACAGGATTGAGGAGCGGACCGACGCCTGCGGAAAGCGGAAACCGAACTGATGGCAGAAGGAGGAAGCCCAGGCGCCGCCGGCCAGCACCGCCACCTTGGTCCGGATCGTTCCGTTTTCCGTGACCACGCCGCTCAGGCGCCCGCCCTCCGTCTCGATGCCGCGGGCGGCGCAATTCTGGTGTACGGAGCCCCCGAGCTTGAGGATGGCGCGGGCGACCGAGGGCGCGGCCCGCGACGGATCGGCGGTGCCATCCGTCGGCGAGAAGACGCCGCCCTTCCAGGTCCGGCCCGTGGCGCGGCCCCGCTCGCTGGCCTCGGCGCTGTCAAGCATGTGCGTGGTGACGCCGGCCGTTTTGGCGAAGTCACGCCAGCGCGCCCAGCCGGCCAGTTCCGCCTCGTCATTGCTGAGATAGAGCAGCCCGCAGCGGCGGAAGCCGGTGTCCTCGCCAGTTTCCGCTGCAAAGCGCTCCCAAAGATCGAGGCTTCGCGTCGCCATCGGCAGCTCGCGGGCGTCGCGGTTCTGCTGGCGACACCATCCCCAGTTCCTGCTGGATTGCTCGGCGCCGATGCGTCCCTTTTCGACAAGGACGACCTGCATGCCGCGCCCGGCCAGATAGTAGGCGGCGAATATACCGACGATTCCACCGCCGATCACCACAGCGTCCGCGGATTGGGGCAGTTCGCCAGATGTCTCGATTTGCTGCAGCGGCGCGGGCATTGTCTCTCTACCTTGAAGCGCCAATCTAGCTCGTTGCGCAGGCAGCCGCTGCTGCAGTTGAGGCCGCTGCGGAATTTTATTCCGCCAGCTCGGTTAAAAACGGGAGTCGCTGCGTTTTAAAGCGGTGTCCGCTTGGATGGACAGGCCGGTGGGCTGTGGTAGTGTCAATGTTGGTACGGCAGCATTTTGTGCTGTGGCATGCGTTCTTCGGAGACGGCCGTGAAACTGGATCGGATCGACATCAAAATTCTTCACGAATTGCAGAAGAACGGTCGCATCACCAATGTGGAACTGGCCGAACTGGTGCATCTGTCGCCGAGCCCGTGCCTGATGCGGGTCAAGAAATTGCAGTCGGAAGGCTACATCGAAGGCTATTCGGCGCAGGTCAATATCGGCAAGCTCGGCCAGATGCTGACCGTATTTACCGAAATCACCTTGAGGAACCACCGCCAGGTGGACTTCGCCCGCTTTCTCGCCGTCGTGGAGAAGATCGACCAGGTCATCGAATGCCACCTCGTGTCGGGCGGCTACGACTATTTGATGAAATTCGTGACCGCGGGCATTGGCGAGTACCAGACGATCATGGAGCGCCTGACCGACATGGACATCGGCATCGACAAGTATTTCAGCTTCGTGGTGCTGAAGTCTCCCATCGTCAAGGCGCACATGCCGCTGCCCAGCCTGTTTCCGAGGTGAGGCTTTGCCGCTTCTTCAACGGTGGCCGTACCGGCTGACGAGCTCGGGGTCGCGGACAAGGCCGTCGAGCCAGGTCGGATCAAGCTTCGGCACTGAGGAGAACAGAAGCTTGGAATAGGGGTGGGTGGGCACCTTCAGCTTGTCGGGCGTGATCTGCTCCACCCGCTCGCCGTTGTACATGACCATGATCTCGTCGCAGATGGCCTCGACGACGGAGAGGTCGTGGCTGATGAAAATGTAGGAAAGGCCCAACTCGCGCTGCAACTCCTTGAGCAGTTCGATCACGGCGGCCGCCACCACCGTGTCGAGCGCCGAAGTGATTTCGTCGCAGATGATCA
The DNA here is from genome assembly GCF_000502415.1 of Mesorhizobium sp. LNHC229A00. Taxonomy (NCBI): domain Bacteria; kingdom Pseudomonadati; phylum Pseudomonadota; class Alphaproteobacteria; order Hyphomicrobiales; family Phyllobacteriaceae; genus Mesorhizobium; species Mesorhizobium sp. LNHC229A00. Next base: position 20,538 of record NZ_AYWQ01000028.1, read on the forward strand.
GCTTGGGGTCGGCCGCCAGAGCGCGCGCGAAGTTCACCCGCTGCTTCTGGCCGCCCGAGAGCTCCGACGGGCGACGGTAGCGTAGCGTCCTAGGCAGGCGCACCATGTCGAGCAGTTCATCGACGCGCTTGGAGCGCGCCTGCCTGTCGAGCCCGTGATAGAAGGCCAACGGCCGGGAGATGATGTCCTCCACAGGCTTGGCCGGATTGAGCGCGGTATCGGCATACTGGAACACGATCTGCATCTCACGCAGGTCGTCCTGACTGCGTTTCCCAGCGGTACGCTCCAGTTGCTTGCCGTCGAAGATGATGTCGCCGGCCGCTGCCGGATGGATGCCGGCGATGACGCGTGCGAGCGTCGATTTTCCGCAGCCGGATTCGCCGATGACGCCGAGATTGCGCCCCTTCTCGACGACCAGGCTGACGGAATTGACAGCGCGGATCAGCGGCAGTCCGTCAGCCCGCACCGCACCATAGCCGGCAGTCACATTATCGATACGCAGCAGCTCTTTCGTCCGCGCATCCGCGTCCGCATGTGCTTGCCGCGGTTTCGGCTCGAAGGCAGCCAGCAGTTCGCGCGAATAGGGGTGCTGGGCAGCCGAAAGTATCTGAGCCGTAGTGCCGGTCTCCTGCACTTCGCCGCTCTTCAGCACAACGATGTGGTCGGCGATCTGGGCGACGACGGCGAGGTCGTGGGAGACGTAGACCCCCGCTATCCCGCCCGCCCGCATGACCGACTTGAATGCCTTCAGCACGTCGATCTGCGTCGTCACGTCGAGTGCCGTCGTCGGCTCGTCGAAGATCATCAGCTTGGGATCGCCGATGAGCGCCATGGCCGCCGACAGCCGCTGCAATTGCCCCCCCGAAACCTGGTGCGGGTAGCGCGCGCCGATCCCTTCCGGATCCGGCAGCGACAAGGCCCGGAACAGGTCGACCGCTCGCTTTCGCGCCTGCTCGGGCGGCATCAGCCCGTGGATGCGCGTAACCTCGATCACCTGCTCCATGATGGTGGACGAGGGGTTGAAGGAGGCCGCGGCACTTTGCGGAACATAGGCAATGTCGGTGCCGCGCAACTTGGCGCGCTGCTGTTCGGAAAGTGCCGCCATGTTCTTGCCGTTGACATTGATCTCGCCGCCGGTGATCCGGCAGCCAGGCCGCGCATAGCCCATCAGCGAGAGCGCGATCGTCGTCTTGCCGGAACCACTCTCGCCGATCAGGGCGACGATCTCGCCATCGGCGATATCGAAGCTGACGCCCTTGATGATTTCGACAACACGACCCGAGTCCGTCGTAGCCTCGATCCTCAGGTTCCTGACCTCGACGAGATTGCTCATGCGTCCCTGTCCCTGATCTTCCGCGGCAGGTTGTCGATCAGCAGGTTGACGCTGATGGTGAGGCTGGCGATCGCCAGCGAGGGCACAATGACGGCCGGTGCCGCGAAGGGCAGGCCGCCGATGTTCTCGCGCACCAGCGCGCCCCAGTCGGCGAGCGGCGGCTGGAGGCCGAGGCCGAGGAAGGACAGGCCGGAGAGCAAGAGCACGATGAAGACGAAGCGCAGGCCGAAGTCGGCCAGCACCGGGCGTATGATGTTGGGCAGGATCTCGGATCCGATGAGGTACGCGGTGCTTTCGCCGCGGACGCGGGCGACGGTCATGAAGTCCATGCTGTTGATGTTGACGGCGAGCGCCCGCGCGAAGCGATAGGCGCCGGGTATATAGATGACGGCGAGCGTCAGGATCAGCGCCGGGATCGACGAGCCGACCGCGGCGACGACCACAAGGCCGAACAGCTTGCTAGGAATGGAATTCATGGCATCGAGGAAGCGGCTGAGGCAGCTGTCGAGCCAGCCGCCGGTGACGGCCGCGACCATCCCTAGCACGACGCCCGAGAAGCAGGCGATGCCGACGGCAGCGAGCGATATGCCGACGGTGTAACGCGCGCCCATCAGCACCCGCGAGAGCATGTCGCGCCCCAGATAGTCCGAGCCGAGCCACAGCCCCTGACGCATCGGGCCGAAATAATCGTCGTCGACGATATCGCCGATCGAATGGGGAATGATCGTGGGCGCGAAGATGGCGATCAGCGTCCACGCCACGATGACCAGCGAGGCCACCACGCCCACCAGATTGTAGCTGTGGCCCAGGAAGGACCGTCGGGAAGCTGCCACGCGCGCCATCGTCACCTGAGCCTCGGGTTGGACATGATGGCGATGATGTCTGCGACGGTGATAAGCAAGAGATAGCCGAGGCAGAAGATCATCGCGCAGCTCTGGATCAGCGGCAGGTCGCGGGTCGCGACCGCATCGACCATCAGCTTGGCGATGCCGGGATAATTGAAGATCGTCTCCACGATGATGACGCCGCCGACCAGATAGGACAGCGACAGCGCGACCGCGTTGACGATCGGCCCGAGCGCATTGGGAAGTGCGTGCTTGAGCACCATGCGCCCGCGTGAGGCGCCTTTGAGAAGCGCCATCTCGACATAAGGCGTGGAGAGTGTTTCGATCACCGCAGCGCGGGTCATGCGGATCATCTGGGCGGAGATGACGAAGGTGAGCGTGATCACCGGCATCGCGTAAATGCGCACGAGGTCAGTCAGCGTATGCGCCTCATTGACCGAGGACAGCGCCGGCAGCCATTTGAGATAGACGGCGAAAAGCAGGACCGCGAGGGTCGCGACCATGAATTCCGGCACGGAGATGACGCCGATCGAAAGAATGGTGACGGCGCGGTCGTAGAGGGAACCGCGCAACATGGCGGAGGTGATGCCCAGCGTCAGCGCCAGCGGCACAGAGAGCAGCGTGGTGATGCCGGCGAGCTCCATGGTGTTGACGAAGCGCCCGCCGATCAGCGCCGCGACCGGCATCTCGTTGGCATAGGACGTGCCGAGATCGCCGTGGAGCAGGCCGATAAGCCAGCGCAGGAAGCGCAGAATTGCCGGCTCGTTGAGATGCATAGCCTCGCGCAGGCCGGCGACGGCTTCGGGTGTCGCCGCTTGGCCGAGCAGGATCGACGCGGTGTCGCCGGGTAGCATGCTGGTGGCGAAAAAAACGGCGAACAGGACGATCAGAAGCGTGATGACCGCGATTGCCAGCCGCTTCAACACGAGGTTTAGAACCCCAGACGTCATGGAAGCGCTCCTGCGGTTGCGTTCGGCCAAGCCATGTTGCGCAATTAAGGTGCCAGGGACTGGCTGTCCGGTCCCTGGCAGGCGCCTCTCAGGCTTCGAGCCAGAGATATTCCGCCATTGCGTAGCCCATCATGCCACCGAGTGGGTTCGCCTCCAAACCCTTCACCTTGCTGGAGAGGGCATCAACGTTGGAAATGTAGGCCGGGATGATGGTGCCGGCCTCCTCGGAGACCATGGTCTGCATCTGGCCGTAGATTTCCTTACGCTTGGCTTGGTCAAGCGAGCCGCGCGCCTCGATCATTAGCTTGTCGAACTTCTCCGACTTGTACTGGCTTTCGTTCCAAGGCGCGTTGGAGGCGTAAAGGAGCGAGAACAGAATGTCCGGCGTCGGGCGTGGATTGATGTTGCCGAAATGGATCGGCGCCTTGAGCCAGTAATTGTCCCAATAGCCGTCGGACGGGACGCGCTGGACATCGAGCTTCATGCCGATGTCCGCGCCGGCGGCCTGGATGATCGTCGCCATGTCGATCGACGATGTCGCCGCGTCGGAGGCGATCACGGGGATGGATTGGCCGAGCAAACCTGACTTCTGGAAATGGAACTTGGCCTTGTCCGGATCGAAAGCCTTCGGCTTCAGGTCGGCATTGTGGAAGATGTTTGCCGGCGAGACGGGCTGGTCGTTGCCGACTTCTCCAAGGCCGCGCAATGCCGATTTGACGATCTGCTCGCGATTGACGAGGTATTTCATGCCGGCCACGAAGTCGGCCTTGTTGCCCGGATCCATGTCGAGCCGGATGTTGAGGTCCGTGTAGTTGCCCGAGGTCGTCTTCGACAATTCGAAGCCCTGCTGGCCGCCGATGAGCTTCATCGCGCGCGGATTGATCGAGGCGGCGAAGTTGATGTCGCCGGAAAGCAGGGCGTTGACGCGGGCGCTGTCGTCGCTGATGGCGATGAATTCGAACGAGTCGAGGTAGGGCTTGCCGGATTTCCAGTAGTTCTTGTTCTTGGTGACGACCGACCGCACGCCCGGTTCGAACGCTTCCAGCACGAAGGCGCCGGTGCCATTACCCTTGGAAAAGTCGGTGGTGCCGTCCGCCACGATCATGAAGTGATGCAGGGCCAGGATGGTCGGAAGGTCGGCATTCGGGTCGGCCAGCGTGATTTCCACGGTCGACTTGTCGACTGCCTTGAAGCCGGTCATCTGCGCGGCGATCTTGGCGACTTTGGAACCGACCGCCGGATCGAGATGGCGCTTCATCGAGAAGACGACGTCGTCGGCGGTGAGGGCCTTGCCGTCGTGGAAGGTGACGCCCTTGCGCAGCTTCACCGTCCAGGTCTTGGCGTCCTTGCTGTCGAAGCTTTCAGCCAGCTCCATCTGCGTGACGCCATCCTTGTCGAGGAAAGTCAGGCGGTTGTAGAGCGAGCAGCAGCGGACATAGTCGGTCGACAGCGACGCCTTTGCCGGATCGAGCGTGTCGGCGGTCGAGGACGACCAGCCGGCGGCCTTGAAGCTCCCGCCGGAAACCGGCGTGGCGGCGACGGCATTGGTGGCGCGGCCAAGCACCATGCTGCCCGCGGCAACCGCGGCGCCGCCGGCCAACAGCATCTTGAGGAGTTCGCGGCGGCTCGCGCCCCGCCGAATGGCATTTTCGACCATGGCATCGTCTGCGCTGGTCCAGTTCGTGATCTTGTCGGTCATAATCATTCCCCTTTCTGTTTGTTTTCCGGCTTGCTCGTCTTGACGCGGCTTTCCGGGCTTGGGCTCAGGTTCGTTCCTTCAGGCTTTCCCGCACGGCCGACGCCATCGCGGCCATTGAGGTGAAGTGGTGGTCCGGCACGGTGAAGCGGTCGGGTTCGATCGTGCCGCCATAGCCCTTCTGGGCATGCCGGCGCTCGATCCAGCAATTGGTCAAGCCAAGCGCCTGGGATATGCCGATATCGTGATACTGGCTTTGCGCGACGTGCAGGATGTCGTCCTTGCTGTCGCCCCTTGCGGCGACGAAATCGAAGACCTTCTGGAAGAACGCCGGATCTGGTTTCTCCGTGCCGGTGTCGTCGGTCGTGAAGGTGGCGAAGAAGGGCGATCCGAGCTGCTTCTCGAAATGGTCGAGCGCCCAGCGCCGGGCGTTGGTCATGGCAATCAGCCGGTGCGATTTCGCAAGCTCGGCCAATGCCGCCGCGCTGTCCGGGAAGCCTTGCCAGAGGCTGGCGGACTCCCGCAGGCGCACGCCGTATTTCTCCTCGGCCGGCAGGCCGAGCTGCGGCGCGATGACCATGTAGACACGCACGAGATCGTCGGGAAACAGGCTCGCATCGGGCATGTAGCGGGCCTGCCGGTAAAGGCTCAGCGCGGCTTCGCCATCGACGGAAACGCCAGCGTCGGCGGCAATCTCGGCCAGGCAGGTCGTGATGCCACCTTCGAAGTCAATCAGCGTGCCGACGACATCGAAGGTCATGTATTTGAATTTGCTAAAGCCTCTGGCCAAGACTGGCTCTCCTCTGCTCGCGGCCGAATTGCATCGTGCTGAACAGAACAAAATTCCGTGCTGTCCGGGGCGTCGGCCTTTTTCAAAAACCCGGAAGTTCGGGGCTTCTGGCCTTGTCTTATAAGCAGTCTGGCACTTCCCCCGCGCTGGATTCGCCGAAAAGGCGCTGGGCTGCGGCACAAAATTGCGAAATCGTCTGCCCCGGCGCTATTTCGAAACACGTTGTCGCCCGTCATGCCAGGGCCTGGCGGACGTCGGCATCGTCCAGCGTCTGGTCGAGCGTCAGGCGCGTGCGCTCGACGATCGCGTCGATATCGTCGTCGGTGCAGCAGAGCGGGGGAGCGTAGCCGACAACCCCGTTGGCAAAGGCACGGATGATCAGGCCATTGCCCCACGCCCTGTCGAAGAGGCGCCGCGCCGGCATGGCCGATACGGGAAGCGGTGTCTTCTTCTGTTTGTCGACTACAAGTTCCATCGCGGCAAGCATCCCGCGACCGCGAACATCGCCGACGAGCGGATGGTTCCTCAGACCCTCCAAGCCCGCCATCAGCCGAGCGCCGGCCTTGATGCCATTCTCCAGGAGGCCGCCTTCATAGAGCTTCAACACCTCGAGCGCGACGGCGGCGCTGACGGGATGGGCGGAATAGGTGTAGCCGTGGCCGACCGCCGAAGCGCCCGCGCCGTCGGCGATGACGTTATAGACATGATCGGCCATGAACACGGCGCCCATAGGAACATAGCCGGAAGTCAGCCCCTTCGCGGTCGTCATGAAGTCTGGAACGATGTCCTCCTCCGTGCAGGCGAACAGAGGTCCCGTGCGGCCGAAGCCGGTGATCACCTCGTCGGCGATGAACAGGATGCCGTACTCCCGGCAAAGTTCGCGCAGTGCCTTGATCCAGCCCTTCGGCGGGACAATGACACCGCCCGAGCCCTGGATCGGCTCGGCATAGAAGGCAGCGACCCGCTCCGGTCCAATCTCCTCGATCTTGGCCTTTAACGCGGCGAGTGATGCGGCGATGATCGCGTTGCCGTCCTCGCCTACCGGGTTGCGATAGGGATAGGGGGAGGGGATCTTGTGCTGCCATTCGAAGGGAATGCCGAAGCCGGCGTGAAAGGCGGGCAGGGCGGTCAGGCCCGCGCCGACCACAGACGAGCCGTGATAACCCTGCTCGATGGAAATGAACTGGTCGCGCTTCGGTTCGCCTTTGGCATTCCAGTAGTAGCGGACGAAACGGATCGTGCTGTCGACCGCGTCCGACCCGCCAAGCGTGAAGAAGACGTGGTTGAGGTCGCCTGGCGCGCGCTCGGCCAGTTCCGAGGCGAGGCGGATGGCCGGCTCAGAGCCGAGGTCGAAATAGGCGGTGGCATAGGGAAGCTCGCGCATCTGCCGGGCCGCCGCTTCGACGATGCTGTCGAGGCCGTAGCCGGCATTAACGCACCACAGCCCGGCGAAGCCGTCGAGAAGCTGCCGGCCGGACGCATCGGTCACGGTCGCCCCCTTCGCCGATTTCAACACACGGACGCCTTGCGCCTCGTGACCACGGTATGAAGAGACCGGGTGGATGAGATGGGCGCGGTCGAGTTCGATTAGGGAATTGGCGAGCATTCTATCCTCCGGACTAGCCGAGCGCCTGGTTGGCGAGGGCGTAAACTCTGGGCCTGGCCTGTTCCGCGACCGTCTTGGGCGGACGGTCCATGGCCACGCCGCCGCCGACATGGGCGAGACCGATTTCTTCGAGCCAGCCGGCCATGCCGGTCCCGCTGCCGGTATCCACGCGCAGGAAGGCGCCGGGACGCGGTGCGGCGAAGAAGCCGATCAGGGCCTTCGCCTCGTCGGCGCTTGCCGCGATGACGGGACCGATCACCTCGCCGCGCCCGAACGGGCGGATCGCGGCATAGGCCTCGATGGCGCCATTGCGGCGGATGACGGCGAATTGGCCGCGTTCCGCCAGTGCGTCGATCAGGGCTTCACGGTCGGCGCCGTAAGCGTCGCGGTCCAGCGCCTTGATTTCCAAGAGATCGGCGGTGTCTGCGGCTTCCACGCCGTCGGGCGCACCAAGTTTGGCGACGCTGCCCTGATGTTGCCGGATTGTACCGGACGGCACGAAGCCGAGCTTTTCATAGAGAGGCATGCCGTCAGTTGTCGCGACGAGCCGCAGCGGACGGTCGCCGGCAAGGGCGAAGGCCTGATCCATCAGCCGGCGCCCAAGCCCCTTGCCGCGCGCGTTCCTGTCGACGATCACCATGTTGATCATGGCGCAATCCGCGCCGTAGGGCGTGACCAGGATGGTTCCGGTGACGCGGCCCTGGTTGTCGAGCGCGACCGCACCGGTCGAGAGCTGCAGCGCCATCTGCCAGTCCTGCCGCCGATGCGGCCAATTCTCCTGGCGAGAAAGCGCCACGGCGCCCTCAATATGGTCCGGCCCGAAGGCCTGGAGTTCGATCTCGCCCTGCTGCATGAGGCCTCCTTCCGTCTAGTGCCCAAGTCTCGGCCATCGGCGCGCAGCAGATCATCTGAAGGCATTGGCTTCGGCGGTATCTTTCGCCGTAGCGCAAGCGGTGCGCCGCATCTTGTGCTGGCGCTGTCCGCGGCGGATGCGTTTCACGCCGATCGCGGCGCCGCAATCGGCGCGCCAGATGCTACAGCGTGCCAAACCGGATGGCGGATACGGAACTTTCTGCTTTCGCGAGGGCGATTTCGGTCAGGTGGGTCGCTGCCTGCCGTCCTATGATGAAATACATCCCAGCATGGATGTGCTTCCACCGGAGATCGACGGACATGGCTTCCTTCAGGCCCAAATACATCACCTTCGACTGCTACGGCACGTTGACCTTTTTCCAGATGGCGGAAGCGGCGCGCGATCTTTATGGCAGCCGGCTCGACGAGCCGCGCATGCAGGAGTTCATCAAGAATTTCGCGGCGTATCGGCTCGACGAGATCATGGGCGACTGGAAGCCCTATGCCGACGTCGTCCACAACGCGCTCGAGCGCACCTGCAAGCGCAACGGTATCGCCTTCAGCGCCGAAGACGCTGGGATGATCTACGAGCGCGTTCCGACCTGGGGGCCGCACGCCGATGTTCCGGCCGGCCTGGCGAAGGTCGCCAAGGAAATTCCGCTGGTCATCCTGTCCAACGCCATGAACGCGCAGATCATGTCCAATGTCGAGAAGCTCGGTGCGCCGTTCCATGCCGTCTACACGGCCGAGCAGGCGCAGGCATACAAGCCACGCTTCAAGGCCTTCGAATACATGTTCGACAGGTTGGGTTGCGGCCCGGAGGATGTTCTTCACTGCTCGTCTTCGTTCCGCTACGACCTGATGTCGGCGCACGATCTCGGCATCAAGAACAAGGTCTGGGTCAATCGCGGCCACGAACCGGCCAACCCGCACTACGGCTATGTCGAAATATCGGACATTTCGGGTCTTCCAGGCGTCGTTGGGCTCTGAAACAGGCGGATTGCCGATGAAGTTCGTCTCCTACTGGCACGACACCGCCCCGGTCTTTTCCTGCGGCGCGCAGGGCCCGGTCGAGGGGCACTACGATGCCGCCATCATAGGCGGCGGCTTCACCGGCCTTGCCGCGGCGCACCGCCTGGCGAAGGCCGGCGCCAAGGTGGCGGTGCTGGAAGCGGAGCGGGTGGGGTGGGGTGCATCCGGACGCAATGGCGGGCACCTGAACAACGGCCTCGCCCACAGCTACCTCTCTGCCAAGGCGGAGCTTGGCAAGGAACGCGCGATCGCGCTCTACCGGGCGCTGGACGACTCGGTCGACACTATCGAGACGCTGGTCGCCGAGGAAGGCATCGACTGCAATTTCCGCCGCGCCGGCAAGCTGAAGCTCGCCTCCAAGCCGCAGCATTTTGAATCAATCGCCCGCAACTTCGAAGCTCTCCATGCCGAGGTCGATCCGGATACGGCGCTGCTGTCGGCGGACGATCTCAGATCCGAGATCGTCTCGCCCTTTCATGGCGCGATGCTGTCGAACAAAAGCGCCATGATGCATATGGGCCGCTATGTCGCCGGCCTGGCCACTGCCGCTGCCCGCCACGGTGCCGTCATCCATGAGAACGCGGCGGTGACGGATCGCAAGCAGGTCGGCAGCAAGCATGAGATCACCACCTCGCGCGGTCGGATCAGCGCCGATAATGTGCTGATGGCGACCGGCGCCTATACCACGGCGAATTTCGGTTATTTCCGCCGCCGGATCATCTCTGTCGGCAGCTTCATCATCGCCACGCGGCCGTTGGGCGACACCGAGCTCGCCGCGACCATGCCTGGCAACCGGACATGCGTGACCTCGATGAACATCGGCAACTACTTCCGGCTCTCTCCTGACAACCGCCTGATCTTCGGCGGCCGCGCACGCTTCTCGGCGACGTCGGACCAGCGCTCCGACGCCAGGAGCGGACGAATATTGCAGGCAAGCCTTGCCACAATCTTCCCGCAACTCGCCAAGGTCGAGATCGACTATTGCTGGGGCGGGCTGGTCGACATGACCAAGGACCGCTTCCCGCGGGCCGGCTACCATGATGGGGTCTGGTACGCGATGGGCTATTCCGGCCATGGCGCCCAGCTTTCCACGCATCTCGGCATGATCATGGCCGATGCCATGCTCGGCCGCGAGGATCGCAATCCTATGAAGGGGTTCGAGTGGCCTGCCATTCCCGGCTATTCCGGCAAGCCCTGGTTCCTGCCGATGATCGGCCTCTACTACAAGGCGCTCGATCGAATTCAGTGATCTTTTCGGCCTGGCCGGGCCTCAGTCTCAGCTGAGCCCGCCCATATGAAAACTCTTCATCTCGAGATATTCCTCGATGCCGGCCTGCGCGCCTTCGCGCCCCAGACCGGACTGCTTGACACCTCCGAAGGGGGCCACCTCGATCGAGACCGAGCCGGTGTTGAGCCCTACCATGCCGAATTCCAGTGCCTCGCCGACGCGCCAGGCGCGTTTCAGGTTCTCGGTGTAGAAGTAGGAGGCAAGACCGTAGGGCGTACCATTGGCCAGCGCGATCGCCTCCTCTTCCGTCTCGAACCGGAAAAGCGGCGCAACCGGGCCAAACGTTTCCTCGCTGGCGAGTTGCATTTCTTCGGTGGCGCCGGTCAGCACCAGCGGTGCGACATACTGAGGACCGTTCGGCAAGGCCGGCCTGTCCGTAATGATCTTGGCACCTTTGGCGAGAGCGTCCTCGACGTGGCGATTGATTTTCTCGACCGCCGCCATATTGATCATCGGCCCGATGGCGACGCCGGGCTGTGTGCCGGGCCCGACCGTCATGGCGTTGACGCGGGCGGTGAGCTTCCTGGCGAAGGTGTCGTAGACACCGGCCTGGACGAGGATGCGATTGGCGCAGACGCAGGTCTGGCCGCCATTGCGGAACTTCGAGACAAGCGCGCCCTCGATGGCGAGATCGAGATCGGCGTCGTCGAAAACGATGAAGGGGGCGTTGCCGCCCAGTTCGAGGCTGAGCCGCTTCACGCTGTCGGCGGCGCCGCGCATCAGCAGCGAACCGACCCGCGTCGAGCCAGTGAAGGAGATCTTGCGCACCGTCTCGTTCGCCATGATCTCGGTGCCGATCTCGGCCGGCATGCCGATGACGATGTTGATGACGCCGGCGGGAATGCCCGCGCGTTCAGCGAGCACACCAAGCGCCAGCGCCGAATAGGGCGTGAACTCGGACGGCTTGATGACCACGGTGCAGCCGGCGGCCAGCGCCGGCGCGACCTTGCGGGTGATCATCGCGTTGGGAAAATTCCACGGCGTGATGATCCCGCAAACCCCGACGGGTTCCTTAAGCACGATGATGCGCCGATCTGGCGTGGGCGAGGGGATGGTGTGGCCGTTTATGCGGCGCGCTTCCTCGGCGAACCATTTGACGAAGGACGCGCCGTAACGGATCTCGCCTTTGGCCTCGTCCAATGGCTTGCCCTGTTCGGTCGTCAGGATGAGTGCCAGATCGTCCAGATGTGCCAGCATCAGGCCATGCCATGCTTCCAGAAGAGTAGCGCGTTCGGCGTTGGTTTTCTTCCTCCAGTCGCCATAGGCGGAAGCCGCGGCCTCTATCGCCGCGCGGGTCTCCGGACCGGCCATGTCGGGCACTGTGCCGATCGCTGCCTGGGTCGCCGGATCCATGACATCGACCGTCTTGCCGGAGCCGGAAGCGATCCAGTTGCCGCCGATCAGGCCAGCTTCGCGGAAGAGGTTTTTGTCTTTCAGGTTTTTCATCGGATACGACCTTGCAATCAAGTGAGCGCCGCGACGATGGCGGCCGTGATGGCTTTCGTGCTGTCCTTGCCGGCGACGGTTCCAACGCCTCGCGCGGTTGTGGCTTCGAGCGCTTTAATGACGCGACCAGCTGCGTCTTTTTCCCCGAGATGTTCGAGCATCATCGCGCCGGACCGTATGGTGGCGATCGGGTTGGCGATGCCCAGATGGGCGATGTCGGGCGCCGAGCCATGCACCGGCTCGAACATCGACGGCGCCGAGCGGTCGGGATTGATGTTGGCGGAGGCGGCATAGCCGAGCCCGCCCTGGATCGCAGCGCCGATGTCGGTCAGGATGTCGCCAAACAGGTTCGAAGCGACGACCACATCGAGGCTCTCCGGCGCCATGATCATGCGCGCGGCGAGCGCGTCGACATGATAGCTGGTCACGGCGACATCAGGATAATCCGCCTCCAACTTTCGCGTGATCTCGTCCCAGAACACCATCGAGTATTTCTGCGCATTGGATTTGGTGACGGAGGCCAGCTTGCCCCGACGCGACCGCGCCTGCTCGAAGCCAAAGCGCAGGATGCGCTCGACGCCGGCGCGGGTGAAGATCGAGGTCTCCACGGCGACCTCGTCCAGCGTGCCTTGATGCACGCGCCCGCCGGCGCCCGAATATTCGCCTTCGGTGTTCTCGCGGATGCACAATATGTCGAAGTTTTCCGCCCGCAGCGGGCCTATCACGCCCGGCAGCAGGCGGTGCGGCCGGATGTTGGCATATTGCACGAATGCCTTGCGGATCGGTAGCAGCAGACCGTGCAGCGAAACGGAATCCGGCACCTCCGCCGGCCAGCCGACGGCGCCGAGGAGGATGGCGTCGAAGCCGCGCAAGGTCTCGATGCCGTCCTCGGGCATCATGTGGCCGGTATCCTTGTAGAATTTGCAGGACCACGGGAATTCGGTTCCGGTCAAGGCAAAGCCTGCGTGTTTGGCCGCGGTCTCCAGCACCGTCCAGGCGGCGGCGGTCACATCGCTTCCGATGCCGTCACCGGGGATCAGGGCGATCGAATAGGAGCTCATCGGCATCTCTTTACAGGCTGATCAGGACGCTCTTGGTCCTGCGGTTGGCGAGATAGGCATCGCGGCCGAGATCCTTGCCGATGCCGGAGCGCTTGTAGCCGCCGGTCGGCAGGATATGGTCGCGCGAGCGGCTGTAGCGGTTGACCCAGACGGTGCCTGCTTCGAGCTTGCGTGCAAAGCGGATGGTGCGGGAGATGTCAGTGGTGAACAGGCCGGAAGCCAGCCCGTAGGTCGGATGGCTGGCCAGCGCCAGCGCCTCTTCCTCGGTCTCGAAGGTCTGCACGGTCAGGACCGGGCCGAAGATTTCCTCGACGATCGCCGGATTGGCCTGGTCGACATTTGCGATCAGCGTCGGTTCGTAGAAATAGCCTGGGCTGTCCATGACTCCGCCTCCGGTCAGGCATTCGCCGCCAGCCTCGATCGCGGCCCGCACGATGCCGTCGATGCGCGCCCTCTGCCGTTCCGAGATAACAGGCGAATATTGGGTCGCGTCGTCCCAGGTCGGGCCGGGCTGCACCATCTTCATCCGTTGCAGGATAGCGGCCGTCAGCCTGTCGGCCACGCTCCTCTCGACGATCAGGCGTGTGCCGGCTACACAGGCCTGGCCGGCATTGAAGGTGACGCTGCCGGCAATGGCCATTGCGGCCTTCTCGAGATCGGCATCGGCAAAGACGATCTGCGGGCTCTTGCCGCCGAGTTCCAGCGTCATCGGCTTGACGCCGGTGCGAGCGACATTCTCCATGATCGCCGATCCGGCGCGGGTCGAGCCGGTGAAGCTGACTTTGGCGATCTCGGCATGGCCGGTCAGCGCCGTGCCGGTCGTCGGGCCGTCTCCCAGCACCACGTTTACGAGCCCTGCCGGCAGGCCTGCCCTAACGGCTAGTTGCGCCATATAGACTGCCGAAAAGGGCGTCATTTCCGATGGCTTCAGCACGACCGCATTACCCGCGGCCAATGCCGGACCAAGCTTCCATCCGGCCATCGAGATCGGAAAATTCCAAGGCGTGATCGCGCCGACCACGCCATAGGGCTCGCTCATGATCATGCCGAGAGTGGCGTCGTCGGTCGGCACAAGTTCGCTGCCTTCCTTGTCGGCGAACTCGGCGAAGAAGCGGATCTGCTCGGCGGTGATGGCGATGTCGCCGGCAACGAGCTGGCCGACAGGCCGGGTGGAGCACAGCGCCTCGATCCTGGCCAGCGTTTCGGCTTCCGCTTCGATCAGGTCAGCCCAGGCTTGGAGCGCCCTGGTGCGCTCGCGTGGCCGGACGCCGCCCCAGTTGCTGGTCTTCAGCGCCGCCTTGGCGCTTTCCACTGCACGGTCAACGATGTCTGTTCCGGCCACTGGGCAGGCGGTATATGACTTGCTGTCCGAGGGGCGGCGCATTTCGATCCCGCCCTCGGCCGAGATTAGGTCCCCGCCGATGAAGTGGCCGACGGGAAGGGGGATTCTATCGGGATCGAAGCTCAGGCTCATCGACAATCACTCTGCGGCATCGCCCGGAGCTTAGCGCGTGCTGGCACGCAGCATGCGCTGTTCGGCGATCCGCCGCCGACGAATGTTGCGTGCTAGGCGTGAGAGACGGCAAAATCTTCCGCGCAGGCCGGCATCTCACGCGGGTTCCGTTATCCGACGGTCACGTAGATCTTGCGCACTGTTTCGATGGTCTTCCAGACACCGGTGAAGCCAGGCTTCATCACGAAGCTGTCGCCGGCGCGGTAGGTCACCGCCTCGCCGCCATCGGGCGTGATTTCAATCACGCCGGTGAGAATGTGGCAGAACTCGAAGGTCTCTCCCTTGATCGAGCGCGTTTCCCCGGGCGTCGCCTCCCAGACGCCGGTATGGACAAGGTCGCTCTTGGCGGCATCCTGCGCCCAGGTCTTGAAGGCGGGCTCGCCGGCAATCAGCCGTTCGGGCAGCGCCCTGGATACGCGTGGCGGGAAGGCTGGATCGGTATCGACGGTTTTGAGCAGGGGCAAAGGATGACCTCTCTGGTTGGACTTCAATAGCCGCGCGAGCGGTCGACGAGCCCGATGGGGTCGAGCCCGGCGCGGTGGCGTCGGATGTTTTGGATAACGGCCCGAGCAGCGGTCGCTGGCTGGGTGACGCTGGCGACATGCGGGGTGACAATGATCTTCTGATGCGACCAGAACGGATGGCCCGCGGGCAGCGGTTCAGGATCGGTCACGTCGATCATGGCGGCCGAGAGTTGTCCGCTGTCGAGCGCGGCGAGAAGCGCTTCGTGGTCGAGCTGCGGCCCCCGGCCCGTATGGACAAGCGTTGCGCCCTTGGGCAGCTTCGCAAACAGGTCGGCATCGAGGAAACCGCGTGTCTCCTCGGTCAGCGGCAGCAGGCAGATCAAAATGTTGCTGGCCGCGAGCATCTCGTTCAGCCCGGCCTCGTCATGATGACAGGTCACGCCCTCGATCTGCCGTGGCGAGCGGCTCCATCCTGCAAGCGGGAAGCCGAAGGGCTTTAGCCGGTCGAGGACGGCTTGCCCAAGCTGCCCGAGGCCGAGCACGCCGATCCGGCGCGACCCGGCCTGGAGTTGCGGGATGTCGTGCCAATCGCCAGCGCGTTGCTGTGCCAGATATTCCGGCAGGTTGCGATGCAAAGCGAGCACGGCAAGCGTCACATACTCCTGCATCATGCGCACGATGCCTTCCTCGACCGTACGCACGATCTTCACCTGTTCCGGTATGGTGGCGAGGCGGAACTGGTCCACACCGGCACCGATGGAAAACAGGATCTCCAGGTTGCAGTAGCGCGCGAGGTCTTCTGGCGCGGTCCAGGTGATGAGATATCGCACCGCGTCGGGATCGACCGTTGCGGCATCCATCATAAAAGGGACGTCCGGCAATTCTCTAGCGAAGGCGTCGGCAAAGACCGCTCCGCGCCGCGCATCGGAATTGAACAGGAATGTCATTCCGGTTCCCCTTCAAGCCGCGCAGCGGGCGCCGAGCGTCTCGATCAATCGCTGGCAGGCAGCGAGTTCGCTGGCGAGAATATATTCGTCTGGCTTGTGGGCACGACCGATGTCGCCTGGGCCGCAGATGATCGCATCGAAGCCGGCGGCCTGGTAGAGCCCGGCTTCGGTGCCGTAGCTGACGGCGGCTAGCGGCACCTCGCCGGTCAATTCGCGCAGCAGTCCCGCAAGAGGCGCGTCTGGCGGCAGCGANCTGCCCTTGCCTTGATGGGCGCCAGCAGGATCGCCGGGTCGACGCCAGGTATGGCGCGTGCCTCCACGTCCAGCGTGCAGGTGTCGGGGATGATGTTGACCTGATGTCCGCCTGCCACCAAGCCCGCTTGCAGCGAGGAGTAGGGCGGCTCGAAGGCAGGGTCGAACGGACCGTGCGTCAGCCGCTCGGCTTCGCTCACGGCCGCGCTCAGCGCACCGGCCATGGCATGGATGGCGTTGAGCCCGAGATCAGGCCGCGAGGAATGGCCCGAGCGCCCTTTGATGGTTACGCGGGCGGCCGCCTTGCCCTTGTGGCCGCGCACGGCGCGCATGCCGCTCGGCTCGCCGACGATGACGCCGAGCGGTTTTGCGCAAAGCTCGGGAAGCCGGGCCATCAAATGTGGCACGCCGCGGCATCCCACTTCCTCGTCGTAGGAGAAGGCGAGATGGATCGGTTTGGCGAGGCGCAGTGGAGCCAGCATGGGCACGGCCGCGAGTGCCGCAGCAAGAAACCCTTTCATGTCGGTAGTGCCGCGTCCGTAGAGCCGTTCGCCCTCCCGGCGTAGCGCGAAAGGGCTCGAACTCCATTGCGGCTCGCTGGCTGGAACAACGTCCATGTGGCCGGACAGTATGTAGCCCGGGACATTGGCGGGGCCGATCGTCGCGAAAAGATTGGAACGATCGCCTTCCGGTCCCGGCAGCAAGGTGACCCGCGTGCTGTGCTCCGCGAGATAGGCCTCGATCCAGCCGGCAATATCGGCGTTTGGCTTGCCGGCGACCGATGGAAAGGCGACGAGACGATCGAGAATGTCGAAGACGTCCATTCCAGCCCTCAAAGCGTGTTAGGTTCGCCGGGTTCGGTGCCGTCGACCATATGCTGCCAGATTTCCAAAGAGGATGCGTGCGTTCTTTCGCGATTGCGTGCCGAAAGCTGAAATGTTTCAGTTGAATCTTGCGTTGTTGCGCGGCATTCGAGCAAATCGTATCGGTCTGCTCGTTTAGCGTTGGCTGCAGTGGGTGGCCATCAGTGCGTGGCGCTCTGGTGCGGAAATCTTGCAGGGGCATGGAATTGAAGCCGTCCGGACGCTTGAAAATCGACACCTTCTCGGTGCGCATCGGCGACATCGAAGACATCGAACTGGAGCGGTTGCACGCGCTCTCTCTGTCCGTGGGATGGCCACACCGGGCCGAGGACTGGCAGTTCCTGCGCGAGCAAGGACAGGGGTTCGTGGCGCTTGACGAGATCGGCCGGGTTCTCGCTTCGGCGATGTGGTTCGCGCATAGCACCAATTTCGCGACCGTGGGCATGGTTATCACCTCGCCGCGACTCCAGACGCTGGGTGCTGGGCAATGGCTGATGAAGCGGGTCTTCGACAAGGTCGCCGGTTGCGATCTGCGCCTTAATGCAACACGCGCGGCAAGGCGTCTCTATCTCTCGCTCGACTTCCAGCCAGAGAAGACTGTCTATCAATGCCAGGGCATCGCCCGTGCGCAGACGATCGTTGAGTGGGAAAATACCCGAGGCGATGTCCGGAGTTTGATCGAGAATGATATTCCCGCCGTGATCGCGCTCGACGCGGCAGGGTTCGGTGTGAGGCGGGCGGCCCTCATCGAGAAGCTTTTCGCGCACTCGGCCGGTTATGGTCTTTTCAAGGCTGACACGCTGAGCGCTTTCGCGCTCTGCCGGCCGTTCGGGCGAGGCCATGTCGTGGGGCCGGTCGTGGCGGAAAGCGACGCAGACGCCGTGGCGATCGTCGGACCGCATGTAGCCGACCATTCGGGGTCTTTCCTCAGGGTCGACACTCACATGGGGAATGGCGATTTCGCCGCCTTTCTGTCGCGCAGCGGAATACCGGTCTTCGACACTGTGCTGACGATGTCGATGGGCAAACGCCTCACCGATTTTGCCGCCGACGGTGCAGCTACATCGGTAACCTATGCTCTTGCCAGTCAAACCCTCGGATAAGTCAGCCGAGGACGCGGCTCCGCACCACGCGCGCCGCCTGGGAAGACATCGAAGCCACGTACAGTTTTCTGCAAGCTATGCTGGATTAAACACAGCAGGCCAAAGTGGAATTGTCTCTGCCTTTGAAGTTGCCTGAGGCGGTGACTCTTCTGGAGGCAGCGAGCAAGATCCTGCCTTCGCTTCGCTCCGCAGGTGTGGAAGCAATCCGCACGACTGTCCGGCCGTTCCTGGAGGATGGCTACACCTGCGCCGGCGCCATGCCGGACATCTCCGGCCACTGGCTGTGACGCATAGTGGCGTGACGATCGCGCCGCATTTGGGCAAGGTGGTCGCCGACGAAGTCGTGCGCGGCAAGATCCATGAGGAGATGGAGATGCTCCGCCCGCAGGAGCCGCTATCGTTTGGCGGTCAGCTTACCGCAACTGCCATCGCGGATCGCGGATACCTTGTCCTTAGCAGATGTGTGGCATCCGCAAGCGCTGTAACAAAATCATCCATTTCGCTTTTTAGCATATAGATGTGCGGCGACACTCGAAGTCCTTCCAAATGCTCGACCATTCTATATTTGACATGAATTTTATGGTCGTCCCTCAGTTTTCGCTCGAGGATTTTCATATCCAGGCCTTCAATAGAGAACAGACTCACAGCGCCAAGTTCCGGCGTGTCCAGCAGCGGGTGCAATCGGAAACCAGGTATGTCGCGGGCGAGGCTGATTCAGTAGCGGGTTAGTTCCTGAAGGCGCTCCAGGATGTTCTCTAACCCAATTTCTCGATGAAAGCCGATCGCTGCGCGATCCCGGCCAGTATTGCAGAGTTGTACGTGCCAAGATTCCAGTGGTCGAATTTGTCGATGCGCAACGGCGGCGGGTCGAATGGCGCGAGCAGCGGCCACGTTTGATCGATTTGCCGCTCATTCACGATTAACATGCCGTTGCCGCGGCTCTCGAACCACCAATGGTGCGAGCCGTCGATCTGAACCAACTCGCCGAGGCAGTCGCGCCGACCCNGCCGCGGCTCTCGAACCACCAATGGTGCGAGCCGTCGATCTGAACCAACTCGCCGAGGCAGTCGCGCCGACCCCGTGGCTGGTGAAGCTGCTTCTTGCGCTCCCGGCGCGATGTCCAGATGCCGGCTTCCGTCATCCATTTGCGTAGCGTCTCGGTGCTGACGGCGATCTGGTGCCACTCAAGCAGCTTCTCTCGGGCAAGCGTCGGGCCGAAGTCCCGGTAGTGATCGCGCACCAGATCCAATGCGGCGTTGCGGAAGTCCTCATCATGGCGTCGATTGCTCGGCCGGCCGCGCTTCTTCGAGGCCAGGCCGCCGGCGCCGTCCTGGTCATAGGCTTGCAACAGCCGGTGAACCTGACTGCGGCTGAGATGAAGAAGCTCCGCCGCCTTGACGACGCTCAGCCGCCGGTCACGGATCTTCTGGATGGCTTCGAGACGATGCAGCTCTCTTTGCGACAAGGTGACCAAAGGCATGACGGCTCCCGCAATAAGCCCGCCCTCACGCCAGGCTCTGTGAAGTCGCCAGCCTTCCTTTCCAGCTTCGTGTTGACCAGCCTCGGAAGCAGGAAGTGTCGCATCTCTAACTGGGGCAACTGTCGCATTACTAAATAGCTGCTACAGATGAAAGTCGCGTAACTGGGAACTTTGTAAACTATTGAGACGACAGGCTAATTTACGCACTACAGCAACCGCACATCCAGGTCAAAGGCTTCAATCCGCTCTATCCGAATCCCAGAGGTCGCGGGATGGCGATGATTGATGATCACGTTCTGGTCGGGGCTGTCCGCAATCGAAACGATCGCAGACGGAATGAACAGTATTGCCGCTCGATTGCTCGCGAGCCACTCATCTCCGATTCTCTGCGTTTCCGCCTCCCGCCGACGCCAATCCTCGGGAAGATCCGCCAGAGTGATGTGTTCAACGGGAATCTCATTTGACACCTCATAAACCACCATCGCGAGCGCCGGCAGCAGCTCCGGGTCCTCAACATGAACGAGCTTTTCGAGAACGCAGAGCGATGGCGATGTCGCGGCGTATGTCAGAGGACGGCCCACCGTGTTCCACCGGCCGTCGAGCCGCAGACCGTAGCCCCCGTCGAAGGCGTCCGCGAATTGCACGCTCGAAAGTCGCCAAAGCCGCATCAAGCAGCGGCACCCCAGGCAATCTTGCCGAGAATGGTTTCGATAACGCGCGCGCCGGCCTCGGTCTGGGCTACAGTTAGCGGCGTCTCACGGCCCAGCTCAGCCAACTCTTTACGCAGCCAACGGTTCGCCTTGCCGGCATCACCAAACGTCTCTTCCGCAAGCGACTGGATGCGGACAAGGCGCACGGCCCGATCGGACTCGTCTATCGTCAGCGGCTGGTTCTTCTCGGCGCGGTGTCTGCGCGTGCGCTGCGGAATGACAAAACGCTCGATCTCCTGTTCACTCATGCCGGCGAGAGCAAGCCCTTTCAGCGTGGCGAGTGGAAGCCGGCGCCGCACTACGGTCGCAAGATCGGCCTGCGAGCGAACGTCCGCTCCAAGCACGGTCACGCCGCCCAGCTTGCGGGCGACTTCCTCAATCACTGCGTTGGATGTGGCCATTTTCTTACTCCGGCAATCTGCCACAGAAATTAGGACATCTTGCCGGAAATGCAATAGCACGGCTTGCCGGCGCACGCCGAGGCGACGAAATGCGACGCCCTGCCCTTGCGTGTGGAGGCTGAGCAGCAGGGCCGGTGTTGGCATATCTCTCGCGACGAGCAAGGCGTCGCGTGCCTCTTCAATTCCTTGATCTGCTGGATCAGCAACTCGATGCGATCAAGCTCGCGGCTGATCTGCGCCATGAGCGCTGACGACAGTGGACGCCCATCTCCGGTAGTGAGCACGTCGAGGCATTTGCGTGGATCGACTTTCAACGGTTCGTATCCGGACACACCTTGGCTGAACAAAAGGCCCTTTATCCTGTTGACGTGCCTGATGCCTTCCGCTCCCGCACCAACCGGCGACGGTCTTCCTCCTCCGGCGTTGGCGATCGCAAAATCGCGCAAACCCGAGGCTCGCCGCGGTTGTAGGCCAACAACGCTCGAACCAGTGCTTCCCCATTAATCCTGTCGGTCTTGGCCCGCCGGCGGCAACGCAACGCGGCAATGGATGCCGGGTCTACGACATAACTCTCGATCCTTCGCGTTCGAGGAGCCGATGTATCCAGAATCCATCCAGACCAGCTTCCTGGATTGATGTGACCCGGAAACGCTGCGCTGTCCGGACTTCAGCCTTTCGTTGCAGCTCTGCTACGTGATCGAGCAAACCCGGAATGTCGCCCCCAGACACGAGGTGTCTCGACATTCTCTCGCCCCCACCTGGCGAAAGGCTCCGGTCAGCCGGTCCTCGCGCTGGCGCCCGGCATCAGCACGGGCGTCCGGAGCGCTTCAGACGCATGCCGCCGGCCTGACGTTCTGATTCAGGCGAAAGAAATTGGTAGGATCATACTTATATTTCAAAGCGGCCAACCTTGGATAGTTCTCGCCGTAAGCCGCCAGAACCCTGTCCATGCCCTCCTCGCCAAGATTGTTTGCATAGACGCCGCCAGTCGAGAACGGTCTCATCGCATCCCATAAATCACGCGCCCAACGGATGTGGGTCTCGTCATCGGCCGGATTGTCCCAGATCGAGATCGGGAAGCAATCGTACAGCGCATCTCTGTTTGCGTAGGGGGTTTCGGCAATCGGTACACGCGAGATAGCGCCGCCAACCTGCTGAAAGACAAGAAGCGACTCGCTGGGTGCAGTCGTATAGCCCGCAAGGAGCGTGTCGATCGCCTGGTCTGTGATTTCGCGCATGAACTGCGCCTTCCAGTAATAGCGCCTACCGCGTGGAAAGATGGCGTCCCCGGCCGACTGGATTTGAAGATACTTTACCTGGCCAATTCGGTCTTCTACCGGCGTACCATATTCTTTCAATGGTCGGACGATTTGTTCGCCCTCGACGAGCGGGCCGAT
Organism: Mesorhizobium sp. LNHC229A00; assembly: GCF_000502415.1. Classification (NCBI taxonomy): domain Bacteria; kingdom Pseudomonadati; phylum Pseudomonadota; class Alphaproteobacteria; order Hyphomicrobiales; family Phyllobacteriaceae; genus Mesorhizobium; species Mesorhizobium sp. LNHC229A00. Next base: position 42,567 of record NZ_AYWQ01000028.1, read on the forward strand.
GTAACACGCCGAGATGCTGAAGAACCGTTCGCCAGAGGGCGCCGTTACAAGGGCCGCGTCCAGGCTCAGCTCATCTGGGGCATTGCTTGAGAACGCGCGGTAGAATCTCATCGCCTCGCGGGCTTCTTCGTAGCGGTGCAGCACGGACCCCGCGATGAGCAGCGGACCCACGGGATGAAGCCTGTATTCGAAGCTCGTAACGATTCCGAAGTTGCCGCCGCCGCCCCGAATGCCCCAGAACAGATCCGAGTTTTCGGTTGCGTCTGCCCGGAGCAACCGCCCGTCCGCCGTCACGATTTCGACGGCTACAACATTGTCGCAGCTCAGGCCATGTTTGCGGCCAAGCTTGCCAAACCCGCCGCCGAGCGTCAGTCCTGCTATGCCGGTATCGCCATTGACGCCCATGGTCGTCGCGAGGCCATGGGCTTGCGTGGCCGTGTCGAACTCTCCCAGGCTCAGGCCGGCCTGCGCGCGTGCAATCCGGCGGACCGGGTCGACCTCGATGCACTTCATGCGTGACACATCGATCACCACGCCACCGTCGCACACCGAACTGCCGGCGACGTTGTGGCCACCGCCGCGAACGGCGAGGAGGAAGCCTTGCGATCGGGCGAAGTTGACGGCCGTGACGACGTCATCGGCGTCGGCGAGTACATGACCGCTGCTGGTCGCTTGTCGACCATTCCATTCCAAACCTTGCGTGCCGGGTCATAACCAGCATCGTCCGGGAAGGACCAGATCTCCGCGAATTGCGTGCCTGAGCCGTAAGATGTCCGTCGCCTGCAGGACTGGCCCCGCACTGGAATTGTCCATAACCTCCAGCATGCTCATCGAGAGGATCCCTTCGTTGTCGCAGGACTGCCCGGATATGATGATCTCATGGGCCTTTATTCGCCGCAAAGTCGAATATCTCAGTCGCTAGATGAGCTGGATTCATCTAGATTGGCTTTCATGAGAAAGCTTCCGCCGCTCGGATCCCTTCGCGCCTTCGAGGCTGCTGCCAGGCGCATGAGCTTCAGGGAGGCTGCGAACGAGCTCGGTGTGACGCCCACAGCCATCAGTCATCAGATTCGAATGATCGAGGTCATTTGTGGGCAACCTTTGTTTCGACGCCGCCCCCGGCCGCTCGTGCTTGCCGGCGCGGGGGAACGGCTGTTCCCGATAATTCGCAACGGCTTCGACGCCTTTGCCACAGCAATTGCCGCCGCTTCGGCCAGCGTTGGCCAACGTCCGCTGCGGGTAACGAGCCCGAACGCATTTGCCAGCCGGTGGCTCGTGCCGCATCTGCCACAATGGCGGGAACAGCATCCGGATATTCCGCTGGAGATTATCGGAACAGACCTGGTTCTGGATCTGGGCGCCGGTAGCGCCGATGTTGCAATCCGCTACGCGCGCAGGATGCCTTCGAATCTTGTTGCGCAGGAACTCTTTCGGGACACGTTCTTTCCGGTATGCAGCCCGCAATTGCTGGCGAAGGGCGCCAGACGGATCGAGCGGGCCGCCGATTTGCTGCACTATCCGCTCATCCATTTTGATTGGATGAACCGTGATCGCGAGGCGCCAACCTGGTCGCGATGGCTGGCGATGGCCCGCTCTATCAATCCCGACATTCCGGATACCAACAAGGCGTGGGATCTGAGTTTTCGCGAGGAACTGCATGCGGTCGACGCAGTCGCTGCGGGCCAGGGTATCGCTATCTGCAGCGACGTAGTGGTCAGCCACGAACTCAAGGGCGGAGCGCTGGTCAAGGCACACGGCCTCTCTCTTCCGGGCTACGGCTTCTATCTTGTGTATATCCCCGACCACCCCCAGCAATCCAATATCGAGGCCTTCTCCGCTTGGATGAGATCTATGGTGTAACGCTTGCCGTCGCTCGTGAAGCCGGGGCCAGCCCGTGTCGAATATATCTATCGAGCATCGCGCTACTCTGACAGCCCGGCGGTCTGCAAAGCATCACCAAGGCATTCCGCCAGCGCTGGAGCACAGTTCACGCCCGCAAACTGGCGGCTGTAGCGAAAAGTTGGGTGCAGTTCGAGCACCCGGGCAGCAGCTGTCCTCGCTTCCTCCGCACGAGCCGAGCGGTATGACCGCAGCTCCGACGATATCTTCGCGCTTCAGGATGAGATCGCCATGTCGGCTGTCGGCGCAATCGGCCGCGGATAAGGGGCTGTGAGCCGATTTGCTTGTCTTCGCGTCTGTCCGCCACCAAGGGGAGACTGTCGCGATTTCAGGCGTCGCTGGCTGCGAAAACGGCTTTGGCATTCGATAACCCTTTGTTGACCATCATTCCATCAAAGGGGTGACGAACCGACGATTTGTGAAAGGGTTTACGATCTGGACCTATGTTGCTCCATCTCTATTAGGCCATGAGGCGAAGGAAAATGGCCAAGCAGATCATGGATCTCTCTACCTTTGGCTGGGGTCGCGTCATCGTGCTCAGCTCGATTGGCACACTGTGCTGCATTGCTGTGGCGTTCGCGATTGACAGCTATTCACTGACAACAGGCGCTTGGCGTTGGGGCGAGAGCCCCCTGAACAATGTGATCATCCCCCTTGTGCTTGCCCCACCTTTCTTCGGCTACCTTCTTGGCAAACAGCGTGAACTTGCCATCGCTCATCGTGAGCTAATGATAGTCGCCTCGACCGACGCGCTTACCTTGTGTCTGAACCGGCGGGCGTTCATGGCGATGGTGGATGGCTTCCTGGACCGGGTCGCCAATCGAAAGACCGAACGGACGGGCGCCCTCCTGGTCATCGATGTCGACCATTTCAAGCTGGTCAATGATAGGTTTGGTCACGACGGAGGTGATGAGGCCCTAAAGCTCATCGTGCAAATCATCAAAGGCAGCGTGCGAGAATACGACGTCGTCGGCCGGATCGGCGGTGAAGAGTTCAGCGTCCTGCTTCCTGGTGTTAGCCCAGACACGGTTGGCAAAGTCGCTGAGCGGATCCGGGCCGCGGTCTACGACACCGAACTCAAGCTGGAAGGAGAGAGCTGCCGTTTGTCGGTGAGCGTTGGCGGGGTGGTATTTGAGCGTGACGCCTCGTTCAGCGAACTCTACCGCTTTGCCGACCAGCGACTGTATGCGGCCAAACGCAACGGTCGCAACCGAGTTGAGATCATTCACGCTTCGTCGCGTGAGGATCAGGCCCGCATTCACTGATCGTGCGCGACACGCGGAGTGCGATTATCCTTCGCCACCCCAAATCGCTGGGAGTCCCGGACATGTCCAATCACCTCCCGCCCTTTGCGAGGCGCCCTGCTTGTCCGCTGCCGTTGCAGTTTCACGAGACCGCGGCCCTGTCGTCCAAGCTTGACAACGGTGCCCGAATTTATGTTCGTGGACTTTAAATCAATTGAATTAGGTGACCGTCCACGTGCCGGAATTGGGCAAGGAAGTGGTAATTATTGGAGCGGGCATCGTCGGCGTCAGCGCAGCCCTTTACTTGAAGCGGGCAGGCCTGAACGTCACGGTCATCGACCCGTTGTCGCCAGGCACCGCGACGTCCTTCGGCAATGCCGGAATGGTCAGACACGACTGCAACGTGCCTGTGGCCATGCCTGGAATGCTGCGGAAAGTGCCAGGCTGGCTCACCGATCCGCTGGGGCCGCTAGTTTTGAAGCCTCACTATGCATTGAAGGCAGCGCCTTGGCTGCTCAGATGGATTCGCGCCGGACGGATGGACAGCGTCAATAGGGCAGCAGATGCGCTATTAAACCTTCATAGGGGCAACCTCGAATGCTATCGTGATTTGATCGGCGGTCCAACATTCGCAGCCCTGATCCGTGAGGTAGGCGGTATCCAGGTCTGGGAAAGTGACGCCGTTGACGTCTCCGACCGCATCACTGCGGAAATCAACGAGCGGCAAGGCGTCGTCACCGAACCGTTGGCTCGCTCGGATTTGGAGCGCTTGCTGCCGGGTATTTCAAAGATTGCAAAACGCGGGCTCCTCTATCCCCACAACGCCCACACGATCGATCCACATCGCTTGGTCATGGCCATTGCTGACGGGGTGCGGCAAGCCGGCGGCGTGTTCGAAGCGGAACGCGTGCTGAAGATTATCCCTCGCGCAGCCGGTGGCTACACGCTTATGACGAACACAGCCAACCGAAGGGCGGACGCGGTGATTATCGCCGCTGGCGCCTGGTCGAACCGCTTGCTCAAGCCGCTCGGTGCCGAATTGCCGCTCGAGACTGAACGTGGTTACCACCTGATGATCCCTTCCCCGTCGATCGAACTGCCGATGCCGGTCCAGATGAAAAATCGGGGTTTTGCGCTGTCGCCGATGGAACATGGCCTCCGGCTTGCCGGCACGGTCGAGATTGCCGGCCTGGAAGCCCCACCTGACGAACGGCGTTCCGAGATCCTGCTCACCCATGCTCGAGCGTTGTTTCCCGATCTGAAGGGCGGAGAGCCTACGATCTGGATGGGCTTTCGACCCTCCCTGCCTGACAGTGTGCCGGCGATTGGCCAGGTGCGGGGACATCGCTCCCTCTTTGTCGCGACGGGACACGGTCATACGGGCATGATTGGCGGCGGCTCGACAGGACGGCTGATCGCCGAACTCGTCACCGCCAATCGGACCCATATCGACCCCGCGCCATATTCGCCTGACCGCTTCTGAAACGCCTAAGCAACGCGCACTGAGCGGCGTTCACGTACGAGGTCCATACCTTAATAGGCCCAGTAAGTCATTTGAACAGCGGCAGTGCCGAACGGGCCGCCGTTCCACAAAAAACCGAAAGGCGCAAACGCGCGATAGCGGTCGCTCTCGCCCGGTCGCGGATCGCGTCGGAGACCATGGCGACACCCTCCATGGAAAGGCGAAACAGCATCTTGGCATCGTCGGTACCGACGCGCTTACGGATCTGGTCGCCGCGCGCCGCCCAGCCCGGAGATACGAAACCGCCATTGCGGCCGGACGCACCCCAAGCGATTCGGCGTGCCTCAAGAACAGTCACCGAAATGCCGCGCGGGCAAGCTCGAGCGCAGCCGTCAGTCCGGCGAGGCCGCCGCCGACGATGCACACGCTAGAGCGTTTCAGATTTTGACAGAAGCGTTGCAGGGCGCCGAGGAAGGTCAGCGTGCGCCAGTGGCCGTGCGGAGCAAAGCCGCGCAGGCGTTTGCCGCATGGTCCCCAGCCGCGCAGCGGTGCCATGTTGGTCTTGATCCAGGTTTCGTCGATGAACCAGCCGTTCCGGATCGAGACCCGCCTGCCAGGAACGCCAGCGTTGTCGTCGGCGGGCAACATCGGCGCGAGCTTGCTCAAGGGCGAATAGCGTTTTCTTGAACCGCAATCCTTCGCGCCGCAGGAAATGCCATACCGTGTCGTGCGAGACCTTCACACCGCGCGCCGCAAGTTCGTCCTTCAGCCCATGCAGCGACAGATGCGACGTCTGGTTGATCCGTTCCACGATGAACGCCCGGTGCGGCTCCAGAACGCGCTTGCGGTGGCCGCCCATCTTACCCGGTGCCACAGACCCATTCGCCCGATAGCGCTGCGACCACTTCACCGCCGACGAAACCGCCACGCCAAAACGAGCCGCCACCGAGCGGCAGCTCTCGCCAGCCTCGATCGCGCCAACAACACGCTCACGTAGATCGTTCGAAAGGGGAGCCGTCATCTGATGCTGGCCTCCGATCCAGCCAGCATCTTGAATCACAAAACCACTCTCACGGGACTCCCGCAGATTCAGTCAAAATCTGAACTGCTCTAGTGTCATGCCGGCCAGACAGCACGGGGTAGGAAGCCTCTGATGTGAGCGTGCGTGTGTAGTAGGTATCGACATAGGGCGTCATTGGACCCGCCGGCCACGCTGGCTCAATCGAGGTTGATGAAACGGGTGCCGCCGACCTTACGCTCCGCCCAACGGGTGAAACGCAGGACCGGGTAGCAGTAGGCGAAGTAGATCAGTGCGATCACGCCGTACACGAAAAGCACGTCGCGCGGAAACCGCATGATCGAAATCTCACCCTGGCGCGTCAGCTCCGAGATGCCGATCACCGAAAGAATGGCTGTGTTCTTGATGATGTTGACATAGACGCCGCTCATTGGCGGCACTGTCAGCTTCAGGGCCTGCGGCAGGACGACCAAGGCGAGTATCGGGAGGCGCCTGAGACCCAGCGAGGTGGCAGCCTCCCACTGCCCCTTCGGAACAGCGTCGATAGCCCCCATCACTATCTCGGCGACATAGCTGGACGTATAGACGGAGAGCGACACGAACGCCGCCATCTCGGAACTCCATTGCAGTGCGGCAATGCCAGTGTTGGGCAGCACAAAATAGAAGACGTAGAGTTGCACCAGGAACGGTGTCCCGCGCAGCACGTGGATATAGAGGGCGAAAAGCTGGTGAAACACCGGCACTCGTTGGCTTCGCACGACGCCGATCAGGAAGCCCAGCACGGAGCCGACGACGATTGCGATGAGCGAGACCCAAAACGTCTGCACGAAACCGGTCCACAAGAACGGCAGGATCGCGACGACTATCTCGACATAATGTTGCATTCTACTTTCCGCCGTTCCATTCGGGGCCCGCGAGCCAGCGTTTGACGATCCATGACAAGCCCATCATCACGGCGTAGATGGCGAGATAGCCGGCGGCTATGGTGAGGAAACTCTCGTTGGGCCGCACCCTTTCGCTATTCAGCAACAGGCCGGCACTGAGGAAATCAAACACTGCAATGATCGAAAGGAGCGAGGTGTCCTTTATCAGCACTGCGGTCTGGCCAAGAAGGGGTGGCAGCGTATTGGCGAATGCCTGCGGCAGGACGATGTATCGCAGCCGCTGCAGGTAGGTCATGCCAACCGCCTTGCCGCCTTCGATCTGTCCCCGCGAGACCGACGCGATGCCGCCGCGCACGATCTCGCTTATATAAGCGGCATTGTGCAACGAGAGCGCCATGATACCGAGCGTCATCTCGCTCCAGCGGCCCGTTTCGGGGACCAGGATCGGCAGACCGTAGTAGATAAGGTAGATTTGAACCAGCAGCGGGGTCGCCATAATGAACGCGACATAGCCCGCTACCGGGCGCCATAGAATTGCGCGGCTCGACATGCGGCAAAGGGCCAACGCTGTGCCAAGTATGACGGCGGCAATGAGGCTGACAGCCGCCGCGACAAGGGTGTTTTCAAGACCCTCGGCGAAGCGCCCGAGATACTGCTCGACGATGCGATAGTTGTAAAACTCGAGGACGAAGTTCATCCGGTTTCCGCGTTGGGGCCAGGCATTGGCAGCCGAGGCGACCAAGCCAGATCGCCGGTTATGCGCAGAAGGGGCGTCCGATCGAGGCGGCGCAGGATCGCCGCGTCGATCGGTTCCAGGCGCTATTTGTGATCCTTCTCCCAGGCGTCGGTGGTCCACCAATAAGCCAGGAGTGTCTGCAGCGAATTGTCGGCGGTCTTCAGCTCGACATAGTTGTCCAGCCACATTTTGAGGTGGAAAGCGTTGGGGCGGGTGGCAAAGGCCAGTGGCTCCCGCGTCATTGTGCCTTCGAGCGGCTTGAGGTTTTCGAACTGACGCACGTAGGAATTATAATCCTGCCCGCCGACCATCGCGTCGACCCGCCCCATCGTCAACGTCTGCGCTACCGCGGGGCCGCCGCCTGCGAACACCTTCAGCGTCGCTTTCGGAAGATATTTGGTCACCGCATCGGCATAAGTACTGCCTTGCAGCGCCGCCACCGTCACGCCTTCCTTGTTGAGGTCCTGCCACGACTTGTACTGTGAATCCTTTGCGGCAAAGGCCAGCGTATCGTTGAAGAACATCGGCCGGGAAAATAAAAGCTGCGCCGCGCGTTGCGGCGTGGGGGTCATGTCGCCGGCAATCATGTCCGCCTTGCCGGCCAGAAGCGCCGGAATGAGGCCCTTCCAGTCGTAATCCTGGAACACAACCTTAACGCCGAGATCGGCCGCCATCTGCTTGGCGAACTCGACGGCGAGACCGGTGCGCTCGCCGTTTTTGTCGACGAAGCTGACAGGCGGGCCCTGTGTCTGGACTGCGACGACCAGTTCCCCCCGCTTCAGAATATCGTCCATTTCGTCGGCTCGCGCGCCGCTCGCTAGCGTGAACCAGGCTGCCACGATCACGGCCAAGCTCGCTGCCGCGCCGGTCAATCTGGTTTTTAAACTGCTGTTCATTTTCTCTCTCCCTTGTTGATTGCGCTCTGACATTCCAAAATCACAGTATCTGATTGAGGAACTGCTTTGTTCGTTCCTGCTTTGGCGAGTGGAAAATCTGCTGAGGGGTGCCTTCCTCGACAATCAATCCGCCGTCCATGAACAGCATCCGGTCCGCGATTTCACGCGCAAAGCCCATCTCGTGGGTAACCACCGCCATCGTCATCCCTTCAGATGCCAAAACCTTCATCAGGTCGAGAATGCCCGTGACGGTTTCCGGATCCAGCGCCGAGGTCGGTTCGTCGAACAACATCGCCTTGGGGTCCATGGCAAGAGCACGGGCAATGGCCACGCGCTGCTGCTGTCCACCGGACAGTTGGCTCGGGTAGTGCCCCGCGCGGTCATCTATGCCCACCTTTTCGAGCAATTCATGTGCTCGACGCAATGCTTCCGTCCGTGAGCGGCGACGCACCACAGTTTGCGGCAATGCGACATTGTCGAGCGCCGTTCGATGCTGGAACAGATTAAATGACTGGAAGACCATTCCAACCTCGGCGCGTAACCTGTTGAGGTCAGCCCCGGGTTCAGAAAGCGAGACGCCATCAATGACGATCCGCCCGGAATCGATCGTCTCCAGTGCGTTCATGGTGCGGAGGAATGTGCTCTTGCCGGAGCCTGAAGGTCCGAAGACAACGAGCACCTCGCCATGCCCGATTGCAGTGGTGACCCCGGCCAGCGCTAGGTGTGAACGGCCATCATCGGACCGATAGGTCTTGCGGACGTCTTCAGCGACGATGATCGGCTTGCGATCCTGACCAGGCGTAATTTTCACGACATCACGAGCACAGGTTAGCGTCGTGATTGAGGTTCTGTGTTAGGCCAAGGGTTCCCCCAGTAGACATTCAGTGCCCCCATTCGGGCGTATCAATTTTGCCGTCGGATCGTCTGGTTCGAGAGCCGGCGGTCATTTATCACCCAATGCCTCTGATCTCTCGGAAACGTCGTCATGAAATCCGATCGAACTGACCAAAACAAGCAGTTTCTTCGAGAGGCTTGTGGGGTTTGCCCGAACTAGACCCGATTTGTTGCCGGCCGTTCGTCGCTCCTTCCCACGTCGATGAAAGCTTTGCTTGAGACGCGCCTGCCGTAACGTGGCAGAGGGACGGCGCGTCAAAAATCATCGAGTGGCATGCGTATGCGACATCAGGCGTGACGGCGTGGCCCTTGCCCTTCGAAGCCCGGTGGGAAAAAGGCCGGTTTGAGACCTAGTTCCCATTCTGCCGTCCTTGCGTGCTATGACAAGCTTCGGCATTTGGGCTTCAAGGGTCATGCTGCGCGCTTCGTCTCTGGTGATGCCGACCTTGTGGCGTTGTACTCAGCTTCTCGCGCCCGCTGGCTATCGAGCGGGCGTTCGTTCGCATGCTTCGCCTTCTTTCCCACGAGGCGAATCAGCCGCGGCTTAACCCGGCGTCCGGCATGGGGGCCCTACAACGGAAATAGCGCCTAGCGTTTGTCTGTCTGTCGGGTTCTCGGCTCGTCTTTTCGAATGACGCGAGCCGGGCAGCCCCTATGAGAGCTGTCTGGCAAGCTGGCAACGATCCCCAATTCTCCAAGGTGGTGGACGCCGCCAGTCAGGCCGGCGATTAGCTCCCTCAGCCGCCGAGCCTACTCCATATCATTCGTTCCGGGCCTGTGGCTGACGCGTGCTTCCTGACGATCCGATCAAATAGGGCAGCTTCGACGCGCTCGCACCCGGTGAACTCATTGACGTCCGAGCGAGAGCGCAGGGATACTTTGGCGCCTTCGTTCAAAACCAATCCTGAGACGTTGCATCCGCATGCCTGTCGGGAACACATGCGGGACGCCGAAGTTCGGGGCGATCGACCTAGTCTCGATCGAATGCAGATACAAAATCGAACGCCCAAACCTACGGGCCAACGCGAGGCCCCAATATGCCGTGGACCAGTGACGACGGGCGCAACGACCAGGCCACATCAGCGGCGGCCCTTATTGTCGACGAGGAACGCGCCAGGCGCGCCGCGAAAAAAGCGCGGTTGAAAGAGGCGCGTCTCGCTCAAGAAGCGAGCACTGCCCTTCCGCCCAAGCCCAAACCGCGCGTCGTGAAAAAGGTTCGCAGGATTTTTGTCTCTGGCTAGGGTGCGGTGGTCGCGCAGCCACAGAAATAGCATCCATGAACAGCCGGTTGACCCGTGCGCGGGCGCTTACCCTTGCAGCCGCCGGACATCAGTGGCGCCAATCGCGCTTCTACGAAGCGCACATCGGCCCCTGCCTTTGCAGCAAAATCCCGCGCAGCTGCGATCGCCGTCGGTGAAAAGTCGAGGTCAGTAACGCCCCCGCGCCGAGATTCTTCAAGCTAATCGTGTCAAGCACGATATGACATTGCAAATGGACAATATCCTTGCCGACGATATCGCCAACCTCGCCTGCTTCCAGCTGGAAGAGGTTGGATCCGCCGGCCGACACATTCTCGATCTGGTAGCTGCCGGTCGTGTCCGTCGAATGCAGTTCAGCCCTATCATCCCAATTAAAGGCGGTTCGCACCCAGAAAAGGTTCCACATTCCCTCCCTTCGCCAGCGCGCTGACTGACCCGTGGTAAACAGGTGGTTAACATCCTTATAGCCAAAGCCCTCCGCGTCAATGCGACGCCAGCAGCCGGCGCGCGCCCGCGCATGACGCCACGGCATTGGCCCAGCTGCCGGATGTCGAGAGCGACAGGCCGGCAAAGAGGAAGTTTAAGAGCTGCCCAATTGGCTAGTTCCTGCGGGACGAAGCCTGCACGCGATTTGGTTGAGCAGTTTTCGCCGCGGATCCCACCCGGCTCGTCTTCATCGATGAAACCCCTCTCGACCAAGATGGCGCGGCTGCGCGGCCGTGCGCCACGCTGCGAGCGTTGCCGGGCTGGCGTGCGTCATGCCACTGGAAGACCGCCACCTTCACGGGGCTCTGCGGCTGACCGGCATGACTGCGCCGTTCGTCTATGACGGCACCAAGAACGGCACCGTCTTCCGAGCCTATGTCGAGCAGGTCCTCGCTCCCAACCTGAAGCCGGGCGACGCCGTCATCATGGACAACTTACCGGCGCATAAGGCGGCAGGAGTGCGCGACGCGACGGAGCTGGACGGCGCGAGATTCAGCTTGTTACCGCCATACAGTCCTGAATTTAACCCGTGTATGGATGGCTCCTGCGGGTCAAGGGTATCGGATCGGGTTTGGTGAACAGGTCGGTTGCGGCCATGTATAC
>NZ_AYWQ01000029.1:0-76503 GCF_000502415.1 Mesorhizobium sp. LNHC229A00
GTGGCAAGTTCTGACATGGATGGCTCCTTTGCTCGGGACGACAACATCCCAACTATGGCGCAATGCGACGCCGGGAGCAGGAGCCATCCACACCATCGATAGAGATCGGTGGGCGCTGGCTTGTCGATGGTGGGTTGTCGGCCAATTTGCCGGTCCGTCTCGCCCTGGGAGAACCGCGGAATTCAGACGCGTTCTGCATTGCACTCGATCTGCTGTCAGCTAAAGGCGACCGGCCTGACTCAACCGGAGCCGCCGCGGGACGCGCTCAGGATATTGTTTTCAGCTGTCAATCCCGCCACGCAATCCAGTCATTGACCAGAGAGTATGACCTTCGTCAGAGCATCAGTCCCCAGGCAGAGTTGGCGACAACGGTACTGCTCTACCTAGCCTACAATGGAGGCCGGCACGAAACAGCGCTGAAGATGCTCGACTTCACAACGGGCTCAATCCGCGAACGCTGGGCTGCCGGAAAGGCGGATATGCTGCAAGCACTGGATCAAACCGCCGGTCTGCCGGCGCCGGTCTCCCGGTCGCTGTCCACTCTCGCACTTGAGCACGGAAAGCTGAACTGGATTGCTTTTTAGAGGCTATTCGCACGACCGTCACGGCCAGCCTACCAAAAAGGTTGCCTCCAACGGAACAGGCCCGTCCAGTGACTCTCATTCCGCCGTCCGACACAGCCATGGTCAACAGAGACCAACAAGTTCGGGCTGCGCAACACTTGGACATTTGCGCGCGCAGACGACAGGCTAGTTGGAGAAGCATGGACACGACCGGCGCAGCCATTCGACGTCACACGCCTGGTGCAAAACATATCGCGCGTCAGAGCTCCGTATATCGTCGTAGCGTCTGCTTGGCTCGCGGAATGCCCGCAACAGGGTGCAGTTGCCTTAGCCATTCAGGAGCTAGCTTCCGTTCTTGCAGGCGAACCTGCGGCCAGCCAGCGGGCTACAGAGCGCGTGTTGCGTTCGCCCGGCTGCGCAAGGCCGGCATTGAGCCCCGCCGCTTGCTGGCCATCTATTTGGGCGTTGGGCGTTGATCGAAGACCACCTTGGCGCTCACCGCACCCAGGAATTCAAAATCGTGCAGGCCGCGAAGGCCATTCACCGGCTCGCAAGCGGACGCATAGAAGCTGGGAGATGCTTAACCCACCGGGCCTGACATCCGCACAGAGTTGGACGCCTACCCGAGATCTTCGGGGCTCGTGCTGCGGAAGATCGGAGAGAAGCTGGAGACGGGGGGAAGTGGAGTGGCTCGCGAAGCGGTCGCGGAAATTGTCACCATGAAGACGAAACTTTTCGGGGAGCACCCATCACACCTTCCGGGGTGGCGACCTGCTTGGGCTAAACGCGAAGGCTAGGACATAGTGCGCAAAGGCCAAACGAGCGAGTAACTTAGTGGCGGCATCGGGTGCCCACATGTTGAGCCGCGCGGCGGGCAACGAAAAGCTTAAGTCCCCCCATTCCCCTTGTGGTGCGCCTTGGTGGTCCGGCTTTAAGCTCTCGTCCATTTCCAGCCCCTTCAATGCAGATGACTTGGACCCAACACTTTTGAGTTCTCCCTTCGTTTGGCTTCCCAGTGATGGACGATCCTTCGTCACTCCGGATATTCTCGCTGCACTATTACCGCCAGCTGGGACCCGGTCATTGAACCCGGCATCCGGTGATCGGTATACAGAACATCTAGCGGGCCATTCGACCTCAGGTAGCTCCAGGCTTCGACGGCCGTGCTTGCCTCGATGACTTCGAGGCCAGGGAAGCCCCGGAGGGTGTCTGCGATGTCAATGCGAATGAACAATTCGTCTTCCACAACCATTACCGCGGCGGGTGACAGCTGAGCCGCGATCCCACAGGTCAGCTTCGATGATCCGCCAGCGGTCCGCTCGTCCTCCGGCCGACACGGTTAGGGTTTGGGGCGGCCGATTAGCCGGAACTGCGCTGCAAGCTGGACGTTAGCAGCTTGGCTGGCCCAGGTCCTTTCATGTTCAATTTCGTCTTTGCTACCGGCATTGAAAACAGCGCTCCCACGATCAGGGGAGGACGGGAGCGGGTCGACGAAATGGAGAAATGTCGCTTCTACCAGCAATGGCGCACCGACTTCGAACTGCTCCAGGAACTGGGTCTTCGCTTTCTCCGCTACGGGCCTCCAATTCACAAGACCTGGCTGGGCGACGGACACTACGACTGGACCTTCGCCGATGAGACCTTCGCTGACCTGAAGGCCAGGGATGTTCTTCCGATCGTCGACCTCTGCCATTTCGGCGTTCCAGACTGGGTGGGCAATTTCCAGAACCCGGATTTTCCGCTGCTGTTTGAACGTTACGCGCACGACTTCGCGACCCGCTTTCCTTGGATCCAGCTCTACACGCCCGTCAATGAGATGTTCATCTGCGCCACCTTTTCAGCGCGCTGGGGTTGGTGGAACGAGCAACTGAGCACCGATACCGCCTTCGTCAGCGCCCTCAAGCATATCGTGAAGGGCAACGTGGTGGCGATGCGGGCAATCCTGCAAGTGAGGCCCGAGGCTATCTTCATTCAAAGCGAATCCTCGGAATACTTCCACGCCGACTCCCCCGAGGCCATCGGCAAGGCGGAGCGTTTCAATAGCCAGCGCTTCCTATCGCTCGACCTCAATTACGGGCATGACGTCGACGCGCGCACTTATCGCTACCTGCTCGAAAACGGGATGACCGCGCAGGAGTACAGCTTCTTCCTGGAAAACCATTTGCGCAGGCATTGCGTGATGGGCACCGACTATTACCAGACCAACGAGCACCGGGTCTGGGCGGACGGGACCACGTCGGCTTCCGGCGAGGTGTTCGGCTATGACGAGATTACGCGCCAGTATTTCAACCGTTATCGCCTGCCTGTGATGCATACAGAGACAAACATCCGGGAAGGGCCGAACGGGGACGAAGCCGTTTACTGGTTGTGGAAGGAGTGGGCCAACGTGCTTAGGATCCGCAACGACGGCATACCTATCGTGGGCTTCACTTGGTACTCGCTCACCGATCAGGTGGACTGGGATAGCGCCCTGCGCGAGAACAACGGAAGGGTCAATGCGGTCGGCCTCTATGACCTGGATCGCAACCCCAGGGCGGTGGGAACCGCATACAAGGCGCTCATCGCCAACTGGAACAAGCTACTCGCCACCCAAAGTGTCTGCCTCGCTTTGCCCGTCTTTTTGCCGTCCGAGCAGGACGACCCAAGTGTTCGCGCGCAGCAGGACTATGCGCGGGGCCTTTTGCATGTGGACCGGATCGCCGAAGCTGGGGCCGAACCGCTGGAACCCTCCAAGGACAAGGTGAAACCCGATGCGCCTGGCTGACAAGAGCGCGATTGTGACTGGCGCCGCAAGCGGCATTGGGCTGGCCATCGCGACCCGCTTGGGCGCCGAAGGCGCCCGGGTTACCATCGCCGACCTGGATGGAGGCAGTGCGCAGGCGGCCGCACAGGCAGTCCGAAAAGCCGGCGCGCCGGACACCGCCGTCTCAGTTTGCGACGTTTCAGACGAGATTGCCGTCGGGCAGTGCTGTCGATTGGCGCTCGCGCGATTTGGCAGGTTGGACATCGTCGTCAACAACGCCGGCCTGATAATGTTCAAGCCCCTCGAGGCGTTCACCAGCGCGGACTGGCTGAAGGTGCTGAGTGTGGACTTGCTGGGGGCAGTCCATTTCACGCGTGAGGCATTCGCGCACATGACCCATGGCGGGTCGATCGTGAACATCTCGAGCGTGCACGCGCTCGAAACGACGCCGCATGTCGCCCCCTACGCAGCGGCGAAAGCCGCGCTGCTGTCGCTCACCCGGTCCACCGCGATCGAAGGCCGGGCGCGTGGCATACGCGCCAATGCTATCCTGCCAGGGGCCATCGACACACCGATGCTTTGGGAAAATCCGAACATCAAGTCCGGCGTCGAAACCATCAGCCCGGAAGATGTCGGCAAGCCGGAGCAGATTGCCGCGGCCGCCGCTTTCCTGGCTTCAGACGACGCCGCCTTTGTCAACGGCGCGGCGCTCAACGTGGATGGCGGCCGGTTGGCGCGGCTCTAGACGTGCTGTCTGATTTTCATGGAGCGAGGCTGTTTAAGGTAGATTTTCGCCTAAACGGCGCCGCTATACGGCGTCGGCTCCCGGTTCACTCGTCCGGCAATGTGGATAGAAAATCGCGAGAGGATTGGATGCGAGGTACACCCCTTACAGGAACTATGGCTGCCTATTCGATAGCAAAGGTCCGCCGGGCGACGTGTGTATCGGCTCAACCTGAAGCTGGTGTCAAATGATTATGGCCATGCCTTGATTATAGAAATCCCGCGGATTGTACGCTCCCAGAAAATGCGGGCGAGTTGTCGCCTTGAGAGCTAACGCCTTTCATTGTTTGGCCGACATGCTCCTCCCTCTCTCGAACCGACTGTTCGTCAGGTCGACGGTGTTCCTCCGAGCGACGCCTCTGCTCGGCGGCAAGAAATTCGCGGTAGGCGAACTCCGCCTTCCGGCTTCCTCCCGCTCAGCCACGAGGTCGCCCGCGGTGCCTCACCCAAACCTGCTGCACGCAGTGGCGGCACGCATTCCCCCCACGGAGATATCGTCCGAGGTCACGGAACTCGCGGCGCAGCCGGATGTTTTCCTCGACTAACGGAGGGTCGCAGGATGTCTGGTGATGAAGATTATCGCAGAGTCGCCCAGCTGTGACGACTAAGATCCATCAGTCGGAAAACCCGCCGGGCAAAAAGAGGTCGGCTATGAACGTCGCTAATCTGCAGCTGGAAGGGTGGATGATGGCGATCGCATCAATCAACAATGTGCTGGTTCATAGCGCCTGCTATCGATTGACGACATCGACACTGCGCTGAGGAAGCGGAAAATCAATAACGAACGAGGAGCGAACCTTCGCCGATATGTTGCCAGCCAACCGTGACGCCATTTCCTTTCCCATCCGGCTCCTGCTGATGGCGAAGCATTCGCAAGGCGAAACCGACGTCCCATTGTTTTCAGAACTGGCGAAGATGGTCGGCCAGACGAAAGGTCCCCACACCGATTAAGGGCGACGACAAACGCGAGCCGGCCGCGTCTGATCGGTCAAGTGAAAACGTTGCGAGCGAAGAGTTGGACTTTTTTGTGAGGAACGGCGAAGCTGAAGAAGCGTCAGCCGCTATCGCGAGACTCCCGCGTTGCGGGTCCAACCGCACAGGAGCAGGACTGTATATGACGAAGCGAGACATCATCGCGATCGGCGGTTCGATGGGCGCGATCGAAGCTGCGAAGGATCTCCTCGCGGGGCTGCCTGACGACTTCCCTGCTGCCGTGCTGATGGTCATCCATGTTGGTGCACGGGGGCTAAACCACTTGGCAGCAATGTTTGAGCCCAACTCGCGGCTTCCAGTCACCACCGCCGTGGATGGCGATTTGCTGGAGCAGGGCCATGTCTACGTTGCGGCAGCTGACCATCATCTGATCGTCGTCGATGGGGTAATCAGGCTGGGCAAGGGCCCTCGCGAGAACTTGGCCCGTCCTGCGGTTGATCCTTTGTTGCGATCAGTCGCAATCTCCTATGGCCCGCGGGCGGTAGGGGTCATTCTCAGTGGGCTTCTAAACGACGGGGCGGCTGGCCTAGCGGCAATCGCGCGGTGTGGCGGAGCAACCGCGGTACAAAATCCGGCCGACTCAAAAGCTTCCGATATGCCGCTTGGCGCGCTCTACGGGACGGACGTCGATTATCGTGGATCAGCAGCCGATCTCGCGACGGTGCTAACGGAGCTCGTTACGCAGGACGTCGATACCTCGTTCGAGGTGCCCGCTGATCTGGAGCTGGAGGTTCGCATCGCGCTGGGGAGACGATCCGATTCCTCCACGATTTCCACCATCGCCGATGTCACGCCAATATCCTGCCCTTCGTGCGGCGGCGTCTTGTCTCAAATGCGCAGCGGTCCTCCTCTCCGCTTTCGGTGCCAGGTTGGCCATGCATTCACTGCCGAGGTCCTGGCCGAAGAACAGGAGCCGTCCGTCGACGAAGCGATCCGCACTGCGCTACGGATTATAGAGGAGCGTGTTGTGCTTCTTGAAAAGATGGCTGTGCAAGCCACCCAGGCCGGACAAACCTACAGCGCGAGAGAGTACGAGCAGCGCTCGGGGGAGCTGCGCGAACAGGCGACGGTTCTCAGAACAGCGGTAATGCGCCCTGGAGCAGCATTGGCTTTGGAGATGGGCCACAGCCACGCGCTTACCACGAGTTAAGTCTGACCAACAACTGGCGCCCATGGCGACCGCTTTGAATTCGGGCTGCCGGGTGGGCTACCATCAACGACCGGAAGGATGCGATGACAATGTCGTGCTGGTCTCGCCGCGCCGTTTTTTTCCGAGGCTCTGGGCCAGCTAATCGCCGTCATCGTCGCGGTTGGCGTGCACGCGGACGGCCGGCGCGAGGTCCTGGGCATGGAGATTGGCACGTCGGAGGCCGAGCCGATCTGGACGGAGTTCCTGCGCAAGCTGACACGCCGCGGCCTGCGCGGGGCGATAGTCGTCTCTGACGCGCACGAGGGTCTAAAGAGCGCCGTCACCAAGGTTCTGTCGGCGACATGGCAGCGTTGCCGCGTCCACTTCATCAGAAACGTGCTGGCCCACGCCGGCAAGAGCGGCCGCCGCTTCGTTTCGGCCTTCATCGCCACCGCCTTCCCCTAGGAGACGCCCGAGGCCGCGTCCGTACAATGGCGCGCCGTTGCCGACCAGATCCGGCCGAAGGTGACGAAGCTGGCGATAATCATGGACGACGCCGAGCCCGACGTGCTGGCCTACATGACCTTCCCGAAGGAACATCGCGCCAAGATCCACTCGACGAATCCGATCGAGCGTCTCAACGGCGAGATCAAGCCATGGCGGCTTCTTCCCGATTGAACAACTGACCGGATTTCAGCATCGCATGCATGATGACAGCGAGCTTGCGGGCGACAGCGACAGCTGCCCGCTTGAAGCCGATCTTGTCACGCAGCTTCAGCCCCCATGTGCGCAGACTGCTGTCAGCCCGGCTGCGCGTCAGGATCACGACTGCGGCCTCAAGCCCTCTCAGATGAGGATCCCCACGCCGCGAGATATGACCATCATAATCGACTTCGCCGGATTGATAGCTCGGGTTGTCAAGCCCAGCCACGCTCCGACAGCGCGCGATGTCTTGAAATTCGATGGATCCTCGATGGCACCTATGAATGAAGTCGCAGTGATGGTGCCGTCGCCGGGGATCGATATCAATAGCTGGCATGCGTCATTGTGCCGGGCGTTGGCGACGAGCTGCTGTCCGAGTTCAGCAGCGCGGGCGCGCATGCTGAGCCAAGCTTCGAGAAGTGGCAGGACAATCCGGCCAAGCTCTTCCTGATCGGCCAGCAGGCGCCGGACGTCGGCTTCGAACTTGCCGCTCTTGCTTCGCGGAATGATCAGCCCGAACGTCTTCATGAGCCCGCGGATCTGGTTGGAGAGCTCGGTCGTGATCTTAACCAGCCGGCTCCGCGCGGCCACCAGCGTGCGGCTCAGCATGCTGTCATAGCCCTTCACCCGCACCTCGCGGTGAAGCCGACCTCGGCCAGATGCGCCAAGCCGTCGGCATCGTTGGCGTCCGTTTTGTACGGTGTCATGTCCAGCGCGGACTTGGCATGCCCGGCGTCGATGCAGATCGCCGGAAGTCCTTCGGCGCTCAAGGCATGATAGAACCACACCGACAAGGGTCCGGTCTCGAACACCACCCGCTCTGCAATCATGTGACGGCTTCCGGCCTTAGGGCGACTCGCTCCCGCGATTACCCCATGTTTGAAATTTGCCAGCCAGCCTCAATCGAGCTTCTTGATGCGCCCNGCTCAAGGCATGATAGAACCACACCGACAAGGGTCCGGTCTCGAACACCACCCGCTCTGCAATCATGTGACCGCTTCCGGCCTTAGGGGGACTCGCTCCCGCGATTACCCCATGTTTGAAATTTGCCAGCCAGCCTCAATCGAGCTTCTTGATGCGCCCCTTTTCGAGACGAAACGCGCCGTTCTGTCCGCCCTGACGTGCGAAGTCGGTCTGTAGCTCATCCCATGTGCCAAGATACTCGCCGCAACCGACGCAATTGATCGGCGTGCTAGGTTGGGCGTCTTTGGGAATCTGCAGTCGGATAATGCGGCAATAGGGGCATTCCAAAAGATGGTCCAGATACTTGCCGGCCATATTTTCAATGATCGTTGTCGTCTTCCTCGCCCGTCGCATTAGGTTGACAACGTTGCCGATCACGTCAGCGGGTCGCTTGGGGCCTTTGGGTCCGGTGGGCATACCTGGATCGTCCTTAAAGACAGTGCCCGGGCAAGCGGGCCAACTTCAGCGATAATCTCAGCCGTTGGGATATGCGCGTCAATTGCAGCAGCGGTAAGGTTGAATACATGCGACATGATCCCGATCCCTTGAAGGTCAGGATGGTTGAGGCTGTTAGTCACTTAACTGTCGAACAATTCTCGGGCGCGGTCCGATACGGGTCTTCTCTCCAAGCTTTCGCTAAAGCATGTAGGAAAGTTTGGCACGCGGCGCGACAATAGCGTTCGCGCGGCAAATTTGAAACTGAGGCAAACGGTTACGGACCTGGACGGGCAGCGTCGCGGACATGATCGAGACCGACGCAGTCTGAGAACGCGGCTACCCGCGAGGGGGACGAGCTCGAGCGGGTGACGACGAAAATCGTCTCGGTCGTTGTGGACGCGGTGATCCTTGCGATGTCCGGACGGGTTCGCGGCCTGGCCGACCGCAAGGTGCGCCACGTCTCGGCCGGCCTCGACCTGCCAAGTCGCAGGACCGAGCTGCAAATCCTCGACAATGCCGTGGCGACCTGCCTTGCCGCCCTGGGAAAGGTCCTCCGAGCCACACCCTGCCAACCTGCTCTTGCCTGCTGCAAGCGTTGGCGCTGTACGCGCAATGGTCGAGCAGCGATCCGGGATCGTTACAAACGTGCACGTTGCGCGAGGAGGCCGCGGCAGCTACTGATGCGCTTCAGGCGGCACGCGAGCGGGTCGGCGAAGAACGGGCACTGCCTTAGCCTGCCAGGGCGAGGCTGCTTTCGGCTTTGTCGACAGCAAGGGCCAGCGGGCACATTGGGGAAACCAAGGCGGCACGCGAGGCAGCGGATGCGGGTGCAACCCGATGGGAGGCCGCGATCATGCGGTTGCATCCCTGGTCGGGAGATGCGCAGGCATTGGCCAGAGTCGCCATTCCGAATGCTGGGCGGCTTGGTGCATGGAAGGCCGTGGCAGCAGAGCTCGGGAAGAGCAGGGGCGTCCTTTTCGAACGTCTTGCCGAGCACCGTGTTTCGGCGTGGATCTTGCTCGGGCAGCGTGGCATTTCATGGGGCGGCTCGTTACTGTCTGAAATTACGCGTACATTGACAACTCCAATTTTGAATATAAGTTCGGTCATAGAACGAATTAACCGGAGTTCGATGTGACCGACCTGCCGCGCATATCCCGTCAGTTCTCACAGCGCTCCGTGATGGAAGCGATCGTCCAGGGCGGGCCGATCTCGCGCGCCTCGATAGCCAAGCTGACAGGCCTGTCGAAGCAGACCATCTCTGAAATCATGCGTGGGCTCGAGCAGGAAGGCTGGGTCCAGGAAACCGGCCGTACCAGCGGCCATGTCGGGCGCACCGCCGTCACCTACGAACTGGTACACGACGCTGCCTATATCATCGCCGTCGACCTTGGCGGCACCAAGGTGCGGGTCGCGCTGACCGACCTTGCCTGCCAGATCTTTGCCGAAGCCGCCACGCCGACCGATCCGCGCGGTGGCCAGTTCGTCGTCGATCAGATTGCAGCGCTGGTCTTCGATGCCGCCGCCAGACAGCGCGTCGCGCGCAAGAAGATACGCCTCGCCGTCATCGGCGCGCCTGGCGCTCCGGACCCGGCTACCGGCCGCATTCTATTGGCGCCGAACATTGCCGGCTTCGCCACGATGAATGTGCTGGATGCCTTCGAAAAGGCGCTCGGCGTCGCGGTGATGATCGAAAACGACGTCAATCTTGCGGTGCTTGGCGAGAACTGGCTCGGTCGGGGCCAGGGCATCGACAATCTCGCCTATATCGCGCTCGGCACCGGCGTCGGCAGCGGGCTGATGCTGGGCGGCCATCTGGTGCGGGGTGCTGCGCACGCCGCTGGCGAGATCGGCTTCATGCCCATTGGTGCTGATGCCTTCGCGGAGGAATCGCTGCGCACCGGCGCCTTCGAACGCGCCGTGGCCACCCACGCCATGACTGATCGCTACCACGCCCTCACCGGCAGGCAGGTCTCCGTGCCGGCAATATTCGAGAATGCCGCGCGTGGCGACAAGGACGCGCTCGCCGTGCTCGATGAAACTGCCCGGCACCTGGCGCAAGGCGTTGCGGCAATCGCGGCGATCGCCAATCCCGAAAAAATCATCCTTGGCGGCTCGATTGGGCTGCGGCCCGAAATGCTGTCCAGGGTGAAGGCGCTTCTGCCGCTATGCTTTCCCTATCCGGTCACGGTCGAGGCGAGCGAACTCGGCGCACGCGCAGCCCTCATTGGCGCGGCGGCAATCGGGCTTGGCCAGTTGCACAACACGTTCTTCGGCGTCGACGCGCCGGATGGCCGGATTTCCCTGCCGCCTGCCCAGGCCGCCGCCCTGAAGGAGGCCGCGATATGACTGACGATATCACCGCCCGGCTGCAGGCAGCGCTCGACCGTGACGATGCGCTGACGCTGTTTCGCGGTGCCATCGCCCGCGAGAGCATCACCGGCAACGAAGCCAACGTCGTCGACTTCCTCGAAGCCAGGATGCGCGATCTTGACCTCAGCGGCCTGACCAGGACGGAATTCCTTTCCGGCCGGCCGAACATCTGGGGCGAGCGCAAAGGCGCGGGCCAAGGAGCCGACCGGGGCAAGCGCCTGCTGTTCATCGGCCATACCGACACCGTCCATGTCGACGGCTGGCGTGAGCATTGGGCAGGCACCGAGCGTGAGGAACCGTTCGCCGCCCCCATCATTGACGGCGCTGTCTGGGGCCGCGGCTCCGGCGACCTCAAGGCCGGCATCACTGCTTCGCTTGCTGCACTCGCGCTGCTCGACAAGGCCGGCATTCGCCTCAAGGGCGACGTCGCCTTTGCTTTCGTCGGCGATGAGGAGAGCGGCCAGCCCGGCACCGGCATTTCCGCCGGGATCAAGCACTTCGTCGGCAGCATCGAGGCAGGCGAGGTCGCCGCCCCCGATTTCACCGTCTATGTCGAACCGACCCGCCTTGCCGTCTATGCGGCTCAGATCGGTTTCTTCATCACTGACATCACGATTACGGGAAGGTCCGCCTATTTCGGCGTGCCGGAACTCGGCAAGGATGCGCTTCGCGCCAGCCATGCCGCGATGACGGCGCTGTGGAAACACTCCGACGAAATCGCCGCTCGCGCCGAGCACAGACTGGTCGGGCGCGGCTTCCTGCTCATCACGGGCCTGACAGGGGGCGGCTATATCGCCGTGCCCGAGCGTTGCACGCTATCGCTGATCCGCAAGCTGCTGCCGGGCGAGGACCTCGACACCGCCGCCGACGAAATCGAGGCCGCCGTGCGCGGCGCCATCAGCGATCCGGAGATATCGGTCGAGTTCGCCTATCCCGCCGGCCGCGACCATTCGCTTGGCGGCACCGCCGCCGAGATTGACCAAACCCGGAACGAAGTCGCCCTGCTGTCGGATGCGATGGCCGGCGCGATGAGCGGACGCGGCGGCATCGAGGGCGCGCCGTTCTGGTCGGAGTCCCCGTTCTTCGTCAACCGGCTCGGCATTCCCGCCGTCTATTGCGCGCCGGGTGATATCAGGAATTGCCACACATTCGAGGAGCACGTCGATGTCGAGGAATATCTCGCCGGCATCGTCGGCTTCGCCGCCTTCATGGCCCGCTACTGCGGGGTGGCCAAGTGATCAACCACCGAAGCAAAAATGGGAGAACTGACATGCTGATGAAGAAACTGATCGCCGCCGTCTTTGCCGGCGGACTGTTGCTGGCCGCCAACCCGGTCGTTGCGCAGACGGTCGGCCCGCAGGGCGAAGCCGCCACGCCAAGCGCCGACGTGACGCTGAGCGATGCCGACATCGCCGCCCTCAAGGACAAGGGCTACAAGGCGGCGCTGCTCTGGCATACCTCCTCCGACTTCACCAATGCGGTGACATCAGGCGCCACCGACGAGTTCGCTCGCGCCGGCATCACCATTGCGGTGAAGACGGATGCCCAGTTCGACGCTGCTCGCCAGCGCAGCGACATCGAGACGGCTTTGGCCGCCAAGCCGAACGTCATCCTGGCGCTGCCGCTCGACCCGGCCACCTCGGCCGAAGCTTTCCGACAGGCGGTCAAGGACGGCACCAAGCTGGTGTTCCTGTCCAACCTGCCCAAGGACTACAAGCAAGGCACAGACTACGCCTCGATCGTCACCGACG
Organism: Mesorhizobium sp. LNHC229A00; assembly: GCF_000502415.1. Lineage (NCBI taxonomy): Bacteria > Pseudomonadati > Pseudomonadota > Alphaproteobacteria > Hyphomicrobiales > Phyllobacteriaceae > Mesorhizobium > Mesorhizobium sp. LNHC229A00. Next base: position 12,439 of record NZ_AYWQ01000029.1, read on the forward strand.
ATCTATTCCAGATGGGCAAGCAGGCGGCAGATGCGATGGCCAAGGCCATCGGCGGCAAGGGCCAGGTCGGCTACATCTTCCACGATGCCAGCTATTACGTCACCAACCAGCGCGACAAGGCCTTCAAGACCACCATCGAGAAGGACTACCCTGATATCAAGATCGTCGCCGAACAGGGCATTTCCGATCCGGCCCGCGCCGAGGAACTGGCCAATGCCATGCTGCTGCAGCATCCCGATCTCGACGGCATCTACGTGACCTGGGCCGAGCCGGCCGACGGCGTGCTTTCGGCGCTGCGTGGCGCCGGCAACACCAAGACGAAGATCGTCACGCTCGACCTCGCCGAGCCGGTGGCGCTCGACATGGTCAAGGGCGGCAATGTCGCAGCACTCGTCGCCGACAAAGCCTATGAACTCGGCCGCGCCATGGCTGCTGCCGGCATGAAGTCGCTGCTCGGCCAGCCGACACCAGCCTTCGTCGTCGCTCCGGCGCTGACCGTGACCAAGGAGAATGTCGCGCAGGGCTGGAAGGACTCACTCAACCGCGAGGCGCCGCAGCCGGTGCTCGACGCAGCAAAGTAAGGCTCTCGCTCCGGTACGGCCCGCCGCACGGAGCTTTTCTTCGACCCAACAAAAAGGGAACTGACATGCGCAAAGCATCTGTAATCATGACTGCCGTGGCGAGCCTGTTTGCCATGCACGCCTTCGCCGCTGAAGGGGTCACCACAGGGCCGAATGGTGAAAAGCCGGTGCCAGCGAGAAGTCTTACGCTGACGGAGGCGCAAGAGCAGCAGATCAAGGACGGCAAGTTTACGGCCGCCCTCGTCTGGCACGAGATGAGCGAATACACCAACGCCGTCAACGCCGGCGCCCATGACGAGTTCAAGCGCCTCGGCATCGAGGTGGTCGCGCAGACCGATGCCGGTTTCGACGCCGCGCGACAGAAGGCCGATGTCGAGACGGTGATGGCCAAAAAGCCGTCGATCATCCTGTCGCTTCCCGTCGACCCGGCAACCGCAGCTTCGGTCTACGATCCGGCCCGCCACGCCGGCGTCAAGCTCGGCTTCGTCGACAATTGCCCGGCCGGCTACAAGCAGGGCACGGATTACGTCACCATCGTTTCCGACGATCTCTTCCAGATGGGCAACAAGGCCGGCATCGCCATGGCCGAGGCGCTCGGCAAGAAGGGCAAGGTCGGCTACATCTTCCACGATGCCGATTTCTACGTCACCAACCAGCGCGACCAGGCCTTCAAGAAGACCATCCAGCAGGACTATCCTGATATGAAGATCGAGGCCGAGGCCGGCATGGCCGACCCGGCGCGCAGCGAAGACATTGCCCAGGCGATGATCACCCAGCATCCGGACCTAGACGGCATCTATGTCACCTGGGCCGAACCGGCGCTGAGCGTGCTCTCGGCCTTGCGCGGCGCCGGCAATAGCCACACCAAGATCGTAACACTCGACCTCAACGAGCCTGCCGCGCTCGACATGGTCAAGGGCGGCAACATCGCGGCTCTTGTCGCCGACGAGGCCTACAGCATCGGCGTGACGCTGGCGCGCGCCTCGGCAGGCTCGCTGGTCGGCAACAAGGCCGAGCCATTCTATGCCGTTGATTCCATCGCCGTCACCAAGGACACGGTGAAGGACGGTTGGAAGAAGTCCCTCAACAGGGACGTACCAGCGGCCATCGCGGAAGCAATGAAATAGGCTCAAGGCGAAGCGCTCTCACCGGAGGGATAAAATGTCCAGTGCCAACACCAGTGCCGGTAGCAGCTTTGCCAGCCGCTCCAATCTGCAGCAATATGTCGTCTACCTCGGTTTCCTGGCGATCTTCCTGTTCTTCGCCATTGTGCTGAGGGACAGCGGCTTCCTCACCGTCCGCAATTTATCGAACATCGTTTTGCAGACGACGCCGGTGACGATCATGGCCATCGGCCTGGTCTTCGTCATGTCGGCCGGCGAAATCGATTTGTCGATCGGCTCGATCGTGGCGGTGGCGGCCCTTGCAGCCGCCGTCACCATCAACGCTTACGGCATGCCGGCAGGCATCGTCGCCGGCCTCGGCGCCGGCCTGCTTATCGGCGTCATCAACGGCGTCCTCGTCGCCTATGTCAGGCTGCCCTCCTTCCTGGTGACGCTGGCGACGCTTGGCCTGTTCGCCGGCGTTTCCCGTTCGATGACAGACCTGCGCTCGATCTCGGTGACCAATGAAGCCTTCACCGGCTTCTTCGGTTCCGGCTCGCTGCTCGGTGTCCCCTCGCTGGTCTGGTGGTCGGTAATTGCCGTCACCATCGGCCACTTGGTGTTCCGCGAAACCCGTTTCGGCGCGCATGTGCTGGCGACCGGCGACAATGCCCGCGCCGCAAGCGTGTCGGGCATTAGCGTGCCCAGGATCAGGCTCGCCGTGCTGGCCATCAGCGGCGGGCTGGCCGGTCTTGCCGGCCTGCTCTACGCCGGTCGCCTGCAGGCGGCGAAATATACGCTCGGCGAAACCGACCTGATGACGGTCATCGCCGCCGTCATCGTCGGCGGCACGCTGCTCAATGGCGGCAAGGGATCCGTGGTCGGCGCGCTGGTCGGCTCGCTGATGATGGGCATGCTCAACAACGGCCTGATCCTGATGGGCCTGTCGGTCTCCGACCAGATGATCGTGCGCGGCCTCATTATCCTGACCGCCGTCGCCGTGTCGCTGCGCGAAAAATCCCGCTGAAGGAAGCCATACATGTTTCTCGACGTTCTGCGCCGCCGCAACCCCGCTTTCATTGAAGCAGCTATGCGGTTGCACCAGCAAGGTAAGCTGCCGGCCAATGCTTATGTGCTGGATCTAGACACGGTTGAGGCCAATGCGCGGATTCTCAAGGACGAAGCCAGCCGCAACGGCCTGAAGATCTTCGCCATGACCAAGCAGGTCGGCCGCTCCTCGTCGTTCTGCCGGGCGGTGACGCGCGGCGGCATCGACCGCGCGGTCGCCGTTGACATGGCCTGCGCCCGCGCCACCCACAACGCAGGCATGAAGCTTGGCCATCTCGGCCATCTCCAGCAGGTCGCAAAATTCGAAGCGGCGGCTGCGGCGAAAACCTTCAAGCCGGACTACTGGACCGTGTTCAACGATGCCAAGGCTGGGGAAGCTGCGGCAGGCGCCAAGGCGGCCGGCTATGTGCAGGAGCTGCTGGCTCGCATATCGGCGGAAGGCGATATTTTCTACCGCGGCCATGAAGGCGGCTTCGACGCCGCCGACATCGTCGATGTCGCCGACCGCCTCGATGCACTGGCCGGCGGCCGCTTCGCCGGCATCACCACTTTCCCTGCTTTGCTGTTCGACCATGCCTCGCGAAAAGTGCTGCCGACCCCCAATCTGGCGACGCTCGCCAACGCGGCCGAAGCGCTGGCCAAGACAGGCCGCAAGGGCATCGAGATCAACGCGCCGGGCACCACCTCGAGCGTTATGCTGGCGGCACTCGCCGAAGCTGGCGCGACCCAGTGCGAGCCCGGGAATGGACTGCATGGCACCACGGCGCTGCATGTCATGGAAGATTTGCCGGAGCTGCCGGCGGTGCTCTATCTCACCGAGGTCTCGCATCTCTCGGGCGGCAAGGCCTATTGCCTTGGCGGCGGCTTCTACATCGACCCGATCTTCCCCGACTATGACGTCAAGGCAATCGTCTCGGCCGAGCCGACGACGGCAGGCTCGGCACTGCGCAGCGTTGAGGTGCCGCCGCCCTCGGCGATCGACTATTACGCCATGATTGATGCCGCCGGCGCGAACGCGCCAAAGCCTGGCGACAGCGCCGTGTTCGGCTTCCGTGGCCAGGCCTTCGTCACCCGCGCCCATATTGTCGGCATCTCNATCTCTCGGGCGGCAAGGCCTATTGCCTTGGCGGCGGCTTCTACATCGACCCGATCTTCCCCGACTATGAACTCAAGGCAATCGTCTCGGCCGAGCCGACGACGGCAGGCTCGGCACTGCGCAGCGTTGAGGTGCCGCCGCCCTCGGCGATCGACTACTACGCCATGATTGATGCCGCCGGCGCGAACGCGCCAAAGCCTGGCGACAGCGCCGTGTTCGGCTTCCGTGGCCAGGCCTTCGTCACCCGCGCCCATATTGTCGGCATCTCGGGCATTTCGACGGGCAATCCGAAAGTGGAAACCATCGAGAACGGGTTCGGTGAACCCTATGCCTGGCCCGTCTAGGAGAAACACATGACCTTGAGCGCGCCCATCCTTCAGCTGCAGGACATTCGCAAGAATTTCGGCGGCATCACCGCGATCGAGAGCTTCTCGCTCCAGGTTTTCCCGGGCGAGATCGTTGCACTTGTCGGCGACAACGGCGCCGGCAAGTCGACGCTGGTCAAGATCGTCTCGGGCGTCCACCCGCCCTCTTCCGGCACCATCATCATCGAAGGAAAACCGGTGACGATGTCGAACGCCACCATGGGGCGCTCGCACGGAATCGAGGTCGTCTACCAGGACCTGGCGCTGGCCGACCAGCAGACGGTCTACATGAACATGTTCCTCGGCCGCGAGCCGCTGAACCGCCTCGGTCTGCTCGACCGCCGCCGCATGATCGACGAGACCGAGAAACTGGTGAAGGAACTGGACGTGCGCATCCCCTCCGCCCACGCCACTATTCGTNTCGGTCTGCTCGACCGCCGCCGCATGATCGACGAGACCGAGAAACTGGTGAAGGAACTGGACGTGCGCATCCCCTCCGCCCACGCCACTATTCGTGATCTCTCCGGCGGCCAGCGCCAGGGCGTTGCGATCGCGCGCGCCACGCATTGGGCAAGCAAGCTGATCCTGCTGGATGAGCCGACAGCGGCGCTGGGCGTTGCCGAAACCGCCCGGGTGGAGGCTATCGTCCAGTCGCTGAAGCAGCGCAATGTCGGCATCCTGATCATCAGCCACAGCCTCGACCAGGTCTTCAAGCTCTCGGATCGCATCTGCGTGCTGAGGCGTGGCAAGCAGATTGGAATTCGCGAGACCGCGAAGACCGATAAGAACGAGATCATTGCCATGATCACTGGCCTGCAGCAGCAATAGCAGGAACTATCTCTGAGAGCCTCCCGCCAGGGCAACACCAAGTGCCTCACGCAGCGCTCATCCGACACTATTCGTTGTTGTCGGCTGACAGGTTTTAGATTGGACTTCGCAGACGAGAACACAATCAGCTCGGATTTGCCGTTCAGCTCTGCCTGATGCGATATCCGGGCAGGGTGTTAGNCAGACGAGAACACAATCAGCTCGGATTTGCCGTTCAGCTCTGCCTGATGCGATATCCGGGCAGGGTGTTAGCGGCCGATGAAACTCCGCCTCGCGCAATGCTAAAGTACGTAGCTGAGCAGATTGGCGCCGACGCTGGAAAGTTTGCGCTCTATGCACGCCGTGAAGAAACGCGTCGCGATCACATTGCTCGCTTGATGGTTTATCTGGCCGCACGGTCACAAACGGATGGAGCGGGCTCGCTCTGTTCAAGTGGTTGATAAAAGGAGGTGCGCCGTGGATGGCGTTAGCGTGGCCGTTCCTAGTCCGCAACATCTTGCTCTCGTCGGCGATCTCTCTTCGTTGATACCCAGCCCGTTTGGATATCGGCCGCGCCGCGCAAACTTGTTAATCGAAGCGCTATTACTCGGGTGGCGGCTCTGAGGCCGTCTGAATCCAAGCTTTCGACGCAAATAGTGGGTACCAGGAACGACTTAATTTCTTCCTCGACCAGCTTAACGTGTTCGATTTGATCAAGACTGCTCTGCAGATCAAGATCGAGGAACTTCTGAATGATTCCGAGAGTACGCCGGCGTTCCCTCAACCGAGCCTCTAGAATTCGTCTTGGCGCCCGCAATTGGACAAGAAGGTCCGGTTTGGGCAGAAGCTCGAGAGCACGCGACACTCGTTCACGATCCGTTATTCCGCTGAACAAAACCAGTGAGGATACGAATTGAACCATACCTTGATCAAAAATTGAGATCTTTGGATTAGATGCCATTGCGGCGCGCCAAGCTTGAAGAAGAGCCTCAAGATGCCAGTGCAGACGAGCTGCCCACATCTCGTTCTTGGGTGGGAGAATCTCAAACAGTTCTCCGAGAGAATGCTGTGCAATACACTTTGAATGAACGCCAGAAACCAGTTTAAAGGCGGCTCTTCTAACCGGGTGTGCACGGTCAGCGATCTGCAAAAGAACGGGCTGGCCCTGACCTCGCAGAACGCGCGCCAACTCGGAGGCCAAGGTGGTCTTACCAGCACCGGAGGGCCCAAATAGCTCCAAGATCATCTTTCAATCCAGACTGAGGGGAGCCGTCCGATAGTAATCTTAGCCAACGAACCAGGAAATGCGTCATCCGTACGAATGACCGTATCGTGAGTAAGACCGGGGCCCCGCCGCCGAAAGGTCTTGCGAAGGAAAAGGTCGACGGCTAAGGCCGCGTCTGGTCGGCCGCGTGCGGTTCCTGAAGGGCGAAGAGAAGCTACGTCACGCCTCAAGAACTTTCGGGAAAATAGCAGGCATTCTTACGCACCTTCTTGCAAGCGGACGCTGGCGAGGAATATAATCCTTTCGTTGCGGCGAACCCCTCAAACGGAGATCGCCACCATGGCTAGGTCAAAACCATCCAAACAGCTTTCCCAGGCAGAAATCGACCGCTTCCTGACGGCCGCAGAGGCTCTGCACAAGAGCATCATCAAGCCATTCATCTCGCCCCATTGCGAGCATTACCGCGCCACGCGAACCCTGCATGAGGCGCTGTTGAAGTCTGTGCGGGAAGTGACGGGGAAGGAAGTCGAGTTCATCCAGTGGAACACTACCGGGCCGGTGCGTCCTAAGGCGGAATGAACGCTATACGATTAACCCGCTACGGCGATTCCCAGGCCGATGGCGAGGCCGAGGCCGCATTGGCGAGCAGCGTGGTCGCGGACTTCCTTCATGTTAGTGAAACCTAATATTAAACCGACTCGTTACAGCGCCCCGGAGCGCACGGCACCGCCCCTACGGCTGGGTAGCGCCAGCCCACATATGCGGTGGCCAACCCGTTCAAATCGTCCGAGCTTCTTGATGTCGATGTGGCGATGTGGATCATGTCGCGGGGATGCTCGCGTTCGTAGCGGCGGATCGGTTCGGCTGGCGCGATGTCCTTCAGACGCGACAATCCGGCACGCCTGAGAACCCGGCTGACGGTGGCGGGCGAGACGCTCACCGCCACGGCGATGTGTTTGCCGGTCAGCCGCTGGCGGCGCAGGACGACGATGCGCTCGGCCACGGCCTGGCTGGTCAGACCCGGCATGACGTTGGGCCGTGACGAACGGTCGGCCATCCCTTTACTGCCTTCGGTCTTGTAGCGCTCGACCCAGCGCGCCACAATCTTGGGTGACACGCCATAGGTCCGCACCGCATAGGCTGTGGAAAGGCCGCCTTCTATCACCAAAAGCGCCATCTCCTCTCGATGCAGAGGCGTGAGACGGGCATTCTGGTGGATGTTCATTCGGACCCTCCGGTGAGTGCTGAAGCGTGGTATCTCCAGTCTCCTCGGTTTGGTCCGAATGGACAACCTAGCCAACCTGTGATCCGCATTCAGCGGGGGCGGAGGAACCCACCTTGCAGCACCAGTCATGGATGGAATGTCCGCCCCAAATAGCGCGGCGCCCGGAGGACTAGCGGCCGCCGACGGTCGGCGTGATGCTAGGCCTTCGCTCGTCGACCATCCGAGCCGGCGTGATCAGCTTCCTGGCCCACAACTGAACTGGTTGCTCAATGTACCTCCGCGAAACGACGGCCGTGCCAATCGCAGCCGGGAAAAGGACCGTGATCACGAACCAGGGCTGTCCGCTAAGTTGACCGAACAGATGGCTCAAAACCAGCTTCACCGGCACATGCAATACGTAGAGCGAGTAAGAGCAAACCCCTACGCGAACCAGCAATGGGGTCGCGAGAAGTAATGCTCGATCCGACGAAGCAGCCCAAACGGCAGAGATGAATGCTGCATTGACCAAGAAGTAGAGAATCGGACTGATGTGCGCCCAATCCGGGCGCCCAAAAAGCGAATAAAAAACCGCCAGGATAAGCGCAACGCAAGTCAATTTCGTCGCTCGGTCGGTGCGGATGCGGTAGAGCATCATGCCGGCGATAAACAGATGTCCGAACTGCGGCATTAGAAGCGACTGCACCATCCAGTCATTGTAGAAGCCCCACCCGTGGCCGCTTAGCAGGATTGCGCCTCTAAGCAAAATCATAAGCGTTAGCCAGGCAATCGATATAGCGTCTATATTCTGGAGTTGGCTGATTTTGAAAATCACCGCCATGGTAGCGTAGAACACGAGTTCATACGCTAAGCTCCAATATGGACTAACAAGGTTAGGCGCGTAAAGAAAGGCCTGCAGCATCGTGGCATTGATCAGTATGGTTCGACCGGTGGTTTGATCAGTCATCCATAGGAAAAGGCCGGCTACGCCGATTGAAAGCCAATATGCAGGATACAAACGGGCCGCACGACCGATGACAAATTCGGTTAACGATTTCACTCGCTCGAGCGTCATAAGGATCACGAACCCGCTGATCACAAAGAACAACTCGACGCCAAGCAGGCCATAGTAGGCGGGCCTGTCGACGTAGTGGTAGGCAACCACGCCAAGGGCGGCCAGACCTCGCAATCCGTCAAGAGCGCTGAGTCTTCGCGAGGCGGTCATTGGGTGCAAGCAATGAGATCAAACAAGACCGAGACGTAGCGCGCCTGCGCCATTCGTCAATGATGCTGATTAGCGCCGACCGCCAACTGGAAGCTTGGGTCATGAAGAGTAGCGGTAGGCGAGTTGCAACTTGGCGACAACAGAACACTGCCGCGAACACGAGCGTTCTCCGCCTGGAATGGGGCGGTGAAGAACACCGCCCGTTCTGGATGTCGGTTCCGACCGTTGGGGCTGGGGGATCATACATTCTGGGACTGACGCCGAGACACTTAGATGCCAATCTGCCCCGCCAGCATCCCCGCTTGGCGACCTGGTCCATGCTGCTCGAACAGGGCCTGGACAACGGTAATCTGATCGTTGCGTTGGCGGCTTTGGACGGCATCGAAGCCGCGGAGCGGGAGATCGAACGTCAGCCTGCCCAAGACAAGGAACGACTGAGCGCAGTGCTGCGACACGACACCGACGGCGGCAATGTCAATCGTCCCGATTCCGCAGGTTGATTTTTCGTGGCGGTGTTCGTTATTGCGTCGACTATTGAGTATCAATATAGGTCGACGAAAATCGGCTCTGGGTCGTCAGGCTGAATGGCGGCTTGTCGACGCGATTATCACGAAAGCTGTCGCTCTGATTGCGGCCCCTAATCTGCCGGCCAGCTTTGCGCCTCATTTCAGACATTGAGACCACGTCGTCTGCGCTCGGAAACGGACCCTCGCGATCTAGAATCAGCAGCTGGATGGACCAGCAAGCGCGTCGCGCAGCACACGGCTTGGCTGAAGAGTCCAGCACCAGATTCAGCCGTTCTGAACGCCCGTCGCCGACGATGACGACGAAATAAGGATGCGCCATAATGCTGCAATCACACTCCCATCCAAGGGAAAGCGTGGATCAGCTCACCTGGCTTTTCTCGAAGAGCGCCTAATGTGTCGCGGTCGAGATGTTCTGGTTGACGCTAAAAAAGTTGGTAGGGTCGTATTTCCTTTTTACCTCGGCAAGCCGGCTGTAATTGTCGCCGAAGGAGGCGCGGATCACTTGGTCCGCGGGCTCGCTCAGAAAATTCAGAAGGTGCATGCCGCTCGAATGCGGCTCGAATGCATCATACATGGCCCGTACCCAAGCAATATGCCTTTCGCTTTCGGCCGCATCCGTCCACTGTGCAGTCATCCCGATGTTGTATTCTGCGTTCCGCTGGACGAAGGCGGAGTCCGCGTAACTGATCCGGCCGGGCGCGCCGCCGTAGAACTCTACTATGCAGGCCGAAAGAGGCGACTCCATCCGATTTCCATGCTCGACAAGCAGGTCGATGATCGCGTCGGTAAGCTGCGGAACGAAGCTCGCCTTCCAGTAATTGTGGGTGCCGTCCGGGAATGCGCCGTCCAGCAGCTTCTGCATAGACGGGAAAGGCATTGCCTGGATGGCGTCAAGCAGCGGTGGACCGAAGGCTCGCAGCGGCGCCAGCACGCGCGTGCCTTCGTCCACGTCACCGCACCAGCATGTGATTATGCCGACCGCCGGCATGCCGTCCGGCGTCGTCAGCATGGCCGCGTAAGCAGTCAGTTCCTCCGGCGCCGTAGCCATGAAGTCGCGATAGAAGCGCAACACCTGGCCGGACTTGTCGCGGGCATGAACAATCAGGCCGCCGAGCACCGAAGATATTTTCTTCGCCCGGAAGGTGAAGCAGGTGACGATGCCGAAATTGCCGCCTCCGCCGCGCAAAGCCCAGAAGAGGTCGGGGTGGTCTGCCGCGTTGGCCGTCAGCAGGTGGCCCTCCGCAGTCACCAGCTCAAACGAGATTACATTGTCACAACTCAGTCCGTGCTTGCGCACCAGCCAGCCTACGCCGCCGCCGAGCGTCAGACCGGCAACGCCGGTCTTCGAGACGACGCCGACCGGCACCGCCAGCCCATGCAGATGCGCCTCTCGGTCGAGATCGCCAAGCGTCGCGCCGCCCTGAACTCGCACGGTCTGGGTTTTGGGCTCAACCAGCACGCCACGCATAGCGGAGAGGTCGATGACGATGCCGTTGTCGCATAACGCCCGCCCGGCGACATTGTGACCGCCCCCACGCACCGCGACAAGAAGGTCGTTCTGAGCAGCGAATCTCACCGCGTGGATTACATCAGCGACACCGAGGCAGCGTGCTATCAATCCTGGGTGTCGGTCGATTGCCGCGTTCCAAATACGGCGCGCCGCGTCGTATTCGGCATCAGCGGGCCGGATTGAGCGTCCAGCCAACCCGGAAGTAAACTCATCGATAAGATCGGCGCCAATCGGCACACCACTGCGGTTCTGAAGCTCCGTCACCTGCTACATCCTCCTCCTCAACGTCCTCGCGTAAGCTCACGCCTCGAGGCGAAAGTTAGCATAGCATCGGTTGGCGTGCCTGTGATGCCGAAAACACTCTCGACCCGATCAGCGGCGCTCGGAGCGTGAGTGGCTGCTTTGCCAATTGGATGTGCTCGAAAGCTGTCAGTCCGCTGGCCGCCCCAATCCTGTCGAGCAGCAATGCGCCTCATGTCGGTCGCTGAGGTTCCTTGATCGTCTCCCGAAAGCAGATGTTCGGCTTGGGCGGTATGACGACCGGGTCTAGCCCGAAGCGGGCACTCCCTTTTGCGAGCGCAATGCTTTAGGATGGTCTATTGGCGTCGACTGCGTCGCAATCGATGCCCGGAGGATTGACAAACTATCCGGTCGGACCGCAGAGCGGAGGGTGTTCCTTGACAGGTGCCCGAGTAGACGGGCGCTTAGCGGCGATCATGGCGACTGACATAGTCGGTTTTTTGCGAATGATCGACGCGGATGAGGCCGCGACTCTTTCGTCGTTCAAGGCGTTGCGGGCTGATATCGTCGATCCCATACTCGCAGAATATAAGGGCCGTATCGTCAAGCTGATGGGCGACGGAAGCTTGGTCGAGTTCAACTCGGTCGTCGATGCCGTGGCGTGCGCGGTAGCAATGCAGAAAGGCGTCGCCGTACATCAAGCGGGCAGCGCTCCTGATCGGCGCATCGTCCTTCGGATCGGGATCAACCTGGGCGATGTGGTGGTCGAAGGGACGATCTCTTCGGCGACGGCGTGAACGTTGCGGCACGGCTGGAGCAGCTCTCCCCGCCTGGCGGCGTGGTCCTCTCTGGCACCGCCTACGATCAGATGAAAGGCAAAATCAGCCTGCCGCTCGACAATATGGGCGAGCAACGGGTCAAGAACATTTCTGACCCAGTGCGGACCTATAGCGTTAGAATGGACGGGGCGCCGCGGGCCAGGAAGCTGCATGCGCGCCGCCGTCGCCAATGGCTGCCAATGGTCGCGATGGCCGGCGTTTTGCTCGCAGTTGCGGCAGCCGGAACCTGGTGGCTGAGGCCGACTGATAACGCCATTGACAAGCCAGCTATAGCAGTTTTGCCCTTCGACAACATTGGTGGCGACGAATCCTCGGGGAGGCTNATAACGCCATTGACAAGCCAGCTATAGCAGTTTTGCCCTTCGACAACATTGGTGGCGACGAATCCTCGGGGAGGTTAGCCGACGGCATAACCGAGGACCTCATCACCGATCTTGCTGACTTTTATGTAATTGCTCGAAATTCCACTGCGGTCTACGCTGGAAAGCCGATCGACGTCCGTCAGGTCGGCGCTGATCTGAAAGTGCGATATATGCTTGAAGGCTCCGTCCAACGCGCAGCCGATCAAATCCGCGTCACCGCCCAGCTTATCGACGCTAAAACAGGCGTCCATATCTGGTCCGATCGCTGGGATCGACCGTCGGAGGATGTGTTTGCGCTCCAGACGGAAATCGTGAAGCAGGCTGCCAGCCGCCTCGGCGGCACCGGGGCGATCATGGAGGCTGAGCACAGGGCAGCACAGCGCAAGCGGCCGGGGAACCTCAGCGCATATGAGAAGTATCTCCTCGCCCGCGAGAGGCTCATGGCGCCGACCAAGGAGGGAACTGACGAGGCCATTGGGCTGTTCAAGCAAGTGCTTGACGAGGACCCTAAGCTTGCCCGCGCGTGGGCGGATCTTGCATGGGCCTATGATCACACGACTTGGTTCGGGGCTGACTACGCAACGGCTCACCCGCTCGCATTGGAGGCGGCGCAGCGGGCGGTGGACATGGATCCTATGGACGGCGCGGCTCATGCTGTCTTGGCCAACCAAATCCTGTATGATGGGGACTACGGACGCGGAAAGGCGGAACTCGACACCGCGCTGCGTCTAAATCCCGGCTCAGCCAATATCCTGATCCTGGCCGCCAGCTGGGCGAGCACGTTCGGCGACCCTGAACGCGGCGGCGAGCTTGCGGATCAGGCGATCCGACTCGACCCCAACTACCCGCCCGTCATGGCGGGGTCATTCTACATCGCCTACTTCATGGCCGAACGCTATAAAGACACCCTGCGCGTCATCGACAAGGAGCCGGTCGAGAGCCGTACCCGATTGAGCTGGGCTATTCGGGCTGCCAGTTATGCCGCGCTCGATGAGCGGGAGAAGGCGGAGGCAGCTAAAAAGGAGGCGTTGACGCATCACCCAGATTTGACCGCCGAGAGCTTTGCGAACGAGCCTGGGTTTAATGAGACAGAGCGCAAGAAGCTCGCCGAAACGATGCTTGCCGCTGGTTTTGCGGCATTGCGCTTCCTGAAAAACTTGCCAGCCTTGCAAAGCCTTTCCGTCTGCCTCAATGCGTAAAGGGCTAAGGGCAAACGACGCTTAAGCCTCCCTGGTGTCGTCTGATGCTGACGCAAAGCCGTTGGGACCAACCTGGATGAAATAGGTGGGCTTTCTAGCCCCATCATTCCGAAAGAGACGTTCCGTTTTCGGCCCAAACCGTTGGGCGACCTAGTATTTCTACTTTCGTTCTGCCTATGGTTCGCATCTCGACCTAGTGGGCAGCGCTGCGACCGAGGGCTAGAACCTGCATGCGGCAATCACACGGCGAACTCGAAGCTAGGATTGGGCATCTCACGCGGGAGCTCAACGAAGCGCTCGAACGCGAGACGGCGACCGGCGAGCTGCTTCGCGTCATCGCCTCGTCGCCAACCGATATCAAGCCGGTCCTCGACGCTGTGGCGGCGAGCGCCGCCCGTCTTTGCGATGCCTATGACGTAATCATCCGTCTCAAGAAGAACGATATGCTCCATCTCGGTGCGCATTGGGGCCCAATTGCGGTCGATGAGGCGCCGTGGCCACTGGAGCGAGACCGGGTGATGGCGCGGTCGGTGATCGATGCGAGGACCGTCCAGGTCGAAGACCTGTCCGAGGCCGGCGCCGAATTCGCGGCAGGACGGGAAAAGGCCATTCAGTACGGCTTTCGCACCATTCTGGCGACACCTCTCGTGGGGGAGGGAAGAGCGATCGGTGCGATTAGCCTGCGGCGAAGAGAGGTGAGACCGTTCAGCGACAGGCAGATCGAGGTTCTGAAGACCTTCGCCGACCAGGCCGTGATCGCTATCTCGAACGTGCGGCTGTTCGAAGAAGTTCAGGCACGGACGGCCGAACTGACCGAAGCGCTTGCTCAGCAGACTGCGACCGCCGACGTGCTCAAGGTCATCAGCCGGTCGGCCTTCGACCTTGAACCTGTATTGCAGACGCTACTCGATTCGGCGATCCGCCTGGCAGGCGGAGATATGGGCTCGATCTCACTACGCGATGGCGATCGGCTACAGGTCATGACCGGGACCGGTTGGACGGATGAACTTCGCGCTTACGAGAAGAGCCATCCACACCCGATCGGGCGTGGGACATTTCAAGGTCGAGCGGCCCTCGAAGGGGCAACCGTCCATGTGCCCGATGTGTCCCAGGATATGGAATACAAAAGGCCGGAAGCGGCGAGCATGGGCCATTTCCGCGCGGCCCTTTCGGTACCCCTCAAGCGAGGCCAAGACGTGATCGGCGTCTTCGGCATGGCGAGACGGACCGTGGGGCCGTTCTCACAACGCCAGATCGAACTGGTGGAGACCTTCGCCGATCAGGCTGCTATCGCCATCGCGAATGTGCGCCTGTTCGACGAGGTGCAGGCGCGCAATCGCGAAGTAACCGAGGCGCTGGAGCGGGAGACTGCGACGGGCGCCATACTGCGCGTCATCGCCGCGTCACCGACCGACATCCAGCCGGTCCTTGACGCCGTCGCCGAAAGCGCCGCGCGCCTCTGCGACGCCTATGACGCGACGATCTACCTGCGACGCGCCGGTCGGCTGGCGGTGGGAGCCCATCACGGGCCGATCCCCGTCGACGACACCGGCCTGCCGGTCGCCCGCGACGTGGTCACCGGCCGCGCGGTGCTCGATCGCGCGCCGGTGCATGTCCTTGATTTGCAGGAGGCCGGCAGGGAGTTTCCGGTCGGAGCCGAGTTTGCGCGACGGCTCGGATTCCGCGCAATCCTTGCGGCTCCGCTCCTGCGCGAGGAGGACGTCATCGGAGCGATAATGATCCGGCGCGCCGAGGCAAGGCCATTCACCGACAAGCAGCTCGAACTGCTGAAGACTTTCGCCGACCAGGCCGTCATCGCGATTGAGAACGTCCGCTTGTTCGAGGAAGTGCAGCAGCGGACGCGGGAGGCTACCGAGGCGCTAGAGTACCAGACGGCGACCAGCGATGTGCTTAGCGTCATCAGCCGCTCGCCCACTGATGTGCAGCCGGTGTTCAACATGATAGCGCAAAGTGCCGCCCGTCTGTGCGAAGCGCAGTTCTGCTTCGTCTACAGATATGATGGCGAGCTTCTGCATTTCGTGGCGCATCACGGCATCACCGAAGAAAGCGTTCATATAGTACGCAACACCTTTCCCGTGGCTCCTACTCGCGGCAGCGCCGCCGAACGGGCGATCCTCTATCTTGACGTGGCGCAGATCCCGGACCTCACTTTAGACAATGAATTCACGCATCGCGCCGCGGCGGCTTTTTCGGGCCTGCGCAGCGCTGTCGCCGTGCCGATGCTGCGTGACGGCCTGCCCATTGGTTGCATAGCAGTCGGGCGCGCTGAGACGGGCGTTCTTGCCGCCAAGCAAGTAGAGCTTCTGAAGACTTTCGCCGATCAAGCGGTCATCGCCATCGAGAACGTCCGCCTGTTCGACGAGGTGCAGGCGCGCACCGAGCAACTGTCGCGCTCGCTCGACGACCTGCGCAAGGCCCAAGATCGACTCGTGCAGACCGAAAAGCTCGCCTCGCTCGGCCAGCTGACCGCGGGAATAGCTCACGAGATCAAGAACCCGCTCAACTTCGTCAACAACTTCTCCTCGCTGTCCGGCGACCTTATCGTGGAGCTGCTCGAGGCGTTGCAAGGCGCGGCGCTTGACGACAAGACCCGCAAGGAGATTGACGAGTTATCGGAGATGCTGAAGGGCAATCTCGACAAGGTCGTACAGCACGGCAAGCGCGCCGACTCGATCGTCAGGAACATGCTGCTCCATTCGCGCTCGGGCTCCGGCGAGCACCGGCCGATCGACATCAATGCGGTCGTGGAGGAGAGCTTGAACCTCGCCTATCATGGCGCCCGCGCCGAGGGAAAAGGCTTCAATATCATGCTGGAACGGAATTTCGATCCGGGCGCCGGTAAGGTCGATCTCTTTCCGCAGGAGATCACCCGCGTGCTGTTGAACCTGATCTCCAACGGCTTTTACGCGACAACGAAACGGCGTGCGGCTGATGGCGAAACCGGCTACGAGCCGGTGCTGGCGGCATCGACGAAGAACCTGGGCGATGCGGTCGAGATCAGGATCCGCGACAACGGCACCGGCATCCCGCCGGAGGTGAAGGAAAAGATGTTCAACCCGTTCTTCACCACCAAGCCGGCGGGCGAGGGAACGGGGCTCGGTCTGTCGTTAAGCCACGACATCGTCGTGAAACAGCACGCTGGCACCATAGAGGTCGACACCGAGCTGGGTTCCTTCACCGAATTCCGCATCGTTTTGCCGCGCAGCGCCGCAACGCTCGCCAAAGCTGGAGGAAGCGCTTGAGTCTGCTCATCCTGATCGTCGACGACGAACCCGACATCGAGCTGCTTTTCCGGCAGCAGTTCCGGCGCGACCTGAGAGCCGGGCGCTTCGACATGGCATTCGCGCTTTCGGCGCTGCACGCTCTCAGGGTGATCGAGGCGGCGGAAAGTGCCTCGCTGATCCTCATCCTATCGGACATCAACATGCCGGGCATGAGCGGCCTCGAGCTCCTGCCGAAAGCGAAGGCGTTGCGTCCCGATGTGCCCGTGATTATGATCACCGCATATGGCGACGCCGAGACCAAGCGGAAGGCGCTCGAAAACGGCGCCGAGGCGCTGTTGACGAAGCCCCTCGATTTTGTTGCGCTGCGCGGCGAGATCGACGCCCGCGTCGGGCTCGCGGCGTGACGGCGCTGATCCTCGTCGTCGACGACGAGCCGGACTTGGAGCCGCTCGTCCTGCAAAAGTTCCGCCGCCAGATCCGCGACGGCGACGTGAGCTTTATCTTTGCCCGCGATGGCGTCGAGGCGCTGGACGTGATCGCCGCCAATCCCGGAATCGAAATGGTCGTTGCCGACATCAACATGCCGCGCATGGACGGGCTGTCGCTGCTTGCGAAGCTCCAGGACGCCGAGGAGCGTTTGTCGACCATCATCGTGTCGGCCTACGGCGACATGGCTAACATCCGCACGGCAATGAACCGCGGAGCCTTTGATTTCCTTATGAAGCCGATCGATTTCGCCGACTTGGAGACGACTATCGCCAAGACGCTGAGGCACCTTGCACTTCTGCGCGACGCGCGGGGCAAGCAGGTGGCGGCCGAGCGCGCGCACGCCTCGCTGTCGCGCTACTTCTCGCCCAATCTCGCCGAGCGGCTCGCCAACGACGCTGGCGAGCTTGCCGGGCGGCGACGCGAGGTGGCGTCGCTGTTTACTGACATCGCCGGATTCACTGCGCTTGCGGAAACGCTCGACCCGGCGGTACTGGGCGAACTGCTAAACGTGTACCTCGCCGGCATGACTGACATCGTTTTCCACCACGAGGGCACGGTGGCCAAGATCGTGGGGGACGCACTGCATGTGCTCTTCGGCGCGCCGGGCGAGCAGCCCGACCATGCCCCCCGCGCCGTCGCCTGCGCGCTTGACCTCGACGACTTTTCGGAAGACTTCCGCGCCGGCTGGCGCGCCAGGGGCGTGGCGCTCGGCCCCACCCGTATCGGCGCCCACGCCGGGCCGGCGATCGTCGGCAATTTCGGCGGCGCCCGCTTCTTCGACTACACGGCCTATGGAGACACGATCAACATCGCGGCGCGGCTGGAAGCCGCCAACAAACAACTCGGCACCCGTATTTGCGTGAGCGAGAGCGTCGCGAGGCAAGTTATGAATTTCCGAGGGCGGCCGGTGGGTGACCTCGTGTTGAGAGGACGAACGGAGTCGCTGCGCGCTTACGAGCCACTAAGGCCTGAGCAATGCGACGACCTCGCGACGAAGGATTACCTGGCCGCCTTCGCTAAGCTGGAAGCCGGCGACCCTAGTGCGGTCACCTCGTTCGCTGCTGAAGTAGGCAGGCGCGCAGGGGACCAGCTTGCGAGCTTCCATTTGAAGCGCTTGCTGAACGGGGCAACAGGTCCGCGGATCAACATGGATTGATCGATTCGATGTTTAACGCCCGCTTCCTCTCCCTTCTATTTCTGAGGCTCGTTCCCAATTCTGCAATACGTGGACGGCACCGGCGGGCGCGTCGATCGTAGGATGGCTCGCAATGTAACATCCTTGACCATCGATAAGCGACGGCCTCGGGTTCCTGCAGCCCGTCCGACTTGGGTGAGCTTCGGGCGGCCGCCCCTTCAGGCGAATTTCTGCCTTTCCATCTTGGCTGCGCAAAGCGGACTGGCAGCCTTCGGCCCCGAAGCTGCCGGACGGCAATGCGCCTCATGCCTGCCGTTCCGTCGGGTTGGATCGTGCTCTGAAAGCAGATGAGGTGGATGGCTCCCGCTCCCGGCATCTGAGTGCCACAGTGGGTTTGCTGTCAGGCAACCCGAGCGAAGGAGCCATCCGCCATGCAGATTACCACCGTGGGCCTCGATCTGGCCAAGCGCATTTTTCAAGTTCACGCCGTGGACGCGTCTGGAGACGTTGTTGTGCGCAAGGCACTGCGCCGATCGCAAGTTCTGCCGTTCTTCGTCAAGCTACCGCGCTGCCTGATCGGGATCGAGGCCTGCGGGACGTCACATCACTGGGCTCGAGAACTGACGGAGCTCGGCCATGAGGTCCGCTTGATGCCGCCGAGCTACGTGAAGCCTTATGTGAAGCGCGGCAAGAATGATGCGGTGGACGCGGAAGCGATCTGCGAAGCGGTGACACGCCCGACCATGCGCTTCGTGGCGATGAAGTCGGCCGAGCAACAGGCGGCCCTGTCGCTTCACCGCACACGCAATCTTCTGGTCAAGCAGCGCACGCAACTCGTGAACATGATCCGCGGCTTGTTGGCTGAGTTCGGCATCGACATTCCCCAAGGTTTGGAGCGGGCGCTCAGGCTGGCGCACCAGATCGCCGCGAAGGAAGCGAGGCCGGAAGTGCCGGCAATGGCAACGCAGGTTCTCGGTCTCCTGTGCGGGCAGGTGCTCGACACCCATGTTCGTCTCCAGGCGATCGACCGTTCGATCAGTGCCCTCCAACGAACCGACGACGTCGCACGACGCTTGTCGACGATCCCCGGTATCGGTCCGGTAGGGGCTACAGCGTTGGCTGCATCCGTTGCCGATCCGGGACAGTTCCGCTCGGGTCGAGAGTTCGCCGCCTGGCTTGGGCTGACACCTTCGCAAAACTCGAGCGGCGGAAAGGACCGTCTCGGGCACATCACCAAGATGGGCGACCGGTATCTGAGAAAGCTCCTGGTGATCGGCGCGACCTCTCTGATCCGACGGGCAAGGCATAAGCCCGAGGCTGCGGATCCGCGCCTCCTCGCGTTGCTCGCCAGGAAGCCAGCGCGCGTGGCAAGCGTAGCCATGGCAAACAAGATGGCCCGCGTGGTGTGGGCGATCATGGCGCGCGGCGAAACCTATCAAGCTCGCCATGCCGCGAGCCTTGCGGCGTAAGGTTCGAAGAGATGAAATTTTAAGGGCCGAGAACAGTTCGAGCCGATCGATCGGCTCCATGAGGTTGTGAGAGCGACGCGATGTGATGGCGAGACCGGTCAGGCCGGGAACAGGGACAACCCGTCGAATGTCCGAGGCATCATAGCCTGATAAGCAGATTGGGACCCAGTTCGCCGACCCCATCAGGGCCAGCAGTCTCGAATGGCTGCATCAAAAGGCCGGACAGAAGACTGCACCCGACCAACGCGCCATAATGTCGAATTACCTCTTGCATCGCGGGAGCCATCCACAGAGGACATTTGCCCGGCTCGGTATTCAGAATGGTTTGCGGTTTGCTTAAACCACAATGGGCCCACTATGCTTGATAAGATGGTAGCCCGAATGACTTGAGCAGCTTCGCCGGAGCTCATGGTTGAAGCGGAATAATCGCTCCCTCCGGCAGCCTTGCTTTCAGCCATACACCTACAACAAAGTTGTCCGGCCCGCAGGGGGATTTTGGCCAATATGCATGTTTGCGTAACAGCGCGTTGTGCGCTCCAATGGAGCACAGGCTCTGCGACGCGGCCGGCCCATAGCGTTTGGCGCCGGTTGAACGGAAAAGAAACCATTCAGGATCAGACTGCTGGTTTCGACACGCCTGTTCGAATCGTCGGAACAAATGGTGCTAGTCGCGCTAGCGCAAAATGCCCCAATGGCGGAACCATCCATGAAAAGCCTGACGATACGTCACCGCATACTCGTGAGTTTCGCTGCCATCCTGGTAGTCATGTGCGTGATAGGTGTGATCACGTACGTATGGTTTCTTCAGACGCAGCAGGAAGCGACCGAGGTCGAAAAGGGCATCCTCCCAGATCTCTATCACAGCACAGAGATCATGATGGGTCAGATAACGGCTCATAGCCTGCTTCAGGAATATGCCCTTCAGGACAATCCGACGGACAAAAGCGTGGTTGAAAGCACCATCGTGGGCAATCGCGACCGCGTACAGCGGTTGATGGACGACTATGAACGAACCATCTTTTCGGATGTCGACAAGCAGAACTACGCCGTCGTCAAAGACCTCGCCAACCAATTTCGTCAGGCAGAAACTGCTGTGCTGGATGCAAGCCGGGCTGCCTTGTCAAAAGGTGAAGCCCCCAATGAACGCCCGGCCATCAAGAACACCGTCGAGCCGATTTTTCTGAAATTGCAGTCTGCCCTGCAAGCGATGGTTGATGATCACAGAGGCGAGGCAGACAGCGCGACGCAACGGATCAGTGAGATCGTCAACACGGCAGAAGTGGGTTTGGCATTTGGCTTGCTTGTAGCCCTCGGGTTGGCCTTTCTTTGCGGGTATTTCCTGTTCCGCGCCATTACTGGGCCGCTCACCCGCCTGGTCGATGCCGTTCAGTTGATGCGGCAAGGCGACTTCAGCGGCCGGCTCAACGTCGGGCGCCGGGACGAGTTCAGCATGCTTGCTGATGGCTTCAATGCAATGGCGGACGATCTCACCACGCTTATTGGCCAGATTCAGAAATCCAGCATCCAGGTCAACACTTCCATCACCGGAATTGCCGCCACCTCCAAGCAACAACAGGCGACTGCAACTGAAATCGCAGCGACCACTACGGAAATCCGCGCGACGGCAAAGGAGATCTCCGCCACGTCGAACGAGCTCGTCCGCACGATGAACGAGGTCTCGGCGGTCGCCGAGCAAACGGCAGCGGTCGCCGGCGGCGGACAGGCGGGACTGACCCGCATGGAAGCGACCATGCAGCAGGTGATGGACGCGGCCAGCGCCATCAATTCCAAGCTCGCGATCCTGAGCGAGAAGGCTGGCGGCATCAATCAGGTGGTGACGACCATCACCAAGGTGGCCGATCAGACAAACCTGCTTTCCCTTAATGCGTCGATCGAAGCCGAGAAGGCGGGCCAATATGGTCGCGGTTTTGCAGTGGTGGCGACCGAAATTCGAAGGCTCGCCGATCAGACGGCCGTTTCCACTTACGACATTGAGCAGATGGTCAAGGATATCCAGTCGGCAGTAGCGGCTGGTGTTATGGGGATGGACAAGTTTTCCGAGCAGGTCCGTCGCGGCATGCAGGAGGTTCAGCAGGTTGGCGGGCAACTCTTCGAAATCATTCAACAGGTGCAAGGCCTGGTGCCGCGCTTCGAAGTTGCCAATGAGGGCATGCAAGCTCAGGCTACCGGTGCAGGGCAGATCAGCGATACGCTGACACAGCTGAGCGATGCGGCTCAGCAAACAGTCGAGTCGCTTCAACAATCCACGCTCGCGATCGACGACCTCAATCAAGTTTCGGGCGGGCTGCGAAGCAGCATTTCCAGGTTCAAGTTGAGAGCATAGCTGAGCTGCTACCCGGAGGTGATAATGCTATTTCTCGCCTTCAACATGGGACATGACCTCTACCTACTTGATGTTCATCAGGTTGAAGAAGTTTTGCCGTACGTCGCCGCTAAAGGACTCCCAGGTGCGCCAACCGGGGTGATCGGCCTTGTCGATTATCGCGGCGCGCCGATCCCGCTGATCGATATCACTCTTCTTGCGCTTGGCCGCCCGTCGGTTCCGGTGCTGAGCACGCGAATGGTTGTAACGCGCTATTCCTCGCTGGATGGCGAGCAGCGCCTGCTAGCTATGCTGGCAGAGCGAGTCACGGATACGCTCGAGCGAGATCCTTCCGAATTCGCACCGTTTGGACTCGAGCCAGGAACTCCGCCTTATCTCGGTCCGGTGGCCTCGGACGAAGAAGGACTTACACAGTGGGTCAAGGTCGAGGCACTGCTTTCAGAAGAAATTCGTGCCGCACTACTGTGCCAGGTAGCGATGAGTGAATGATGTCCGATCCAGTAGAAAGGCTTCTGAAGGAAACCATCGGACTGGACACCGCCAGCGTTGGCCCGACAGTCGTCCGTCAATCGGTCCGAGAGCGGATGACTGCATGCGGGATAACCAACCCTGAGACCTATTGGCGGCTCTTGACGGGTTCCCCACAAGAACTGCAGGAACTGATTAATGCCGTCGTGGTCCCGGAGACCTGGTTCTTTCGCGATCGGGAAGCGTTCACGGCCTTGGCGCAGCATGCACGCATGCACAGGCGCGCCAACCAGCCCATAAAAATCTTGAGCCTGCCATGTTCAACGGGCGAAGAGCCTTATTCGGTCGCCATGGCGATGTTCGATGCTGGATTTGGAGCGCAAGAGTTCAAAATCGATGCGGTGGACATCAGCACCCGCAATCTTGCGATCGCCGAGCGCGCCGTCTACGGACGAAATTCGTTTCGCGGCAGTTACCTCGAATTCAAAGATCGCTATTTCGAACCGGCGGAAGGCGGGCACCAGGTTAATCCTGCGGTGTTGAAACAGGTTCGGTTCAGAGCCGGAAACCTGTTCGATTCTCGAGCGTCCTTTGGGGCCGAGGTTTATGATGTTCTCCTCTGTCGTAATTTGCTGATCTATTTTGATCGAGAGCTGCAGGATCGCGCGCTGGTTTCCCTTAAAGCCCTCCTCGCCAGCGATGGACTTCTGCTTGTCGGTCCTGCGGAATCGGCTCTTCCGAGGCTGCATGCTTTCACGTCCGCTGAATGGCCGATGGCGTTTGCCTTCCTGAAGTCAGGCACGGTTCAGGTCGTGGCCCAGACCGTTCCTGTCTCCAATTCAACACTGCCCCCCTCGGTGCCCAAGCCTTTGAAGAGCAAGATTGTTCCCCCGGTGGGCAGACAAGGGCACTTGCAAACCACGGCCCAGATGCTTGTTCAGATCACGGAGAGCCTTGCAACGATTGAGCGGATCGCGAATGCGGGACGGGTCAAGGAGGCACAGGAAGTCGCTCTGTCGCATCTCAAGCAATTCGGTCCTTCAGCGGAAATTTTCTACCTGCTGGGCCTCGCTCAGGATGCAGAGGGGGCTGCTCCCGAAGCGGTCCAGAACTATCGGAAGGCGCTCTACCTCGCACCGAACCATCGGGAGGCTCTTGCCCATCTTGCTCTGCTGCTCCGTAAGCAAGGTGACCACCATGGTGCCGAGGCGCTGACCGATCGGCTGGGTCGGATCCAAACGAGGAGCGGCACCTGATGTCAGCTCCGACAACGTTCGCACGCCCGGTGGAAGACATTGAAATTAACGACTGCTGGCGGCGGATAGGCGTCCGAGGTGACAAGTCTTGTCCCGAACTGGAGAAGCATCTCCATTGCCGCAATTGCCCCACTTACAAAAAGATAGCCCGGGGGCTGTTGGATCGCGCCGAGTCGTCGGACTATCGCGACGAACGGGCTAGAAATACCGGCCGCGAGATCAGTTCGACAGCCGAAGCCGGCGCGTTTCGGACAGCGGTCCTGTTCCGTCTGGGAGAGGAATGGCTGGCACTCCCAGCTAGTATTTTTCACGAAGTGGCCGAACCCCGTTCGATCCATTCGCTTCCACACCGCAGGAACAGCGCAGTGCTTGGCATCACCAATGTCCGCGGCGAGTTGCTTATTTGCCTGTCCCTGGCTGAACTGCTTGACATCGATGAGAGCCAGAACGGGGAACAAGGTAGACAAACCAAGAGTTTCCGTCGCCTGGTCGTGGTGGGTGAGCGCGACAAGCGAGTCGCTTTCATGGTCGACGAAATCCACGGCATATATCGCTACAGCGAAAATCAAACGCTCACTCCGCCAAGATCAGTTGGCAAAGCGGTCTTGTCCGCCATCGTTGCTGTGCTTCCATGGCAGGGGCGAACGGTTGGGTGTCTCGACGGAGGTCAACTGCTCGCGATGGTGGATCGGAGCATCGCATGACCGATGAGGATTTCAGTCAGGTTTCTATGTTGAGCCTGTTCCGGGCTGAACTGGAAACGCAGTCTCAAGCTTTGATTTCTGGCCTACTGGCGCTCGAACGCGATCCGATATCTGCCGACGCATTGGAAGGCTGCATGCGAGCAGCGCATTCCCTTAAAGGAGCTGCCCGTATCATCGATCTGATGCCAGCGGTCAAGGTTGCGCATGCAATGGAGGAGTGTCTGGTTGCCGCGCAACGTGGGCATCTCAGGCTGCGCCGGGAGCACGTCGACACGCTTCTACAAGGCATCGACATTCTTAAGTTGATAGCGTCGAACCCGACTTCGAACGATGGAGGCACAAACTCTGAAGTTGCCAGCTTCCTGGAGACGTTCAAGAAAGTACCCTTGTCTGACGGCGTACCCCTGGAACGCAATCTTGCAGATGATTTCACACTGCCAAGTGACGTCCAGGAAGACCTGGCAAGGTCATCTTCAGCAAGCCTTCTCGTTCGGCCGGAACCTCAGACTGATGGCAGTGGCGTGGGCTCTGAGCGAATGGTTCGGGTTACGGCGGACAGTTTGAACCGATTGCTCGGTCTGGCCGGCGAGTCCCTGATGGAGGCTCGGCGTCTCAGGCCATTCACCAACGGGTTGCTCCGATTGAAGAGACTGCAGTCGGACCTTGCAACCGCCTTCGATGATGTTCGCATGAAGCTGCCGTCGATGGACGAGGGATTGGCCCAAGCGCTTACTGAGGCGCAGCACAAACTTCGGCTGAGCGAAGTGTTCCTGGGAGCGCGCCTGGATGAGCTGGATTCGATAGACCGAAAGGCCACTGACCTCGCCAATCGACTCTATGACGAAACATTGGCGAGCCGGATGCGTCCGTTTGAAGACGGCGTGCGGCGTTATGCGAGAATGGCTCGTGACCTCGGCCGTACGCTTGGCAAGAAAGTGCGACTGGAGATCGTTGGCGGTTCAACCGGCATCGACCGTGATATTCTTGACCAGCTTGATGCACCTCTGGGGCATCTTCTCCGCAACGCTGTCGACCACGGATTGGAGTCGCCTGAAGAGCGTCTCGCGATCGGCAAAACCGAAGAAGGTCTCATAAGGCTGGAAGCGAGACACAATGCTGGCCTGCTGCAGATCTCTGTTGTGGACGATGGGAGGGGGATCGACCTCCAAAAACTGCGTGAGACCATCGTGACCCGACAGCTTGCAACGGCGCCAACCGTTGCAACGCTCAGCGAGGCGGAACTACTGGCGTTTCTGTTCCTTCCGGGTTTTTCAATGAAAGCGGATGTTACGGAGATTTCTGGCCGTGGCGTGGGGCTTGATGCAGTTCAGGCGATGACGAAGGAGGTCCGGGGCATCGCAACAGTCTCCTCAGAAATCGGCATCGGAACGCGGTTCCAATTGCAGCTGCCGCTGACGTTGTCAGTGCTCCGCACACTGCTCGTCGACATCGACGCAGAGCCCTATGCATTCCCACTCGCCGCGATTTCCAAGACAGTAAAGTTGAAACGCGCGGACATCGAACTCCTGCAGGGGCGGGCGCATTTTCGCTTCAACGACCGACAAATCGGACTGGTTACAGCACGCGAGGTGCTGAACCGTAGTGAGACTCTCCTGGAACAGGATGATATGTCTGTCGTCGTGCTCGGTGGAAATCAGGGCGAAGCATATGGCCTGATTGTTGATCGTTTCCTCGGAGAACGTGAGTTGGTGATCCGTCCTCTCGATCCTCGTTTTGCCAAGATCAAAGATATCAGCGCGGCGGCGCTCATGGAGGATGGTTCGCCGGTATTGATCCTCGACGTCGATGATTTAATTCGATCTGTGGAGAAGCTTGCCTCATCGGGCGGGCTACGAAGTCTTCGGCGAACTGCGGCCGACGCCGACGCTCGGAGGCGCAAGCGCGTGCTTGTGATCGACGATTCACTGACGGTCCGCGAACTTGAGCGCAAGCTGCTGGGCAATTACGGCTACGATGTCGAGGTCGCAGTTGACGGGATGGACGGGTGGAACGTCGTCCGATCGGGTCCCTTCGATCTTGTGGTGACTGACATCGACATGCCTCGCATGGACGGCATCGAACTGGTGAGCTTGATCAGAAATGATGCCCAGCTCAAGAACACACCGATCATGATCGTTTCTTACAAGGATCGGGAGGAAGATCGCACGCGCGGTCTTGATGCGGGCGCGGATTACTACTTGACCAAAGGAAGCTTTCACGACGAGGCGCTTATCCATGCNTCGACGATTCACTGACGGTCCGCGAACTTGAGCGCAAGCTGCTGGGCAATTACGGCTACGATGTCGAAGTCGCAGTTGACGGGATGGACGGGTGGAACGTCGTCCGATCTGGTCCCTTCGATCTTGTGGTGACTGACATCGACATGCCTCGCATGGACGGCATCGAACTGGTGAGCTTGATCAGAAATGATGCCCAGCTCAAGAACACGCCGATCATGATCGTTTCTTACAAGGATCGGGAGGAAGATCGCACGCGCGGTCTTGATGCGGGCGCGGATTACTACTTGACCAAAGGAAGCTTTCACGACGAGGCGCTTATCCATGCAGTTGTCGACCTGATCGGCGAGGCGACGACATGAGACCAGACATGCGGGCCAGCAAATGAGGATCGGCATCGTCAACGACCTGCCGATGGCCGTTGAGCTTCTCCGGCGGCTCGTCATTTCGAACATGGAACATCAGGTCGCCTGGATCGCGACCAACGGGCGTGAGGCAGTCGAAGCCTGCAGACGCGACCTCCCGGATCTCGTGCTTATGGACCTGACGATGCCGGAGATGGACGGCGTGGAAGCAACACGCAGGATTATGGCGGAGACACCCTGCATGATCCTGCTGGTGACAGCCAGCATCGAAGCGAACGTGCCCGGCGTCTATGAAGCGATGGGCCACGGCGCGCTTGACGCGGTCGATATCCCGTCGATCGGTATCGACGGCAAAGCATCATCGCAGTCCGCACGGCTTCTAGCCAATAAGATAGCGACAATGGGCAAGCTGGTCCGAGACGCACCATCGACGTCGAACGGGAGGATATCAAATGCGGCTCCCTCATCGTCTGGACACCTAATCGCGATCGGTGCCTCCGCGGGCGGGCCTGCTGCTGTTGCCACCGTCCTGAGCGCATTTCCCAGTGACTTTGTGGGCGCGATTGTGCTCGTCCAGCACCTCGATGCTCAGTTCGTTCCAGGCTTGGCCAATTGGCTAGGGCAGCATACCGCCCTTCCAATTCGTGCAGCTCGGGAAAGAGATGTGCCTCAAGCAGGTGCTGTTCTCATCGCCAGCAGCGCGGATCATCTGGTTTTCAAATCAGCCCAGCACCTCGGATACACGTCCAGCCCAAGGGACAATGTCTACCGACCGTCGGTTGATGTGTTTTTCGAAAGCGCGGCACAGTGGTGGCCAGGCTTGGTGATAGGTGTCTTGCTCACAGGAATGGGAAGGGACGGTGCCCGCGGTCTGAGACAACTTCGCGACAAGGGACATCTCACAATTGCGCAAGACAAAGAAACTAGCGCTGTTTATGGCATGCCCAAAGCCGCCGCTGCGATCGACGCGGCTATTGATATCCTTCCTCTAGGCTTGATCNGTGCCCGCGGTCTGAGACAACTTCGCGACAAGGGACATCTCACAATTGCGCAAGACAAAGAAACTAGCGCCGTTTATGGCATGCCCAAAGCCGCCGCTGCGATCGACGCGGCTATTGATATCCTTCCTCTAGGCTTGATCGGCTCACGTATTATCGAGGCCTGCGAGCGATCTACGTGGAAAGGCACCTTGGTATGACGCAAGAACCGGAACTGGTCCCGCCGCTCCCGGAGAATTATTCGTCGATGGTTCTCCTAGTCGATGATCAAATCATGGTCTGCGAGGCCGTCAGACGCGCTCTCGTCAACGAGCTGGACATCGCTTTCCACTTTTGCACCGATCCATTGAAAGCGATGGCGGTTGCGGACGAGGTCAGGCCAACGGTTATCCTGCAGGATCTCGTCATGCCGGGAATGGATGGGCTGAATCTGGTACGGGAATATAGGAAGAATTCTTCGACACAAGCTGTGCCGGTTATCGTGCTNTATCGCGCACTGCGGGAAAGCCAGAGACAGCTGATCAGCGCAAATCTCGAACTTGAGCGTCTGACGCGGATCGATGGCTTAACCGGTCTCGGCAACAGGCGCTACTTCGACGAGTACCTCGGCGCTGAGTGGAAACGCGCCCTGCGCGCGCAGACGCCCTTGTCGTTGCTGATGATCGATGCGGACAATTTCAAGCGCTACAATGATGCCTATGGCCATATGGCTGGCGATGATGTGCTCAAGCAAATTGCCCACGCGATCCAAAGTGGCGCCGGCCGTTCGACCGATCTGGCTGCGCGGTACGGTGGGGAGGAGTTCGTCGTCGTCCTGGTAGATGCCTCCCTGGCGCAAGCGAGCGCAATCGCAGAGCGGCTCGTCCAGGGCGTACGAGATTTGAAAATATCCCACGGCACTGGGCACGTGACCATCAGCGTCGGCGTCGCTAAAACGGTACCCACTGAGAATGAGACCCCACATGATCTCGTAAAAGCCGCTGATCTGGCACTTTTCCGTGCAAAGTCGGGGGGACGAGATCGCGTGGTGGTCGATGGTGTGTGACGTTTCGCGCAACATTTTCCGCCACATGACTTGGCGTTTCATGGACGCCGCGGACGTTTAGTTGTCAAATCCCATCGGGACGCAACCGACTGAATTTGAGTCTCAAGCGGAACGGCAGACTTCTCGCCGTTTTTAGCCCAAAGCTGCCGGTCCGCTTTTGATGCGGTGGACGGCTCTCCACCCCTTTCGGCTATAGTCGCGGGGGCTAGAGCTGGAGGAGATCTGCCATGGGCATTGCTACGACGATTGGTCTGGATATCGCCAAGTCGGTCTTTCAAGTGCACGGTGTGGATGCGGCTGGCGAGGTTGTCATCCGGAGGAAGCTGACCCGTGGGCGGGTCCTGGGGTTGTTCGAGAATCTGCCCCGATGCCTCGTCGGGATCGAGGCATGCAGTTCCTCGCATTATTGGGCTAGAGAACTGATTGCCCGAGGCAATGATGTGCGGCTGCTTCCTGCGCGGTATTTGAAGGCCTAGTTGAAGCGGGAGAAGAACGATGCGGCCGATGCTAAGGCCATCTGCCGTGACCCGGCCGAGGCGCCTGCTTTCCACGTTGAAGGGCTCTTTCAAGATGGCGAGGCCATACCGGAGCCGTCATCGATCGAGCAAGTGCTTGCCGGTGGAGGTCGGGGCGCTCTCACCACAATTGCAGTCCCATTGTAGATCGGCCGGTAACGCCCGCCCATCTTTGTGATTTGGACACCACGGTCTTCAACGGGCGAGAAACCTTGATTGACTTCGTGAGAAGTCACGCCGCCGTTTCGCCGCAATGCGCCAGCACTTGGGCGAAAGCGCCCCTGTTTTCAGTCTGTTGTCAGTTCCCGGCGCTTCAGAGGAGTTCTCGTGATGATCATCAAGAAGGCCATCCTGGCAGTGCTTATCACCGCAGCCCTTGCCGGCTGCGAAACGCAGACCGAGGGCCAGCAACGGGCCACCACCGGCGCGCTCGTCGGCGGCGCTGGCGGGGCGCTGCTTGGCCAGGCGATCGGCGGCAACACCAAGAGCACCGTGATCGGCGCCGCCAGCGGCGCCTTGCTCGGCGCGGTCGTTGGCTCGGCCACCACCCCGCAGCGCCGCGAAGATCAGCAATGCCGCTACCAGGACCGCTACGGCCGCATCTATATCGCGCCCTGCGACGACCGGTATTACAACGGCAATTATTGATTAGCTTCCGAGTGAGGGAGCCGGCGCGCAATGCCGGCACTCACGCCGTCATTCTTGTGTACGGTATGCCCGATACGACACTCTGAAGTGTCTGCATGGAATCTCTAATCGCGCTGGAAGCGGTAAGTCTGCATGCGGCTCACGAGCTTCCAGCCCGCCGATCGTTTTCTCTTCGGCCAATCAAGGCCGAGGAGAAATAATATGGGTTACTCTCAATACGATGCTGCCAGTCACGGTCGCGCTGCCTGGAATGCTGGCAAGAAAGTGGGGACGAAGCGACCCCTTACAAAAAAACAGATCTGCGCGATCCGCTTCTTCCTTGACCCCGAGAGGCGCGTTCGTGATCGTGCTCTTTTCGATCTGGCAATCGACAGCAAACTTCGCTGCTGCGACGTGGTTAAGATCAAGATTGGCGATCTGGCCGCGGGCTCGGAGATTCGGACGCGTGCGACTGTCGTGCAGCAGAAGACAGGTCGCCCGGTTCAATTCGAGCTAACAAGCGACGTGCGGGCCTTCTAGCTTGGCTCGAGAGGCGTGGCGGTACAGTCGACGACCATGCGTTTCCAAGTCGGATTGACCGTGCGCGCCACATGAGTACGAGGCAATACGCCCGCCTCATCGATGAGTGGGTGACCGCAATAGGTCTCCGGCGGGCGGAATATGGCACGCACTCGCTGCGACGAACAAAGGCGTCAATGATCTAACAAGGCGACGGGTAACCTGCGCGCTATACAGATCCTGCTTGGCCATACCAAGATCGAGAGTACTGTTCGCTATCTCGGTGTCGACCTCGAGGATGCGCTGACCTTGGCTGAACGAACCGAAATCTGACATTGGAGCGGTCATCCTTGCAATCTTGGGTGGCCGTTTCCAGCGCAAAGTTCTTCTGCCGCCACATCCGGCTTTGGGTGGAAAGCGGTCGTGCCGATCGTCAGCAACTAACCGCAGCTAAGCGCCTCATTTCGGACGCTGAACTCGAAATCCTCATTACCCGAAAGCCGACATGGATTGCCGCTGACGTTGTCATTGCTGATCTGACAACGCTCAACAACCTGACCCGATTGCGAACGCCCAAAGCTTACGATTGCCATATCCCAGCTGCCAACCGCTCGAGGCATGGTCTTGAGGATTGCGTGCAGCCCTTCATGCCCCAGGGACGGTGCTGCCTGCGCTCAGATGTCGGGTTATTGCCGCCCGGGCGGCGTGCGACACTATTGTTCGAAAGGCTCTCCCAGCGATGCCACGCCGTTGAGCTTGAGCAGACGTCGGTTCGAAGAAATGATGCCCAGCACGACGATTGTCACGAGATAAGGCAGGCTCGATAGAAGTTGCGAGGAAACGTCCAGTCCGGTGGCCTGGGCCGCCAGGCTTGCCAGGGAGACGGCGCCGAAGAGGCAGGCGCCGAGGAAGATACGGCTGGTGAGCCAGGTGCCGAAGACGACGAGCGCGATCGCGATCCAACCGCGCCCGGCAATCATGCCATCGGCCCACAGCGGCGTGTAGACCACGGCCGCGTAGGCACCGGCGAACCCTGCAAACGCGCCGCCGAAAGCGACGGCGGCGAAACGCACGGCGATTACCGGATAGCCGAGCGCATAGGCCGCCTTAGGATTTTCGCCGACGGCGCGCACGACAAGGCCGGTCTTGCTGTAGACGAATACCGCCCAGATGGCGACGGTCGCGGCCAGCGAGAGCCACACGATGACGTCCTGGGCGAACAGGCCGCCGATGACCGGGATATCTGAAAGCCAGGGCAATGAAAGCTTCGGTAGGCCTTTGACCGTGAGGCTCTCATAGCTCTTACCGAACAGTGCCGAGAGGCCTTGGCCGAGTATGCCTATGGCGAGTCCCACTGCGACCTGGTTCGCGCGGAGCCCCAGCGCGATGACGGCAAAGACAAGGGAAAGAGCCGCGCTGGCGAGGCCCGCGGCGAGGAAACCCAGGAGGTGACCGCCGCCGTGATAGACGATGATGAAGGCGACGACCGCCCCCATGGCCATCATTCCCTCTACGCCGAGATTGAGGACGCCGGCTCGCTCGGCCACCATTTCGCCCAGCGCGGCCAAAAGGAACGGCGTGGCCGCAGCCAACGTTCCGGCGACGATGAACTCGAGGGCATTCATGGCGTGCTTCCGTGAGCAGCATGGCGCCATTCGAGCCGGTATCGGACGAAGGCAATCGCGACGAGATAGGCGAGCAACAGGCTGCCCTGAAAGACCCGGACCGCGGCGACCGGCAGATTTGCCGAGACCATGGCGTTGTCGCCGCCAATATAGAGGGCCGCCATGAGCAGCGCGGAAAAAATGATGCCTATCGGGTGAAGGCCGCCGAGATACGCAACGATGATGGCGGCATAGCCGTAACCGGTCGAGATGGAGCGCTGCAATTGGCCGAGTGGCCCGGCCACCTCCGCCGCCCCGGCGAGGCCCGCCGCGAAGCCACCGATGAGGAGGGAAAGCCAGATCGCGCGTCCTTCGTTGAAGCCGGCGTATGCGGCCGCGCGCGGAGCAAGGCCGCCGACCTGCAGCTTGTAGCCAGCGAAACTCCTCTGCATGAAGACCCAGGCGGCGAGGGAGAACGCGAAGGCGATAAGCAGCGAGACGTTGACGCGGGTGCCGGGGATCAGGATCGGCACCGTCGCGTCGTACTGGAACATCACCGACTGTGGGAAGTTGAAGCCGGCCGGATCCTTCCAGGGGCCTAGAAGCAGATAGTTGAGAAGTTGCGCGGCAACGAGCGCCAACATGAGTGATACGAGAATCTCGTTTGCGTTGAGCCGCACGCGCCAGAACGCCGTGAGCGAGGCCCAAAGCGCGCCGCCCAGTGCGCCGAGGAAGAGCATTCCAGGCCAAATCCACTGGCCGGTTGCCTGCGGGAGCCAAATGGGAATGGCCGACGCGAAGATTGCGCCGACAATGAACTGGCCCTCGGCGCCAATGTTGAAGATCTTTGCGCGAAAGCCGATCGCAAGCCCCTGCGCAATCAGCAGCAGCGGCCCCATCTTGAGCAGGACTTCCGAGAACGAGGCCCAAGACAGGAAGGGCTCCAGAAGCATCGCTTGGAAAACGGCGACCGGATCGCGGCCCATCAGGAGGTAGAGCCCGAGATTGAGCAGCGTCGCCACGCCGAGCGCGGCTGGCGGGGCGACCAGCTTGATTGCAAGCGAGGCGTGTTCCCGGCGTACCAGAACGGGAAGGAACGGCCGGGACAGGGCGCTCATGCAGGAACCTTTTCGGCGGTTGAATGGGCGCCGATCATGTATCGGCCGATCTCCTCGGGTCTGGTGTCGCGGGTCACCAGCGGCTGGCTCAGCCGGCCCTGATGGATCACCTGGATGGCATCGCAAAGCTCGAACAGTTCCTCCAGTTCCTCCGAGATGACCAGGATGCCCATGCCTTCGTTGCGCAGGGCGACAAGGCGCTGGCGGACGGCGGATGCGGCGCCGACGTCCACGCCCCAGGTGGGCTGTGCGACAAACAGCAATTTAGGGGACAGCATGATCTCGCGTCCCACGATGAACTTCTGCAGATTGCCTCCCGAAAGCGCGCCGGCCTCCGCTTCGCAACCGGGCGTGCGCACGTCGTTTTGCCGGATGCAGTCCTCGGTGAAGGCTTTGGCACGAGCAGTGTCGACAAGGCCGCGTTTCAACAAGCCGAACGGATGGGCGGTCAGGAGGCTGTTGAGGACGAGAGACATCTCCGGCACCGCGCCGCGGCCGAGCCTTTCCTCCGGAACGAAAGCGAAGCCCAGCCGGCGGCGGGCCGCCGCATTGAGCGCGCCAACATCCTTTCCCATCATGTAGATGCGATCGGATTTCTCGCGCGGCAGCATCGTCTCGCCTGAGATTAGCGCGGCGAGCTCGCTCTGCCCGTTGCCCGAGATGCCAGCGATTCCGAGAATCTCGCCCGCCCGAACCGTCAGGCTGACGTCGGAAAGCTCGGCGGCGAAGGGATCGTCGGGCCGATGGTCTAGGCGGACGATTTCAAGGCGCTTTTCCCCGCCGGAATGTGCAATAGCCGGCATGGGCTTCGGCATGTCGCGGCCGATCATCATGCGGGCGAGGTCGTGTGCGTCGTGGCCGCGGGGATCCACATTTCCTGTGATGCGACCGCCGCGCAGGATGGTCGCGCGGTCGCATACCGCGCGGATTTCCTCCAGCTTGTGCGAGATGAAAAGAATGGACACGCCGCCGTCGCGCAGCCGCCGCAATGTCTCGAAAAGCTTCTCCACCGATTGCGGTGGCAGGACGGAGGTCGGTTCGTCGAGGATCAGGAGCTGCGGTTCGGTCATCAGGCAGCGGATGATTTCCACCCGCTGCCGCTCTCCAACCGAGAGCGCGTGCACATGAGCGAGCGGATCGACCTCCAGGCCGAAGTCGCGACCGAGCTTGCGGATGCCTTGCGCAAGATCCCATTTCCTCCCGGGCACGACCAGCTGGACGTTCTCCACAACCGTCAGCGTCTCGAACAACGAGAAATGCTGGAAGACCATGCCGATCCCCTTGCGCCTCGCATCCGCCGGGGACGCGAGCGCAAGGGGCTCTCCTTTCCAGATCGCTGTTCCCGCGTCTGGCTGCTCGACGCCGTAGATCAGCTTCATCAGCGTCGACTTGCCCGCTCCGTTTTCCCCGAGGATCGCATGGATCGAGCGCGGAGCCACATCCAGATCGATGCCTCGATTTGCATGGATCTGGCCGTAGCTCTTGGAGATGCCGCGCAGCGACAGCAGCGGGACGGTCATTGTCACTTCGGCAGCGGCGTAGTGACACCCTTGACATGCCAGTCCATGGCGACGATCTCGGCCACGGTCATCGTCTTACCGGCG
Source organism: Mesorhizobium sp. LNHC229A00 (assembly GCF_000502415.1). Taxonomy (NCBI): domain Bacteria; kingdom Pseudomonadati; phylum Pseudomonadota; class Alphaproteobacteria; order Hyphomicrobiales; family Phyllobacteriaceae; genus Mesorhizobium; species Mesorhizobium sp. LNHC229A00. Next base: position 47,529 of record NZ_AYWQ01000029.1, read on the forward strand.
GGGACGCCTTCGCTGCCGTCGGCCTTGGCGATCGGACCGGCAAAGGGCGAGAAACTGCCGTCGGCGATCTTGGCTTCGACTTCCTTGATCTTGGTCATGATGTCTGCCGGGATGCCCGGGTTCCAGTCGACGACTTCGACGACCTTGTCGCCGACACCCAAGAAGGCGCTGGCGCCCTTGAAGGTACCGGCAAGGTGGGCGTCGACCGAGGCTTTGAAGAAGGGCGACCAATCGGTCGCCACGCAGCCGAGATAGGTCTTGGGCGCGTATTTCTTCATTGACGAGTTGAGGTTGAAGGCGGGGATGCCGGCCTCCTCGCAAGCCGCAATGACCGAAGGCGTGTCCTGCGCGTTGGAGAAGATGACGTCGCATTTCTGCGACAGCAGCGCCTTGGCGGCTTCCTGCTCCTTGGCCGGGTCGAACCAGGAGTTCACCCATACGACCGAAACCTCGACATCGGGCTTCACGGCTTGCGCACCCAATGTGAACGCGTTGATTGATGTGATCAGTTCGGGGATGGCGAAGGCGGAAACGGAGCCGAGCTTGCCGGTCTTCGAAAGCGCGGCTGCCGCCATCCCCATCAGATAGGTGCCCTGGGAGTATTGTGCCGCGAAGGGCGAGAAGTTCGGCGCCACCTCGAAACCGGAAGCATGCAACACGGTGACGTCGGGATTGCGGCGCGCGATCTGCAGGGCGCCGTTCTGATAGCCGAAGGAGCCGGCGATGAGAACCTTGTTACCGTCCGCGACCGCCTTGTTCATGATGCGGTCGGCGTCGGGACCTTCCTGAATGTTTTCGAGAATGGTGACCTTCACCTTGTCGCCGTAGGCCGCCTTGACCGGATCGAGCCCGTCGGCCAGCGCACGGCCCCAGCCAACGTCGCCAACCGGCGAGGGGACCACCAGCACGATGCCCAGTGGTCCGTCGGCGGCGAGCACGCGGCTGCCCACCGCGGCGACAAGCCCGGTAGCGGCAGCGCCCTTCATCAATGTTCTGCGGGTAAGATTTGTCAGCATGTTGGTTCCCCTTGCTTTTGGTTTTGGTTGCTAGAATTCCACGGTGGCGAGCGCCGCCTCGGCTTGCGCGAACAGCCTTGCCTCGTCGAGCCCCGGGAACTCTCCCCGTGCCCAGACGATGCGGCCGTTGATCATCGTCATGTCGGTCGGCGCGCCGATGCCTACCTTGGCCAGCAGGCTCAGCGGATCGTGCCGCGTGCCGACATAGTCCATGCGCCGCGTGTCGATGGCGAACAGGTCGGCGGCCATGCCAAGCGACAGCCTGCCGATGTCGCTGCGCCCGAGCAGCGCCGCGCCCCCGGTCGTTGCATAGCCGAGAAAATCGCCAGGCGGCGGAACCGGGTGGTCACGTGTCGACGCCGACAGGCATTGCAGCATGTAGGCGGAATGGATGCAGTGCATCAGGTTGGAATTGTCATTCGAGGCTGCACCGTCGCAACCCAGCCCCACTCTGAGCCCGAGGGCCGACATCGCCGGTATGTCGGTGATTTCGGCGCCGACGAGATAGACCGGCTCCGGGCAGTGCGCGACGCCGGTGCCAGTGGCAGCCAACTTGCGCAGTTCGTCATGGGTCAGCTCCCAGCAATGGGCATAGAAGGCATCCGACCCGCAGAAACCTATCTCCGCGCAATAGTCCACCGTGCGCAGGCCGTGGCGGGCTTGCATCACCGGGCTTTCGCCTTCGCCGACATGGGTGTGCATGCGGACCTTGCGGTCGCGCGCCAGTGTCACCGATTCCACGAATGTCTCGCGATAGCAGTTGACCGGCTGGCACGGCGCGACGACGACCTGGCGCATGCTGAACCTACCGTCATCGTGATAGGTATCGATCAGCCGGGCGCAGTCGGCGATGAACTCGTCCGTCGTTTCCAGCATGGCGTCTGGAATGGTCGAGCCTTCCGACTTCGGCAGTGTGTTGCCGCCACGTCCGGCATGGAAGCGCATGCCGAGCAGTTCGGCCGCCTCGAACTGCCGGTCGATGAGCCTTTTGCCGGCATGCCGCGGAAAGCAGTACTGATGGTCGAAGGCCGTGGTGCAGCCGTGCTTTATCAACTCCGCCATGGCCGTGACCGATGCGTGGTAGAAGCACTCCTCGTTCAGCCGAGAAAAGATCGGATAGATGCGGTCGAGCCATTCGATGACCGACAGCTTGGTCCAGTCCAGGTCGGCGCGGTTGCGGACGAAACACTGGAAGAAGTGATGATGGGTGTTGACGAGGCCAGGATAGACGAACCAACCGGTGGCGTCGTGGGGGACGGTCCCGACAGGCAGTTCCCCTTTGTCCAGGCCCTCGCCGATGGCCCGTACAGCCGCGCCGTCGGTCAACACGTCGACGTTGCGGCGGATGCGCGAACCGTTGCCATCGTCCACGATCACCGCGGCGCAGTTCTTCAAGAAATAGCCCGCCACGTCAGGCCTCGCCTCCTTCAGGGATCGGCTCGGGCTTGAGCTCGTGCAGCCGATGGATGCCGGGCATCTCGATGAAACCCTCGACGGCGCGGATCGCCCGCGACCAGAGCCGGATCGCGGGATAGGGATCGAGCGAAACGCCCCCGTCGGGCGCCAGCGCCGCATAGGGAAAACAGGCAATGTCCGCGACCGTCGGCCGGTCCAATGCGAGGAAGCGCTGGCCGCGGATACTCTGTTCGACGAGACCAGCTTCCAATTCGCGCAGGGCCGCCGTTCCCTGTCCCTGAAGGGCATCGATGTTCCCCGGGCGCAGCAGCATCTCGTGCAGGCGCGCTGCCCCCAGGCTTGCGGTCAGCCGATGCGAGAAGGAAATCCACTGCTGGACGCGCGCCGCATGCATGGCAGTATCGTTGCCCAACCATTGCGGTGCCGCCGTCGCGGCAAGGTAGACAAGCATGGCCGAAGATTCGGTCAGGACGAGGTCGCCGTCCTCGAGAATCGGGATCGAACCCGCCGGATTTAGTGTCATGAGTTCCGGACCGCGATGCTCGCTGCCGGGATGAAAATCGACGGGCCGGATGCTGAGCTTCACTCCTGCCAGCGCGGCCATCAGGCGCACCTTGTAGCAGCTTGGTGACAGCACGTAATCGTAGAGCTTCATTGCGCCACCAGTTGCGCGCCGTAGGTGTAGCCATGGCGCTTTAGCCAGCGCCGGTAGGCAACCGAAGTCAGGTCGGCTCGCGTGGGTATCTCCATGGCGGGGTCAAGCGGCAGCAGCCCTGGAATCTGGTTTTCGAGGATCGACCGGTCCTGGACAAAGATCGTCTGCTGGAAATGGATCAGGTCTGTCATCGGAGTCTCGTCGTCGAACAGCGCCATCCATGGCCACACGTTACACAGGTCTTCGGCAAGCGGCTGCACGAAAAGCGTAATGACGTCCCATTCGCCCGGGCGCGGCGGGCAGGTCTTGTAGAGGATTGAGCAGGTCGGCGCGGGCACGCGATACATATATTCCGTCGTTATGCCGCCTTCCGCCGATTTGGCGGCCTGCGGCTGGTAGAACTTCACCTGGGTCGCCCAAACCTCGTCTTCGTCCTCCCGGATCTCGACCTTGTAGTTCTGGACCTCTGTGTGCGGTTCGGAGCCCAATATGTCGGTATGGACGAACGGAAAATGAGCAATGTCCAGGAAGTTCTCCACGGCGCGCAATGGCGAGCAGCGCACGCGAACCACCCCGACATCGACGAGCCGGCGGCCGGGCTGATCGGCCTCGGGGATCCCAAACAGCGGCTTTTGCGGATCACCGAGCGAAGACCAGACATGACCATAGCGGATGCAGGCCGGCAGCGCGTGTTCGTTGCCGCCCGTGACCTTCGCGTTTCCGTCTTCGCCGCGCCTCACCACGATCGGCTCGCCCATCAGCGCCGTCATGCGTCCATGCACATCAAGCTGGCTAGCGAGGCCGACCGGATACCATTCGTCGATCATCGCGTTACGGATCATTGGGCGATCCCGCTGCGTGAAATATGCTCGGCCGCCCGTCGCAGCGCCTCGGCGGCCCTCGACGCGGCGATACGCTGGGTCGGATTGCTATCTTCGTCCACCAGAACATGCATCAGCGTCCGCGCTTGCCCTTCGGGGGCAAGCAGCAGCTGGACGGTCTGGGCATTGTGCGTATAGTCGAGCAGGCCTGCGGCGGACTTCGTGCCCGCCGCCGCCTCCAGCGCTGCGATGTCCGTTTCCGCCATCATCGAGCGCAGGGGGGCAAGGCCGTCGAACCGCGGCGGCCCGGCGGCGGGTTCGCCAGCGGAAATCCATATGATACCATCGCCGTCCTCAACGGGCTGCATCGCGACACGAATCGTGTCCGGCGGCGTCAGTCCCGGATGGGCCGGGATGCGCAGGCAGTTTCCCTCCTGGGCATATCTCCAGCCGTGATAAATACAGGACAGGGTCTCACCGCGCACGAAGCCGCGGGAAAGGCGCATGCCGCGATGGGGGCATCTGTCGGCAAAGGCCGCCGCACGGCCGGAGCGGCTTCGCCAAAGGGCAACTGGTCCGGCTGGCGATTGCGCCGGCATTACGGTTCCCGCCGGCAAGTCCGCAGAGAGGGCAATAGGCATCCATGAGCCGGTCGGATAAGGCCGCATACATCAACTTTCAAACAACACCAGGTATCTTCCCGCGCCCAGCTTCGCGGTAAAGGATATGCTAATAGACCGGGTTACGTTTGCACAACATTTCCTCACTGACAACAATGCCCCAAAAAAGGTGCATGGCGCCTTTGGCGGGCAGAGGCCGCAGGCCGGAAACTAGCCCGATTCGCTCTCGAGCGGCGCCCGGCGGATGGCTTCGACCCAGACATCGATTGGTCCAAGAGAGCACCCCATCTCCATCATGTCGATGAGCTCGGCCGGACCGGCAATGTCGAGTTCGATGCGGTCGCGACCGGCAACGCATATTGCCTGCGCGAGCCCGAGCTTGGCGGCGTAACGCTCGATCCACAGAAGAAAGGATGCCGCCTCGACATCGCCGAGGATCGTCATGCGCTCTCGCGAGGAATATTGCTCGCTCATAGAACCTCGGCAATGAAACAGATTAACTATATACCTATTTACATTGTGCTCAATCGCTGAAGCATTGGACGACCTACTGCCCTGGGCCTATGCCCCCGCGCCGCTCAAGGCCGTGGCCTGAGAGCAGCGGTTACCTTCCGCGCGACATCCAATCCGGCAGGCACGTCGGTATCCCAGCGGTCACCGACAACGATGGTCGCAGCCGCCGTCACTCCGAGTCGCTCAAGCGCTCTGCATCATGAAGCCGCTTGGCTATCCGACAGATAGGGCTGGCGACCGATGGCCTTTTCTATGTGATCAGGCAAGCGAAGCGGCAGCGGCGGAATGTTGGACAAGGTTACTCAATGGGGCAGCGTGGACGCCGTCATTAACAATGCCGGGGTCGGCTCCCGCCGATCAGGCATCGAGGCCAATGAATCGCCAGGCCAGCGCTGGTCAAAGTTGCGCGGCCCCAATCTCGATTCGGCCTACTTCGCCTCCTCGTACGCGCTTCCGGTGATGCGCGATTGCGGCGGTGGGTCGATCGTAAACATCTCGTCGACGGCCACGCTGCACGGAAACTGGGGATTGTACGGCGGTGGCAAGGCGGTGGTAGAGGCGCTCACACGCTCGCTGGCGATGGAAGGTGCGCCATTCGGAATCCGGGCCAATTGTGTCAGCCCCGGTTGGATCGCCAATGAAAAAGAACCCGCGTCGAGCACAACCTTCTCGGGCGAATGGGAAGTTCCGGCCGGGTGTCTTCAACCGCATGGCAACCCCCAGCGAGATTGCTGCAGCGGATGGCCTTCCTCGCTAGTGGGAAGCATCCTTCATCACCGGTCAGACGCTTGTGGTCGATGGCGGAATTGGTTTTGCCTGCGCCACGCTCTGGTGGGGTTTTTTTCACCGTAGCGCTCTCCGCGACCACGGAGCGCTAATGGATCGTGTGAACGAACTGAATACTGCGGGTCACATGGCGAGGGGCCATATAGATGATGTAACGCCATGCGATCAAGTAAATTGTTTTCATTTAGGTTAGCACAAATGGCCGCTCGCAGTACTCCCCCTTAGCCTTCGGGTGTCTTCCACCCTCGTGCGTTTTGGTCTTCGGCGCCGGAGGCTACGCCGGCGCCCTTTTCTAGCCTTTGTGCGTCTAGCTGGGCGATGAGTTCAAGCGACGATCTTGAACTCATTTTTGTTGCATTGTTTGCGCACGCCAGGCTGCGAGGGCGCCGGCAGTGTCGCCATTTTTGCTCGGCTGAGACCTGAAAGTTTTAAAGTGATCCCACGCTTGATCGCAGGGATCCTGTTGACCAGACCAAGCGCGACATTGCGCAGGACGCGCAACAGCGGGGCGCGCGTAAGCGCCATGCTCGTCAGTCTCCCTGCCAGCTCAATCACTTCCTGCGCCGCCGGGCGACGCAAGCCCTCGTATAGGTTGAGCTCACTTTCCGGACGGACGCCGTTAATCACATCGCCGAGCAGTTCTCCCAGCACCACGGCATCGATCAGACCGGTATTCATGCCCTGGCCGCCGGCCGGGCTGTGCACATGCGCGGCGTCGCCCATCACGAACAGCCTCTCATGGCGATAGGATTTGGCGATGCGGTGATGCACGCGAAAGCGTGAGCTCCATGTCAGGTCGAGCACCCGCGCCCGGCCGCCGGATGGTCCGCGGGCGTCGAGCAGCGCCTGGATGTCTGCGATAGCGGGCTTGTCTGGCGCCTCGTCGACGGTCGCGACGATCCGGTACGATCCATCGGGCAGTGGCGCGACGACGACAAGCCCGGCTGGCGAGAACAAAAGCGAGACTTCCGTCGCTCCTAACGGCCAGTCGAGACGAACGTCGGCAAGAACAAAAACACCGTCATAAGCCTCGCCGTCAAAACCGATGCCGGCGGCCTGGCGAACCACGCTATGCATGCCATCGGCGCCGACCACATACCGCGCCGAGATCGTCGTCTCGCGGCCATCCTGAACCACTGTGACATGTGCGCCATCGGCGTCCTGCGTCACTGACTTGGCTTCGACGCCCCGGTGGACAACACCACCCAGCTTGGCGATACGGTCGGCAAGAACTTCTTCGGTCAGGTTCTGCGGGATCATCAGCACGTAGGGATATGGCAAAGGCAGGTTGCCGAAGCCGAGCTTGAGCAACATCCGATCACGATCGCGGATAGCGAAATTCTCGAGCTTCAGGCCGAGTTCAACCAGACGCCCGGCGACGCCGAGCCGCTCCAGCGATGCAAGCGTCTGCGCATGAACCACTCCGGCGCGCGAAGTGTGGAGGCCCATGGCAAGGCGCTCGACCAGGACGTGATCGATCCCTGCCTGGTGCAGGGCGATGGCCAATGCGAGGCCGGTCGGACCGGCGCCGATGATCATCACTTCGGTGGTGTCGGGCAGCACTTCTTTCTCTCCGTTTATCAACAGCTGTTGACTTTCTAATAGTCACGCTTGAATTTGTCAACAGTCGTTGATAAACGAGTGTTCATGAGTACGAACCCGTCGAAGAAGCCAAGCAAATCCGACCGCACGAAAACGTCGATCCTTGAGGCTGCCAGAGGACTGTTCGCCGAGCATGGCTATGACGGCGCATCAATCCGCGACATCGCTGCGCGTGCCTCGATCGATCCGGCGATGGTGATCCGGTACTTCAACAGCAAGGACGAATTGTTCGCCAGGGCGGCACTCTTCGACCTGCAGCTTCCGGCAACATTGGTGACCGAACACGCCCCCATCGGCGAAGCAATCATCAAACGTTTTCTGGAGACTTGGGAAGGATCGCCGGGTGCTAACGGCATGGTCATACTGCTGCGCTCGGCGGCGTCGAACGAATTCGCCGCCGAGAAGGTGCGCGACGTGTTCGCCAATCAGATTAGGCCGGTTGTTGCGGCATTCGGCAGCCCTGCGGATGCCGGGCGGCGCGCCGGGCTGGTCGCCAGCCAGTTGCTGGGATTGGCAACATGCCGCTATCTGCTACGGCTGCCACCCGTCGTGGCTTTGTCCCAAGAAGAAATCATTGCGAATGTCGGCCCGGCGCTGCAGCGTTACGTTATGGGTCCGGAGGTCCAGTGAACTGTTTGCTCCGGCTCAATGGTCGCGCCGGGTATGAGGCCCGCGCGGCGAACCATCATTTGCCCATTGTCAACCTGTAATGCTTGCTTTTGATGCCTAAGAGGCCCTGCGCCCGGCCAGTTGCCTCGCCTAAAGCTCTTAGAGCATTGAAGAATGTCGCCCCTCCCGTAAAGGGCGCGAGCAACAATAGCACCAAGCCCGTCAGCAGTTTGAAAATTGCAGACACAGGCGCACGGAGCCATTTCGTCGCCGGCCTACGATCGGATTTGTCATTCAAGGAAACAAGGGCGTGGTCGCGCGCTCGTCTTATCTGATACCATGGCGACAACCGTTCGCGAACGATCTGCTCGCGAACGACAGCCTTGTGTGCCCACCCCGTTTTGGCGCCAAGTCGCCATGCATCACGTAAAAACCGCGTATCTTCTCCTCCAGTTAAATTAAAGCGCTCATCGAACCTCAGCTTCTCCTTTCGAACGAAAGGCAGGCTCACAAGCCAGTTGTTCGTTGAGAGGACAATTTGTGACTCTTGGCCGTTGGCTTTCCTTTCGCCGCATGTTTGCTCCACCTGCTGGACGCGGGATGAAAGACCCTTCCAGACGATCCGATTCCAGAAGGTCAATGGATGCGGGTCGACAAATGCCCTGACCGGCCCTCCGACAATGTCATACTGGCCGCGTTGCTGTTCCGCCACGAGTTCGAGAATCCAGCTGGGCGTGACGACCTCATCGTCATCAACGAACGCCAGTCCATCGAAATCCGAATTGGTGGCAAACTCGAGAGCGGCGTTACGCGCGAAAACAATACCCAGACGCGGCTCGACGAGATGGTGAATCTTGATGCCGGTACAGTTTGTCGCAAAACGTTCAGCTGCCTGCCGCAAGACTTCGCCATTGCCATTCTCAACAAGAATTATTGCCAGCTCAAGGTTCGCGTCGGTGTCGAGGCGAGCAACTGAGTCAAGGAGTTCCGAAACCATTTTCGGCCGATCTCGCGAGGCAATGCCGATATAGACGCGCGTCACGGCCCCATCACGCAGTTCGCCGATCATCGTCTTGCCGTCAATGATATCTGAGAGTCGGGACCTGGCTCATAGTGGAAGTGACCCCGGCTGACGGTCCCATAATTCAGGAGTTTGACGGAGAAGTTTTCTGCGAGCTCCTCGACAAGCAAGCCGCTCAACTGAAGTGTCCAACCAGCACCCAGACATCGGTGATGATCAAGTCCAAGCGGCGCATAGGAAGCGCTTGAGAATTTCTTGTCGACAAACCGGTCAGGCTTGAAGACATCCGGATCGAGAAACTTGTTCGCGTCTCGATGCGCTTCCCATATGCAGATTCTGACTCGACTACGCCTCGGAATAAGAAAGCCTTCGAAAATGATCGGCATGATGGCAGTTCGAAGGATAAACTCGCTTTGCTGCATCCGGAGCGTCTCAGATACGGCTGATTTCGCCATCACCTCGCGTCGCCGGGCGTCGGGTTCGTCTGCTATCGCATTCAGGTAGTTCTCCTCGCCTGCCGTTTCGAGGAGTATCCAACGCCACAAACCGTGGAAATCGTAGCGAGCAAATTCAGTCATGTGTATTAAGTTGCCGACAACGGTGTCATCGAGCGTTTGGAATCGTACCATGTACTCGAGCAAGCTCGAAGGCGGGCTTTCCGAACCCTTCAGATCGTCAGCCAAATTAAGCACTAAACCTTTGATACGCTCGTACTTGGCGCGCTCGGTGGGCGTGATGACAATGTGCATGCCATTTGGAGCATAAGCGTTGTATGCGTCTGTGAGTTCACCAGCGATCTTCGACCCGTCTTTGGCACCCAAGATGAGTTGCAGCATCAACGCTGTCGACGCCTGTTTAAGAATTTGGGCTGCCGTCTGGGAACGCAACCGGCCTTCGCCGGTGGTCAGTTCGGTCAGACGACCGTGAAGGATAGCCCTGAATTCCGAGCTGCGACCCTCAATGGAGATGGCTCGAAAAGCAGCCAAAAACATGCGCCGATAATCGACATGGGTAGTTCCCTCCATTGCTCGTAAAAAGCCCTCGGGAAAGATCGGCGTCATGTCGATAGTTGCGGCGCGCAACTTGGCCTTTTTTTCCGTCAGAAACCTCAAGCCAAGTTCATGCCCGACGATGCAGGTCGTCAGCTTTCCAGCCGACCAGGTCGTGAAGATGTCGCCATATTTGCGGTGCAACTCCAGGAGGTGAAATTGGTCACGGGGCGACCCGGTACTCTCTGAAATTATGCTCCCAGGAGCCAGTCGGCTGGAGGTGAACATACCCTGCAGCCGGGCCTGGCCTATCTTGCTGGCAATCTTGAAGCGGTCTAGATGTCTTTTCGCAGCGCCCATTAAGCTCTTTCCCTGGATGTCGGTGCGCGTTCCCTCAATCGGCGACCGACCGTTGGCGTGATCAAACTACCATTTGTAGCACATTAGCTCGAACTCATTTGAGGCAACGGCTTCGATCTTGCGGCGGAGCTCGGTTCCTATGATCGATCGATATGGCTCCCGATTGGTCCGCCACGCACCCTTGGCGCGCGGAAGCGCGATCTCCTCGGCGATACCCAAGGATCTCAACAGGCTTGCAATCTCTTCCGAGAGATTTTCATAGCGCATGATACGGTCAACAAGGGAAACCTTATCGTCGGCATATATGTGCCAGTTCGTCAGATCGCGGTCCGGCAAAGTCTGCAAATACTCATTGATGTCGTCTTTGGAAGGCTGTGACCCCGGAACGATCTCGAGTGATGCGTGGTGATGCCGGTCGTGAAAATATTTGCTGATGGCGCGGTCGAATGGATTTCGAGCGACTGTAAATTTGAGGAATGAATGCCATTCCTGTTCCGGAATCTGCGCCCGAAGCTCAATCGCGGATATATTGTGGTCGAAGCGACGTTTCTGTTTTCCGCGTTCCCATCCGAGCAGCCTTCCCGCCAATCGTCTGTGGAAGGCGTCCCGATTGTTCTGCTCAGGGCGTCCTCCCAAGCTGCGGCGCAGTCGTTCATCGGGGGGCGGCAGATAGGTGATTACATCTTTGGGACCGCAAAATCGCGACAAGACGATTTCGCAACTCGTGCCGCCAGTTTTGATCGTTTTGAAAAAAATGAACCTGCGATGTCGACTGAGTATCAAGCTGCCCGCCCTCTCTTCAATGCCTAAACGAATGGCGACCAAATTTAGTTCATGGGGACGAGCGAATAACGCAGCGGATGCGTCCACCTTCGCTCTGTTGCACTTCAAGGCCGTGTATAAGCCCGCCTGAGCAGGCCTTCAGGCTCAACCTTCGCCTTCAAAGGCAGCTTGCCGCGTGGTAAGTGGCTTGTCCATGCGAATATTAGCGCCGTCTTTTGCGAGGTTGCTTTCCACACCCACCGCCAAGGAGCGAAAACGCATACTTGCATCAATGTCAGCTGGACCGTGCACGTCGAAAACGACTCGGCCTAACCGGTTCATGGACTTGGACACGGCCATCATCTCGGCCATCCGGCGGCTGCCGATGGACAAGGAAGTCACCGTTCACGATATGGCGGCATCTGACGGCATTACGTCTTTAGAACTGTTCGACAGGCTAAGCCATGAGCGACCTGTCAGGCTGACGGCAAGCGATTACTACGATGAGATTGGCGCGGCCCGCAAAGGGATGTTCTGGGTCTTCTACGACAAAGACCAGGTTGTCCTCCAAGTAGCGCTGGGCGCTATTGCATTGAGAAGCAGGCGGGCAAATGAGTTTCTGGCCTGGCTGTTGTCGCCCAGCCTTTCAACGCTGACGCCCGTGTCACTTTTTCATCCTGACGTCATCGAGAGAGCGAAAATTGAGGGCCGCTTCGTGGCCACCAGGGATAATTTCTTTTCGCCGTCGCCTATGCAGTATGATGTCGTGCGCGTGATGAACGCCCTTGGGGAGAGGAACTATCCTCGTGGTCAAATCGAACGCGCGCTCCGTGCCGTTGCAAAGACAGTCGTCGATGGTGGTTTGCTGGTTTTAGGTCGCAGTGCCGATGAACTCGACGGTAGTCCTCAAGCCACGATATTCCAGCGGCGTCAAAATATGTTCAGAGCTGTTTCCGACATGAGAGGCGGTTACGAATTGAGGGATTTCGTGTTGGAGCTGCAGCCTGATGCATAAATTGACAAGGCTGTGTTTCTTGCTTCGTCACTCGGCGATTGCTTGCGACCCGCCTCAGTGCCTTACACCTCAGTTCAACCCAAGGAAGTCCCTGAAGTTCGATTGAATGACAAAGGTATCTGATCAATCTCTGGCCGCCCTAGAAAGGTCGTCTGCGGAACGGCAGTTTTCTGGCTATTTGTTTCAGAACCGGACAATCTGCTGGTGATGCGGTGGACGGCTCCCCTCCCGCCCTGCGGTTGGGCCAGAAGCTGGAGGAGATCTATGATGGGCAACGTTACGACGATTGGTCTGGATATTGCGAAGTCAGTGTTTCAAATCCACGGGTGGATGCGGCGAGTGAGGTTGTCGTTCGCAGGAAGCTGACGCGTGGGCGCGTGATGGCATTCTTCGAGAGCCTGCCACGTTGCCTGGTCGGTATCGAAGCCTGCAGCTCGTCGCATTATTNGTTGGGCCAGAAGCTGGAGGAGATCTATGATGGGCAACGTTACGACGATTGGTCTGGATATTGCGAAGTCAGTGTTTCAAATCCACGGGGTGGATGCGGCGAGTGAGGTTGTCGTTCGCAGGAAGCTGACGCGTGGGCGCGTGCTGGCATTCTTCGAGAGCCTGCCACGTTGCCTGGTCGGTATCGAAGCCTGCAGCTCGTCGCATTATTGGGCGAGAGAACTGACTGCACGTGGCCATGATGTCCGGCTGCTGCCGGCACAGTATGTGAAGCCTTATCTGAAGCGGCAGAAGAATGATGCCGCAGATGCAGAGGCGATCTGCGAGGCGGTCACTCGGCCGACCATGCGCTTCGTGCCTGTGAAATCACCCGAGCAGCAAAGTGTGATGATGCTGCACCGGGTCCGATTGATGCTCAACCGCCAGCGCACGCAGATATCGAACGCGTTGCGGGCACACCTATCCGAGTTCGGGATCGTAGCGCCGATCAGGCGGAATGGGATTGAGCAACTGCTCGTGGTCNAGCCTGCCACGTTGCCTGGTCGGTATCGAAGCCTGCAGCTCGTCGCATTATTGGGCTCGCGAGCTAATCGCACGTGGTCACGATGTGAGGTTACTGCCGGCACAATATGTGAAGCCTTATCTGAAGCGGCGGAAGAATGATGCCGCAGATGCAGAGGCGATCTGCGAGGCGGTCACTCGGCCGACCATGCGCTTCGTGCCTGTGAAATCACCCGAGCAGCAAAGTGTGATGATGCTGCACCGGGTCCGGTTGATGCTCAACCGCCAGCGCACGCAGATATCGAACGCGTTGCGGGCACACCTATCCGAGTTCGGGATCGTAGCGCCGATCGGGCGGAATGGGATTGAGCAACTGCTCGTGGTCGTCAACGACGAGAACGAGACCAGGATACCAGCTGACGCGCGGCTATGCCTTCGCATGCTTGAGGCGCAGCTCAGGGTCGTGAAGAAACAGATCCTCGAAAACGATCGTAGGGTTCGGGCGAATGCGCGTGAGACCGAGCTTGGTCGCAGGTTGATGGAAATCCCAGGCGTCGGCCCGCTGCTGGCAAGTGCATTCGTGGCTACGGTCGCCGATGCGCATGCGTTCAAGTCGGGGCGCTGTCTATCGGCATGGATCGGACTCGTGCCGAAGCAGAACTCGAGCGGGGGAAGGAGAGGCTCGGCAGTATCTCCAAGGCCGGCAATCGCTACTTGCGGCAGTTGCTCGTGGTGGGTGCGATGGCGGTCATCCGCTATGCCGAGCGCAACGGTACCAGGAGGCCANTACTTGCGGCAGTTGCTCGTGGTGGGTGCGATGGCGGTCATCCGCTATGCCGAGCGCAACGGTACCAGGAGGCCACGGCTCGTGCAGTTGATGGCGCGGCGAACAGCCAAGGTTGCGGCGGTTGCGTTGGCCAACAAGACCGCCCGGATGGTCTGGGCACTGATGACGAACGGTGAGCGCTACAGGGAGCCGGTCATCGCATAGAACAAGATAAGGCGAGCGATCGCTGACGAGGTTGGAAAGGGCGGACAGGAGCTAATGCACAAAGCCGGTTGATACCGCCGGATCAGGAAAACCCACTGGGGCCGTGCACCTCGAGTGCGAGCTTACGATCGGGACCTGAGACGCGCGAATGGCATTATGGCCAGCGGCACATGACAGGCCGCACCTACAGGTCGGATACATGGCCGCACCAACCAGCAAAGGCAAAGCTCAAAGAATCCCTTGCCAACGGAGAGCCGTCCATACACGGCCCCAAGGCTGAAGGTCAGCAATGCGCCTTATCTCGGACACCGCGGTGAACCTACGTGCTCCTCGAAAGCGGATATCGCGGTCCACCAAGCGACTTCTTCCGTCCGACTATTCGCCAGGGTCGAACTCACCTTTGAACAAGACTGTCGCGACCGGTCCAATCGGATTGGCGATCCGGCTCTCCAGGACTTCGACAAGTTTGCGTCCGACACCCGCTATGTCCACGAAATGAACGCCGATCTTCGCAGGCAGGAAGCGCGATAGCCGCGTGCTGTCCCGAGTGACAATGTGGATGTCACTCCCTGGCGCGAGACCTCTTCTGCCGAGAGCGTGTAATGCCCCTAGAAGGCCCAGTTCGTTGGCGCATGCCAAGCCCGTCGGCGGATCTGACCAGGCCAGCATGCGATCGAACCAGGCTGCGCTCGATTCCATGGTGAACATTCCATGACCGATCAGCGACTGGTCGATCGGAATACCAGCCTCGGCCATTGCCCTTCCATACCCGGAAAGACGCATGGCACTCGCCTGGTCGCCCGGAACGAGAAGTTGCAGCGCAATGCGTCGGCAGCCCTTGTCCATGAGCCGCCGGGTCGCCTCGTAGGCAATCTGTTCATTGTCGATGTCGACATAAGGATATGCTGAATCCAGGTCAGTTCTCCCGAAGGCGACAAATGGCATGCCTTGATCCAGCAGCAGCTTGACGCGCGGATCGCCCGACACCATGCGCGTGATGATCAGTCCATCTGTGCTGCGCGCCTGAAGCTGCCGCTGCACACTCTCAACGGGATCGTCGTCGGGAGTCGTGGAATAGATGGACAGACTATAACCGGCTTG
Organism: Mesorhizobium sp. LNHC229A00; assembly: GCF_000502415.1. Taxonomy (NCBI): domain Bacteria; kingdom Pseudomonadati; phylum Pseudomonadota; class Alphaproteobacteria; order Hyphomicrobiales; family Phyllobacteriaceae; genus Mesorhizobium; species Mesorhizobium sp. LNHC229A00. The sequence continues at coordinate 62,754 of NZ_AYWQ01000029.1, forward strand.
CCGCGCCGCCAACGTCATGCCTTCGATCAAGGGAAGCTTCAACAGATCGGACAGATGGTCTTGTGTCTCCATCGGGTATATTGCCGTCATCGTCAGCGTGCGGCCAGTTTTGAGCGCGAAGCCATGATGATTTGGCACATAGCCGACCCGCTTCGCCACCTCCTTGACGCGAGCGATGGTCGACGGATGAACCTCCGGCCCATCCTTCAGCGCGCGGGATACCGTGGTTACAGAAAGGGAAAGTTCCGCCGCGATCTGTTTCAGGTTGGTCATGTCGCCCGACCTCATTTGCGAAAGTGCCGGCTGATTTGCTGACTTCCACTACGTGACCGAATTCCACCTCACGGTCAATCCAAGCTCTCGCTAAAGCAGCTTGACTCTCCTGCAATTGGATGCAATCGTAACGTTACGATGGACAAGAATTGGCCATTTTGAGCACGTCTCAACAAATTCTAGGGAGGAGAACCTATGTCTTGGTTACGCATTTCCTTGACGGCATTCGCATTCTCGGCCGCCGTGCCGGTCTATGCCCAATCAGTCACCGTCACGACCGCGGGCGGCGATTATGGCAACGCCATGAAGGAAGCCATGTGGGCCCCCGCTGCAAAAGAGCTTGGCTATGATGTCCGCGAGGAGACCCTCAGCGACGGCCTGGCCGCCCTGAAGATGCAGGTCACCTCGGGTGCGGTCACGACCGACGTCATTCACCTCGGCTCACCGGAGGGCGCGCAGGCCGCGGCACAATCGCTGCTGGAGCCGCTCGACTACAAGATCATCGATCCCAGCTCCGTGCCGGCCGGTGCAAAGTCCGACTACTGCTATCCGTTCGACTCCTATGGCACCGTCTTGTCGTGGAACACCAAGACCTATGGCGAGAACCCGCCGAAGACCTGGGCGGAGTTCTGGGACGTTGCAAAATTCCCGGGCCGTCGCGCCCTCCGCGCCAATGCGCAGGACTCGATCGAGATCGCGCTGCTCTCAGATGGCGTGGCGCCGGCCGACGTCTACTCCGTGCTCAGCACGCCGGAAGGTCTGGAGCGCGCCATCAAGCGGCTTGAAGCGATCAAACCAAATGTCGCGGTGTGGTGGACGTCTGGAGCTCAGTCCGCGCAGTTGCTGAAGGACGGTGAGGCGGATTTGGTCGTCACCTGGAACGGGCGGGCCCAAACTGTGAAAGCGGATGGCGGCGCGGTCGACTACACGTTCAAGGGTTCCGTCATCGGCACGGATTGCCTCGGGGTACCGAAGGGGGCGCCGAACAAGGAAGCGGCCATGAAACTCATCGCGGCGATGACACAGCCCGCACGCGTGGCCAAGCTGACCGATTTCATAGCTTATGGCCCGGTCAATCCTGCTGGCTATGAGGGTGGCCTTATTCCCGAGGACCGTCTGAAGACCCTTGCGACCGCGCCTGAAAATGCCGGCACTTCGCTGTTCTCAAATGCGGACTGGTGGGTCAAGAATGGCGAGGCTGCTCAAAAAACCTTCGATGAGATGATGGCCCGCTGAGTCTCAGCTTTCATGCTGAAGCACATGATGAAGTCGCTCCCGATTACCATCGACAGCGTGCGCAAGACCTACGGATCTTACGTCGCGCTGGACGATGTCTCGCTCGACATTCAGGCTGGNACCATCGACAGCGTGCGCAAGACCTACGGATCTTACGTCGCGCTGGACGATGTCTCGCTCGACATTCAGGCTGGCGAATTCCTCACGCTCTTGGGGCCGTCCGGATCGGGCAAGACCACGCTGCTCATGGCTTTGGCCGGATTTGTCCGGCCCGATTCCGGTAAACTTTTGTTGGACGATCGGGACATTACCCGCCTGGCCCCCAACAAGCGCGACATCGGCATAGTCTTCCAGAACTACGCCCTGTTTCCCCACATGAACGTTCTGGCAAATGTCGAGTATCCGTTGGTGCTGCGCAAGACGCCGAAAGCCGAGGCCCGCCAGAGGGCACTCGACACTTTGGCCCGCGTGAAGCTTGAAGGTTTGGCGGAGCGCAACATTGCCGCATTGTCCGGCGGCCAGCGCCAGCGGGTGGCGTTGGCGCGGGCGATCGTCTTTGAGCCACGCGTGATGCTGATGGACGAGCCGTTGTCGGCGCTCGACAAGAACCTGCGCGAAACCATGCAGTTCGAGATCCGGCGTCTGCACGACGATCTGGGGATCACCACCATCTATGTGACGCATGACCAGCGCGAAGCACTGATCATGTCCGACCGGGTTGCGGTGATGAATTCCGGCCGCATTCAACAGCTCGACACGCCGCAAAGGATCTATGATCGTCCATCGACTCGCTTCGTCGCGGAGTTCATGGGCGAGGCCAACATCGTGGCTCCAGGCTGGGCGCGCAGAATAGACGGCGCCGAAGCGTCACGCGACGCTCTGATGATCCGTGCGGAAAGCTTCCATCTTGATGAGAAGCTCGTCGGGCGAGACGGGGTGGCGCTTGAGGGAACGCTGCGCGCCAAGGCGTTTCGCGGTGAGAACTGGCTTTTGACGCTGGCGCTTGACGGCGGGCAAGAAGTCCTTGTCTGCATTCCGGCGGCGCTGGCCAGTGGCTGCGCCGAACTTGCCACCGGTCAGCGGATGACCGCCTATGCACCGGCAGAGAAAGTTCACGCGATACCGGGAGCCGCAGCGTGACCGTCCTTGCCGATCCTGGGCTGGCGGCAGACGCTCGACGCGAGCGGCGGTTCTTCCTCTCGCTTTCACTGCCCGCACTTTTCATCGTCGGACTGGCGGCGATACTGCCCATCCTCTGGATCCTCCGGCAATCCTTCCTGACCACAGGGGGCGAATACACTGTAGGCAATTACGAGAAGGTGCTGTCGAGCGGACTGACACGGTCGGCGCTCGTCACGACCCTTGATCTGTCCCTCGGCACGCTGGCGATCTGCATTCTTCTCGGTACCCCCCTGGCGCTCGCCCTGGCCAGTGCCAGGCCAAGGGTGGCCAATTTGCTGATGGCCTTCGTCATGCTGCCGTTGTGGACCTCCATTCTGGTGCGCACCTATGGCTGGCTCGTGCTCTTGCGGCGCGATGGCCTGATCAACGCGGCTTTGACCGGCTCAGGCCTGACAGCCGAGCCATTGCCGCTGGTCTACAACTTCGCGGGAACGCTCATCGGCATGGTTCACTACATGCTGCCGCTCTTTCTGCTGCCCGTTTATGCCGCGATGCGCGATATCGACGCAAACCTCGTCCGCGCGTCGGCGAGCATGGGCGCCACGCTCGGGCAAACGATCCGCACGGTCATTCTGCCGCTTTCGGCCGGCGGCATCTTCTCGGGGTCGATCATCGTCTTCATTTACACCATAGGGTTTTTCATCACGCCGGCGGTGCTTGGCGGCGGCAAGGTAAATCCTCTTTCCACCCGCATCGAGCGCACGTTGTCGACCTTCCAGGATTGGGGCTCGGCGAGCGTCCTGGGCATTCTGCTCCTCGTTCTTATGGCGTTGGTAGGGGTGATGTTCCTGGCTGCGCGGCGGCTGATTGCCGGACGCAGAATCGGCACAGCCCATGCTTGAAGCCTATCCAGATAGCAGGCTGGCCCGCATCATCCTGTGGAGCTTTTGCGCGCTCGTAATGGCGTTCCTGATGTTGCCGACGCTGGTCGTCGTTCCGCTCTCCTTTTCGGCGTCCAATCTTCTCGAGTTCCCACCGCGCGCATACTCGTTGCGCTGGTATGAAACTTTCTTCGGTTCGGCGACGTGGATGGCCGCACTCAGGACGAGCCTGATCCTAGGCACATTGACGGCGATGATCGCAGTGCCGCTGGGGCTGCTTGCCTCCATCTCGATAAACAGGCTCGGCGGAAAAGCCGCCCTCACCATTCAGGGCATTCTGCTTACCCCGTCCATCGTGCCGGGCATCCTGCTGGCGATCGGTCTCTTCTTTGTTCTGGCGGCGCAACGTCTGGTCGGAACGCTGTTCGGCGTACTGGTCGGACATGTGGTGCTGGCCATCCCAGTCGCCTGCATTGTGTTGTTGCCCGCTCTGGCCCGCTTTGACTGGAACCAGGTTCAGGCGGCGCGCAGCCTGGGCGCAAACTGGGCGAGAGCCATTGGCGGAATAATTGTCCCGCAACTCCGGATCAGTCTGTTGTCGGCCACGCTGATGGCCTTCCTGACTTCGCTGGACGAGTCTGTGATTTCGATCTTCGTCGCCAGCGGTCAAAACAGCACGCTGCCGAAACTCATGTTCATATCTCTGCGCGATCAGATCGACCCGACCATCGCGGCGATCTCGACCTTGTGGACGGCCATCGTCGTGGTCGCCGTCCTGATCGTGAGCCTTCGCCAAAAATCCTGACCGAGACTGGAAACATGCCTGCAAATCATCACGTGGCCGGTGCTCCGGCGGATCAGTCAACGGACATCCCTCAGGTAGGGTTGGCCATCATCACCGGCTCGGCAAACTGGGGGCTTGCCTTCCCGGAAGATGTTGCATTCGAGGGTGTGCGCACCTTGCGGCGCGACATGAGTTTTGAAACGCCTTTCGGTCGTTCTGACAACTGGAAGCTTCTCGAATTCGATGCGTCGATTACCGTCGAGGGCAAAACCAAACATGCCCTGTGCATGTATTCGCACGGCAATCCCCGAGACCATATCGACCATTCCTGTCATCGCCGCGCGTTCTGGGTCTTGATGAAAGCGGATGTAAGGCAAGTGCTGGCCTGCTCGACTGTTGGCGCCGTCAACAAGGCGATCCAGCCCGGCGACATAGTTGTAAACGCCGATATCATCGAACTGTCGCAGACCCCGTTTTCACTTCTGCCTGGCCGCCAGAGCTTCGACTGCTCGGGCAAGCAGATCGTATGTCCAAGATGTGCGGCATTGTTGGCCGAGACCGCTCGGCGCCATTGGCCAGCCGAATGCCGCGTCCATGGCATCGAGCAGCAGTTGGCCGCTGCCCACTGCTACGGGCCGCGACTGACAACTCCCGCCGAAGCTCTGGCATATCGAAACATGGGAGCGGACGTGCTCAACCACTCGATCGCTCCAGAGGCCACCTTATCGCGCGAGATCGGCGCCTGTTTCGTGCCCTTGGCGTTCGTCACGGCCGGTTTCAACGACTATATGGACCGCGAGCGCCAGAAATTGCTGCAGGAGCACGTGCTGCCGAGCCTCTCTATGACAGCCTCGCGGGTTGCGCTGGAGACCGCGGCACGTCTTCCGGCGAATCCGGAATGCTCTTGCCACGGGTTGAAGTCGCCCCAACCGGCAGAGCGTTCTACACGGTTCTGAAAAGCAGCGCGAGAGTCTGGATCGTTCACTCGCAACGATGCTCGCGCCGAACTGAGAGTCCGCTTTTGAAGGTGCCATGCCCGAAGCGTCGGGCTGCTTCCGTGAAGATCCTATGGGGATGGAAGGCGACCCGCGCTCTGCCAGAGTGAAGTTGCCAAACATCACCTGGAGGTCAGCATGCAAGCCAACACCACCAAGCCCCGGCCGCTATCCGCGTCGATCTTGCCGCAATATTTGTCTCGTTAGAACTATCTCGTTCAAAATGGCTCGTGACTTCGCTTTCGCCAGGTGGGGGCGAGAGAATGTCGAGACACCTGTGTCTGGGGGCGACATTCCGGGTTTGCTCGATCACGTCGCAGAGCTGCAACGAAAGGCGGAAGTGCGGACTGGGCAGAGCTTCCGGGTCATATCAATCCAGGAAGCTGGTCTGGATGGATTCTGGATACACCGGGTCCTCGAACGCGAAGGCATCGAGAGCTATGTCGTCGACCCGGCATCCATTGCCACATCGCGTCGCCGTCGACGGGCCAAGACCGACAGGATCGACGGGGAAGCACTGGTTCGAGCGTTGTTGGCCTACAACCGCGGCGAGCCTCGGGTTTGCGCGATGTTGCGAGTGCCAACGCCGGAGGAGGAAGACCGTCGCCGGTTGGTGCGGGAGCGGAAGGCGCTGACGAACGAGCGGATCAGGCACGTCAACAGGATAAAGGGCCTTTGTTCAGCCAAGGTGCGTCCGGATACGAACCACTGAAAGAAGATCGACGCAAACGCCTCGACGCGCTCATTACCGGAGATGGGCGTCCACTGCCGCCAGCACTCAAGGCGCTGATCAGCCGCGAACTTGATCGCATTGAGTTGCTGATCCAGCAGATCAAGGATGTTGAAGAGGCCCGCGACGCCATGCTCGTCGCGGCAGATGTGCCAACACCGGCCTTGCTGCTCAGCCTCAAAGGAATTGGTCCTGAGTTCGCGGCAGTCCTGTGGTTCGAGGGATTATCGCGCAAGTTCGACAATCGACGACAGGTTGCCGCCTACGCTGGTTTGGTGCCAACGCCCTGGCAAAGTGGGCAGATTAATTGCGAGCAGGGAGTCTCGAAGTCCGGCAATCCCAGGCTCCGGTCGACACTTGTCCAGGTTGCGTGGCTGTGGGTGCGCCATCAACCCAATTCCGCGCTCAGTCAGTGGTTCAGGGCGCGAGTCACCCAAAATGGTGGCCGGTACAAGAAGACGGCGATCATCGCCCTCGCTCGGAAACTGCTTGTTGCGCTGTGGAAATACGTGAACGCCGGCGTCGTCATAGAAGGAGCTCTCCTGACGAAAACGTCAGCGTAGACGCCAATCGACCATAACAATCGCCAGGACCGATCAGGCCTGGCAGATCCTCGGGTAGACGAACCGACGAAACTCATGGCCTCAACCAGCCGCTGCTGAAGAATGGTTTCGTCTCTTGGGTCCGAATCCGCCGCAAGCGGGATCATGGAACAGGTGCATGCGCCCTGACCGAATATAAGGTGGACTGGGTTCGTTCGCGAACCGCGTCACGCAAACGGACTCATCGAATGGATCTACGGATTGCTCGGAGGCACATGACAATGTCGACGTGATGCCGTTTGTAGTTGACCATCCCCATATAAGAGTTTCGGGCGCCGGCAGGCGTACGAAAGTCCCCGAGGAAGGAACGCGCGGGCCGCAGGCGATGGTTATGGGGATTTCGATTTGCGGCTGGTGTCGGCGATGGCGCGACCGCCGCTTGGAAGCGGCGGGTTTGGTGCGGACGGACCGTTTCGCCTTTCGGCCACGCGGTGTTGTCGGCTGGTCGCGCGGGCGGTCGCGACCCGTTCGGCGTCGGTGATCACCATGGACACGCGTGGGTCCGTTGACGGAGGCTGAGTGCCTGCGGCTGAAGGCTGGAGCATGCCATGCCGGGTCATGGAGAGTTCTCCCGGTTCGTCGCCGTGGAGTCGGGCGGTCCGCGCGGCTGTCTCCACCGTTCGAACGTCTCGATGATGATCATGCTTCCGCCGCAGCACCGGCATGGCGGACGGAAGTCAGTCGGTTCTACCGAGTTGTCGTCCTCCGACTGCGCAGCGACGTTCAGCAGTTCGCGGGCGCGTGCGAGGCTGGTCTTGCGAGCGGAGCCGGCGAGCAGGCCGTAGTGCCGGATGCGGTGGAAGCCACGTGGCAGGATGTGGAGCAGGAATCGGCGGATAAACTCGTCGGTGGCGAGCGTCATGACCTGATGCCGATCGGTGGCGTCACAACGATAGTCCTTGTAGCGGAACGTGACCCCTGCCTCATCGAACCGGATAAGGCGGCGGTTCGAGATCGCAACCCGGTGGGTATAGCGGGACAGATAGGCGAGCACTGCCTCCGGTCCGGCGAACGGCGCCTTGGCGTACACCACCTAGCGCTTCTTGCGGACCGGCGACAGGTGCCGCACGAATGCCTGCCGCGCGGCCAGGTGCGCCATCGATCCGAAGAAGGCGAGCCGTCCTGCGTCGTGCAGCGCGACCAGCCGGGTGAGGAAGAGCCGTCGGAACAGCTTGCCGAGTACGCGCACCGGAAGGAGGAAGGCCGACCGAGAAGATATCCAGCGGCTTCCATCCGGCGCGATGCCGCCCGCCCGGCACGATCATGTGCAGGTGCGGATAGTGCGTCATCGCCGATCCCCAGGTGTGGAGCACCGCGGTGATGCCGATGCGCGCGCCGAGGTGTCTTGGGTCGGCGGCGATGGTCAGCATCGTCTCCGCTGCCGCCTTGAACAGCAGGTCGTAGATGAGCGCCTTGTTCTGGGACGCGATGTCGGCGGCCTCGGCGGGCAGCGTGAACACGACATGGAAGTAGCCGACCGGCAGCAGGTCGGCCTCGCGCTCGGCCAACCACGTCCGTGCGGCCGCGCCCTGGCACTTCGGGCAGTGCCGGTTGCGGCAGGAGTTGTAGGCGATCCGCCATTGGCCGCAGTCCTCGCAAGCCTCGACGTGACCGCCAAGGGCTGCGGTGCGGCAATACTCGATCGCCGACATGAGCTTGAGCTGGGCGAGGCTCAGGTGACCTGCATGGGCGGCCCGATAGGGTGGCCCGGCAGCACGGAAGATGTCGGCGACCTCGATCGAGGCGCGCACGGCTCAGATGTCGGGCGAGACCTCTCCGGGCTTGAACAGGCCGAGTTTGTCGAGCGGGCTCGTCACCGTGCGCACCGTTCGGGTCGCCACCTTCGCGTAAAGGGCGGTATTGTTGAGCTTGGCATGCCCGAGCAGGACCTGGATGATGATGCGGATGTCGGTGCCGTCCTCCAGAAGGTGGGTGGCGAAGCTGTGGCGCAGCGTGTGCGGCCCCACCCGCTTGGTGATGTCGGCGGCCTGGGCCGCCTCGACGACGATGCGATAGAGCTGCCTCGTGCTGATCGGCTTCATCGCGTGCTGTCCGGGGAACAGCCAGCCGTCGCGGTGCATTACGCCCTGCTGACGTCCGACCTTCCACCACTCACGCAGAAGCGTGAGCAGGTCCGCCGAGAGCATGGCGTTGCGCTAGCGCCCGCCCTTGCCACGCTCGACGCGCAGCAGCATGCGCTCGCTGTCGACGTCGGCAACCTTCAGCATCGACACCTCGGCGACACGCAGGCCCGCGCCATAGGCGACCGAGAGCGCGGCCTGGTGCTTGAGACACGTGGTGGCGTTGAGCAGCCGGGCGACCTCGTCGCGACTGAGCACCACGGGCAGGTTACGCGGATGCGCCAGCCGGACAAGCCGGCGCGCCAGGTCCGGGCGGTCGAGCGTGTGGGTGAAGAAGAAGCGCAGCGCCGACACGATGCTGTTCATCGTTGGCACGGGAACGCCGTCGTCCTGCTGCTCGATCTGGAACCGGCGCAGGTCGTCGGCGGTCGCTGTGTGTGGTGAACGCCCGAGGAATGTGGCCAGGCGTCCGATATCGCGGAGATAGTTGCGCTGTGTCTCGCGTGAGAAACGCCGCATGTTCATGTCGTCGATCAGCCGCTGGCGCAGCGGGCTCACGGGTGCTCGAGAACGGGATGGTGCATGGTCAGGCTCCTTGTTGAAGAAGCCCGCCATGCTCTGCTCCAGCCGAACGACGCTCAACGCGAGCGCGACGACCGGTTCTTGATCTCTACCTCAACCGCAGGCACCCCTCCCTTGCAGCGGGTCGTCTAATCGCTCAACCGTCAAGGGGGTGAGTGCAATGCTGTCGTCCTCTTTTTTCCGATGCTCGTTCGTATGCCGGGTACAGGGTCGTCTACGCGGTCGATGCAAAGATCGCCGCAGGATGAGTTTCGCAGGTGAGATCTTCCTATGTTCGTTACGCAATCTGCTAAACGAGGCAGTTGCTTCCCGCTTCGCGGAATGATCTCAGCCACGTCCCGGCAGGGACGGCTCGGTGCGTCCAAGAACGCTATCGGTTGAATGGCCTGAAGAAATCGTCGCAGGCGAGCGTCTGCAGGATCAGGCAGCGGCGGGCGTTCCTCCGTGCGGATCGACCAGCTCGCCCGTCCGGAGCATCGCATGCATGATCACTGCCAGCTTGCGCGCCAGGGCCACGGCCGCTCGCTTGAAGCCGAGCCGTTCTTTCAGCTCCAACGCCCAGGTTCGCAGGGTGCTGGTATCCGTCGACCGGTTCAGGATGACCGCGGCCGCCTCGTATAGCAGTCCGCGCAACTGATTGTCGCCACGGCGCGAGATATGGCCGTCATTATCGACCTCGCCGGACTGGTAGCGTCTCGGCGTCAGACCCACCCATGCGCCCACAGCGCGCGAGTTTCTGAAGTTCGCCGGATCCTCCACGGCTGCGGCAAACGCGGTGGCGGTGACGGTGCCTACACCGGGCACTGACATGAGCAGACGGCAATGCCGGTCCTCACGCGCCATCGCGGCCAGCTGCTTGCTCAGCTCTGCTATTTGGTGTCGGATATTGCTCTATGCCTGAAGCATTGGCGCAACGATGCGTGCCAGCTTGTCTTCGCCCTGCAGAAGGTCGCGAACGTTGCGCTCGAACACGCTGCCGGCGCCCTTGGGCACGACGAGGCCGAACGTCTTCATCAACCCACGGATCTGGTTGGATATCTGCAGACGCATCTTAAGCAGCTGGCGCCGCGCGGTGATCAGCGTGCGGATCAGCATGCTGTCGAAACCTTTGACGCGAACCTCTCGGTAGAAGCCGACCTCGGCCAGATGTGCCAGGCCATCGGCATCGTTCGCATCGGTCTTGTTCGCGGCCATGTCGAGCGCTGCCTTGGCATGCCGCGCGTCGATGCAGATCACCGGCAGCCCCTCTGCCGTCAGCGCGTGGTAGAACCACACCGACAGCGGCCCCGTCTCGAACACGATCCGCCGGACATACGGTGCGCGCTTGCGGATCACCGCCGCGAGCAGTTGCGGGTCGGACGCGCACTTGCCCCGCCAAATCCTCTTGCCGTCCTGCCGGATCGATATTGCCGTCTCTTTCATGGACACGTCGAGACCGATATACTGTCCCATGGCTGTCCTCCGTTCGATGCCTGGGCCCGGTGTCGATCGTGAGCCCGTTCTTCATCCTATCGGGGGACAGCCAGCCGGCTAGAGGTTCGAACATCGCCGCCACGTCTCAGGTGGACACCGCTCCCGCGATTACGTAATGTTCGTTCTTCGGCCCCAAACCTGCCAGTCCGCAATGCGCCTATATCGGCCGTTGAGGTGATCTCTGAAGCCGCCTGAAAGCAGACAATTCGCGGACCATGCTGCAGATCGCGGTTGCGTCAGTTCCTGGACATCCAAGTGATCCTTTTGCCGGCGGGGCATTCGCGTGGCAGCTAGTGCACTGCCCCCCGGCTGCCTCGAACGGAAAGGCTCTTTGGCCTCAGTCAAACTACTTGGGTCGCCAAACCGAGAGGCGCACCGGGAGACGTGTCGACGCTGATCAGTTGATCCCGAACGCTGGGATGTCTAAGCCTGCGAACCGGTTTTCGCGCTCGATGCGGCGTCCGGCACCGCTTGTCTGAAGGTTGGCCGGAAGGACAGCGGCCAGCTGGCCGGGTGTTGGCTTGTACCGGCTGATGATCTCGACGTTTCGTGACAAGTCGAACTCGATCGCCGAGCGCCGATAGAAGCCGCGTTCTATCCTAGCTTTGATGTCCATCATCATGTCGAATGTCGTCAAATCTGATTGCTTCTCCGCAACGCGAGACCGGTCGCCTTCGAACTGCAGATAAAATTCAGGGCTACTGCCAAAGAAGACGTGCAACGCCGTCGCCAGATCGCAGTCTTCGCGCCGGGTGATCCAGAGCAGCGGCGCAAGGCCGTAATCCCAATTCCAGTTCAGCGCCGCCGCATGGCGTTGATCGGGATCGGCTTGGCGCAGCCAATTGGCATAGCGCACGAATTCGCTTGGCGAGTAGTCGTCCCATGGCTGGCAATGTTTAGCCCAGGTCAGGAGCATGGTGTCGTCGTCGGCGCTTATATGTTTCCAGGCGCTGGCCAGTTCGCGTCGCTTTTGTTCCTTCTCCGACCGCTCCTTCCAAAACGCCTGCCGGGCGTCGATGATCCTCGAATGACCGAGTTGGCAGATGGTCAGTTGCTCGAGCGAGTCTTTCCTGAACATCAACATGATTTCAAACCCCTCATCCGTGTTGCCGGTGAGATACCTGACATCGGGATGGGTGATCTCCATCGTGGCAAGTCCGAGTCTGGCGATCTCGCTGTCGGCGTCCGATCGAGCCATCCCGATTGCGAAGCCATAGAGGCTGATGGAACCCGGAAAGGGGGATCTGAAGTCGATCTTTTCCACGATGTGGTCGCTGGCGATTCCGCTGGGATCGTTGTTGGCGCTTGGCCCGAACCCGAACTGCACGCCGAATTTTCCGCCACGGCTGTGTTCGGACCACTTCTCGCGTGGAAATGTCTCCTCGATCCGAGCTTGCGTCATTAGTGGGCGAAGCTGAACAATCTTGCTGATATAGTCATCCATGCTGGCGTAGATTGCCTCTAACGAGACCTTGGGACAACCGCCCGTATGCTTTTTTGGACACGGGCAATCAAACCGTCGTCACCTGCCGTCGCGCCCATCGTCCTCAGCCGTCAGCCGATCGAGTTCGGCAAACAACCGCTCTTCCCAAGCTGTCGGCTCCGTCGCCGACTCCCAGAGTCGCAACACAGAATAGTGCCCGAACCGAAAACAGCGGGCCGACCAGCGCCCGCGGGAGACACCCTCGCTTCAATGGCTCTCGAAGGTGAGCACGGTGTTCTCGAAGCGCCGCGCCGCTAGGTCGGCCGGGCGGATCCAGTATTGCGCCGCGCCGGCGTCGCCCATGTGCCAGTCGAGCGCATTGTCCCAGCGAAGCTGGAGCAGAAGGATGTGCTCGGGCGCCATCAACTCGGCCGCGTCCTGAATGGCGACGCCGCGGCCCAGCATCTGGTGCTGTGCGTATGAGCCGTTCTTGCTGAAGTCTGGATCGCGCAGCACGCTGTGCCGGTAGCGGAGCGCCTCGACGACAGCGTCGGGCATCTGCGCGATCCCGTCCGGATCGGCGAGCGCGCTTTCGGCGCCTTCGACCGCCGCCCTCGCGATCCACTCGTTCAGCACCATAGGCAGGCGCTTGTGCATATAGTGGCGCTCGAGCACACCTTCCGGCAGCGCGCCGGCGCGCAATTCCTCGAGTAGCGCAAGGAGCTCGGTCCGTTGGTTCTCGTCGAGGGCCTTGCCACGCTGGGCCTCTCCNGTTCGAGCAGGGCGGAGAGCCGAGACCGCTCCGGGTCCTCGGACCTCGCCGGCAGGGTGTCGAGCCGCGCCTTGATCCCGATGGTCTCCTCCTTGATGTATGACTTCAGGTAACCCAGCAGGACCTCGGCGGTCCGGCGGTTAGTCGGAAACCCCTCGAACGGGATCCAGAGCCGGTCCGTGGGCTTGCCGTGCGCGGAGAGCGCGTCGTTCCAGGAGACTGGCGCGCCATGAAACGCGACGAGCTGCTGGCCGCGGCGCTGCTTGGCGACCTCCCATGGGAAGCCGTCGCCGGCATCCGGGTCGCCTTCCTCCACCTCGGCGACGTCCTCCAACCAGCCGAGCTCGATCTCGATGCGCGGATAGAAGCGTGGATAGACCTTCTCCGGCTTGTCGTGCCAGGTCAGCCAGGGATATCGGTAGCGAGCGTTCTCGGCGCCGTCGATCGGCTCCAGAAATCCGGGATTGTGCTGAGGACCCCAGTCCTTGCGGGCCTTGCCTTCGACATAGCGGACGACGAAGTGGCTCGCATCGCCGTCGAAATTGCCCGACATCGGCGCGAAGAAATAAAGATAGCCGTGCGCGGGAAGCAGCGAGCGTGCCGGCCCGTCGGGCAGCGCGCCAAGGTCGACTTGGCCCATGAAGGTTAGCGGCTCGAGCAGCCCCTTGCGGTTGTGGATCATCGGCCAGTCCAGATCGTCGGGCGCCAGCGGCACGCCGCCGAAAAAGCTCATCGTGCGCTGCGGGTGGCGCGGTGGGAAGACGTGGCGGATGGCAAGGCAGGCCCGCGAGGCGAG
>NZ_AYWQ01000030.1:0-56082 GCF_000502415.1 Mesorhizobium sp. LNHC229A00
AGACGTGTGCTCTTCCGATCTAGCGTGCAGGCGGTACGTCGGGCGCTGCCAGCGGTGAAGCTGATCGCGTCGGGCGGGATCCGCGACGGCGTCGACGTGGCCAAGGCCATCCGCCTGGGCGCGGACATCGCCGGCCAGGCAGCCGGCGTGCTGCGCGCGGCTACGGTATCCACCGAGGCGGTTGTCGCGCATTTCGAGATCGTCATCCGCCAGTTGGCCGTCGCCTGCTTCTGCACCGGCTCGGCTGATCTTGCCGCGTTGCGTCAGGCGCGCTTGTTGCCCTCGGCGCATCTGCCCGCCGGTTGATGCAGGCGTCGCGCGCACGTGGCGGCGGGCGCCTAGTTTACTGAGTGAGAAAGTCTCTGAAGCGGGGGATTCGCGCTGGTCGCGGGCTTGTTCGGGTGCTGCTTCGTGATCAGGGAGGCGCCCCGCCATGCTCGAACGGACCGCCGAGAGCAAAGGGTATTCGACGGCTATGTCGATGCTTGATCCAGGATGATCGGTCACGCGAACCGCGCTGAGCCCCTGAAAGGGTCGGAACACCAGGTGCGGCGGGAGACCGGCAGTAGCAGATGGTACAAAGCCATTGCCATCAAGGAGTGGCGATCACATCGACCCCCAGTCAGCGCGGCCGGCCGTATGAACGAGAAGAGACGAGCGATTTCAGCTGCCGGACCGCCTTGATTTAACATTCCGATAGTTTCGGAGGGCTGATCGGGCGTCAGTTTCGGACGGCGTTCACCGTCGGGCGGCGCTAAATGCAGGATGATTGATCTCTTTACGTATCATAAGGCTGATGCATGATACGCAAACAGATCACAACGTGTTGACTCGATCACTGGATAAGATACTCTGCCATATCATCCAGCGTTGGAATGGAACGTTTACGTATCATATGGACCCTCAATCGGAAATTCTACGCGAAATCGGTGGGCTGTTCAGGCAGGCGAGGCTGGCCGCTGCGATGACGCAAGAGCAGGTCGCTGATTTGTCGGGTATATCCCGTCCCCGATATCGCGACATCGAAAAGGGAGCCGCAGCCGCGCGTGCAACGACGCTCATGAATATCGCTCGCGCGCTCGGCCTGGAAATGATGCTGGTTCCGCAAGTCATGGTGCCGGCTGTCCAGGCTCTATTGCGTCCGCATGATGATGACGATCGACCCGCCTTTGTTACTCAACCTGACGATGACGATCATGGCTCCAGTCTTTCGCGCACCTAAGGCGATCCCGTCGCTGGACGTGCTCTTGAATGCAGTGAAGATCGGCACGGTCGTCAGGACGCCGGGCGATTTCAATGCATTCAACTTCGATGAGGCCTACCGCGCGACGGGCGGCTTTCCGGTTCTCAGCCTGTCGTTCCGGGCAGCGACGGGAGGATTGCGGAAAGATCCGAAGCCTCTGGCAAGCGCCTTGCCCGCTTTTTTCGCGAACCTCCTGCCGGAGGAGAAATTGCGCGAGGCGATGGAAAGGCACCACGAAGGCAATGTGCGGCCAGGCAATGACTTCGATCTTTTAGCGGCACTAGGCGCCGATCTGCCGGGAGCCGTACGGGCGTTGCCCAGTGACGGCGCGATAGCGGTTTCGCAGGATGCTTCAAAGGATCAGCCCAAGGCACGGTTCTCGCTTGCCGGCGTGCAGATGAAGCTGTCGGTCATGAAGAACATTGGAAAAGGCGGCGGCCTTACCTTGCCGATGGACGACGAGCAGGGCCGGTACATTGCCAAGTTCCCTTCGACGGCCTTTCCGGGCGTTTCCGAGAACGAATTCGCCAACCTGGCGCTGGCAGCAGCAATCGGCATGGACGTTCCTGAATGCGAACTGGTCGAGAAGTCCGATTTTGAGGGCGTTCCCGAAGAATTCAACACGCTGTCTGACGGCAAGGTCCTTCTCGTCAAACGCTTCGATCGCGGCGCCGGTGGCGAGAGGATACACATCGAGGATTTCGCTCAGGTCTTCGGTGTCTACCCCTCGCGCAAATATGAGGGGGCTGCTTATCACGACATAGCCTTGGCTCTTGGCGTGGCCGTCTCGCCTACGGCGGCTCTCGAGTTCGTCCGCCGCCTGGCACTGACCGTCATCACCGGCAATGGCGACATGCACTTGAAGAACTGGTCTTTGATCTATCCCGGTAACGGCGACAAGCCGGCGCTTGCACCAATCTACGACCTCCTGTCCACCGTGCCATATATTCCCGCCGACGCCATGGCGCTGTCGCTTGGAGGAGAGCGCTCGTTCAAGGCGCTAGCAGCACCGCGATGGAAAGCATTTGCGAACCGTGCACGGCTTCCGGAGCCAGCAGTCCTGAAGGCAGTGGTCGAGACGGTCAAACTCGTCAACGAGTACTGGTGGCATCTGCCTGAGCGCGACGTTGTCGCAGCGAAAGTGCTCGAGCGGATCGACGGACATGTGAAGGCGATGACGCCGATACTGAACTCCTGCGCTGAGAAATAAACCGAGTCCCTCGGGTTGATATAGCGGAACTATTCGCCCGTGCCCCGGATTAGTGGCCGTGGATCGATGGTATGCTAGGATCGCGCGCAAAGTGGGCGGAGTGTCCACTTGGACCGCGTTGAGCAAGCACGTCAGCTCGCGGGCACAGAAGAGTTCGCAGCATCCCGCAGAGGGTCGAGATGCTGTTCGTCCACCTCAATACAACGATGGGGTTCAACCGAATGCGGTGACTGAGGATCGCGATCCGACGCTTTGTGTCGCCAATGTCGCGTCCGCTACACGGGCTGTTCCGACGATCCTTTCTTGGAACTCAAGCTAAAGCCCTGAAAAGCAACCATGAAATTATTCTTCGGTTGGATCAGCCAAATTGGCATGAGTCTTGAGATCCTTAGGTGCGAGGCGGCTAGAGCTGCCCGACCGGCATTCATGTCGCGGCAGCCGCGATGGATGGAACGAAGGAAGGAAAGCTACATGTCAGGTTTGCGTCAGATCGCCTTTTACGGCAAGGGCGGCATCGGCAAGTCCACCACCTCCCAAAATACGCTCGCCGCCCTGGTCGACCTCGGGCAGAGAATCCTCATCGTCGGCTGCGACCCCAAAGCCGACTCCACCCGCCTGATCCTGAACGCGAAGGCGCAGGATACGGTCCTGCATCTCGCGGCAGAGGAAGGTTCGGTGGAAGACCTGGAACTCGCGGACGTGCTTAAGGTCGGCTACAAAGGCATCAAATGCGTGGAGTCCGGCGGCCCTGAGCCGGGTGTCGGCTGCGCCGGCCGCGGCGTGATCACCTCGATCAACTTCCTCGAGGAGAACGGCGCCTACGACGATGTCGACTATGTCTCCTACGACGTGCTCGGTGATGTGGTGTGTGGCGGTTTCGCGATGCCGATCCGCGAGAACAAGGCCCAGGAAATCTATATCGTCATGTCCGGCGAGATGATGGCGCTCTATGCCGCCAATAACATCGCCAAGGGCATCCTGAAATACGCCCATTCGGGCGGCGTGCGGCTCGGCGGCCTGATCTGCAACGAGCGCCAAACCGACCGCGAGCTCGACCTCGCCGAAGCGCTGGCCTCCAGGCTCAATTCCAAGCTCATCCACTTCGTGCCGCGCGACAACATCGTCCAGCACGCCGAGCTCAGGAAGATGTCTGTAATCCAGTACGCGCCGGACTCCAAGCAGGCCGGGGAATACAGGGCGCTGGCCGAGAAGATCCATGGGAATTCGGGCCAGGGCACCATCCCGACCCCGATCACCATGGAGGAGCTCGAGGACATGCTGCTCGACTTCGGCATCATGAAGACCGACGAGCAGATGCTTGCCGAGCTTCAGGTCAAGGAAGCGGCCAAGGCGGCCGCACAGTAGCGACCGCTGCCGACATGAGGCGCGCCCTGACCTGGTGCGCCTTTCAAAGAACGGCGCCTCGTCGGTGAGGCGTCACCCTGAACCTTGAAAGGGGTCCCATGAGCCTGGAATACGAGAATGACGGTGCCCTCCATGCGAAGCTTATCGAGGAGGTGCTGTCGCAATATCCTGACAAGTCGGCGAAGCGCCGCAAAAAGCACCTCAGCGTNGCAAAGAGCGGCGACGAGGCTGGCGAGGAAAGCGAGGTCCTTTCCGAATGCGATGTCAAATCGAACATCAAGTCCATCCCCGGCGTGATGACGATTCGCGGCTGCGCCTATGCCGGCTCGAAAGGCGTGGTGTGGGGTCCAGTCAAGGATATGGTCCATATCTCGCACGGGCCGGTCGGCTGCGGGCAATATTCCTGGTCTCAACGCCGGAACTACTACGTCGGCACGACCGGCATCGACACGTTCGTCACGATGCAGTTCACCTCCGATTTCCAGGAGAAGGACATTGTTTTCGGCGGCGACAAGAAGCTTGAACGGATCATCGACGAGATCGAGGAACTGTTTCCGCTGAACAAGGGCATGACTGTGCAATCCGAATGCCCGATTGGCCTGATTGGCGACGACACCGAAGCTGTGTCCCGCAACAAGGCCAAGGAGCACGAAAAGACAATCGTGCCGGTGCGCTGCGAGGGCTTCCGCGGCGTCTCGCAATCCCTCGGCCACCACATCGCCAACGACGCGATCCGCGACTGGGTGTTCGAGAAGAAGGAAGTGGAGTTCGAGTCCGGCCCGTACGATGTCAATGTGGTCGGCGACTACAATATCGGCGGCGACGCTTGGGCTTCGCGCATCCTGCTTGAGGAGATGGGCCTGCGCGTGGTCGGCAACTGGTCGGGCGACGCTACGCTGGCCGAAATAGAGCGGGCGCCAAAGGCGAAGCTCAATCTCATCCATTGCTACAGGTCGATGAACTACATCTGCCGGCACATGGAGGAAAAGTATGGCATCGCCTGGATGGAGTACAATTTCTTCGGCCCCTCCCAGACTGAAGCCTCTCTGCGCAAGATAGCCAAGCACTTCGGGCCGGAAATCGAGGCCAAGGCCGAGGCGGTCATCGCCAAATACCGGCCCTTGGTCGATGCCATAATCGCCAAGTACCGGCCGCGCCTCGAAGGCAGGACGGTGATGCTCTATGTCGGCGGGCTGCGCCCCCGTCACNTAATCGCCAAGTACCGGCCGCGCCTCGAAGGCAGGACGGTGATGCTCTATGTCGGCGGGCTGCGCCCCCGTCACGTCGTCACGGCATATGAGGACCTGGGCATGGTGATCGTCGGCACTGGCTACGAATTTGGCCATAACGACGACTATCAGCGCACCGGCCACTACGTGAAGAAGGGCACCCTGATCTATGACGACGTGACTGGTTACGAGCTGGAGAAGTTCATCGAAGGGATCCGTCCTGATCTCGTTGGCTCCGGAATCAAAGAGAAGTACCCGGTCCAGAAGATGGGCATACCGTTCCGTCAAATGCATTCCTGGGATTATTCCGGCCCGTATCACGGCTACGACGGCTTCGCCATCTTCGCCCGCGACATGGATCTGGCCATCAACAACCCGGTCTGGAACCTCTACGACGCCCCCTGGAAGAACAAGCCGAGCCGTCGGCGGCGATCGCAGCCGAATGAAACCCTGGCCTCCCGGAAGCCGGGAGGCGTGAACGCCTGTGGCCGCTTGTCCGCGGGAGACCTGAAACGTTTCGACGTCCCTGTGCCGCCGTATGGCGGCCCAGATGGAAAGAGGTAACCACCCATGTCGCAGTCGGCTGAAAAAGTTCTCGACCACGCGCCCCTGTTCCGCGAGCCGGAATACAGGCAGATGCTTGCCGGGAAGAGGCTCAATTTCGAATGTCCGCACCCGGACCAGGTCGTTACCGACCAAGGCGAATTCACCAAGACGTGGGAATACCGCGAAAAGAACCTTGCTCGCGAAGCGCTTGTCGTGAACCCCGCCAAGGCCTGCCAGCCGCTCGGCGCGGTGTTCGCGGCCGCAGGCTTCGAGCGAACCATGTCCTTCGTCCATGGCAGCCAGGGCTGCGTGGCCTATTACCGCTCGCACTTGTCGCGCCATTTCAAGGAGCCTGCTTCGGCGGTTTCCTCCTCGATGACCGAGGACGCGGCAGTGTTCGGCGGCCTGAAGAACATGGTCGACGGGCTCGCCAACACGTACCAACTTTACGACCCAAAGATGATCGCCGTCTCGACCACTTGTATGGCGGAGGTCATTGGAGATGACCTGCACAGCTTCATCGAGAACGCCAAGGACGAAGGCTCGGTCCCACGCGACTTCGACGTCCCCTTCGCCCACACGCCGGCCTTTGTCGGCAGCCATGTCGATGGCTATGACGTCGCAGTCAAGGGTATTCTGGAGCATTTCTGGAAGGGCGAAGAACGAACAGAAGCCGAGGGAACCATCAACATCATTCCGGGCTTCGACGGGTTCTGTGTCGGCAACAATCGGGAACTCAAACGCCTGCTCGATCTGGTAGGTGTGTCCTATACCTTCATCCAAGACGCCTCTGACCAGTTCGACACGCCGTCGGACGGCGAATACCGCATGTATGACGGCGGCACGAAGATCGAAGACGTGAGAAAGGCACTCAACGCCGAGGCGACACTTTCGCTACAGCATTACAACAGCCGAAAAACACTGGAGTATTGCGAGGGGGTAGGGCAGGCGACTGCCTCGTTCCATTACCCGCTCGGAGTTCAGGCGACCGACGACTTCCTGATGGAGGTCTCCGCGATTTCCGGCAAGCAAATCCCCGAGGCAATCCGCCTGGAGCGCGGCCGACTTGTTGACGCTATGGCCGACAGCCAATCCTGGCTGCACGGTAAGAAATACGCCATCTACGGCGATCCGGACTTTGTCTACGCCATGGCCCGCTTCATCATGGAGACGGGCGGCGAGCCCACCCATTGCCTCGCCACCAACGGCTCCTCGGCATGGGAAGCGGAGTTGAAGGAACTGCTTGCATCATCGCCCTTCGGAAAGGACGCTCAAGTCTGGGCGGGCAAGGACCTCTGGGCGATGCGCTCGCTGCTCTTCACCGAGCCGGTGGACCTGCTGATCGGCAACTCCTATGGCAAGTATCTGGAGCGCGACACGGGCACGCCGCTGATCCGGCTGACGTTTCCGATCTTCGATCGCCACCATCACCATCGGTTTGCGCTGATGGGCTACCAAGGCGGACTGCGCGTACTGACGACGATCCTGGACAAGATCTTCGACAAGCTCGATCGCGAGACAAGCGAGACGGGCGTGACGGACTATTCGTATGACCTCACCCGCTAAGCTTGACGGTCGGCTTTGGCCGATCGTCTTCCCGAGGGACTTTGGAGACCGACGCAATGTCCTCGCTCAGAGCCAAAATCCGGGATGTCTTCAACGAGCCTGCCTGCGAGCAGAACCGCGGCAAGGATGCCAAGGCGCGCAAAGAGGGCTGTTCGAAGCCGCTGACCCCCGGGGCGGCTGCCGGCGGCTGCGCCTTCGACGGCGCCAAGATCGTGCTGCAGCCGATCACCGACGTCGCGCACCTGATCCATGCGCCGCTCGCCTGCGAGGGCAATTCCTGGGACAACCGCGGTGCGGCTTCGTCCGGGCCAACGCTGTGGCGCACGAGCTTCACGACCGACCTCACCGAACTCGATGTTGTGATGGGGCAGGGCGAGCGGAAGCTTTTCAAAGCGATCCGCGAGATCAAGGAAGCGTATGGGCCGCCGGCGATCTTCGTCTATCCGACCTGCGTGACGGCGCTGATCGGCGACGACATTGAGGCCGTGTGCAAACGCGCGGCGGAAAAGTTCGGCTTGGCCGTTGTGCCGGTCAATGCGCCGGGCTTCGTCGGCTCCAAGAATCTCGGCAACAAGCTTGCCGGCGAGGCGTTGCTCGAGCATGTCATCGGCACGGCCGAGCCCGACGATGTCGGCCCTTACGACATCAACATCCTTGGCGAATTCAACCTCTCGGGCGAATTCTGGCTGGTGAAGCCGCTCCTTGACCGGCTGGGCATCCGGGTGCGCGCCTGCATTCCCGGTGACGCGCGTTACTTCGACATTGCCTGCGCGCACCGTGCCCGGGCGGCTATGATCGTGTGCTCGACCGCGCTCATCAATCTCGCCCGCAAGATGGAGCAGCGCTGGGGCATCCCGTTTTTCGAGGGCTCCTTCTACGGCATCAGCGCCACGTCTGAAGCGCTCCGACAAATATCTCAGCTGCTCGTGAAGAAGGGCGCCGATCCGGAGATCCTCGGCCGCACCGAGGCGTTGATTGCAGAGGAGGAGGCGATCGCTTGGAAGAAGCTCGCCGCCTACCGGCCGAGGCTCGAAGGCAAGCGCGTGCTGCTCAACACCGGCGGTGTGAAGTCCTGGTCGGTCGTCCATGGGCTGATGGAGATCGGCATCGAGATCGTCGGCACCTCTGTCAAAAAGTCGACCGTCGAAGACAAGGAACGCATCAAGCAGATCCTCAAGGACGACAACCACATGTTCGAGCAGATGGCGGCGCGCGAGCTTTACGCCATGCTCTCGGAACACAAGGCCGATATCATGCTGTCGGGCGGGCGCACGCAATTCGTCGCGCTGAAGGCCAAGACACCTTGGCTCGATATCAACCAGGAGCGCCAACACCCTTACGCCGGCTATGACGGGATGGTGGAACTCGTACGCCAGATCGACCTGGCCATTCATAACCCCATCTGGTGCCAGGTACGGGAGCCGGCACCATGGGATTGCCAGCCTGCAGTGAGGGAGGAACTGCCGCGCACGAAAAGCGAGACCGCGGCCTTGCATGTTGTCCAGGAATTCGCCGGCACGACGGCCGGTGATTTCGGCGAGTGTTGAGGAGAGCCGATGGTCCGCATCCTTCCCCAGACCAAAGCGGCGGCGGTCAATCCGCTGAAGTCATCGCAGCCGCTGGGTGCCGCCTTGGCCTTTCTTGGCGTCGACGGCGCGATGCCGTTGTTCCATGGCAGCCAGGGCTGCACCAGTTTCGCGCTCGTGCTCTTTGTGCGGCATTTCAAGGAAGCCATCCCCTTGCAGACCACGGCGATGGATGAGGTGGCGACGATCCTCGGCGGGGCAGAGCATCTAGAAGAGGCGATCCTCAACCTCAAGGCCCGCACAAGGCCAACACTGATCGGGGTCTGCACGACGGCGCTGGTGGAAACCCGGGGCGAAGACTGCGCAGGGGATGTCGCCAATATCAGGCTGAAGCGCGCGGAAGAACTCGCGGGTACGGAGGTCGTGCTAGCCAACACACCGGATTTCGACGGCGCGATCGAAGAGGGCTGGGCCAAGGCTGTCACCGCGATGATCGAAAGGATTACGCGGCCCGGCGAGCAGGCGCGGCAGTCCAACAAGATCGTGATCCTGCCTGGCTGGAACCTCACTGTGGGTGATATCGAGCATTTGCGTGAGATGATTGAAAGCTTTGGACTCAAACCGGTGATTCTGCCGGACGTCTCCGGCTCGCTCGACGGTACGGTGCCCGACCGTTGGGTCACGACCACCTATGGCGGCACCAGCGTCGAGGATATCCGCGAGCTTGGCACGGCCGAGCGATGCATTGTCATCGGTGAGCATATGCGCCGCCCGGCCGAGCTGCTGCACAGGTTAACCGGCGTACCTTACGTGCTGTTTCGGTCGCTGACTGGATTGAAGGACGCAGACCGGTTCGTCTCGCACCTATCGGCGGTTTCGGGCGCGGCGGCGCCGGCTGGGGTACGCCGTCGCCGTGCGCAGTTGCAGGACGCCTTGCTCGACGGACATTTCCACTTTGGAGGTAAGAAAATTGCGATCGCTGCTGAACCAGACCAACTCTACCAACTCGCGAGCTTCTTCATCGCCATGGGCTCCGAAATCGCGGCGGCGGTCACAACGGCCGCTATGTCGAAAATTCTGGAGGAAGTGCCGGCGCAGTCGGTTCAAATCGGCGATCTCGGCGATTTGGAAGCTCTTGGCGCCGGCGCTGATCTTCTCGTTACTCATTCCCACGGCCGCCAGGCGGCGCAGCGCCTCGGCATTCCGCTCATGCGGGTCGGCTTCCCGATCTTCGACCGGCTCGGGGCACAGCACAAGCTCACAATCCTCTACCAAGGGACCCGCGACCTGATCTTCGAGGTTGCCAACATTTTCGAAGCCAACGGGCACGCGCCGACGCCTGAGGCGCTTGATCCACTCCGTAAGCGAGAAATGCCAGATGCGCTCCGTTCGTCGCCTCTCGCTCGTCACTGACGAGGTTCACGCACCGAAGCCGGAACGCCAAGCCGGCGCATTGCGCGTGGCCATCGCCACGCAGGACATGAAGAACCTCAACGCCCATTTCGGATCGGCCAGGCGCTTTGCTGTCTACGACGTGATGCGCGAGGAGTGGAATCTCGTGGAAGCCGTGGCCTTTGACGACGTTTCCGACGAGAGCGGGAAGCACCGAACCGAGGGCGATGACCGCATCACCCCGAAGGTGGAGGCGCTAAAGGGCTGCCATTTGCTGTTTTGTCTGGCGATCGGCGGACCTTCGGCAGCCAAACTTGTTTCCGCAAAGATCCATCCGATCAAAGTGCCGCAGCCCCAGACCATCCAAGAGGTGTTGTTGCGCACCCAGATGATGCTCAGGACGTGTCCTCCCCCTTGGCTGCGCAAGGTGCTCGCGCAGGCAGGTGCCGCCGGACAGAAACCCTCCTTCGAGGACGAAAGCTGAAATGAGGAGTGGGCGAAATGTTTGAATCCGCTGTTAGCCCTGCCGCCACCGAGGATGAGGCGGCCCTTGCCACCCCGTTCGTCAAATGCCTCGTGCGGCTGATCCGTGCCAATGATTCCCATGGGTCATGGGAAGGCAAATCGGACGCCGAGCTGCTGGGCGACTTCATCATCACCAGGGAACAGCGCCGTGCAATTCCCATCATCGGCGATCCCGATCCGGACGTGCTGTGGAGGCTCGATAAGTTCTACACCGCCGTCGGGCTTGCGATCGAGGAACGCTCCGGCCTGATGGCATCGCCGATGATGGAGATAAGCCACGAGGGCTTCGGGCGCGTGCTCTTCACGGCCGGGCGACTGGTCGTTGTGTCAAAGACCCTGCGCGACGTCCATCGGTTCGGCTTCGAGACGTTCTGGAAACTCGCCGCGGCCGGCACCCAACTGGCCGGCGATGCCACCGCAGCCATTGAGGCTTATCCCGAGGTGGCGCGGGCGTGATGGAACCGATTTTCGATCAAGGGGATCATGTCAGGCCTTGAGGACATGCGATGGCCAGCCCACTCAACCGAGGCGGTCGATGCCGATTTGGTTCTTGGGGTAGCGCTGATGAAGCCACTGGTCCTGATCTGTTCGCAAGATGCTGAGTTGTATCTGTTCCTCAGCCACATTCTGGGAGTGGACGGCTTCACGAGTGAGCCGGCAGGCGGGGTGAAGGAAGCACTTGCATTGGCCGATCAACGGGAGCTCCAGGCGGTAGTGCTGGACTGCGGGCCGGCAAGCGCGACAGGCTCCACAATCTGCGCCCGGTTCAAGGGGGAGCCCCGGACCGGCGGCCTGCCCGTAATTGCGCTGATCGCGCCCGGCGCCGAGAACCAGCACCTCGATCTCTTGAAGGCTGGTATTGACGAGAGCTTTGTGCGGCCCTTCGCGCCGGCCAAGCTGCTTGACTGTCTACGGATGAAGCTGGCGCTGCCACAGCCGGGTTCAAACGGGATAAAAAACGGCAGCTGGCTCTGTTGCGGCAGCCTTGAGATGAAGCTCGATGCTCACCGGGTTCGAGGTAATGGCCACGACATCCATCTCGGACCTCTCGAATTCAACCTGCTGCGGCAATTCCTTGAGGCCCCCGGCAAGGTCTTCAGCCGAGACGAGCTGATCGACGCGGCCTGGCCGGACAATATCCATATCGGTGAACGCACTGTCGACGTCCATATCAGCCGGATCAGAAAGGCGCTGAAGGCAGCCTCGCCAGGTAGCGTCATTCGTACTGTCAGGTCTGCCGGCTACTCGCTCGAGAAGCCGGACGACTGAATAGCGAACGGATGGTGTGCCACTCTCCATCTTCGTTCGAAGGCAAGTCTTGCGGCTTCGAAACGCGCTACGGGCGCGACATACTCAGGGGGAGCAGTCAGATGGCCTTCAAAAGCCTACTCAGTGTAGCGGGAGCTGACCACTCCGATCGGGACGTCAGAACAGCTGCGAGCTTGTGCGCCGAGGTCGGCGCACATTTGTCCGTCCTGATTATGTCGCCTCCGCCTCTCGTTATGACGCCTCCGCCGCTGGGTGATGGCCTCCCCGAATGGCCCAGACAACGCGCACACGCCATTGCCGCACTGGAAAAACGGTACAGGCAAATCGAGAGATTTTCACAGGACGCGGCCAGTCTGGAAAAAACATATAGGGAAATTCACAAACTGCTGAGAGCCACGTGGCGGTGCTATGATGTCGATGTTGTCAACTGCGATCAGGCCAGCGTCGGTGACGCAGTGCGAGCGCGGGCGCTCTGCAATGACCTGACAATCGTCGGCCCTGCACTTCTCAACGACGTTAACGTCGGTCCCCTTGTTATCAACGGCAGCCTGTTCGACACCGGAAAGCCGGTGCTTGTCGTGCCGGAGGGCGCTGAGGCGACTCTGTCTCCACGGCGGGTGCTGGTCGGCTGGGATTCGCGAGTCGAGGCGTCCCGTTCGGTTCGGGAAGCGCTGCATCTGCTAGCCGGTGCTGAGGAAGTTCGTGTCGCACTCGTCGATCCGGAGGCGACCTGCACCGGAAACGGTACCGAGCCGGGAGCCGATATCGCTGCCTATCTCACTAGGCACGGTGCTCGGGTGTCGGTTGACCTGCTGGCGAGCGCCGGAAAATCGGCAGCCACGGTGCTCGCGCAGCACGCAATCGACACGTCTGCAGAAATGATAGTCATGGGTGCTTATGGCAGCCGCCGGCTGCGCGAGCGGCTCTTCGGTGGCGTGACGAGATGGATAGTTCGGAAGCCGCCATTGCCGCTGTTTTTGGCTCGCTGACGGGCTTGAAGTAGCACCGATGCTGTTCGAAGCTCTACTCCCCTGGGTCACCTATCCTGATGCCAAGTCGGAGAAAGGTCGCGGCAAAGGCGCAAGTTTCGCGAAGCTCATGAGCAACTTGCAAGCGCCGTCGCGAAGAACATTCCCCGAACGCCCCTAGCGCGCTCGGTGTCTGCTCGCCGAGACAACCCGTAACGCGCAGACAAACGGCCGGGCAGAAGCCCAGGCGTCCTCGATGCGCTCAAAACACCGATACTCGAGCCGGCGTCAGGTCGAGAAAGAGAGTCGTTTCAGCGCGGCAGGCCGCGTTCGGACCATAGCCTCTTTGTATTAGCGTTATCACGATTTCCCTCACCACTGGCCTGAACACGGAAACGACCCTGCAGCGGCCAACGCACCGACCTTCGAGTCCGACGGTCGGGCTCTTGCCGGCCTCGGCGCGAACGGTGGCAGCAATCACGTGTCATCGCCTGGGATGGTAGCCGGGTCAGCGGCGAGGGCGCCGCATCTTCGGCGTTTTCAGTCTGCCCGGCCCACCGAGTGGCGATCGAGCGGCCTTGAGGCCGGTCAATTCCCACAACGCTCACATTCGCACCAGGCGGTCCCTGTAGGACCTGTCCACGGGGATATAGAACAAAAAAAGCAGGAATCCGGGAAAGTTCACCGGCCTGGCACATGCCGGCACACATCCCGGCTCTCTTCGCCACGATCATTATCGTCAATCTGGCGTTATTCGCGACCCGCAGCCGGACATGACCGGCTCGTGAAACTCCGGCGTTGCGAGCCGGGAAAGCGCAAAGCGGAAGAGGAACGGCAGAGGCGATGCTCGGAGGGAGCGGCCCCTGCAATCGCAATGGCGTTCCGCTGATCGACCGGAACGGCAAGAAGCTCAAGCAAGGCTTGAGGCGGACGATGATGACGTGGCTGGCGCTAGCCAACGCAGTTATGATGTCCATCTGTTCGTCCCTATGTCGAGACGTCCGCAGCCACGTTTCTGTGCCGACGCGAAGCGGGTGATGCGTGTCCAAGACCTGACAATGGCAGAAAACATGTCGCGTCCAATACAACCGGCTATCTTGGGGCGCCTCACAACTTTTAAAGTATAATCAAGCGTTTACCGCAGCGATGAGCGCGTTGGCACGGCCTTTGCGAATTGAGTTGAGCAACACTGAGTGAAGGCTGACTGCACGCAGATGCGCAAGACGAGCGATGGTCTCTCTTCGTTGAACCACCCTCGTGCCCCGTCGCAAAGAGAAACAAGCTTGCGCATAAGGTTACGCAACCTTTGGCAACAGCTTTTTTTGGAGGGCAAGATGATGTTGCGGATGGGGTCGCCGGCTCCTTCGATCAAAGTGGAGGACTGGCTGCGTGGCGAGCCCGTTGCGGACCTCCAGCCCGGCAAAGTCTATATCGTCGAATTTTGGGCAACTTGGTGCGAACTGTGTGCGGCGGAGATGCTCGAGCTGATGCAGCTACAGGAGAAATACAAGGACAGCGGACTTGAGGTCCTCGGGATCGCGGCTGATGAAGACGCTCCAACGGCCGTCGAGGCCCGGACCAAGTTGGACGCGTGGTTGGCGTGAGCGCAGCAAGGAGGTCCATGCAGCACTTGGTCGATCGTTTGCACCAGGATCGAGGCTCGAATCTTCATGGCCTCCCGCATTGCGGCGGAAGCGATGTTCGATGCGAATTCGCGTGGAAGACTTCGCAGTCGAGGACGTGTTCAAGGTCGGCCCGAGGGACATCAATTGCGTGGAATCAGCGGCGCCGAGCTAGGCGTCGGCTGAGCAAGTGTGTCCGAAGTAGGCGTCCCAGAAAACAGATATCGTCCTTCGAGGAAGAGGACTGAAATGAGGAGAAGGCGAAATGTCTGATGCCGCGGCCAGCCCGGCTGTCAACGAGGACGAGGCGGCCCTTGCCACCCCGTTCGTCAAATGCCTGGTGCGGTTCTCCGTGCTCACGAGTCCTACTGATTATGGGAAGGCAAATCGAACGCCACGCTGCTGGCCGACTTCCCACCAGAAAAAAGCGCCAGGCGATCCGTGGCATGGGATACCCCGATCCGGACGTGCTGTGGAGGCTCGATATGTTCTACACGGCCGTCGGGCTTAGGATCGAGGAGCGCTCCGGCCTGATGACATCGCCAATGATGGAGATGAAACCCATGGGGGCCTCGGACGATTGTTTCACGGCGAGCGGTTGGTCTCTCTGTCGTGACATCCACCGGTTCGGCTTTGAGACGTTCAGGAAACTCCCGGAGGTCGGTACGAAACTGGTCGACGATGCGCCCCCAGCCATTGAAGCCTATCGCGACGTGGCGCGGGCGTGAAGACACCGATTTCGAGGAACGATCTATGTCAAAGCTGGATGAGATGGGAACGAAAGTCCGAAAGCTTCAGCTGCGCGCGGCACTTGCCAAGATGAAATTGCGCGACCTTGCAGAGGATCTCCCGGGAAAATGGACGGAGATAGAGGAAGTTGCCGAAGAAACGTCGGCCGTTTTTGCCGAGTTGGATGGTGCCAGGAGAGAGCTCGCTTCAATGAAGAAGTTACGATGACGAGCACATTCACCACCTGCGACGGCTCTGGATGGGTGCCGGAATATCTCACCGCTATAGACGGCGCGACCTGCATCGGCTGCGGCCGCTGTTTCAAAGTCTGCTCGCGCGAGGTTATGCATCTTTATGGCGTGGATGACGCGGGTGAGATCCTCGGCGCCTGCGACGGCGAAGACGACGATTTCGATGGCGAGCTCAATCGCATGATCATGGTCGTCAACCATCCCGGCCGCTGCATTGGCTGCGGAGCCTGCGCCCGCGTCTGCCCGAAGAACTGCCAGACCCATATTGCGGCCGACAATGTCGCTGCGTGATCTGGTGGACAATCCAGGAGAACGGCATTGCCCTTTAGAATCTTCTGTCGCGTCCTGGGAATGGTCCTTTGCAGCACCGCTCTGACCGTCTACTTCGCTTCTCATTCCATCGGCACAGTAGTAGTCACGACGCTGGCTTGTTCGCTGCTCCTTCAGCTGGCGTATTTCGCAAGCGTGCTCTTTCTGATCCGGCGGTCTGGCTGCGTTAGCCGAGCTGGTCAAAGAGCTGAGCGTTTCGACAGTTGCAAGGAAGTTGGATCCGAGCCGCCAGACCTTGATGAGGTTACAAATGAATCCCCAGATTTGCTCCAACGCGATCAAATGCGAGCCATATGCGGCTTTATGAACCGCTCGCTGGGGTCGCGCCGACAGCATTAGCGCTGCCCGTATCGACCTGGCTGCGAAGGGCGATCGAGACGTCGCAAACCCTTGAGGACGCTGCGATTGCGTCCGGCGCAATTGGAGCGCTCGATGCGATAGTCCGCCGGCAGGAGCGGTGGGCCGGCGCCTGGCGCTTTCGGCGGCCGCGATAACGACGAAGCGGGCGGGCGCGTCGAGGATGAAGCGGCGCTGCGCGATTCCTTGCTCCTCGCCCGCCCCGGCGATTTTTTGCCCCCCAGGTCGACAAACCCCGGCCCGGCCGGTCTTTTGCTCCTCGGCTGGCGCCGGCTGGCAGCGCGGCCCGCGGAGGAGCTTGTGACGAAGAAAAGTCTCACCGCGGTGTTGGAGAAATTCGGTTTTTTCACTCCGCCACGACGCGGCGGTCAGCGTTCTGGCGGACGCGCTGCGGCGGCTCGCCACGACCCAGGGCGAGGTCGGAATGCTGACCGGCGCCTACGCGGCCGTCGAGGGCCACGGCCTGCCACGCGCCATGGGACCCTGACTTGCTTGCCGCGCAGGCGCGCGCTGCGTTGCGCGCCATCGATCTCTCGGCGGGGCTCGAACGCCGCGCCGATCGGTTGCTCGCCGTCGCCCCAAAACTCAGGGCCAAGGGGGCGGACACCGATTGCTGAATGACGTTCGGGGCATCGCGCGGCGACACGCGAGACGAGCGACAGGCCGACCAGACGACGGTCGGTCAGGCGACCGCCTGTTTGACCGCGAGTTGGATCACCTGCCGCCGGAAGCGCGCTGGCGCGAATGGATGAACCGCGTCGAGGCGACGATTTTCGCGGCCGGCGAACCGGTCAGCCGCGAAACGCTGGCCCGCACCGTCGGAAAAAGCTGCAGCATCGACCTCCTGATCGATGACGTCCGGGAGGAACTGCGTGGCCGGCCCTATGACCTGGTCGCCTTCGTCGGTTTTCGGCACCTGACACCACCTGAAGACGCGGGGCCTGCTCAGCAAGAAAAAGCTGCTGGCCGGCGACATTATGCCAAGGTTCACCGATGGGGACGAGCCTGGCGCCGGCGTGACGAATAGTACCCGCAGCTCCGCGGGCGAGGTGCTCGATCTCTTCGCTGCCGCGCAGTTTGATGACGTAACTGTGCAGCGAATCACAGAGCCGTTCGTCGTTCACGGAGGAGACGAAGAGAGCGCTCTTCAACTGTTGGCCGAATACGTCGTGAAGATGTACGGGCTCGAGAAGCCGGAACCACAAGCAGACCGTGCTCGCGCTTCTCGATGAGTATTTCGGGCTCGTCGTGAACAAACCTCTCATGGTCAGTCGTAGCGCGCATAGCGCGCAATGCATTGGTCGGGAGCGGTCGACGGCTGTGAAAACAAATTCCGTCGGGTCCTCAGGCCGGTCTCTGCTTCCTATGTCTTGTCGTAGCCGTCTGCTTTGAATTCGACTACGGTCCGACTATCGGCCAAACGACCGACTTCTTGAATTCCCTGAGCGCCCTTTGAGGATGAGAATTATGACAAGTGTCGACGACCGGTTCTCGGTCGAAATGGCGGGCAAGTGCTTCGCCATGATCGGACGAGGCGCTTCGGCATCGTTTGACGGTCGGCATAAACCAGCAAGTTCAACGGTGTTGAGCCGCTCGATTATCTCGCCGATGTCCTCACCAGGATCGTCAACGGCCACCCCCACAGCCAGATCGACGATCTCCTGCCACGGCCTAAGGGCCATCGGCAAATCAAGCGCGGCGTTCGGCCATGTTCGGCTTCAAATCACTGACATCAGCCGCAATCATCCTGTCCGGGATCGAAAGGATCACATGATCCTCAAACGACGGGCGAGATACACCTTTATTCCGAATCTATCCTTGCTGAGCGGTTCGAAACTCCTACCGAATAGTTGGCCTTGGCCCAGGCCTCTTTGCGCTTGCCTTTCAACCGTTGCAAAAGGCCCCACGTTCATGCTGCGCATGCCTTTGCGGCCAGCCACCCATCCAAGCGCGCGCCGATTGTCGGATCCAGCAAGCCGCGTTTTGCCATCCATTCATCGTCGAAAACCGAACCGAGATATTTTTCCCCGCCGTCGGCCACCAGCGTGACCACCGTGCCGAAGAGCGTGCGTGCGGCAATGAACTCCAACGCCTTATAAATGGCGCCGCCGGTTGAGCCACCCACCAGTAGGCCCTTGCGCCGGGCGACATAGCGCGCGGTCTCGAAGGCCTGTGTGTCGGTGACCTGCACACCTTCGTCGATGCATGCATAGTCAAGCACCTTGCCGACCTCATCCCCGGTCGGCGTTCCCGTTCCCGATTGGTAATAGGGGTGTCCGGGCTTGCCGAAGACGATCGATCCGGCCGGCTCTACCGCGATCGTGCGCACGGCAGGATTATGCCGCTTGAGCCGCTGGGCGATCCCGGTCATCGACCCGCCGGTCCCGACACAGCCGACAAAAGCATCGATGCCGTCCGGAAGTTGCGCCAAAAGCTCGTCGACCAAACCGGCATAGCCTTCGGGATTTGCCGGATTGTCAGATTGATTCAGGAAAAGTGCGCCGGGAAGTTGCTCCCCGAGCTGAGCGGCCAAGCGTTGCCGCTCGACCACGGCCACTTCGTCTTCGCGGAAATCACCTTCGACATAGCGGATTTCGGCGCCGAGCGCGCGCATCATGCGGATCTTGTCCGGCGCGGCATGATGATCGACAACCGCGACAAAGCGCAGGCCAAACTCCAGTGCGGCCAGAGCCAGCCCGATGCCGGTGTTGCCAGAGGAGGATTCGACGATCGTGCCCCCGGGGGCAAGCCGCCCGTCCTCGAGCGCGGCTCGCACCATGCTCCGGGCCATACGATCCTTCATCGACCCACCGGGATTGTTCTTCTCGATCTTCAGCACAAGGGTGGTGTCGCGGTCGGGCACGGAGATCGCCATGACCGGTGTCTGGCCGATTAGTTGGGTTGTGGTCGTGCAGAGCATTTATGCGTCTCCATTCGCGTCAGGGATGACTGCTGGCTGCCCATATGCATCCCGAACCAGCAGAGGCGGGTCGGCGTTGGGTGATGATTGAAATTCGTTATCGAGAGGGTCCATCCGGTAGCCGCCGGTGTTAGTGTAAACTAGAAGGTCTCCTCCCTGATCGGATTGAGCGGCGAGTCATGTCGCGCGAGCAGAGTAGGGGCCATAGCCACCCAATCTTGTGGCAATGCAGCGTCATGACCAGCCTTTGGCGCGACCATGCTGAGGGCAAAATCCGGATACGCGAAACCAATCCAGCATGGATCATCGACTGCCCCCCGGAAAAACTTGTCGACGCGCAGTATTGGCGCAAATCATGACGCTGCCGCCTCCGTAGCGGATGCGCATTCAGCATTGGGACATCAATTGTCTGCAACGTAAACTATACAAGTCCGCCAAAAACTTACAATTCTATTTTTTGTTAAGATATTATAAAGATTGCATTAAATGATTGAGCTACAATTTTTTGTTTCCCGCGCGACCAAACTCCACTTGATGAAATTCAGGCGGGGATAGCCTCCAAATGAGCTTTTGACGATCGGCATCCAGGGAACCGCAGTAGCGGGGAGCTTTCACCTTTCACCACAGCCGCGAGGCGGTGGAAAACGCAGCGATAGCGGTACGCAACGGACGGCCCAGTGGCAATTACTCAAGCTCAGACCGAGGCCAAGTACCGACTACACAAAACAAGATCACGACGGGTCACCGGGCCTTGAACCTATATCCCTTCGAAAATGTCAGAGGCTCCCTTGGACAGGGCCGCTATTCAACCGTCGCAACACAACCTAATGGCCTCGGACTGGTCCTCCTGCCTTGCATTTCAGCAGTTGCAACAAAAACCCTCGCTCCGTCATTCGACCGGCCGCACGTCGGCTAGGCGTGCGACTTCTCCCGAAAGTCTACCGCCCGCTCCCGCAACATGTAGCATGTTCCAAAGTGTCGCTAGATTACTAGTGATCACGGCCCGACCAAGCCGCTGCTCGAGCGGCTTTATGCCCTTCAGCCAGGTAAAATTCGTGCAGCTTATGAAGACTCCATCAGCGCTATCCGGAATCTTCGGTATGACCCAATCATTGATCGGACCCCACCGGTCCAGTTCCTCAGTGCTATCCATATCGAAGCCCCAAGCATGATACGAGACGCCAACGCCGTGGCTTTCCAAGAAAGCCGTAAGCCTATTCGACAACCATTCCTCGTATGGGCTGAAAACAGCAAGATTGCGTAAGCCGAGCGCGCGCAGCGCAGTCAAGACACTGCCAGATGTAGTTACACACGGCAGTCCGCTAGCCTCCTCCATCAAGGCTACGATGCTCTCGTCGTAACCAAGCCCCTCGAGGAAGCTGCCGGATGTGCAGGCGAACCCGATTGCCTTCATGTAGCGGACATGGCCAAGCAGCCGTGCGGCGTCAGCAGCCTGTGCCTTCATGCCGGACAGTTGCTGAGCCGTATCTTCCGAATTGAACACGCGAGTGAAATGGAAGCCTACCTCGGAAAGCGCGAGGCGGGGATAGTCCCGCTCGATGACAGAATTCCCGGACGGCGTGACAATGCCAAGTCCGATTGGCTGCAAGTGCATTATCTCATCTCCAGTAACCACCTTTGATACTTCAGGACGCGCTTGAACCTTGCGGCCTACAACGGCCTTATCGTGGGGCAACCCTTCGAGTTGCTCCACGATAACGAGTCCCTTTGCCGCTTGGCCATCACAGTGCGCAAGGTCGCGAGGCGCGGTATTCTTCGACTCTTCGACAGGAAAGGGCGGCGGAAACTCTGGCCGTGTCATGGACTCATTCTTTCATGGCACGGAACGGGTTGCCGCGCGGAGGGCGGAGCGTAATCGGCATCAATTTTTCACCCGTGACTACTCAGACGCAGCAGTATTTCTGTAGATTTTCCCAATTCTCGATTGGAGATCCCGAAAGCGTTCGAAAAGCGGTTTTGAGTCGAATACCGCTACACTATGGTCTGCTTATCCTATTTGCAGCAGCCTTAATAACGGCCGCGGCTTCCTCAACGTCTATGTTCTTCGAAAAATAGGGAGAGAATGAAAGGCTAATTGCCATAGGCGGACCGGACCTTGGCTGCGTGATCAGTGCACCAACGGAAGTAATGCCGTCAATATTTTCGTTCTGCACCACCGCAAAGCCGCGCTCTCTCGCCTTATGAAGGTCCTCAAGAAGCAGCTTTGGATCCGTAATCGTCTTGCTGGTAATGGCGGGGAGCGGCCCGGGTCCTAAAAGATCTAGGGCGTGCTCCTCGGGAAGAGATCCAAGGATGCACTTCCCGATGGCCGTCGAATGCAAGGGAATAACTTCTCCCGCTTCGGCGCGAACAGTGACTGGAGCGTCCCCCGTGACGCACATAAGGTAGATAGCCCGCCGACCCTGCAACGCAGCCATGTAGGAATCGACGCGCAACTTTCTCGTGACTTCTTCGAGTTCCTTGCGGGCATGGACCAGCAGGCTGTCACGCGACATCAGAAACGCGCCGAAAGTCAATGTCTGGTAGCCGATTATGTACCTTTTGGTGTCAGGATCTCGCTGCAGATAGTGCCGTTCGGTCAGGGTGTTCACGAGCCTCTGTGCAATGGCCGGGCTAAGATCGAGAAGGCGAGCAAGTTCTCGCGTGCCAATCGGCTTCTCCGCCTGATTTACCGCTTCCAGGAGTTCTAACCCTCGGTCGAGAGACTGGCTCTTTGACCCAATCTTCTCGCTCGATTTCCGCTCGCGCATGATGATGTCCGATCCGGTCGATTGCCCTGCTTACGTCGGCCGCAAGAGCTCCCGGGAGGCGTTCGTCAGCAGCTCATAACCAGTATCAGTTACGATTACCGTGTCTTCAACCATCATTCCTCCCCATCCAATTTCGTAATAGGGGGTTTCGACACAGAGCACCATTCCATTTTCCAGAAGCGTCTCACTGCTCGGCCCGATCAGCGGAAATTCATGTGCCTGCAAGCCGATGCCGTGACCGCAGTGATTGCGCTGATAATCGGGCAATGCTCCGGATCTCACCTCCTTCATCGCCGCCTCAAAAACCGTGCCAGCAGGAATTCCCGGACGGATTGATTCCAGCTCACGAGTCTCTCCCCACAGGAGCGCATTGTAACGGTCCCTCGCAAGCGGCCCGGGATCTCCGACGCCATAAGTACGCGCCATGTCGGAACAATAGCCGTTCACGGTCGCGCCGATATCCAGCCGGACGAGATCTCCTTCCTGCAAGAGACGATTTCGGGCATAAGCATCAACGCGCGAGGAGCGCTCTCCTGACGTCACGACCACGAAACGACAAATGCCGCCGCCAACCGTGATCGTCTGCGTGATTTCAGCGGCGATCTCCAACTCGTTGACACCAGGCCGGATCAGGCCGGTAGCGCGCTCGACCGCATTATCTGTGAGCTGGGAAACATATCGCAGCAGATCGAGTTCACCCGCGAGCTTGATCGCCCTTGACCGGCAAAACCCCTCGGCCACAGGCAGAAGGCGCGCTCTCGGCACCATCTTCTCCACGGCGGCACGCAAGTCGGGCTGGCTGAGATCGCCACCGATATTTCTTAAGCCGCCGATCGTCGCTGCTATCGCGGCCGTTAAGGCTTCGGCAGGAGTTCGGCTTGCCGCCGGCATTTCACGGTAAGATGGAGAATCGCCGGTGTTGAACACGAAGAAGGTACCATAGCGCCAGATCGTCTCCGGATCACCTAGTACTTCCAAAGCTGCAGCCGCATCGCTCGCACCTGTAACAAGCGCGAATTTTTCCCGCGATGCGATCAACGCCTGTGGATACGGGCCGCCATCGTGAAGAAGGGAGCGGTAACCCGACAAATAGCCGATGTGGACGGGATCATCGGTCACGACTGCATCAAGACCGGGATTGAGGGTGAAGAAGCGATCCCGGCACTGTTTACCGAGTTCGGACTGATCCGGGAGAGAAGCCAACATACAACCTCACACAGTGTTCCGCTATTTAAATGACTGTTTCAATAGTGAGACCCTTTGCGCGAATTGTCAACGCGCCGGAATAGCGACAAACGCTGCAGCTTGTTGGCCTTGCGACAGTTTGTGTAGGTTTCTTGACAAATCGCCTTGTTTCGCTTTTAATGATTATGTTCCGATTATAGGAACACCGCCATCGGGAGGAGATCGAACATGATTAGGCGAAACTTGCTGATATCGTGTGCCATTGCATTGTCAGTGGGGATGGCGGGAGCAGCCGTCGCGCAAGACAAGCCACGGGACGTCGCGATTGGCGTGGAAACAGACGCACCGCCGTTCTCGTACGTCGAAGACCGCAAATATACCGGAATCAGTAACGACATCCTCCAGCGCGTTGCCGATCTGGAAAATCTCAAGCTCAACTATCAGTCCTTGAAGTTCCCCGCGCTTATTCCGGCCTTGCAGGCCGGCCAGATCGACCTCGCCGTCGCCGGTATCTATGTGACGGAAGAGCGCAAGAAAATAGTCGATTTCTCCAGCCCATATTCCTCGGAGGGCTCCGTTCTCATTGTCCCGGCGGGCAGCAAGATCACCGATGTGGTTGGCCTTAAGGGAAAGACGATCGGGGCAGAGCAGGGTTCTTTTCCGCTCACTGTGGCCAATAAACATGCGGCAGAATGGGGTGTCACTGTTCGTGTATATCCAGACGCCACGAACTCATTGCTCGCCATGAAAATGGGGGATCCTGACGCAATGATCTTCGACTCCGGACTTGTGGCCTACGAGCTTCAGATGGAAGGCAGCAAGCCGACGATCAAGATTGTGAGTGGGCTGTTAGATCCTACCGACATCGCCTTCGCCTTTCCGAAAGGAAGCAATCTGCGCGCCATCATCGATGCCGGCATCGCGAAGATGCAAGCCAATGGCGACATGACGAAGATCAGACATAAATATCACCTGGATTAAAAGGAAAACCGTGCGCCATGTCTGATCAGTCTTGGATAGAATATCTCCCATCACTTCTGCAAGGCACGGTGCTTACTCTCATTGTGACGTTCATCTCAATGATCGGTGGCACTGTTGTCGGATTCACCCTAGCAATGATGAAGATATCTTCCTCAAGGCTACTACAATTGGGTGCGGCCATCTACGGCACGCTCGTGCGGGGCCTGCCTCTCCTTGTGCAGGTCCTGCTCGTTTACTTCGCTCTCCCGGCCCTGACGGGCGTTCGGATGCCGGCCGTCGTCGCGGGCACCATTGCGATAACGCTCTTCACTGGCGGGTTCATGGCCGAAATTATCCGCTCGGGCATTCAGTCGGTTGATCGCGGACAGATGGAAGCGGGCCGCTCCATCGGCTTCGGCGATTGGGAGACAATGCGCCTCATTATTTGGCCGCAAGCCTTCTGGGTGATGTTGCCGAACATGGCCAACCAGTTCAGCGGCACGCTGA
The DNA here is from genome assembly GCF_000502415.1 of Mesorhizobium sp. LNHC229A00. NCBI lineage: Bacteria > Pseudomonadati > Pseudomonadota > Alphaproteobacteria > Hyphomicrobiales > Phyllobacteriaceae > Mesorhizobium > Mesorhizobium sp. LNHC229A00. Next base: position 24,472 of record NZ_AYWQ01000030.1, read on the forward strand.
AGGACACATCGTTGCTGTCGGTCCTCGGTGTCGTGGAACTCACTATGGCCGGACAAACCATTTATTCTCTGAACTTCGACACAATTCGGGTGCTCGCCCTTGTCGGCACCATCTACCTAATCATTTACCTCATCGCGGAACGTTTCGCGGCAGGACTCGAGCGGAAGGTTGCCCGATGATCGCAGCACGCGGCTTGCACAAATCCTTCGGCGCTCTTGAGGTTTTGAAGGGCGTGGATCTCACGGTGGATTCCGGGGAAGTGGTATGCCTGATCGGGGCATCAGGGTCCGGCAAGTCGACTTTCTTACGCTGCCTCAACGGACTTGAGAGATCCAACAGCGGCGAGGTCTTGATCGGCATTACGCCCTTGATGGGGCGCGAGACCGATAACAACAAGTTACGACAGCGCATCGGCATGGTGTTCCAGCACTTCAATCTGTTCAACCACTTGTCCGCGCTCGACAACATCACGCTGGGACCAATCCGTCTTAAGCGGACACCGAAAGCTCAAGCTGAAGCAGAAGCCCGCGAACTCACGGCCCTGGTTGGGCTCGCCGACAAAGCTCACGCGATGCCTCACATGTTATCCGGCGGACAGAAGCAACGCGTGGCGATCGCAAGAGCCCTTGCGATGAAGCCGGACGCCATGTTGTTCGACGAGCCGACCTCCGCGCTTGATCCTGAAATGGTGCGCGAAGTTCTGGACGTTATTCGCAAGGTGGCCCGGGACGGCATGACCATGGTGATCGCTACCCACGAAATGGGTTTCGCACGCGAGATCGCCGATCGGGTCGCCTTTATGCACGCCGGAATGATTCACGAGATCGGTCCGCCCGATCGGATCTTTGGAGCTCCCCGCGAAAAGCGGTTGCAAGAATTTCTTTCGAAAATTTTATGAGAAGATGAAATGCGCAAGAACATAGAACTTGATGATACGCTTTGCGTTATTCCGCCGGAAACGCCACTTGACGGTTTCGCAAGCCTTGCGGTTCCCGTCTACCGCGCCTCGACAATCGTGTTTCCGAACGCTGCCGCTTACCGCAGCCGGGCGGCTCGATCACCAGATGGCTATAGTTATGGGCTTTCAGGGACGCCGACAGCCCGGACTCTGGAGGGTCAGCTCTGCGCCTTGCACAATGCGGAAAGGGCGATCGTCGTGCCCTCTGGCCAGGCCGCAATTTCAGTCACGATGCTCGCCCTGTTAAAAAACGGCGAGCATTTGCTCATAGCGGATAACGTCTATCCACCCGTGAAGGATTTTGCCTGTGAGATTCTCGGGGATTTGGGTATTGAAACGGAATTTTTCGACCCGACGCGTATGGTAGACTTGGAGGCGCGACTTCAGCCAGGCCGCACCAGGCTGGTATGGATCGAATCCCCTGGATCGACCAGTATGGAAATTTGCGACATTCCGAGCATTTCTCGCTTGAGTAAGGCGGCCGGCGCTTATCTCGGATGCGACAACACCTGGGCGACTGGACTTTTGTGCAAGCCACTGGACCTAGGCGTCGATATAGTTGCGGAAGCGTTGACCAAATATGTCGGTGGGCATTCCGATATTTTGTTAGGAGCGATTATCCTCCGAGATATTGAACTTTATAGACGGATAAGAGCTACACTGAGTTCTTTCGGCGTTGGCGTCTCGCCAGACGAATGCTCTCTTGCGTTGCGTGGTATGCAGACCATGGGTCTACGACTGCGACACGTCGGTGAGATATCGGAAGAGTTCGCACACCGATTGGCCGAGAATTGCAGTCATGCCGTGCTGCATCCCTGCCTTGGTAATTGCGCCGGCCACACCTTGTGGCAGCGAGATTTCAAAGGTAGTTCCGGCGTCTTCAGTCTCCAACTGGACGGAGTTTCTGCGGAGGCCGTCGATCGAGCGTTGGACGGCCTAAAAACATTCGTCATCGGAAACTCATGGGGCGGCACCAGGAGCATCATCGCGCCGATGGTTATCGCTCCTGATCGACAGGTCATGCTGTCCGGCGACCAGACAACCCATCTTCGAATTAGCATCGGTTTGGAGAATGTGGATCACCTCTGGGCGGATCTAAAGTACATGCTCCGTTCGCTGCAACTGCAATAGTGACCTAAGGGGGTTAATGGCTGATCGTGCACGTGCGGAGCATGGTCCGCCGCTGCGACGCCCACCGCCGAGCGATAGGTGAGCGCAACCAAGGCGCCTGGTCCCACGTCATAATGCACAAAGGCTTTTGATCCAGATTTGATGAAGGCAGCCCGTTGGGGCACGTGTCGGCGTGCTCGATCAGATGCGACTGTTCGATATCTCGTCGTTTGATAACCCAAGGTGCGCCTTGCAATATTGCTCGGCGGGAATAATGCCGGCGGCAATCTGGCGAAGGACCGTCGCGGAGCTCAGATTGAGCATCCCGGCGGCTTCAGTCAACGTGACTTCGCCGCGCTCGGCCCATTCGCCTCTTTGACGGATTCGATGAAGAAGGCGGCCTCTGGTCTTTGGCAATCCCGCTGAGATTTCAAGACAATTGATTGCATCCCCGGTGGTTCGAAAAATCTCGCTCACTGGCTCGATCCCTGTTGGCAAATCCCTTGCGCGACTGGCGGCGGGAGGGAATGAAACCCGCAAGCATGGAATTGGGCGGGCACTTATACCAGCCCTCATTGATCAGAACTCATTCGCCCATTTTCTACGACCGATGGACATGATCTTCCGGGGTCGGTCTTGCAGAGTTCGCCATGAGTGGCAGCAGTGGTCGACGATGTCTTCGTAGGATTTGAAGACGCGGTTCGAGAGCCAGTTTTCACGCATGAACTGCCAGATGTTTTCGACGGGATTGAGTTCGGGCGATTTCGGCGGCAGGGGCAGGATGGTGATATTTTCGAGGACCAGCAGGTTGTTGGACATGTGCCATCCTGCCTGGTCCATGATGAGGATGGCGTGCGCATCGTTGGCGACGTTTCGGGAGATCTCGATCAGATGCTGGTTCATGGCATGGGTATCGCACCACGGCATGACGAGAGCTGCGGCCTTGCCGTGCTTAGGGCAGATCGCGCCGAAGATATAGGCGGAGCGTGTGCGCTAGTCGTGCGGTGCAGATGGCCTTGATCCACGCCTGGCCCAGCGGCGGGTGATTTTGTTCTTCTGGCCTATCCGCGCCTCGTCTTACATGAGGGTTGGGCTGTCAACGTTATGTTTGCATGCAGCGCTCCGGTTTGTTTTCACACATGAGAGAATTTATCGGACCCCGGCGATCCTGTATCGCAGCAGCTACTGCGCAACCTTACATGCGGGCGGGTTCTGAACGGGGAGCCCGCACCATAATGCCTCATGCGCGAGGCGTTGCCGGGGTGAGACGCGACCCACCTGAAACGCGGTAGCGGCAAGCCACCAAAGAGGAAGACGGTCGCGCGTCCCGCATCGTCGCTGACGGCGGCCGTCTACGATGATCGGTTTAGGCCGCGGCCGCTGCCGCGGTCCTGATTTCGACGCCGTCGGGCAGCAGACCAGTCTCGACATAGCGTCACAACGCAATCAGGAGTTTCCTTGCCATGGGACGATGGCGATCCGTCGTGTGCGTCCCTGCCGGGTGCCGACACGTTCACGGAACCAGGCAGCAAGCTTGCTACCGGGCTGATAACGCAGCCATAGCCAAGCCATCTGGATCAGTGTCGTTCGTGCTCGTGGATTGCCCGCCCGGCTGATGCTCCGGTCGCGGTCCATGCCGCCGCTTTGATAGGGCATTGGCGCGATCCCCACGTAGCTCGCAAGCTGACGGCGGTCCGCAAATGAACGATAAAGCACCTCACGCACCAGCACGGCGGAGAAGTTCGCCCCGATGCCGCGGATCCGTTGCAAAGCCATGATTTTCTGCACCGTTGCGTCATTGGCCGTGATGGCTTGCGTTTCGTCGCGCTCCGTTTCCATCTCGCGAATGAGATCCAGGATCTCAGCACAAGCCTGCGTCGGAAGCGGTTCTGCTCAGCCTGCATAAGAGGAGGCAGAACACGTCCGTCAGCAGTGCGCAACGCCGCCAGGTCCCGGTCCCATGAGCGTAGCGATGGCCGTCCCCGTATTCCCTGCGTGAACAGAAGGGCCTCGATCCGGCTCTCGATCCGCAGCTTCTTCTGCACGAGATGTTCGCGCTCACGATGGGGGCGCTTGGCATCCTCCTCGTCGGGTGTCGGCACGCGCACCATACTGCAAACGTGTCGGTCGCCGCCGAGCCAAGTTGCCAACACACGAAACAACATGCCTTCGGCATCGAGCCGGTCGGTTTTGGCCCGCCGCGCCCGTCGGTTCATCAGAATACTGGTCGGCTCAAGCACGTAGGCATCGACGCCATGCTTCGCTAGTAACCGGTGTAACCAAAACCCATCGCGGCCCGCCTCGAAGCAGCAGGCCATGGTGACGGGGTTGCCAGACTTATTGGACGCGCGTGATCGCAGATCGGCGATGAGCGAGAGCAAAGCCGCTGTGTCACCGCCTTCGATGCGGTACAGACGCGACTTCTCGGCGCCTGGCTGTCGTGCTGCGACAAGCCAGGACGAAAGGCTGAGTTCGATGGCGATGTGAACGGTATTCTAGGATGACATGGTAGCGGCTCCTTGCTTGAGTGGGCGGGCACCTGCCAGTTTGAACCCTTACCCCTGGGGCTGTCCGCCCTCATGGCATCTGGAACCAGATTTCAATCAATTTACCTTTGGCGGGGCCAACAGCGATCTCTGCCACTGCGGTGGGGAAGTTTTTTTAATGCCTCGGCCGCATCAGTATCCTGCGCATGATGCCTCGGGCGAGCCGAGAGTTTGCGGTAGCCCATCGAGCGCACCTCGCGGCCCAAGGTCTGCTCGCTCACCGAGACACGGAATTCCTCGCACAGCCACTGGGCCAGATCACACAGACGCCAGCGCACGACGCCATCGAGATAGGGGGTGGGACCGCGCTCGATGGCTTGTGCCAAGGCCGCACGCTGATGTTCATTCAACAACGACGGCTTGCCCGGGGCCTTGCCGTTTATCAACCCATCGGGACCGCGCGCATTGAAGCGCACCACCCAGTCGCGCACGATCTGTATAGTCACGCTGCCGAGCCGGGCAGCATCTGCGCGTGAGCCGCCATCATAGATCGACGCAAGTGCCAGCAGTCGCCGGACGCGCCGAACGGTGGTAGGCACATCATCGGTGTGCCCCCTGTCGGCGAGCTGCCAATAGCTCTTCTGCTGGATGCCTTCGCGGGTCACACGGACGATGTGGCCGGGCCGTACCTCACGCATGCCGCGAAACACGGTGTTGTACGGGTCGGCGAAGGAGCTGGAGCATAGGGCGCGACGAAGCCCCCTCGGTGTCCATGGCCGGTTCCGCGAGACTATTGGCGAGGATCGCCTTTGGCTCGGAGCCGAACAACACTCCATGCTGGGTGGGATAGTAGTAAAGCGGCTTGATGCCGAGCCGGTCGCGTATGAGAAGCAGTTCGCGCTTGGCGGTGTCCCAGAGTGCGTAGGCGAACATCCCGTTGAGTTCGCTCACCGCTGCGCAGGGATCCCGTCGGCCCCACTCGCGGTGGGCGTGCAGCACCACCTCGGTGTCACTGCTCGTGTCGAACCGATGGCCGAGGGCGACGAGTCTTTGACGCAGCTCGCGGTAGTTGTAAGTCTCGCCGCCGTAGACGAGCACCAAGGCGGGTTGGTCGTCCTCGTCGAGCGTCATCGGCTGGCGACCGCCCTGGATATCGATGATCGCCAGGCGGCGGTGTCCCAGCGCCGCGGGCCCGTCAATCCAAGTCCCCTCGTCGTCTGGACCGCGGTAGGCCATGGTGGCCGTCGCGTCGGCAGCTCCCTTCGTGCTTCGGGACCTCCGAGGTCACGATCGAAATCAATCCATCCACAGATGCCGCACATATTATGACTCCTCGCTTGGGTAACTGTCGCGCAACTTCGGGCATCCGGGACACCGCACCCCGCGAACACGCCACATCATTTATGGCCGCCTCATCGGCTCAACTAAATACCTAGCTAGTAGGATACGATCGTCCCTAAGCCGTGCTGCTCTGCGATGTCGAGTATAGCAGAACCTATAGCGACATCATGCATTGCGAGACCGACATTGAATACTGCGATGCGATCAGCGTTGCTAACTCTGCCGGCGACGCGTCCTACAATGACATTGCTGACGGATCCACGAATGCGGGAAATATCCCGGTAAGGAGAGCCTGTCGCAATGATATAGTTTTTGAATTGCTCAACGTCATCGGCCAACAATACATCCGTAGCCGTTGTTATATCTTGAGACCATCCGCGGGGATTGACGGGCAGAACCAAGCCGCCCTCCTTGACCCATCCGAACTGGAATTCCACGTCTTCCAATCGACTTGTTGCGGTCACTATGACGTCAGCGGCGCGGATCGCGGACTCAGCGTCTTTCACGTGAACTATTGTTGCTTTGGAATAAGTCTGTTCAGCCAACCGGCCCAAGGCATTCTCATTGATATCCACGATTTGGAATTCGGCATCGGGGTGAATCAACGACAGCATTTTTGCGTGGTAGAGGCCCTGAAGACCAGCACCGATTATTGCGATCCTGCCCACGTGAGGCGGCGACAAATACTTGCTGGTGATAGCCGACGCTGCCGATGTGCGAACTGCAGTGAGGTAAGCAGCATCCATCACGCAGATTGGTAGGCCCGTGTCCGGATCGTTTAAGACCAAAAGCCCTGTGATGTTTGGCAAGCCAACTTTATGATTGCTGGAGTAACCGGCAACCCATTTAAGGCCGGCTCGGCGTTGCTTGGGAAGCCAGCCAGCCATTGCGTGGATGAATGCGTCGTGCCCCGGGTGGATTCCGATCTTGGGCGGGTTCTCGAATGCGCCATTAGCGTGGTCACGAAGCGTCCCTTCGATAATGTCTAATGCTGAGGTGAAGGGCAAATTAGTCTGTGCAACGTCATTTCGACTTAACCATCTTACAATAGACGTCGTCATATTACCGCCTCTCTTAGCCCTAGGACCGGCACTGGAACAGTCGGCCCTTCGGTCCGGAAACTCAGTAGCTGGAACGGGGCTGCGCCTTTTCCAAATGGTCTCTCGCGAACTGGCATGTACTTGCTGTCGGGCTACGTTGCGTTCGCGCAAAAGTCGCTTTGTGCCATTCGGAGTTTTGCCTCTATGTCAGACAACAAATGCGGCAGTTTCGGAGCCAGACGCTTATTGTTTTGTTCAATGAATCGAAGAAATTCTTCGCCATACATGCTCACATAATCGAGCTTTCCGACTGCTGCGCCCGATAACACCGGGATCGACGACAGATCCACTATGGCGCGCGGTTCCAGCCGCAGAAGGGTATCCTGAAGAGTGGCTTCGTATTCATCATCGACATCGGCGGTTGCGATAACAACGATGGACTGCGGTTCGCGTGGGTAGCCAATCTCTGCCGGACGCATGAGCGCGACTCGTATGTCAGTCCAGCGGCGGAGACGTTTGCGAAGGTTCTTGGGGTTCCGCGTTACGAATACCGTCGAACGGAATCGCTCTCCGACACCACTCCGGATCAGCCCGCGACCCAGCATACCCGCCCCGATGATGTAAAGGCGGTTGGGTAGCTCTCCATCCGGAAATCGATCAGCTATGATGTCTCGGACGATCTGATCGTAATTGAACGATGCGATGAACCGCTGGCGCTGGCGCGCGTCGCGACCCGTATCAATTGCCAATCGTGCGATCTGGAAAATCGGAAGGTTTGGATCAACAAAGTCGAGAGCTTTCGCGAGCTGATCGCTGATATAATTCTCGCCCAGGATCTGGGAATGAGCGCTCGATGCAATCTCGGCGAGACGTTGAGCAATTGCGGCCGCACCTTCAATGTGTTCGTATGAAAAACCAGAAAATATCGTGCTATCGATGTTACTGAGTGTGGACTCTTCACCATAGACCTCAACTCGTGCGCAGGTTGCGACGAGTAGAATTCCACTTCGCGCGAGTTCGGCTGCAAGTGGTTTCACCTGCGCCGACTGCTCCGCCACTGCCAGAGGCGTGGTCGTCTGGTGATCACGATAAAAGCCAACTAGCTTGCTCATCGCTTCCATCCTCAACTTGATTGAGCCCAAGCGGCAGTTGACGCGAAACGCCCCTGAGTTCGATGGTTTGCACCGAACGCTGCTTTGCCCCGAGATGCTGGATTTCCTGCGCCTTCGAGTTCAGGATCAGACGGGTGGAGTCGGCTTTCGGGTCGCAGCCAACGATGGTATGGCGACGAGCGTGTCTTGGGAGTACCGCGGAGTACCGCCTTTCCCATAGCGCGCGAACTGACATATTGTTTTCCTTTGTCCATCGAGCGATGTCCCATCGGTTGGCAGTTTCCCGCGGCCCTGCAACGAGGGAGATCCAAAAATCATGCCGACTGCACACAAGGAGCTTCAGAAATAATTTTCTGCAAAACATTCAATGGGTTAAATGAGCGTGCGGCAGAGCGACTGGCCGAACACACCGCGTCGTGACCTCAACAAACCCGACAGTTGTCATTTCCTGCCCTTTTCCAAGAAATGGCGGTCCGGATCTCCTTCGCGGGAAAGCGGAACTCACGCGCCATCGGACTGCGCCCAGCATTGTTTACTATCGGACGATGTCGGATATGCACCATTGCAGTAGAGGAGCCATCCTATTGCTTTGAAGGATTCTCTCCTTCGGCACGGCAAATGCATGACCCTCCGCGAAGGCGTCACGAACTGAGAAGGTGTTGCCCATGCTTACGTTTATCGAAAAGTTCGTCGCCGCCGTGAAGACTGCACTTCCTCGAGCACCGAGCCGGCGCACGGGCTTGCGCCTCATGGTCCAGACGGCGGCCGCGCCGGCTTCCAATACCCGCAGCAAAGTTCTCTGGGTCTCGTTTGCTTGCGCATCACCCGCTACATGCTCGATCGCGGCAGTGACATGAAGGTAGTTCCCCAGGCTGGAAAGTGCTGACCGTCCATGCGCACGAGCCGTCTCTTCTCCGTCATCGACAGCCATACCGCAGGGCACCCGACTCGCACGGTCATCTCGGGCATCCCTCCGTTGCGCGGACAGAGTGTGCTCACCCAGCGGGACAATTTCCGCGCGGTCCATGATGGGTTGAGGGGGGTGCTGCTTCACGAACCTCGCGGGCATGCCGCCATGGTGGCAGCGGTGCCAGTGCCCTCCCGCGAGGCGGAGCAAGGTTTGTTTTTCATCTCCTCCTACGTCTACCTCGACATGTGCGGCCATGCCACGATCGGCTACATCGCCAGCTTGGCCGCCACGGGCGCACTGCCGCAGGGCTTTGAACAAAACGGCATGTCCATCGAGNCCTCCCGCGAGGCGGAGCAAGGTTTGTTTTTCATCTCCTCCTACGTCTACCTCGACATGTGCGGCCATGCCACGACCGGCTACATCGCCAGCTTGGCCGCCACGGGCGCACTGCCGCAGGGCTTTGAACAAAACGGCATGTCCATCGAGACCCCGGCAGGTATCGTCCATGTGACCGGCACCTTCGAGGCCCGCCAGCTGACCTCAGTGGTGCTACGCAACGTGCCATCCTATCTCGCCTGCGCCGATGTAGCGGTCGCGGTCGAGGACCTCGGCACGGTGACCTGCGACATCGCCTATGGCGGCATCGTTTATGCTCTGGTCGATGCGAGCCAGGTAGATATGCTCTTCGATATCGACCACGCCAGCCGCTGGTGCCACGCAGGGATGGCCATCAAGGAGGCGCTCAACGCTGCAAGCGGTCACCTGCAGGTCGGCAGCGTGCTATTCCATCGCGCCATCGAGGGCGGCGCCCGCCATCTGGTGGTTTTGGCAGGCAACAAGTTCGACCGTTCGCCCTGCGGCACCGGTACCTCCGCACGGCTGGCCCAGCTTCACGCTCGTGGGGAGTTGGCGANAGTTCGACCGTTCGCCCTGCGGCACCGGTACCTCCGCACGGCTGGCCCAGCTTCACGCTCGTGGGGAGTTGGCGATTGGCGCTCCTTACCGGGCCGAAAACATCCTTGGGGTGCCCTTCGCGGCCAAGGTCGCGGAGGTGGCTCTGGGCAAGGACGGCCAATCCGCCGTGATCCCAGAGGTGCGCGGCATGGCTCATATCAGCGCATTTTCCACCCTTGTGCTGGAAGCGGACGATCCGCTGTCAGCCGGCTTTCTTCCCAGCTGATGGAGCGTGTTGTGAAATTCGATCCGCCCGTCGTCCTCGCGTATTGGGACATCCTTGCCTACGGCCTGCTCATCACTCTCAAATACACGATCTATACCTGCGCCATCGGCCTCGCGATCGGGCTCTTGATGGCACAGCTCGAGCTCAGTCCTTGGCGACTGTTGCGCTGGACCGGTCGAATCTGGGTGGAGTTCTTCCGCAACATCCCGCTGCTGGTATTGCTCATGTGGATCTATCATGCCCCGCCAATCTTCTTTCAGATCCAGATCGGCAAGGAAATAGCGGGCATCCTCGGTCTCGGGTTCTATGCCAGCGGCTTCTATGCCGAGATCCTGCGCGCCGGTGTCCAGTCCATCGACCGTGGCCAGACTGAAGCTGCCGTTGCGCTGGGCATGGGGTACGTCCAGCGCATGAAGCGGATCATCCTGCCGCAGGCACTGCGCCGCATGGTGCCGCCGCTGGTGGGTCAAACCATCATGCAGCTCAAGAACACCACGCTCCTGTCGGTGCTGACAATCCCCGATCTGCTTTATCAGGCGGACTACATAGCCAGTTTCACCTGCCGGCCAATGGAGGTCTACACCGTGATCGGAGCCATCTTCATCGCCATCCTGGTTCCCCTCAGCGCTCTTTCGCGCCGGTTCGAGCGCAAGGAGGTCATGTGACGACTGCAAAATCGACCGAAGTCGTTCTGAGTGTACGCGGCATCGAGAAGTCCTTCGGGACGCACCATGTCCTACGCGGCGTCGATCTTGACGTCCATCGCGGGGAGGTGGTTTGCTTGATCGGCTCCAGCGGCTCGGGCAAGACCTCGCTGCTGCGCTGCATGAACCTGTTGATGGAGCCCGACCAGGGCGAGATCGTCATCCACGGCGCGTCTCTTTTCCGCCGCACCGAGTCCGAGCGGCTTAGGCTTTCCAGCAGGAAGGTGAGCGCCGTGCGCCTCAAGACCGGCATGGTGTTCCAGAACTTTAACCTGTTCGCGCACCGCACCGCACTGGAAAACATCATCGAAGCCCCGCGGGTGGTGAAGAAAGTGCCACGTGCCGAAGCCGAGGCACGGGCTCACGAGCTCCTCAATCGCATGGGACTTTCCGACGCCGGGCATAAATACCCGTCACAGTTGTCGGGCGGCGAGCAGCAGCGCGTCGCCATCGCCCGGGCGCTCGCTATGCAGCCCACCATCATGCTGTTCGACGAGCCTACCTCGGCGCTGGACCCGGAACTGGTGGGCGACGTGCTTGCCGCCATCCGCCAGCTCGCCGCCGATGGCATGACCATGGTTATCGTCACCCACGAGATCGGCTTCGCCTATGAGTTGGCCGATCGGGTGGTGTTCATCGACCAGGGCGTTGTGGCCGCGAGCGGCGCTCCGCGTGAACTCCTGCTGTCGGGCGCGAACGCGAGGCTCGCAGCCTTCGTCGGCCGCTTCATTGAACAAGCCAGCCTTCTCGACCCCCTCGCGGCCCCGGCGGAGGCATCTCCAACCACATCTCCCANCCGCTTCATTGAACAAGCCAGCCTTCTCGACCCCCTCGCGGCCCCGGCGGAGGCATCTCCAACCACATCTCCCAAGAAAGGATAATAGACCATGGCCGATGTAAGCTGGGGCGGTATCTTCCCCGTTCTCGTCACTCCCTTTGGAGCCGATGGCTCCATTAATGAGACCCGATACAAGGCGCTCATCGATGACGCCATTGCCAATGGCGCGCAGGGCGTCGTCGCGGCTGGCAGCACCGGAGAATTCTATGCTCTCACCAAGGCCGAGCGCGCACGCCTCTACAAGTTGACGGTTGACCATGGGGCCGGCCGCGTACCCGTCCTGGCAGGCGTCGCCGACTTGCGTGTCGGGGATGTGCTGGAAGCGTGTCAGTCGGCCGTGGCGGCGGGCTGCGCGGGCGGCATGATCCTGCCGCCCATCTACGCCATGCCGAGCCCGCGTGAGATCGTGGCCTTCTTCGAGTACATCTCCCGGAACACGTCGCTGCCGCTGATGCTCTATAACAGCCCGCGCCGCGCAGGCATCGACATCACTCCGGCTCTGGTGGAGCAACTCTCCGCCCTGCCAACCGTGGTCGCCATCAAAGACAGCTCCGGNATCGACATCACTCCGGCTCTGGTGGAGCAACTCTCCGCCCTGCCAACCGTGGTCGCCATCAAAGACAGCTCCGGCCTCATTACGCAGGTGAGTGAACTGGTGCAGCGCGTGGGTGACAAACTCCGCGTCTTCGTCGGCTACGAAACCATGATCGTGCCCGCCCGCGCCGTTGGCGCTCACGGGGTCGTCGCCATGGCGCACCAGATTGCGGGGCCGTTGATCCGTGACTACTGGGACAAGGCGCTTACTGGCGATAAGGCACTGCAGGACCTCGGCCGCGACGTCTTCGCCTTCTACCGTTGCTTCCAGGCCGGGGCTTATTACGCGGCCATCAAAGAGACCATGAGCCAGCTTGGCCGCGACGCCGGTGGCCCGCGCCTGCCGCTGCTGCCCTTGGCAGACGAACAGAAAGCCGCCATCGCCAAGATCATAGCCGACGCCGGCCTCGCTCGTTGGGCCAACGCCTGATGCACCTGTTGATGACATAGCAGGCCCCCGCGCGCGAGCGAACGCATTGCCCTATGGTCTGGCCGGGTATGCCTTCACGCGCTCCGCTGCGACTGCCAATCGCATAGNCTTGGCAGACGAACAGAAAGCCGCCATCGCCAAGATCATAGCCGACGCCGGCCTCGCTCGTTGGGCCAACGCCTAAGGCGATCCACATAGAAGCTCTACCGGGTCGTTCCAGCGATACCTTCGGCCCGGACCTGTTCCCATCGCGTTTACGCCTTGCTGGCGTCTGAGCGCACCTTCCAAGTCCAAGGAAAAAATATGTACACGAAACTGGCACTGCTCATCGACGGCGAATGGATCGAGGAAACCAATGCCGGGAGTGAAATCGTTCTCAATCCTGCCACAGAACAGCCCCTCGGCACGCTACCCCACGCCGGCACGGCAGAGCTTGACCGCGCACTCGCGGCGGCAAGCCGGGCCTTCGGGGGCTGGAAGCGCACCTCGCCCTACGAGCGTGCCCAGATCCTGCGCCGCGCCGCTGATCTGATGCGGGAGCGTCTGGACCACATTGCTACGGTGCTGACGTTGGAGGAAGGTAAGACCCTGGCGGAGGCGAAAGGTGAAATCACCGCCGCGGCAGAGTTCTTTGACTGGTTCGCAGAAGAGGGGCGGCGTAGCTATGGCCGTGTTATCCCGGCACGCCTGCCCGATATGCGCCAGACAGTCACACAGGAACCGGTTGGCCCTGTGGCGTGCTTTACGCCATGGAACTTCCCGGCCGTGACGCCCGCGCGCAAGATCGCCCCCGCGCTTGCAGCTGGATGTACCTGCATCATCAAACCCGCTGAAGAAACACCTGGCACGACGCTCGAAATTGCGCGGGCGCTCACTGATGCAGGCTTGCCCAGTGGTGTGCTGAATGTTGTCTTCGGGGTGCCGGCCGAGGTCTCCGAGTATCTCATTCGCTCACCGATCATCCGGAAGATCTCCTTTACCGGATCCACTTCGGTCGGACGTCATCTCGCGCGCTTGGCAGGAGAGACCCTGACCCTCGCCACAATGGAACTGGGTGGCCATGCTCCCGTCATCGTTGCGAGAGATGCCGACGTTCAGCGCGCGGCAGAACTCTCCATGACGATCAAGCTGCGCAACGCCGGTCAGGTTTGCACGTCGCCGACACGCTTCTTCGTCGAACACCCGATTTACGATGAATACCTCGAACATGCTCGGGCATTCGTCGACAAGCAGGTAGTTGGCGACGGCCTGCAAGCGGGCACGACGATTGGGCCGATTGCCAACACCCGCCGCCTTGCGGCGATGGACGACCTGATTAGCGACGCTCTTGCCCACCAGGCGCGGCTTATCACTGGAGGCGAGCGCATCAAAGCTCCTGGCCTGATGTACATGCCGACGATCCTGGCGGACGTTCCTGATCAGGCAAGAGCCATGACAGAGGAGCCGTTTGGCCCACTTGCGTTGGTTCAACCTGTTGATGATATAGAACAGGGCCTCGCACGAGCGAACGCATTGCCCTATGGTCTGGCCGGGTATGCCTTCACGCGCTCCGCTGCGACTGCCAATCGCATAGCGNCGAGCGAACGCATTGCCCTATGGTCTGGCCGGGTATGCCTTCACGCGCTCCGCTGCGACTGCCAATCGCATAGCGGAGCAGTTGGCTGTGGGCGTGATTGGCATCAACCAGATGGTGGTGACAATCCCAGAAACCCCTTTCGGCGGGATAGGCGATAGTGGCTGGGGCCGCGAAGGCGGTCTTGAGGGTCTGGAATCCTACACTGTAAGAAAATATGTCGGCCATCTTCATCTCTAGCAGGGGATGAGACGAAGAAGAAAAGGAGCGCGGCCATGAGCTTGGACGGGATATTTGCGGGCTGGCGGCCACGGCAGCTCGCCTCCGAGGGACCGCGCTACCTTGCCCTGGTCAATGCTCTGGAGCAGGACATCGCCGACGGCCGGCTGTCGGACGGCGACCGCCTGCCGCCGCACCGTGACCTAGCGCGAGAGCTTAGTCTTTCCGTCGGCACTGTGAGCAAAGCCTATCAGGCGGCCGAACAGCGCGGTATCGTCAGCGGCCATGTCGGGCAGGGCACCTTCGTCCGTCGCCGTTCCGCCGCCCGCGCAGAGGCGGCGACAGCACATGAGCCAGTCAATTTGGCGCTGAACGTGCCCGCCGAGGGGAACGAAACGCAGATCCTGTCCGCGTTGTTTGGCGAGGTGGTGCGCGAGCGTGATCTTGCGCCGTTGCTGCGCTACCACCCCCACGGCGGCATCTGGAAGCACCGCGAAATCGTAGCAGCCTCGCTGTCTGACAAAAGATTTGCCGTCGAGCCGGCACGGCTGTTCCTGTGCAACGGCGCCCAGCACGCCATCGACATCGCGCTGCGCCTGGTGGCGAAGCCAGGCGACAGCATCTTGGTGGATGCCTTCACCTATTCCGGCTTTAAGGCAATCGCTGCAGCCAGCCATTTCACCTTGGTGCCTGTGGAGATGGATGAGGAGGGAATGGATCCAGAGGCGCTGAAACAAGCCTGCCATCGTTCCGGTGCGCGGGTGCTCTATTGCATGCCAACGCTCCAGAGCCCAACAGCACGCACCATGAGCCTGACCCGTCGCCGCCGCATCGCTGAACTGGCCGAGGAGCTCGATCTAACCGTCATAGAGGATGACGTCTACGGGTTTTTCTTCAGCGAGCGTCCTATGCCAATCGCCTCGTTGGCACCGGACCGCACCTTCTACGTCACGTCCTACTCCAAATGCATCGCGCCAGGCTTCCGACTCGGAACACTGACGGTTCCGACGGCCTACATTACTCAAGCCGAGCTGCTCCTGCACGCCTCGGCCTGGTTTGTGGCTCCCATGCTAGGCGAGGCGGTGGTGCGGCTGATTGAAAACGGTAAGCTGGAAGAACTTCTGCGCGAGCGGCGCCGGCAGGCGCTGGAGCGTTACCGCGTGTTCATGGATGTCTTTCCCAAAGCGGCGAGACTTCAGTTCCCAGCTTTCTACGGGTGGTTGCCGTTGCCGCAAGAGTGGTCGGCCGATCAATTTGCCGCCGCAGCGCGAGGTCGCGGCATACTTGTAACGCCACCCATCGCCTCTGCGGTGGGTGAGGGTGACCCCGGCGCAATCCGCATCTGCCTCGGCGCGCCAAGGGACCTGATAGAACTCTCTGATGTCCTTCAGATTCTGCGTGATATCATGGGTCGCCACCCAGCAAGCGTCGTCTCCGTCGCATAGCACCAGCGTTCCAAGGGGCCTTGATGGCAACAGTCGATCTCGGCCATTAACAAGCGACTGGATGAGAGCCTGAAGGTGTTTGCAGAACTGACGCACACAACCGCCGGGGCAAGGTTGCCGCAGATTCGAAGCCGCTCACGCCAGCGTAGGCACTCCCAGTTCATAAGCCAGTCGATTGACGTTTTCCCCCCGCTTTGCATCGGCAAAAGGATAGCGTGCTTCTCTTGATCGGTAAACGTTATCTCTCTTCCGGCCAATCCAGTACCTGTGATCCAGAAACTGCCCCCTGTTTATTTGTCTCAATCGAGGGGAGCACTCCATCGCTGTCCGCGATTTAGCGGAACGACTGTGCGGTTTCCGACGATCGCGCGCATGCATTCTGCGTATTCCAATGATTCCGGACTGCATCCCGCACCACGCCGGTTTTGCGATCGACGACAGCCACCTTGTCACCGGCATAATCGACAAACAGCTTCTCCCCGCCTGCATGGCTCTGCCGCATCACCAGAGGCAGCCGGCCTTGCCAGTTTCGGAACAACTCACAAAATCTCGAATACCGGTATCCATCGGGATCCGAGCAAGGTACTCCTCCCAGAGCACCTGCAACGTCACATGCTTGCGCTTCAATTCGCGCGCGACAGCAGACCAGTCCGGCTCGGACTGCGTCCGGCGCCCAGCTTTTTTACCGGGCGTCCCGTAAAGGCGCTGCTCCAGCTCGCTGTCACTGATGGTGTCCGGTAAAGGCCATGTAAGTCCTTCCCGGTGCAATCGCTTCAACGTGTCGCGGACCGAAGTCTCCCGCCTAATTGCTTGGCAATGACGCGGTTTGAAGACCGACATCCAGCCGCAGTTCAAAATCTCGCGCACCTGGCGCATCAAGAGTCTCCTCGTCGGCAAATTCACTTCCTCCATGGCGATGTTCCCGCTGGAGAAATAACCCGACGATCGGGC
Source organism: Mesorhizobium sp. LNHC229A00 (assembly GCF_000502415.1). Taxonomy (NCBI): domain Bacteria; kingdom Pseudomonadati; phylum Pseudomonadota; class Alphaproteobacteria; order Hyphomicrobiales; family Phyllobacteriaceae; genus Mesorhizobium; species Mesorhizobium sp. LNHC229A00. The sequence goes on from NZ_AYWQ01000030.1 coordinate 41,363, forward strand.
CTCACGATATCGACTTACTGCGCGCCATCATCTCGGAATGCTGCGCGGGTAATTGTCGGAATGGTGCGCGTCGTCATCTCGGAACGGTGCGCGCGACCAAATCGGAATAGTGCGCGCGATGAACCCGGATTCCGCAAACGACTGTGCCGTTTTTGGGAAATCCGCTCCTTGAACATCGCACCGGCCCGAACTTCGTCGAGACCTTCGTGCCGCGTCACCGATGGTCAAACCCTGCAACAGAACCTTTAAGTAAAATTCACAGACTCTTTGCGATCGTAAATCACTAACGATGGTACTTTCCTTAGCAACTCAACGCTGGCGGCACTGGAAGTCTAATGCCGGCGGCACCGGAAATCTGAGGTCAGGTACGGCTGAAATAGCCGATGCCGATCTCCGCTGGGACAATAGAGGGTCAAAAGAATGGCAAGCAGAGCGCTCATCCTGATTGAAGGCGGCGCATGGGGTTGTTGTCTGTTTTACGTTCAAGCGGCCAAGCGTCTTGGTCTTCATCCAATTAACCTGTCAGCTAACCCAGCTCACCACGACTTTCGTGCAGCAGGATGTGAGGCAATCCGTGTCGATACAAGCAATCTCGATGCTCTGATCGGCGAATGTTCCCGGTTGCGTGCCACCCATGACATTGCTGGCATTATATGCGCGGAGGAGCGGGTCTATGCGACCGTTGGCAAGCTCTGCCGGTATTTCGATCTGCCTGGCCCGAATCCCGTATCGATTGAACGATGCCGCGACAAATTCACTCAACGTCAGCTCCTCGCGGAGGCCGACATTCCAATACCTGCTTATCGCTTGGCAGCGAACGCGAGGGACGTTGAAAGCTCTGCTGCGGCGATCGGCCTTCCAGTGATTCTCAAGCCAGCCGTCGGCAGCGGCAGCGTCGGTGTCCGATTGTGCCGGAACTTCGATGAGGTAGCCAGACATACAGCCTACCTGTTGGGCGGGAAGCATGAATGGCAATCTTTGCCGAGGATACTGGTCGAAGAGTTTGTGCAAGGTCCACATTATCTCGCTTCAATGATGGGAAATGAGCTCATTGGGTTTGGCACCGCTGAGTACGGCCCCCCACCGCATTTTGTCTTTCGCCAGTTGACCTTCCCGGCCCAGCTGACCGATGAGCAGCATGAGTGTTTCGCTAATGTTTCGCTGAGCTGTTTGCGGGCTCTCGGCCTTGGGTGGGGGCCAACAAACATTGAACTTCGGTGGACGGGGCGTGGCCCAGTCGTCATTGAAGTCAATCCGCGTCTTGCTGCTGCGCCTGAGCCTCAACTGCTTCAGCTAGCTTACGGTGTCCATCTCATCACCGAGCACATCAAGCTTGTCATCGGCGACGAATGGAATTTGCGCAAAACCCATTCGAACACTGCGGCCGCGCAGTCCCTATTTCCTGATCTGGATGGCACTCTCGATTATATCGATGGCGAGCATCTGGCAGCGGCTGTATCAGGTGTCGCCGAGGTCAAATTCCATGTCGAACCCGAGACGCCGATCGTCAGGAAGGGCGATTTCCAAGACCGCATAGGATATGTCATCGCAGCTTCGCCCAGCCTTGCGGAGACTGAGGCAATACTTCAGCGCGCCGTCGACTTAATCAACTGGTCGATCACACCATTTCCGCCCCCTGGCGAACAGAACAATCTGGACTGAACCCTTCAAACTGGACGGCTTTTGGCCAGGCCGTAGATCGGTGATTTGTGGGAGCTGGGTTTCTCTTGCCGGGTCATAGATCACTCCGCAGCAAGCGCTCCCGGGGGAAGCGTAGTTGGCGGTTGCTAGCCGATTGGTTAGACGTTCCTCGCCGCGAACGGCCATCTCTCGGTCGTGTTTGAAGGGTTCAGTCCAGATTGTTCTGTCGCAGCGGAAATAACTGAATTGCTCAGAGAATTAGGGAATTTCGTGGAGACAAGCGGTATTGCGCCCAAGGAGTAAATAGCATGAGAATAATGTCGTTCAAACCGGACCATGACGGCACAATTGCCGCGTTGGATGTATCAGCAGCTAAGTTAATTTATTCTTACGAGGCTGAGAAAGATAGTTTTCCTAGATATTCGACCATTAACCCGACGACTATCCTCGAAGCCGCTGGGCGCCTGGACGCCATTCCGGATATCATTGCCGTCGGTGGGTGGGAGTCGACGGGATTCGGCCACGACGCGGTAGGCTACTACGGCATAGCTCAGGGATCGGATGTTGTCGGCGAGAGGACCATTTTCGGCCGCAAAGTGCATTTCTATTCCTCGACGCACGAGCGCTCCCATCTCTGGGGCTCCTACGGTATGTCGCCATTCCCCGCCGGGATGCCCTGTTACGTGCTGATCTGGGAAGGATGGTGCGGCGATTTCTATGAAATCGATGAGTACCTACAGGTCGTGCATAGGGGAAAAGTGATGGCGTATCCTGGTCACAAATATACTTTCCTTTATGCGCTCGCCGATCCGAAATTCACTTTGCCCAAAGGACCAGCGCGTATCGAAGACGCAGGCAAGCTAATGGCGCTTTGCGCCTATGGGCAGACCGGGTCGCCCGACCGGGACGAGCAGGCGCTAATCGATTTCCTGCTTCCAAGCGATATGTATCCGTTGCCTAAGGAAGAGCTGCGGAATTCGCCCTACTACAACATTGGCGTAACCCATCAGAAATTCACCAACCTCGCCAGGCGCGTTTCAGATGCCATCTTCGATTTGTTCCACGCTTTCGCAAAGAAGAACCTCACAAAGGGGTACCCGTTGCTGATTTCCGGCGGGTGTGGATTGAACTGCGAGTGGAACCGCAGATGGCTCGAGACAAACCTTTTTTCCGATGTTTTCATTCCTCCATGCGCAAATGACGCAGGCTCCGCAATCGGGACCGCAGTTGACGCGATGCGACATTTCACAGGCAATGCCAAGATCAAATGGAGCGTCTATTCAGGCCAGCCTTTCACGCTTGACGAAATTGACCGCACAGGGCTCGAGGTCTATCCACTCGACTACGACCAAGTGGCTTCGGCGCTGCTTAGTGACAAGATCATCGGTTGGGTGCAGGGGAACTGCGAAATCGGGCCACGGGCGCTCGGCAACCGGTCAATTCTGGCGGCGCCTTTTTCAAAGGCAACTCATGAGCGGTTAAATCGCATCAAAAACCGTGAGGGTTTCCGCCCGATCGCGCCGGTTTGCCTGGAAGAGGACGTCGCGCTCCACTTCGACTTGGCACGCCCGTCGCCCCACATGCTTCTTTTCCAAAAGGTTCTCGATAGCCGGTTGAAGGCTGTCACACATGTTGACGGCACTGCGCGGGCCCAGACAGTTTCGCGGAAGCAGAATGCGCAGCTCTTTCAATTGCTAACCTCGTTCAAGGCGAAAAGTGGAGTCGGCGTTCTTTGCAACACGTCTCTGAACTTCAATGGCACCGGCTTCATCAATCGCGCAAGCGATTTGCTGACCTATGCCCGGGCCGCGGGCCTTGACGGATTTGTGATCAACGATGCCTTTTATCTCCTCAAGGAGGGCTCCGTCACGGCGTTGAATGGACAGAAAGAGACCGCATAAGGTAGGAGGGGCATCCCTCCGATCGCGGAAAATGGGTGATGATGGTTTGAGAAGAGCAGCGTATCGACGAGCAATGCATCATGATCAACATTGTTCGCCCTCGTCAGTCCGACGAAATCGACGACCGGATGTGCGTCGCGCAGGCGCGCGCAAAAGGCGCAATCCAGCGCTGTTGCTCAAGCACGTTCGATGATGTCCGGGCTATCGGGAGTTGAGCTATGTCGGCGTTTGAGGGGTAGATCCGAGAGTACGGAAGCGCTGCCCCGTTCACGCGTGGATGACTACTGATTTCAGTGCATTTGCAACTGCGACCGTCCTGCTGTTGCACCCCAATTTACGCATGGAATTCTTTACGTGAACTTTAACAGTATTTTCGGAAATTCCAAGACTCTCTCCTATATCCAAAGTATTTACCTCTCGCAACTCAGAGAATGCATTCTTCCCCCCTGGTAGAGAGGCTGGTTTCCGGCCCAGTGCGGCTCAGCTTACCTACCGCATCGATTCTCAGGTGAAAATGCAACGCCGTTAACTCTAACAATGCAACGATTTTACTTTGGATCTTGAGATCAGTGCGTTTAGCAAAGCTCAAATGGTCGGCGAGCCAGGCCTCGACGGTGGCAACCTCACGATCAGGCAACAGCGTCACGATCCGCCGCCGCTCCAGATCACAGACGATCGTGCCGTAACGATGGCCGCGACGGAAGGCCCAATCATCAATGCCGACAACTTTGAGAGGATCTGTTTGCAAACAGGCCCGTGGCCGCACCACCCGCAGCAGCGTGTCATTATTGACCGGGACCATCAGCCGCTTCGCAAAACTGGCCGCCGGCCGGCCGCCGAGCGCCAGCCCAAGATGATGAACGATACACTCCAATCGCGAGGTCCGGCGGGATCGCTCGGCGACATGCCCTCAAGCTGTCGTCGGCGGCGAAGGGTGAAAACGTTGTGATCTCGATCCTGAAGGATGAAGGGCCACTGCTTGATACAATCGAGCCGGCGCCCGGCGTCGTTTGCACAAGTCCTGTTCAAACTTACCTTGATTTGGTGATATCCGGGGAGAGGGGACAGGAGGCCGCTGACCATTTGCGGCAGGAGAAATTGCAATGGCTCCAGTAGTACCGCCCGATCCGCAATCGGCCGCCGACTACGACGACCGCATCACCGCGGCCGTGAAATCGGTTCTACTGGAAATTGGTCAGATACTCGGCAGTTTCAAAGGGGCGGCGATAGCCTTGTCGGGGCAGCGAGGAGCCGTAGCCGATGATGAACGCACAGGAGAAGTCTGGCGTGAATGGGGCGATGATTGTCGAGCTTTGCTCTCGAGTCATTTCGTCAACCATCTTGCGTGACCGATTGGCGACCATCTCCTCGTCCCGACCTTATATTACCCGTCGCCTGTCGCCGCCAGCGCGCAGTGACTTGTCAAGGATGGAGGCCCGCAGACCCCATCGCGCGGCGACTTGTCCTTGACGGTCACGAGCACGGCGGCAGGTTTGCCGTGGTCGGGGAGCCCTTCCTTGGGCGGAAGCCCACGACAGTGTTCGAGAGGAACTCGCCATGAGCCGGGTGCGCAGAGATCGTCCGACGCTCTTGTATTTGCTGGATCCCAGCCGGCTCCGCCTCCGACTGCCTCGGTAGCTCGGTATCCTGAGCGCGTCGGCGGCATCATGCCATTATCATCCTACGAATTGCATGCTCCATCGTCCTGGACGAGACCGGTTTGGCTAGCCAAAGGACGAAGGTCTGATTACCAGATGTGATCGGCATGGGGTCGCTTCCACCAACGACGATGATGGGCACCGTCATCAGGGTGGTACGTACGGCTTCGGGCTGTCCTGGCCCGAGGAAAGTCGCTTTATCGAAAATTAGGAGGTCGGCTGCCTTCCCGCTCTCGATCCAGTCGCAAAGACTCTCGAAGGTCGCGAAGCCGACCGGCCTATAACCCAGCGCGGCGATCTTATCCTTGTAGATCTCCAACGCTGCTGGATCGGGGTCAACGACTGCAATGATTTCTCCGTTGCCAAGTGATCCATCGCATGGGCCGAAAGCGCTATCAGCTCTGACCTGCTCCTCAGCGCAGGCCGGTAAGTAGAGATCGAAGCGTGTACCTCGGCCAACAGCCGAGGTGACGTCAAGGCATCCTGCGAGCGCGCTCACATGGCGGTCCACTGCAGCAAGACCCAGTCCGGTCCCGCCGACGCGAGAGCGCGTGGTAAAAAAGGGCTCAAAGATATGCGGAAGCACCGAACTTGCGATTCCTTGGCCATCGTCGCTGATGGAGAGGAGAACGTAATCTCCCGGTTTCAAGGTGCCCTTAGCCACGGGCTTCGTTTGACAGACGTGAGCGCGAGAAACGCTAATCTCGACACGGCCCTCATTCAAGAGAGCCTCCGACGCGTTCTTGCATAGATTCATAAGGATCTGCTGTATCTCGGTCGGGCTGCCCTCGATCACCGTTTGCCACTCGTTGATCTTGAAGTTCAACTCAACATCCGCACGAAGTGTAACCCGCAGCAATGGCGCGAGATCCATTACACTCTCCGAGACGTCGAAAGGCATCGTCACGCGCTTCCGATTTCGGCTTAGTGACAAAATTTGATCAATAATCAGTTTGGCTCGGTTGCTGGCTAAGATAATTTGGCCGATGTGGCCCCGAATTCTCGAGGGGCGGCGCACAAGACCTTTAGCCATCTCTGCGTAGCCGACTATTGCTCCTAGAACATTATTGAATTCATGTGTAACGCCGCTTGCGATTGTGCCGACAGCCGTCAGCCTTTCCGCATGCTCCCATCGACTCTCAAAAAGGTTACGTTCCGTGTGTACACGTTGCATTTCAAGATGGTTGCCTAAACGCACAGTAGCGCTCGCCAGAACCAGGAGGTCGTCTGTGGAGGGTGGTGAGCGATCTCCTTCAAAAACAAGGATACAAACCGCAGCCTGCTGATCGGAGGCCCTGCAACCAACAATTTGACAAACACCGGTAGTGCCTACGGCAGTCCGAACCACTTCCGACGCCGGAACGACGCGAAACACTGGCTGTTCCGGGTGTACAAGTGAGACGACTTCATGGATTAGCGTGGCGTTCCAGACGCGCATGCGCTTGTTCGCGACAAAGTACTCGGTATTCCTGCTGATACTCGGATCCACCAGAGCAAGCGCGCATTGATCCGCATCGAAAACGCATTGAATGAGTCTAAGTGCTGCTTCGGTGGAGAAGCGCCGCGAAGCCTTCGTTGCTTGACTGTCGATGAAACAAGCTTCGATCTCACTCATCGCCGCTTCAAGCTCTAACCGCCTTTCCAACCGGTTCGTCCGCACATGCAGCGTGGAGGCTCGAATGGTCGCAAACAAGCAGAGGCATATGGACACCAAGCCAAAGAAAAGTCGTGTACGCTGCGCTTGCGCGCTGGCGAAGCTGTAGGCTTTCAGATGTTCTCGCTCCAATTCCGCAGCCTTGGCGAACGTGTCGAAGGATGGGATCCGATTGACAGCGCGGTCCAACCTCAACATTGAGGACAGGATAGCGCGGCCCTCGCGGGCAACATCCTCCGTGACTTGGTCCTGGCTAGGAGGAAGTCGGCGGAGAGACTGATCGATTTGTAGTGCGAGGCTGAATCCCGGTCTGGCCGAAAATTGAAGGATCAGATTGGAAAATTCAGGCCTGTTCGACACTCCCCCCCGAAGGCGATTAGCCGAGCGAGCAAAGCGTACGAGAGAGCTTTGCAGAAGCTCATTTTGCGCGGCCGAGGCCGAGATGGCAGCTTCTGTGTTTTCGAGGGAATTTTTGAGCTGTGCAACCAACCTGGAGTGCACCCCGGAGCTCTCATTGGGCGAAATCTCAACAAGGCGTTGGTAGTTTTGGAGGTTCCTTTTTAATGCTTGCCCGGTAGAAGCAACGGAACGGAAGTCCAATACCATGTCGGCGCGGGCGACGTCTCGCTGGAGCAATGCGTAGTTGATCTGAATCGTCCGCAGTTCGCTTAGGACCGCCTCGTTGATCTGGGGGTCTTGCCACTGTATCGCGACCAAGAGCGCAACCGAGGCCACTAGGGCCATTACAGAAGCTTTGTCGGTACTGAGCCATTTTTCCCAAACGAACGGCGTTTGATCCGCGGTGCGTGCCTTGCGAAGGTCCGATTTGAATTCTAGCTCCCCATCGCGTCGGTGTGCGGCCGGATGCTGCTGGAACAGGAAAGCCAAGTGTACCTCTCCCCTCAAATAGGCGGTGTAGACGGCGTTGCACTCTGCCCCGATGGCCCGCTGAGCTTCCATTGATTCGCGGGCGTTTCGACCTCGACGGCGAGGCGGCAGCACAAGGCGGGCAACTGATCGCAGTTTTCGGAACTGGTCTTCCGAGAGATCATCGAAGGGGCATACAAGCGCACGCCTGCAGCAGCCGAGGATGATACCGGTCGGTCAAACGCAACTGGCGAGGGCCGGATCTGCTGTTGGCTGGCAGCTAACACTGGCGGGGCGGCGGCCTCAACTCCGGCGTGCCTAGAGCCGGCTGCTGCGAAAGCGTCCGACACGCTTCCCTTGGGGTCATCCCGTCCAGCGGGCATCCTTGGATCGCTGAAAAAAGACGAGGCGGCTTGATGATCCTGCCCTCGCTGAAGCACCTCCCGAAACCCCTTTTCCAGTCGCAGAAGCTCCTCTGGACCGGTAGGCGGCTCGTCAGCTCGACCATCGAACAGCGGCCGGAGCGCCTCGGACACGTGCTGCTCAAAGCCCACTCGCCGGGCCTGGACCGCTTGCCCGTCTTCCAAGCCGGCGTCCTGCACCTGCGACAAAGCTGTTACACGGGATGGATTACTATTTCGCGGGTTCATACTAGCCTCACATCAAACTGTATCGTCAAAGTCCTGCGCCAATTCACACAGCGGGTCATCGAGTTGAGATTCTGCGGAGAGCGCCTCCTCTGCTCCCGTCAAGGGCGCCGGCTCCGGGAGGGCGCCTGTCTGGCTTTCAAAGATGCGTTTCAGAATGCGATCCGAAAAATATCGCACCTTCCTCAATTTTAATGGTGGCAGACCTTTGATGAGAACAATCTCGTAGTCGTCATCGAGCAGCCGAACCTGTTCGGGACGCAATAGCGGTGCACCTTGATGTGAATTCTGAATGTNACGCACCTTCCTCAATTTTAATGGTGGCAGACCTTTGATGAGAACAATCTCGTAGTCGTCATCGAGCAGCCGAACCTGTTCGGGACGCAATAGCGGTGCACCTTGATGTGAATTCTGAATGTTCCAATCGAACGTTCGCGCCTGGCTGTAGGAAATCGATTGGGCTTGAAATGTGAATCCACCGATAGCTTTGGAAATGTAGTTCGGAGTCTCGTCATCTACCTCGATGTTCCTAGAAGCGCGCCGGCAGCCCGGGCGGGGGGCTTGGGGTTAGACTGCCAGCGCACGCCACTCATAAAGAGCGGCCTCTTTTCGCGGTTCGGACACCCATAGTCAACCCGGCAACGTCTGGATGCCCGCTGTGCTTTTTGCAGAGCGGCGATGCCGGGCATATCGGCCGATCCTGTATAGGATGGTGTGGCCACTCTCGTCGGCCGAGTTGATGCTCCAGCCAGTATCGCCTTGCCGACCAGCATGAGTTCGCCGTTAGCAATCCATCGTTGCGAGCCGAGACCGAGGTAAAAAGCGCGTGTTATCGACTATGTAGCTGACGCTCCCGCTGACGCAGGGTTCCCGCCATTGCCTCGAGGACTACCTCGAAATGAAATACCTCTGCACGGGCGGCATCTGAAGCATGGGCTTGCAGGGCTCGCAGACCGGTAAACCAGCGAGCCATTTCCAAATATGTGAATTGTGGATTGCTCCTCGACGGGAGCTGAGGGGCGGCTCCGCAAGCCTTACGACGCTCTTTGCGAGCCGTAGCTGCCGAGCTGGCAAAAGGCCGGGCTACGTCGCGCCAGCGCAATCGGCGCGCAGAAAATTAGGCCTACCCGCTCCGGGACCGCGGACCTCGTCAGCTTCTCGTAAGTATGCCCGAGTAGGTTGCTCAGCTGATCTGTGGACGTGAGGCTAGCGTGAACCGGCACAAATTTGACCTATCCAATGTAACAGGTTGGCGGCAGGTGCAGCCCCCGGCATCTCAAGAGCAAGCGGCACAGGCCGGGCAAGAGGGCTTTGAGCAGCGCTCGGGCGAGGCGCGCCAAGCCGCTGCCCAAATTCCCGCCCCCGGCGTTCCGGCTCTGCCAGACCCGTTCCATCCTCATCCGTCTCAGGGAGACCTGAGCCTCATCGAAGGCGCGGCCCCATGGGAAGCGCAGCCCATGATGCAAGGGAGCGGACAAGAACACGCCGCGGCGCCGTACGCCGGAGGCAGTGGGTCGATGCTAGGTGCCTCGGTGCTGCAGCCGGGTCACTCAACGGCGCGCCATCATCATGCGCCGGATTCGTCAGTGGGTGATCTGAATCCTTCCGCACCGTTCGAGTTGCGTGACCATGCTCGTTCCGCCGTGCCGGCGGCGGTGCAGCCAGATCCTCCAATAGTGGTCTCCGCCGGTCGCGGCTGCAAGCGTCCTCTTTATTCCAACGATGCGACCGTTGTCGAAGGGCTGAGGTCACTCTACGCGGGTAAGGCCAAGGAGGACACGGTCAAGCGCCATGTAAATTCTCTTTACGGCTTTGGTCGTTGGCTCTTTAAAAATAACAAGCCGGGATTTGCTGCTCGGCTTCACGAGGAGTCGCTGGATGAAGATCTCAAGGAGTACGAGAGCAGTGGTGGCTCCTCGACTGTGGCTGTGGCACTGCGTCGTCTCAGAGAGTCGGCGGGCGGAGTGCCAATGGTGGGCCGCGCTGTCCTGAATCCCGACCCTGCCGACGCCGTGCTCATCAAAGAGTACAAAGCGGCTCTCATCAAAGAGTACAAGGGAGCGCCTGCGACCGGGCCGAATCGCCAAACCATTCACGACTATGGAGCTACTCTTAGACGTTTCAGTGAATACCTGGTTGAAAACAACAAGCCGGGGATTGCGGCTCGGCTTCACGAGGAGTCGCTGGATGAAGATGCCAAGCGCTATAAGGACTCCAGTGGTGACCGGAGGATCATTGCACTAGCTCATCTCCGGAAGTTCCTGCCGTCCGCCGCACTCGGGCGCGAAATTGCCCTTGCTGCTCGTCCGGAAGACGCAGTCGGCATGGAGGCTCGTGCCATTGGGGACGCNCGGGCGCGAAATTGCCCTTGCTGCTCGTCCGGAAGACGCAGTCGGCATGGAGGCTCGTGCCATTGGGGACGCCGCTGCGCAGCACAGCGGGCCGCAGAAGGCATTGGGTCGGCCAGAGAAGCTCCCTGGGGAAGCTAATGAAGACGCCGCTGTTCTGCCATCGTCTTTCGTACCAACTGGGCACCATCACCAAGCCTCGGATCCCGCAGAGTCCTTTCGTCCCCTGATCTGGCGCGACGGCGACCAGCGCGCGCCGGACGAGCGGATCGCTGCACAGGACAGGAGCAACCTGCTACCAAGGGAGGAGGTGCCACTGAGGCCACCGGAATTCGCTCCGCCCAGCTTGCGGGCGGGGAATTCCGCCTCGCCAGAGCTCTTTCCTGAGGGGATGTCCCCCGCGGTCGAAGGGTTTTTTGGTGTTTTCGGCGACCCCAGCGGGCGGGTGCTCGGCGCATTGCAATTGCTAGGCGACGAACATATCCAGAGGGATTACCAGCTCCTGGAGCAGGAGTTGCAGGGGAACAATCCAGAACTCGCCGCCCGGACGCGGTTCGTGGATCCCCTCGTAGCCAATTATCATCTGCGCTTGGGCTCCGAGAGCGACAAGCTAAGCGCATTCCAGCGCATCGTCCATAATCAGAACGGTAACGACACAGCCGACTTCCTGTTCGTGCCAGTGAGCGATGGCGGTAAGACTCTTGCGGAGCGCGGCAAACATTGGTCGCTGCTGTTCGTTGATCGCAGCGACCGGGAACGGCCGGTTGCCTATCATTATGACTCCGTCAGCGGATGGCATGACAAGCTTGCAAAACACCTCGCAGAAAGGCTGGGCGCCAGCCTGGAGACCCGCGTGGACTTACCCCGCATCGCCCAGCAGAGCAACGAGTGGGATTGCGGAGTCTACGTGGTGGACGGCACGCGGGCGCTGGTTGGGCGATTGCAAAGATGGCAGCCAGACCAGCCAGACCTGAACCTCAACAACCTCGTCGTCAATCGGCAGGCACTACAAACCCGACTCATGGGTGACGATACATCTGGAACGGCAAATTATCTCACGAACTTTGAACTCATGGACCGACAGGCGCGAGACGCGGTTAAGGAAAGCCCCGTTGGGACGTTTCACCAGCGGATCAAGCGGCTCGGCCAGTCAGCGCGAGCGTTGCACGACAGAGCCCTGGCTCCAGTCGCGCCGGACCAAGGCAACCCAGACTCGGTGTTCGTACGGGACGTTGTTCCCGGGGAAACACGCCATCATCATGCGCCGGATTCGTCAGTGGTTGATCTGAATCCCCCCGCACCGTTCGAGTTGCGTGACCATGCTCGTTCTATGCCGGCGGCGGTGCAGCCAGATCCTCCAGTAGTGGTCTCCGGTCGCGACAAGCGTCCTCTTTATTCCAACGATGCGACCGTTGTCGAAGGGCTGCGGTCAGCACTCTATGCCGGTAAGGTCGGGGAGCGCACGGTCACGGACCATGTAAATTCTCTTCTCGGCTTTGGTCGTTGGCTCTTTGATAATAACAAGCCGGGATTTGCTGCTCGGCTTGACGATCCGTTGCTGGATCAGGATCTCAAGGAGTACCAGCGCGAGAGTGGCTCCTCGAACGTGGCTAGAGCACTGGGTCGTCTCAAAGAGTCGGCGGGCGGAGCGCCAATGGTGGGCCGCGCTGCCCTGAATCCCGACCCTGTCGACGCCGAGCTCATCAGAGATTACAAAGCGGCTCTCATCAAAAAGTACGAGGCAGAGCCTGCGACCGGGCCGAATCCCAAAACCACTCAGGACTATGCGGCTACTCTTAGACGTTTCAGTCAATACCTGCATGAAAACAACAGGCCGGGGATTGCGGCTCGGCTTTACGAGGGGTCGCTGGATGAAGATGCCAGGCGTTATTTGGACTCCAGTGGTAACCGGTGGATCAGTGCACTAGCTCATCTCCGGAAGTTCCCGCCGTACGCCGCACTCGGGCGCGAAATTGCCCTTGCTGCTCGTCCGGAAGACGCAGTCGGCATGGAGGCTCGTGCCATTGGGGACGCCGCTGCGCAGCACAGCGGGCCGCAGAAGGCATTGGGTCGGCCAGAGAAGCTCCCTGGGAAAGCTAAGCAGCTGAGCGAGATCGGCAATTCAGGCGCTCGCGTGCTGATGCAGGCCCCCACCCATCAAGTGGGTGCATTGCCATGGGANGAGCGAGATCGGCAATTCAGGCGCTCGCGTGCTGATGCAGGCCCCCACCCATCAAGTGGGTGCATTGCCATGGGAGGCGCAGCCCATGATGCTGGGGGACGAGCACCTGGCACCGCATACCGGAGGCAGTGGGTCGATGCTGGGTGCCTCGGTGCTGCAGCCGGGTCACTCAAGGGCGCGCCATCATGATGCGCCGGATTCAGTGGTTGATCTGAATCCCCTCGCACCGTCCGATTTGCGTGACCATGCTCGTTCTGTGCCGGCGGCGCCTGCCGGGCCAGCGTTCGCCAGGGCTGAGGAGACGCCCTCCGCGGTTGGCGAGGCCGCGGTGGCCGAAAGGTGGGCTCGGTTGCAAAAGCAAATGGACGAACCAGTGCATGATCCCGGCCCTCNTTGCGTGACCATGCTCGTTCTGTGCCGGCGGCGCCTGCCGGGCCAGCGTTCGCCAGGGCTGGGGAGACGCCCTCCGCAGTTGGCGAGGCCGCGGTGGCCGAAAGGTGGGCTCGGTTGCAAAAGCAGAAGGTCGACGCTGATTTGTCGGGATATTTCGACTCGATTCCGCACGCGGACCTTCTACGATCGCCATGGGAGGCGCAGCTCATGACGCAAGGGAGCGGACAAGAACACGCCGCGGCGCCCTACGCCGGAGGCAGTGGGTCGATGCTGGGTGCCTCGGTGCTGCAGCCGGGTCACTCAANGTGGATACATCGCCATGGGAGGCGCAACTCATGGTGCAAGGGAGCGGACAAGAACACGCCGCGGCGCCCTACGCCGGAGACAGTGGGTCGAGGCTAGGTGCCTCGGTGCTGCAGCCGGGTCACTCAACGGCGCGCCATCATGATGCGCCGGATTCGTCAGTGGTTGATCTGAATCCCCCCGCACCGTCCGAGTTGCGTGGCCATGCTCGTTCTGTGCCGCCGGCGGTGCAGCCAGATCCTCCAATAGGGGTCTCCGGTCGCGACAAGGGTCCTCTCTATTCCAACGATGCGACCATTGTCGAAGGGCTGAGGTCAGCATTGGAGAGCACGGTCAAGCGCCATGTAAATTCTCTTCTCGGCTTTGGTCGTTGGCTCTTTGATAATAACAGGCCGGGATTTGCTGCTCGGCTTCACGAGGAGTCGCTGGATCCGGATCTCAAGGAGTACGAGAGCAANGGAGAGCACGGTCAAGCGCCATGTAAATTCTCTTCTCGGCTTTGGTCGTTGGCTCTTTGACAATAACAGGCCGGGATTTGCTGCTCGGCTTCACGAGGAGTCGCTGGATCCGGATCTCAAGGAGTACGAGAGCAAGAGTGGCTCCTCGGACGTGGCTAGAGCAGTGGGTCATCTCAAGACGTGGGCGGGCGGAGCGCCAGTGCTGGACCGCGCCGCTGTCCTGAATAATCCCTACCCTGCCGACGCCGCGCTCATCAGAGATTACACAGCGGCTCCCATCAAAGAGTACAAGGCAGCGCCGACCGGGCCGAATCCCGCTACCATTCAGACCTATGGATCTGCTCCTAGACGTTTCAGTGAATACCTGGTTGAAAACAAAAAGCCGGGGATTGCGGCTCGGCTTCACGAGGGGTCGCTGGATGAAGATGCCAAGCGCTATAACAACTCCGGTGGGATCAGTGCACTAGCTCATCTCCGGAAGTCCGAACTCGGGCGCGAGCTCCCTGGGAAAGCTAATGAAGACGACGCTGTTCTGCCATTGTCTTTCGTGCCAACTGGGCCCCATCACCAAGCCTCGGATCCCGCAGGGTCCTTTCGTCCCCTGATCTGGCGCGACGGCGACCAGCGCGCGCCGGACGAGCGGATCGCTGCACAGGACAGGAGCAACC
>NZ_AYWQ01000031.1:0-47637 GCF_000502415.1 Mesorhizobium sp. LNHC229A00
GCCGGTCCAGCCGAGGGCTGCCTGCGCCCGCCCTTCCTCGGCCTTCCTGTTGAACTGCTGGCTCGCCACATAGGTGTTTTCGACCACAAGGCCGGTCCAGCTTGTGTTGGCGAGCGTCGCCATCGTCAGATTGACCGCGATGACCACGCCGAAAAAGGCGGGGATGATGGCCAACATGTGCCTGCCGGTGAATTCGCGGGGTTTTCGCGTGGTGGTGCTCATCTGGCGATCTCCGGCGCGTTGAAGGTGGCGGTGTATTCGTTGGACTCGAAACTCGCCTTGTCCTCGACCCGGAGTGTGAAGGTCTGCGCTTCGCCATGGATCTGGTCAGCAGGCAGGCGCACGAAAACCTTCAACATCTTCAGCCGGTCGGGTTCGACCTGGATCGCAAAAGAGCGATCGGCGGGGAGGTCGACGCCAACGATGCTCATCTCTGCGCCGGGCAAGCCCCCAAGGGTGACAATGATCGTTCTTAGTTCGGGGATCATGTTCAGCAGCTTGACGGTGTAGCCATTGCGGATGGAGCCGTCGGACAGCGTCACGAATTGCGGATTGCGATCGTGCAGGACATTGATCTCGAGCCGGTCGCGCGTCAGCAGCGAATAGAGCAGGCCCATGCCGATCAGCGACCACATACCCATGTAGACGTAAGTGCGGGGCCGAAAGATCTTGCGGATATGGAAGTGAGCCACCTTGTCGGAGAACAGGCCATCAGCCGGCCTGACCAGCGACGGTTCGACTGAACTGGAGCCGCCGGCGGTCGCCAGCATGATGTTGGCGTTGTAGTCGGAGAGCGTGGCGTAGGAGATCAGTCCATGCTCCCTGCCTAGCTTGTCCATGACGCCGTCGCAGGCGTCGATGCAAAGCGCGCAGGTGATGCATTCGAGCTGTTGGCCGTCGCGAATGTCGATCCCCATCGGACAAACCGCAACGCAGGCATTGCAGTCGACGCAGTCGCCGACGGGCTGACCTGCGGCGAGTACCTTCTTGGCGTGACGCGATCGCGGTTCGCCGCGCCAGTCGTTGTAGGTGACGGTGAGCGAACTTTCGTCGAGCATGGCTGCCTGGATGCGCGGCCACGGGCACATATAGGTGCAAACCTGCTCGCGCATCAGCCCGCCGAACGTATAGGTCGTCGCCGTCAGCACGGCGACGGTAATGTAGGCGACAGGTGCCGCAGTACCGGTGAAGAGCTCGCCGATCAGGGTCGGCGCATCGGCGAAATAGAAGATCCAGGCGCCGCCGGTCGCTGCACCTATGATCAGCCAAATGGCGTGTTTCAATACCCGTAATGCGAGCTTGCGAGGGCTCCAGGAGGCGGCATCGAGCTTGATGCGCGCATTCCGATCGCCCTCGATGGCCCGCTCGACTACCAGAAACAGATCGACCCATACGGTCTGCGGGCATGTATAGCCGCACCAGGCACGGCCGACAGTCGACGTGATGAGGAAAAGACCGACGCCGGCCATCACCAGAAGGCCGGCGACATAGTAGAATTCCTGCGGCCATATCTCGATGAAGAAGAAATAGAAACGCCGGTTGGCGACATCGAGCAGCACGGCCTGGTTCGGGCTAAACGAGCCCCGATCCCAGCGCAGCCACGGCGTCAGATAGTAGATGCCGAGCGTGACCGCCATCACCAGCCATTTGAACTGGCGAAAGCTGCCCGAGGCCCGCTTCGGGAAGATCTTCTTGCGCGCGACGTACATTGGCTGACGCACCTTGGCGGAGTTGACCGGCGTGGGTTCGATCCTTTCTATTTGCGAGTTATCAAGCACGAGAAGCTCCAGTCACCAGCGACGATTTCGCCGGAAGCCGACTCATCGGTTCTGGATGATGCCGAGGCCCGGCTTGCGCCGGGCCTCGTCGCTTGGCGGGAGGGGGAGGACGAGAATAGGCTTCTGCTCCTATTCTCCGCCGCCAAGCGAATGGATGTAGACCGCCAGTTCCTTGACCTTGGTCTCGCCGAGGCGCGCGCCCCAGGCCGGCATCACGCCCTGTTTCGGCGCGGTGACCTGGGCGGCGATGGCCGCTTCGCCTGACCCGTAGAGCCAGATGGCGTCGGTCAGATCTGGAGCGCCGAGTTCCTTGTTGCCTTTTGCATTGTCGCCGTGACAGGCCACGCAATTTTCGGCGAAGACCTTGGCGCCGGGCGCGACCAACGATTGATCGCCGACAGTGCCGGACAGGCTGGCAACGTAGGTGCTGACCTGTTTGATCTGATCGGCGGTGATGATGTCGCCAAAGGCCGGCATTTCCGACAGGCGCGTAGCCGGGTCGGAGGCGAAGCGGATGCCATGAGCGATCGTCTGCTGGATCTGGTCCACCTCGCCGCCCCACAGCCAGTCGTCGTCATTTAGGTTCGGAAAGCCCTTGGACCCCTGGGCGCCGGAACCGTGGCACTGCACGCAATTGAGCTTGAACGCGGCGGCGCCGGCAGCGACGGCGAATTTGCGCAGCGTGTCATCCGCAGCAATCTCCGAAACACTTTTCGACTCTATTGCGGCGACATATTTGCCCTTTGCCGCTTCGGCCGCGGACAACTCGTTCTTGACTTCGTTGCGGCTGGAATAGCCAAGTACGCCCTTTGTCGCGGAGTGCGACAGCGGCCATGCCGGGTAGGCAATTGTGTAACCGATCGCCCAGACTATGGTCATGTAGAAGGTGATGACCCACCAGCGCGGGAGCGGGTTGTTGAGCTCGCGAATGCCGTCCCACTCATGACCGGTCGTCGAGATGCCGGAAACCTCGTCAATGTGATCGCTGCTCATGATCAGTCCTCCTTCAGAGGAATTTGAGCTGCTTCGCGGGCTTGCCTGCGGCTGCCGGGACGAAGTGCAAAGGCAACGGATCCGATGAAGAAAAGAGCCATGGCAAGCAGGCCCCAGCTGTCGGCAAACTCCCGCATGAAATTGTACGTCATCGCCATTGTCCTCAGCGGTAGCCCGCGGCCTCGTCGTAATTCTTGAAATCGACCAGCGTGCCGAGCATCTGCAGATAGGCGACTAGGGCGTCCATTTCTGTGACCTGTTGCGGGTTGCCGTCGAAGTCGCCGATCTTGGCCTTGGGGTAGCGGGCCTCGAGGCCGGATGTGTCGGCGTTGGGATCAGCCTGCGTCATCAAATCGGCATTGGCGTTAGCGATCATGTCATCGGTGTAAGGGGCACCGACACGCCTGTTTGCGACCAGATGCGTCGAGAAGTCCTTCACCGCGATCGGCGTATCCTTCAGAAAGCCATAGCTCGGCATGATCGATTCCGGCACCACGGAACGTGGGTCCGTGAGGTGCTCGACATGCCAAAGATTGGAGTAGCGATCGCCAACCCGGGCGAGGTCCGGGCCGGTACGCTTCGATCCCCACTGGAAGGGATGATCATACATCGACTCGGCCGCCAGGCTGTAGTGGCCGTAGCGCTCGACCTCGTCACGGAAAGGCCTGATCATCTGGCTGTGGCAGAGGTAGCAACCCTCGCGCACATAGATGTTGCGCCCGGCAAGTTCGAGCGGCGAGTAAGGCCGCATGCCTTCGACCTTCTCGATCGTGTTGTCGAGATAGAAGAGCGGCGCGATCTCGACGATGCCACCAACGGTGACCACGAGAAGCGATCCAACGAGCAGAAGTGTAGCGTTCTTCTCGATCAGCGCGTGTCTGTTCATCAACCTCATTTTCTGTCTCATCATCGCGCAAGCTGGAGGGCGGGAACGGAGCCTGGCATCGGATCCTCCTCGCGCCGGTAGCCAAGGATGGTCATGGCGACGTTCCAGGCCATGATCAGGGCGCCGGAGAGGTACATGGCCCCGCCGATGGCGCGCATTACATAGTAGGGGTGCATGGCGGCGACCGTTTCGGCGAAGGAGTAGACCAGGAAGCCTTGCTCGTCGTATTCGCGCCACATTAGGCCCTGCATGATGCCGGACACCCACATGACCGACGCGTAGACGACGATGCCAAGAGTCGCCAGCCAGAAGTGCCAGGTAACGAGGCGCAGCGAATAGAGTCGTTCACGGTCCCACAGCTTCGGCACCATAAAGTAGATCGCGCCGAACGAGATCATGCCGACCCAGCCGAGTGCGCCGGAATGGACGTGTCCTATGGTCCAGTCGGTGTAGTGCGACAGCGAGTTGACCGTCTTGATCGACATCATCGGACCCTCGAAGGTGGACATGCCGTAGAAGGCGATGGCCATCACCATCATGCGGATGATCGGATCGGTGCGGAGCTTGTCCCAGGCGCCCGACAGCGTCATCAGGCCATTGATCATGCCGCCCCAGGACGGCATCCACAGCATGATCGAGAACACCATGCCGAGCGTCTGCGCCCAATCGGGCAGGGCGGTGTAGTGCAAATGATGGGGTCCAGCCCAGATGTAGAGAAAGATGATTGCCCAGAAATGGACGATCGACAGCCGGTAGGAATAGACCGGCCGGTTCGCCTGCTTGGGTACGAAATAGTACATCATGCCGAGAAAGCCGGCGGTCAGAAAGAAGCCCACGGCGTTGTGGCCATACCACCATTGCGTCAGAGCGTCCTGGACCCCGGAGAAAGCCGAATAGCTCTTCGAGCCCAGGAAGGAGGCGGGCATGGAGAGGTTGTTGACCACATGCAGCATCGCGATGGTGACGATGAAGGACAGGTAGAACCAGTTGGCGACGTAGATGTGGGGTTCCTTGCGCTTCAGGATCGTGCCGAGGAACAGGATGAGATAGGCGACCCAGACAATGGTCAGCCAGATGTCCACATACCATTCCGGTTCCGCGTATTCGCGGCTCTCGGTTATGCCGAGCAGGTAGCCAGTCGCTGCCATGACGATGAAGAGCTGGTAGCCCCAGAACACGAACCAGCCGAGATCGCCGCCGAACAGCCGGGCGCGGCAGGTGCGTTGCACGACATAGAGAGACGTGCAAAGCAGCGCGTTGCCGCCGAAGGCGAAGACGACTCCCGACGTGTGCAACGGCCGCAAACGGCCAAAGTTGAACCAGGGCTGGATGTTGAGATCGGGATAGGCGAGCTGCAGCGCGATGACCACGCCGACAAGCATGCCGATGACACCCCAGAACATGGTGGCGATGGCGCCATAGCGGATTGGCCCGTCCATGTAAGCGGACGGGTCGATCGGCGCGGCAGGCTTGAACTCAGTGTTGCGCAACAGGATCGCAGTGAAGCCAGCCAAGGCGAAGAATAAGACCCACATATGCTGGCGAAAGGGTTCATCCACCCCAGCGCCAGCGGCCACCAAAGCCGCGAATGCGAACAGNAGGATCGCAGTGAAGCCAGCCAAGGCGAAGAACAAGACCCACATATGCTGGCGAAAGGGTTCATCCACCCCAGCGCCAGCGGCCACCAAAGCCGCGAATGCGAACAGGCTTAGAAGCACGATTTCTTTGCCGAATTTCATCGCAAGCCCCGATTTCCAATTCCGGCGGATGCCAAACCGCGGTGCCTTATCGCGCAGCCGTCGCCTGCTCGCCCTGATCCATGTCAGAGCCGCACCATTTTGCTTCGAGCAGCATCGAGTTCGGTGCGATCAGACTCGAATGTAAAAGTGCAGCAGCGGCCGCCGGTTTATGGACAGGCCCGGCGTCCCCAGTTGGGGCCCGGGTATGGAGGCGATCGCGGGCGTGTGGGCAAGCGCACCTTCTGTGACGCTGGTAAGCAGGCCGATGCCTTACCGAACGTCGATCGTTTCAATGCCTTGGAACAGCCAGCGCGAGCGTTGCGCTGCCTTCGTGACATTTATGGTTTGGACGGCGATTTTCGCCTGCGTATGAGGCATATTGACTTCGGCCAAGTGTGGATGCTTCGCCGACGAGCCCAACCGCAACTGGCGTATACGATCGGATGGAGAACGGGCTGTCGCTACGCGATGTCTCCTGAGCCCAACGCGAGCATGCCCTGCCCCGAATGAAGTAAGTGGCGTGGGCCATGCAGCTTCGTGTCATTCAAACGGCTATTGCGCCTCGGCCGCCGCAGCGCCGTTCCAGCCGGCTCATGCTGTCCACGGTGACGCGGCGGTTGTTCTCGATCCGAATCACGCCGTCCATTCTCAGGCTGGTCAGCTGACGGCTCACGGTCTCGTTTGTGATTCCAAGGAAATCAGAGATGTCGGCACGCGTCATCGGCAGCTCGAAGCACGCCGACCTGGCCGCCGGGTCAACATTGGAGTCGATGTTCCGGGCAATCATGAGGAGAAAGCTCGCCACCTTCTCTGGTGCGGTCTTGCGCCCCAGAGTCACCATCCATTCGCGGGCCTCGTCAAGTTCGTTCAGCGCCTGCTTGAGCAGGCGATGCACAAATTCGGGTGAATGCTTCATCATCCGTTCGATGGCCGCTCTCGGAAACGAGCATAGCGAGACAGCTGTTGCCGCTTCCGCATTGATCGCACTTTTCATCTCGAAGGGCCGTCCCAGAAAATCCGGCGCGAACTGGAGACCGACGATCTGCTGGCGGCCGTCCGAGAGGCTCTTCGTGAGCTTCACCACGCCTGAAAGCACGTTTGAATAACAGTCGACCGCCTCGGCGTCGCCGATCAGTTCGACCCCCGGCTCGATATTGTGCCGCGACGACGTCTTGGCGAGCTGAGCCAAATCGTCTGGCTCGAGCGCGCCACAGACACCGCGGCGCCGTGCCTCGCAAGGCAGGCAAAGAACGGGAATGCCGGAACTGTGAATATCCTGCCGTAATGTCATTCGATCGCTCTACCGGTCCAGTGCGGGCAGGATAGCAATCCACGGTAGAAAAATCCTTGCGGCAGTTTGTCCGTGCTGAAGGTTGATCGAAATCAGGGCTTAGGCTCATCCAAGCATCCACAGTTCGGGCGACGCAAACACGGTGGACCACGACATGCGACAAAAGCTAGCTGCCAGACTTGGCGAGAACGTCCCGCGCTATACCAGTTATCCGACTGCGCCCCATTTCCATGCGGGCGTCGATGCCGTCGTTTACCGAGGCTGGTTGGAGGCGCTCGAAGGTGGTGACGAGATATCGCTTTACCTGCATATTCCCTATTGCGACAGGCTCTGCTGGTTCTGCGCGTGCCATACCAAACAGACCCGCCACTACGAGCCGGTGGCCGCTTATCTGCGCTCGCTGTATGCGGAGATCGCCACGGTTGGCGGCCTTGTTACCGGCAAGGGCCGAGTTCGCGCGGTTCATTTCGGCGGCGGTTCCCCGACGATGCTGGAACCTGAGGATATAGTGGCGGTGGGAAGCGTCCTGCGCAACAGCTTCGCCTTTCTTCCCGGCGCCAAGATCAGCGTTGAAATCGAACCCAATGATATGGACGATGCCCGCCTCGATGCGCTTGCCGAAATCGGCACGACCCGTGCGAGCCTCGGCGTCCAGGACTTCGATCCGAAGGTTCAGAAGGCAATCAACCGCGAGCAGAGCTTTTTGCAGACCAAAGCGGTAGTCGACGGTGTTCGTTCGCGCGGCGTCGAATCGGTCAATCTAGACCTGCTCTACGGCTTGCCGCACCAGACGAGGGAGAGCGTCTCCTCCACCGTCGCGCAGGCGCTGACCTTGGAACCCGACAGGATAGCGCTTTTTGGCTACGCCCATGTGCCGTGGTTCAAGAAACATCAGACCATGATAGACGAGGCATGGCTGCCCGGTCCCGCGGAGAGATTTGCTCAATTGCAACTGGCGGCGCGGGCGATCGTGGACCAGGGGTACGAAGCAATCGGCCTCGACCATTTCGCCAAACCCGGCGATGCCCTGGCCCTTGCCGCCCGCGCCGGAACACTGCACCGGAACTTTCAGGGTTACACCGACGATTGCTGCGAAACCTTGATTGGGCTAGGCCCATCGTCCATCAGCCAGTTTCGGCAGGGCTATGCGCAGAACATGCCTTCGACCAGCGAATATCGATGCACGGTTGATGACGGCGGGCTGGCCGCTGTTCGGGGTATCGCACTTTCCAACGACGACCGCGTTCGCGGCTGGATCATCGAACGTTTGATGTGCGACTTCGCCTTCTCGGCCATCGATCTGGTGGAACGCTTCGGCGAGGCCGGCCAGAGGCTCCTCCTTCAGTCAAGTTCCATGGCCCTCCACGATCCGGTTCGATTGCTTGAACTTGATGGCGACAGATTCGTTGTGCCGGCTGAAAGTCGCCCTTTCGTCCGAAGCATCGCGGCCAGGTTCGACAAATATTTCGAAACTGGAACGGCCAGGCACTCGGCGGCAGTCTGAGCACCGCAGAGGAACGGTCATGGCTCTCACTCGATCGTGAACCGATTGCGATCGTTTTCCACTGTTGACCGGCGACCGTCGGCCGAGACGGTTCGAACCGGACCAGACGCGTCTTGGCATGGCGACGATATCGCCCGCTCATGCCCTGCCTGTCAGATCATGGTTGTCGGCGACACTCCCTTCGACCTTGCAAGGAGAATGCAAGGTGCCGTGCAAGCGGCTGACAACACTTGGGCCGGTGGCAGAAGTCCGCAAGCACCCCGGCAGCGAGGTCAACGTTGAACACCCGTTCACCCGAATATGCCGGTGCAGTTCCGGTGGAAAGGGCCTGGCCTAGACGGCTCTCTTGTTACCCCAGAGCATAACGTGCAGCTGCGGTAGCACGCGGGCTTCGAACCATTTGTCGCGGGTCACGCTGTCAACCAGCCACTCCATGCGCTTCAATATTCCGTCAAGGTCGACGGGCGCGTCATCATTTGCCGGGTGTGGCGGCGTGTGATTGCCGGGTTGCAGATAGATCGGAAGTTGCGGAAATTGCGCAGCGGCGTCTTTCGCGTAGGCGTAGTCCCTTTCGTCGAAAACAATGAGCTTGAGCACGATTTGGGGCTTGCCTTGTGCCGCCTGGAGGCACGCCTCGACAGCGGCCCAATCTGTCGTCATTTGGCTTGACGGCGGCTTTGGGCTGAGGATCAGCACGTCAAGGTGCGCAAACCAGTCCCTGGCAAGCGAACCTTGGGTTTCCAGCGCAAAACGGTAACCGTCACCATGGCCTCGGTCGATGAGCGCGCCGAGCGGCTGGATGGCCGGATTGCCGCCTGACAGCGACACCATAAGCGGGCGGCCACCGGAAAGCGCAAGCACATTTTTCCACACCACGCCGACGGACATCATCTCCCATTCATGGCGGAATTGATTGTCCACAGCATGCAGGCTGTCGCACCAGGAACAGCGAAAGTCACACCCGCCGGTTCTGACGAAGATCGTCGGCAAACCTATGAGCACGCCCTCGCCCTGGATCGTCGGCCCGAAAATCTCGCTAACGCGGATTGCGGGATGAGTATTGGTCATGGCCGGTATTCCGCCCAGGTTTTCGGCGTTTCGCTCACCCGCACGGCCGCGGTTTCGCTCAGGCGTGCCTTGCACCAGTCGTAGAAATGTCTGGCCAGATATTCGGCCGTGACTTGCTCGTGTCCCAGCACGTCGTTGAGATGTCGGTGGTCGAAGCTCTCGTCGATGTAGCGTTTGAATGGCGCCAAATCGTGGTAGTCGCGNACGAAGCCGTGATCGTCCAGTCCATCCGCTGAAAGCTCCACTTCGACGATGTAGTTATGTCCGTGCAGGCGCGCGCATTGGTGATCGGATGGCAATGAGGTGAGCTGATGCGAGGCTGAGAAGTGGAATTCCTTGGTGATGCGGAACATTACGCGGTGGTCCTTCGCAGCGCTCCGAGCCAGAAGTCGGAGTCCTCGTACTCGGTTGGGTCCGGGTGGCCAGCGATGTGAAACGCCTCACGCCGCTCGACGCAGGTCCCGCACCTCCCGCAATGACGCTCGGCGCCCTTGTAACAGGACCAGGTCTGCGCAAACGGCGTGCCGTATGTGGCTCCATCCCTAACAATGTCCGCCTTCGTCAGGTTCACATAGGGTGCATAAAGGCGAATCTGCGCGTAGCCGTCGAGCGCGTGGTCCTGCATCATCTGGAAAGCATCGATGAAGCCCGGACGGCAATCGGGATAGACAATATGATCCCCACCATGCACGGCCGTCGCCACCGCGTCAGCGTCTTGTGCTGCGGCGAGGCCGAAGGAAATCGCCAACATGATGGCGTTCCGGTTAGGCACCACCGTTACCTTCATCGTATCTTCGGCATAGTGCCCGTCGGGCACGTCCACATTGTCGGTCAGCGCGGAGCCGGAAAGGCCGCCGCCGATCTCGTGGATATCGATGATTCGCTGCGGGACGCTCAGGCGCTCCGCGCAAAGGGTGGCGAAGCCCAATTCCTTCCTATGCCGTTGGCCGTAATCGAACGATAGCAGGCCGGTAAGCTGGTGCTCCGCTGCCACCTTGTGAGCAAGAGTAACGGAATCCAATCCGCCGGAGCAGACGACGAGAGTCTTCATCGTGGGGTCCTTGTTTTAACCGGGTAGGCTGCGACCGGAGATTTCTCTGCGCTCCAGTACTTCAGGAAAACCATTTTGTGAAGTGAACGGAGACCAGTTTCGTGCGCTTGCGTGCGGTGCGCAAAACGCCCTCGCGGTGAGCTGCAAGGACACGGACTGGTGAGACGTCACGCTTCAGCGGAATGCTCAAGCAAACGCTGCTCGCGGACAAAGTTCTCGACGAGCAGAGCCTGGCGGTTCCGAGCGCCGAGGGACGCCACTGCAACGGTTGCAGGGTACAAGGAGCCCGGATGGCTTGCCGCAAAGATGACCGGCAAACCCTGAATAACCGGTGATGAGCCGACACCTGTGAACAAGCGGTGTGGTCGATTGCAATCACCCATGTCTTGCGCACAGGTACCTTATGTCAGTGGATGAACTGAACTTGATGGTTTTACAGATGGCAGTCGAAAGCGTCCGCTCGCTCTCGTTGAGCTTCGCTGAAAAAGCCGCCGAGATAGCCACCAGGAGCCGCGGCATCCTGCTTTTCGACGTGCGGATCGACCGTGACGCGCAGGTCCAGCGGGTCGCAGCCATCCGATATCACGGCGGCCAATTCGGCGTGCTGGCGTTGGATGTACACGGCCTAGTTACCCACTATTGCATCGTTAACGGTATGTTCTCACATTACATTGCGTCCTTGGAGAGCTGGCACAGGATGCCCCTGTCAATGCAGGCCAAGATGGATGCCAACGGCAATGCCCGTCTCTTCGTAGCCGCGTTGCGGGATGCCGGACATATGCTGGGCACCTAGCATTGGGCGAGAATGCATTTGTGAATTTTGCATGTGCGTCACTGCGATGGCGCCGGCATGATCGTCATGCTCCAAAACGGCTGCGGCCCCCGCGAAGCGGTCGCCGCGATGATGGTGATCAACGGCGTTGCATCGATGCGAGCGTTTAGACAGAGGTCTCCTCCTGGCATCGAGCGCATGCAAGGAGCTACGCAAGCGCAACTGCATCAAGTATTTTGAAGGGACGACCTCATGCATGGAGCTTGCGCTGCATACGGGCGGCGCGAGCCGCGTTGCCATCCAGCAGAGAGGGTGCTTGCGGTACTCTCAATGACCCGAGATCGCAAATGGACGTGGGTAAGCACCAGAAGTGGCACCACCCATGGTGGTCCGCTGGACTCGCTGGAGGAAGCACAAGGTGTCGGCGGGCAGAGCGCAGCGAGTGCCTACCTCGATCTTTCTAGAAGCGCGCCGGCAGCCTGGGCGGGGGGCTTGGGGTTAGACTGCCGGCGCACGCCACTCACGAAGAGCGGCCCCTTTTCGTGGTTCGAACACCCATAGTCAACCCGGAAACGTCAGGATGCCCGCCATGTTATTTTCAGAGCGGCGCGATGCCGGCCATGTTGGCCGATTCAGCCTAGGAGTAGCCACTCTCGTAGGCCGAGTTGATGCTCAAGCGCCAGCATCGCCTCGCCGAACTACCAAGAGTTCGCCGTTACAATCCTTCGTCGCGAGCCGATGCCCTCGTGCACGTTTCGTAGCACTTCGGGCGGCTATATCGCCTTGTTGTTCGCGAGCCCATGTGAAGGGTTCCTGCATCGGAAAGTTGACGAGATTCTCTTGGCGGTACTGCGCCAGAGGCATCCCAACGGAATCAGCGTCTACAATCAGCCGCAAGCTTCACATCACAAGAGCGGTAGTCCACCCATTGCGGATCATCCGACTGATCAGGCGGCGTCCGAAATGTGCGACTCTGCCTCAAGGATTCCCACAGGTATGGAAAGCGATCTCGCTATCCGATCCCGATATCCCTTGTTGTACCTCAGACCTCGCTCGATGTTTTGAATTTCCTCAGCGGCAAGCCCGCTCGCGACCGTCAGGTCCTCGATCGAATACCCAAGGTGCTCACGATAAGCGCGGACGATGTGGGTCCCCTGCGACATAGCCGTCAAGACTGGTTCGGGAATGCGCGAATCGTTCATAAACATCTCCAAGAACATGGGAGCTCCCTCGGGAGATACCCCCCGGCGGCGCAGACCAAGCAAATCAAAAAATGGACGTCCATTCAGCCGGACCGGCCTCATCCATGGAATGGGCCGCCTGAATTAGGAGCTGGGTCGGAATATGGCGGCTCACCTCCTTCTAATCAAGAAAGCCAACGGCGAGAATTATTCGCGAAGGATCGCAGGTCCGATGCGCTACAGCCGATCAGGCCATCTCAGGAGGGGGCCCTGGAACTCTGAACACCAACTCGAACTCCCGGTACGGACACTGCTTCCTTCGGCCAATCTCCACCGGCGGCGGAGCGAAAGACCCACCCTTGAAAGCCCCCGGCTGCGTGCTGACGTCGGCTCTAGGAAGCTCGATCGCCCTGTGCCCCGATCGACCGGCCGAAAAAAGGGATTCCAAATTCCAGCAAACACTGGTCATCTGGTTTTCATCCGGATCCAGACAAAGGGTAGCTTTCCATCGAGAGCTTCGCCATCTGTACAGGTTCACAATCATTCGACCGTGACCGATTTTGCGAGATTGCGCGGCTGGTCTACATCTGTCCCCATGAAGAGCGCCGTGTGGTAGGCAAGAAGCTGTATCGGCAGCGAGAAGATCATTGGCGCGATAATCTCGTCGACTACCGGCAGCACGAGCGTGTGCATGGTGTCGAGTTTCGATGCGGCTGCCCCATTTTTATCGGTGATGAGGATAATCCGCCCTCCACGGGCAGCCACTTCCTGCATGTTGGAGACGGTCTTGTCGAAAAAGCGGTCATGGGGCGCGATGACGATCACCGGCATGTTCTCGTCTATCAATGCGATTGGCCCGTGCTTCAATTCACCCGCTGCATAGCCTTCGGCATGGATGTAGGAAATCTCCTTGAGCTTCAGCGCTCCTTCCATCGCTAGCGGGAAACTGGTGCCACGGCCGAGATACAGGACGTCACGACACTTTGACAGTTCGCGCGACAAGAACTCGATCTCCGGCTGGATGCTGTTGAGTACCTGGCCCATGACGCGCGGCAATTCGGCGAGGCTCCTGACGAGTGCCTGCAGCTCGCCTTCGGGGACGGTCCCGCGGGCTGTGGCGGCGCTGATGGCGAGTGCGGCTAGAACGGCAAGCTGGCACGTAAAAGCCTTGGTAGAGGCGACGCCGATCTCCGGTCCGGCAAGGATCGGGAAGACCGTATCGGCCTCCCGAGCGATGGTCGATTCGCAGGCATTGACGATAGCGCCAATTTTCAGCCCACGCTCCTTGCAGTACCTCAACGACGCAAGCGTATCGGCGGTTTCGCCGGACTGCGAAATGAAAAGAGCGGCCGATTGCGGCGGCAACGGGATGTCGCGGTAACGGAATTCGGACGCAACGTCGATTTCAACCGTCAGGCGCGCATAGCGCTCGAACCAGTATTTTCCGATCAGTCCGGCGAAATAGGCGGTCCCGCAGGCAGAGATCGCCAAGCTCGGAACCTTGGCGAAATCGATGCCAGGAACCATGTCGCAATTCTCTATGTTCGTGTAATGACGGAGAGTATGGGAGATAACCTCGGGCTGCTCGTAAATCTCCTTCTCCATGAAGTGGCGATGGCTGCCCTTGTTGGCCAGATCGGCTGCGGCCGTGGAGATATGGCGCGGACGCTCGACGGGATGGCCGTCGATATCGAAGATATGGGCGCCCGAATTGCCGACAACGGCCCAGTCGCCGTCTATGAGATAGGTAATTTCGTTGGTGAAGGGAGCAAGCGCGATCGCGTCGGAGCCCAGGAACATCTCACCGTCGCCGTGACCAATCGCCAGCGGTGGTCCGTTGCGCGCCGCCGTGATGGTCGACGGTTCATCTTCGAAGAGCACGGCAAGCGCATAAGCTCCCCGTACGCGTTTCAGCATGGCACGCGTCGCTTCTTGCGGCCTCATGCCCTCCCGTCGGTATCTTGCCAAGAGATGCGCGACGACCTCGGTGTCGGTGTCGGTCTGGAACTTGGCGCCCACCGCCGCCAATTCGTCCTTCAGCTCGGTGAAATTCTCGATGATGCCGTTATGGACGACGGCGACACCGTCGGTAAAGTGCGGGTGCGCATTGCGTTCCGTCGAGGCCCCGTGGGTTGCCCAACGCGTGTGGCCGATGCCGATATTGCCGCTCAGCGGCTCTTCCTTCAGTCTCCTCTCGAGATTGACGAGCTTGCCCTCGGCGCGCCGGCGATGCAAGGCGCCCTCAATGATCGTCGCAACGCCGGCGGAATCATAGCCGCGATATTCCAAACCCTTCAACGCGCCAACCAACCTATCCGACACCGGCTGTTGCCCAACGATGCCAACAATCCCGCACATGTTCGTCTCCGCATTCTTTCGGGCAGCTTCAGAGGCGAGACGGATACCCACCGGCCGCTTTATGACGGACCTTGTAGTAGTATTCCGTAATATTGGTACAATTGATTGTAGTGATAGCTACCATCCACCTCATGGATAAGGTCGCGTCTTGGGCCCTGACCTAACTTCCATTCGTGCCTGACGCTCTTATGACGATCGCAAACTCACACACGCGGCAGGATCACGCCGTGAACGGTGAATCCTCAGAGAGGCCAGCAGGCCTTGGACAGCGGACGTACGACGCCGCGCCCCGCCGATCTGGCAGCCGATGTTGAGCAAGGCGTCATCCCACAAGGTGACATGCTCGGCCCTTCGGCGGTCTAGCTTCGCCTCGTCAGGGCGCACGGCGAAACTGTATCGTGGGGCCCAACGCCAACGACCGCTTTGCACTACAACGTCTGGTGAGGGCGAAGGCGACTGGAACCGGGCTCGCCTCGGGACGCTATTCGGACAGGAGAAGGCCTACCGCATCATTGCCATTCTTGACCGCGAGCGCGCACGTTTGCAGACACGAGCGGAATCGTCACGCGCAACTCCGAGACGGCAGCCCGCGCGGCGGCCATGTAGGACATCGCGCAAAAGCCGGCCCTGGCATTTTCCGCTCGGCACTCAATGTTCGATTAGCGTACTCAGCAGATGCGGTGGACAGGATTATCGGTGTCGCAAAGTGCGCATCTCAGCGTACATCAAACTCGGAGCTGGCGCGTCTGCTTGCGTCCATCGATCCGGCCATGGGTCTCGCGAAATGTGCAACTCATCCAAGTCGCGTTACGCAGGTGGGATAAGCCATCTAACCTCGATTCAAACAGGCACTCATGCGCTGGCTGGAGTAATGACGAGACTCATTGCACCAGCCCAGTTCAAAGCATGTGTAGACAATCGCTTTGGGCGCCGAACAGATCGATTGGCGGCATAGCCTTATCTTGCCTCACAAGACTGCGGTCCGGGAAGGCTGTTTCGGGACTTTCGAAATCAGCGGATCACAGGCTCGCCATGGAAGCGGCGACGCGATGGAGGAGAAACGCCGAAGCCAACTTCCATCATCAGCCGTGGCCTGTGCGCCGGCACGGTGCCCATATGGAACCCGAACGGATCCTCGACGAAACCGAAACCGGCCTCGCCGGTCAGCGTGACCGGGCTCTGCTTGCCGTACACGTCCAGAATCTCTTGGGCGGGATGGCCGACGACAAGCGTAAGTTGGTGCTTGAGGGCGCGGCGATCATGGCTGCCGCGAACATAGACATGCGGGCCGGTCCCCTCGTCGACGGGCACCAGATAGAAAAAGAACTTCAGCATCCGCCAGTCGTCCAGGTCAAAGTGGTATTTGCCGAGCGAAGCCAGGTTCTTGTCGGCATCGGAGGCCTGGCCGGTCGGGAAACTCCACCAGACGCGCGTTGTGATCAGCGTCGCCTGGCCGCCGAGATAGTGCGCGGCGATATCCATGAGCAGCGGATCGTTTTGGATGGCAACGGCCGAGTTACAGCCCAGAATGCGCTCGAAATAATGGCCGCTGAGCAACGGACGGCCAAACCGCGCCTCAGCCTCCACATGCTCCGCCGGCATGAATTCGAGTCGGCGATCGAAATTGCCGAAACAAGGTGTGCACCTGGCGAATGCGGCTACATCTTCAGCCACCATTGTTGGCAGGACGAGGCCGGGAAAAAGCCCATCCATCCGCAGCGCGTCGACAACGTCGTGGCAATTGACACCGGCAAACATCGTGTCCAGGGCTCTTTGCGACCTTCGGACCGGCTTTGCACCACGCCAGTGCATTCTCCGTGCCGGCATGGTGCGCGCCAACATGAACATGGGAAGCCACGCCGGGTTCTCGCGAACATCCGACAGGTAGGTCGGAATGCGTACGGCTATGCGACGCAGCTTGCTGCCGTTTCGCGCGATTGTCTCAAGGCTTGCAGCGCCGGCTTTGTCGGGGTTCATAACGGTCATCGGGATCCTCAGGGCATGAATGCACTTATCGACGAAGCGTTGGGTCCCAGTGCTTCGCCGAAACCCGATTCGCCGCGGAAGAACTAGGCGCTTGCCACGTTTTGTGCAACGCACAATTGCAGTGAGCAATGGAGGTTGCGCGTTCGAATAAGACAATCACAACCACCCCAATTACCTCAGGAACTGTCTGTAGCCGCCGCCCATCAGGTAGCGGCCACGTTGGATGGCGCGACGTACCTGATCGCGAAGATGGCCACCTGGATGACGCCAATCTTCTTCGACACGGCATCTCCCGAACAAAGCAATGGCGACCTCCTGATGAGATGCTCCCGCAAGCGAGCCATCCAAGGCCTGGAGTACGATACCCAGGCGCGCTCCGCGGTGTTCCGGCGGAAAGCGTGCAACTGACAGGCGGCCGCAACCGTTGACGTCATTCAGGAACTGAAGGGCAGCGACATGGAACTTGAAGTGCTGCGGCTGAACGATTGCGTCGACATATAGCCGCAACGGGCCGAGGACGGACGCACCGGAAACGGCGATCTGCAGACTCCGACAGTTCTCTCTCAGCAGCACGTGCTGCACGCCCGCAGCTGTCAGCAGGATGTCCTTGCAGCATGAGAGCGAAGAAAGATGAAGCGGTTCAAAATCGTGGTCGAGCCCAAGCGGCTCCGCGGCCGCTCGTAGAATACAGGCGCAATCGCGCGGATCCCAAAAAACCCTTGCCGATGTAGCGTCCGACTGTGGCGCGTCCGCGAAAAAGAAGGCTCCATTGTCTTAGGAAAGCTGATCCTGTCGTCAACTCGATTATCTGCATGTCGCCTTGGGGTCCGACAATGCAGGCGGACGGTGCCATTTTGGCGTGGTCGCGCTGGAATTGTGGATTGCGCCGAAGAAACTCCCAGGCCCAGCCAGTGCGTGGCAATCGTCTGGCGTAGTGGTAAGCGTCCTGGCGCCGCCAGTCCGGCCAGCATACAAGACCGACCGTCGCTTCCTTGGACAGACCAGCATCCTTCATGGCTCAGGTGTCCACTATGGCGCTATGCTGACGGGCCCAGAACCGGTTGCCACAGTACCGGTCCGCTCAGACGTCCCCTGCTGCGGATGCGCAAAAGGCTCGCGTGAGAAATCTCGAGAAATCCAGCCACCGCCTCCGTTTTGCCGACGGACTTGGGTTGTCCGATGCGTGACAATGGCCACGTAGCCAGGCGGAGGATCCGCTCCATGCGCGTGTCCGTCACCGTTACTATTCGGGTCAGATCCTTGGCCAAGCCGAACTCGATCATGGCCGCGAAGAGCTCGTAGNTTCAGAGCATCAAACGAATCGGATTCCATCTGGTCTTCGGTATCAACTTCCCAATCGAGCCTTTCCTTGAACACCCGAAACCTGAGCCCGTGCATCTCTTTGAGTTCGCCTGCAAACTCGTTGTAAAAGCCTGGTGTTATCAGTTGCATCATGGTCGCCTCCATGTGGGATGTGTTCCCGCCATCGAAGGGCAAAGCTGACAGCGATGCAGCCTGTAGAGGTTTACAGGTATCGTGGCTGAAGAATCAGGATCTCGTCTGGCCGGAGGCAGCCATGCGTGCAACGGCCTGGTTGATCGTTCGAACGCCAAACTTTGCCTTGGCGTTTTCCAAGTGAAAAGTCACGGTGCGCTTTGAGACGCCGAGAAGCTGGCTGATATCCCAAGCCGACTTGCCGCGCGCCGCCCATTTCAGGCACTCGAACTCCCGCGGGGTGAGCGTTACACCATCCACCACGCGATCGTCGGCGAGCCTGCGCCGGACGTGGATATGAAAGTTGATGGCCACCAGCTGCAATGCTTTTTCGTAACGTGCCAGTGACCGTAAAAGAGGCGGACGGGACTCGTCGGAAGCAAAGGTCAGGGCAGCAAACCGGCCGAGATGATCATGCATGGACATCGTCAGGCCGCCGCAGATGCCAAACTCAGCCGCACTCTCCAGAATTTGTTGCTGCGAATTCGGCAGACAGTGTCGAGCGCGATCCACACCCCAATCGAATGTATCCCAGCCTTGGAGCCCGCGCAGGATGACCGGATCAAGACTGTGGTACCGCTGTTGCAGATAACGTGATGTCCAGCATGAAGGATAGTTTGAAATCAATTGGGGGGCGTCGCCGGAGGCCGACGGGTAAGTGAAATAGGCGAATAGCGGGAAGTCGAAGCCGGCTGCAGCGGAGGCCATTGCCTCACAGAGATCGGCAGCATCAACACTTGCAGACAGTTGCTCGACGAAGTTCTCAAACACGCGATGCATTTGCCCTGTGCGTAACCTCCGTTCGCTCAATGCCAGGCAGAGACCTTGTTTTTAGATCATCCCGGACGGATACAGCGCGTGCCGAGAACGTGGCTAATCTGTTGAACCAATCCGAAATAGTCTGACGTTATCTATGAGACGTGTGCCGCCGAGCCAGGCCGCGGCAAGCAACCGTGCCGGTCGATCAAGGCTTGTCATCGGGTGCAGATCTGCCTCTTCGCGAAGTTCCAGGTATTCGACCTCGCGATAGCCTGCAGCCAGAATTGCTGCGCGAGATTCTGCAAGCGTTGGCAGGACGGGTGAGCCGCGCCCAAGCCGCTCAGCCGTCTTGAGCAGGACCGATGATAGCTTGGGAGCAACAGCGCGTTGCGCTGGCGAGAGCCGCACATTGCGCGATGATAGCGCAAGACCGTCGGCTTCACGGACTGTCGGACAGGCAACAATGGTGATTGGAATATCCAGATCCCGGGCCATGCGCCTGACCAGGTGACTTTGCTGAAAGTCCTTTTCGCCAAAGAAGCCGAAGTCAGCGCTAGTCTGCAGGAAGAGCTTGGCGACGACGGTCGCCACGCCATCGAAATGTCCCGGCCGGAAGGCACCGCACAGGCCCTCGCTGACACCGGACACCGAAACGGTGGTGGCGAAGCCCGCCGGATACATCTCCTCTGCATCTGGCGCATAAAGCAGGTGCGCGCCAACCGGTGCCAGCTTGGCGGCATCCTCGTCCTCAGTGCGCGGATACGCGGCAAGATCGGCCTGGCTATTGAATTGCTTCGGGTTGACGAAGAGCGTCACGATCACACGGTCTGCCTTCTCGAGTGCAGCGCGCACCAGGCTGAGATGGCCCTCATGCAGGACGCCCATCGTTGGCACCACGGCAATCCTCACGCCCTCGCGGCGCCATGCGGCGACGATTTCGCGAAGCTGGTCAACGCTCCTGACGATCGGCACGCTCACGCTGCTTCTCCGCTCTTCGTGGCGTCCGTGTCGGCGGGCTTGGGCGCATCGGCAAACACGTGCTTGGCGGCCGGAAACTGGCGCTCCTTCACCTCGTGCGCATAGGAAGCGATCGCAGCCGCAGCCGCCTCCCCCAGTTCGGCATAGCGCTTGACGAATTTGGGTCGGAAGTCGCCGAAGAGGCCCAGCATGTCGTCGACGACGAGAATCTGGCCGTCACAGGCTGCCGAGGCACCGATGCCAATGGTCGGGGCCGCCACCTCCCCGGTGATCCGGCGGGCGAGCGCTTCAGGAACCTTTTCCAGGACGACCGCAAAGGCGCCCGCTTCGCTCACCGCAATTGCGTCGCGCCTGATGCGCTCGGCATCCCCGCCCCTGCCCTGCACGCGGTAGCCACCGATGGCGTTGATGGCCTGCGGCGTCAAGCCGACATGAGCCATGACGGGCACGCCGCGTGCGGCGAGGAAGCCGATCGTCTCTGCCATCGTTTCGCCGCCTTCGAGCTTGACGGCCGTGCAGCCGGTCTCCGACATGACGTGCGCAGCATTTCGGAAAGCCTGCTCTGGGCTTTCCTCGTAGGAACCGAACGGCAGGTCGACCACCATCAGCGCCTGCTTGATGCCACGGCGCACCGCCTGGCCGTGCGTGATCATCATCTCCAGCGTGACACCGAGCGTCGAGGGCAGGCCGTGGAGAACCATGCCGACGCTGTCGCCGACGAGCACCACATCACAATGGGGATCGACAAGCCGGGCGACTGGGGTGGTGTAGGCGGTAAGGCAGACGAGCGGCGTCCCACCTTTGCGCGAACGAATATCCGGCGGTGTGATCGCCTTGGTGTCACCAAACGCGCTCAATGGATCCTCCTTCCCCTACGTTACCAACCGCGGGTGTCGCCTTTGGCACATTTTTGTGCAGGTGCGAAGAGCTAAAAATGCCCGCGCAGCTGTGGGGTGTTGACGTGCCGACAGGCGCGCTTACACTAAATCGATTAAGGTCCCCCGAGCTGGCCAAGTAATTCGCGAACATGGACGATCAGGCAATACGACTCAGGAAAGACAGAGCCGCCGTCAAGGCCGACGACGTCAAAGTGGACCTGATCGCCCTTGTCGTCGCCGTAAACGACAGTGAACCCTGTGTCCTCACCATCGGCCAGTCAGACACCTTGCCCTCTGGACCCTTTGCGCTTGAGCACCGATCGCTGCAATCCGGCTTGAGGGGGTGGGTCGAGCAGCAGACCGGCCATCGGCTGGGGTACATTGAGCAACTTTACACGTTCGCTGATCGGGATCGCATCGGCGCCGAGCGCCAGCAGCGCGTCATCTCCATCAGCTATCTTGCATTGACCCGCAAGGAACAGGCAGCGGGCTCGCCCAAGCGCGGATGGCAGAGTTGGTATGAATATTTTCCATGGGAGGACCACCGCTCCGGCACGCCTCCGGTCGTGCTGGACGTTCTGCGACCACGCCTGATTGAATGGGCAAACGGCGTCCGCGATGCGGCCACGCGACGTGAACGCTGGCAGCGGGCGACGATAGCCTTCGGCTTCGACGACCGCCTTTGGAACGAGGAACTCACGCTTCAACGCTATGAGTTAGTCTACGAAGCAGGCCTGGTCCAAGAGGCCGTAAGAGGGCGGGACGCGGCGCCCCCTCCGCTGGTGCCCAGCAAGTCCATGGTCGCCGATCATCGCCGCATCGTGGCGACCGGCATTGCGCGGCTGCGCTCCAAGATCAAATACCGGCCGGTCGTCTTTGAGCTGATGCCGCCGGTCTTCACGCTTTTGCAGCTGCAGCGAACCGTCGAGGCGCTCGCCGGCAGGCTCATCCACAAGCCGAACTTTCGCCGACTGATCGAACAGCAGGAGCTGGTCGAGGAGACCGGAGAGGCCACCGCTGAGACCGGCGGCCGGCCAGCGAAGCTTTTCCGTTTCCGCCACGCCGTTCTCGACGATAGGCTCATCTCCGGGACAAAATTGCCGCTGGCGCGGGGTTGACATCCCTTATACTCACAGCAAGTATATGCTGGTTATTTTCAATTAGAGTATAAGCGGGAGGGGGTCGATGAGCGCCATGCTGCCTACGGCCGCGTTGCTCTACGAGCACGTCCGACGAGTGATCCCGCCGATCGAATGGCCGGCTTTCGCCGAGGATATCGAGGCGATCCTTGCACTGAAGCGCGAGCGCAACGCCATCATCCTGGCGCACAACTATCAGACGCCCGAGATCTTCCATTGCGTGGCCGACATCGTCGGCGACAGCTTGGCATTAGCCCGCACGGCTGCGACGATCGAGGCGCAAGTCATCGTGCTGGCCGGCGTCCATTTCATGGCCGAAACGGCCAAGCTCCTTAATCCGGACAAGACCGTGCTCATTCCGGATCTCAGCGCCGGTTGCTCGTTGGCGGAATCAATCACGGCAGAAGACGTGCGCTTGATGCGCCAGCGTTATCCCGGGGTTCCGATCATCACTTATGTAAACACGTCGGCCGAAGTGAAAGCCGAGTCGGATATCTGCTGTACATCCGGCAACGCCAAGGCGGTCGTCGAATCCCTTGGGGTTCTCCGGGTGATCATGCTGCCGGACGAATATCTGGCCCAGAATATCGCCGCCCAGACCGATGTGCAGATCATCGCCTGGAAAGGGCGTTGCGAGGTGCATGAGCGCTTTACACCGGCCGACATCCGCGAGTTGCGCGAAAGCCATGCCGGCGTGGTCGTGCTCGCCCATCCCGAATGCCCGCCCGACGTCGTGGCTGAAGCAGATTTTTCCGGCTCGACGGCTGCCATGTCCGACTATGTCGAAAGGCAAAGGCCGCCACGTGTCGTGCTGATGACGGAATGCTCGATGAGCGACAACGTCGCGTTAGCGCACCCAGAGGTCGAGTTCATCCGGCCCTGCAATTTGTGCCCGCACATGAAGCGGATCACGCTTGCCAACATCCGCACGGCGCTCGAGCAGAACCAACATGTCGTAACCATCGAACCCGGGATCGCCGGGCGCGCGCGGCTTGCGGTCGAACGGATGCTGGCAGTTTGAGCGCCGACCTCCGCAGCTTCTTCGGGCGGCCGATCATCATCGGCGGCGGCATCGCCGGACTGATGACCGCGCTTCAACTGTCGCCGGAGCCGGTGCTTCTTCTGTCAAGGTCGCTGCTGGGAGCTGACAATTCGAGCACCTGGGCACAGGGGGGTCTGGCTGCAAGTTTCGGCGAAGACGACGATCCGGCAATGCACCTGGCCGATACGCTTGCCGCCGGGGATGGTCTCTGCGACAGAGACGTGGCGAGCCGCATCCTCCAAGCCGCGCCCAAGGCGATAGAGGGGCTTGCGGGCTTTGGGGTTCCCTTTGACCGCACGCCGAAAGGATCACTGTGCCTCGGATTGGAGGCCGCACACAGCCGACGTCGCATCGTTCATGCGCATGGGGACGGCACCGGGCGTGAGATCATGCGTGCCCTGATCGCGGCTGTGCGTTCCACTCCGTCGATAGTTGTCGTGGAGGGCGTGGAAGCGCGCCGGCTGGCCGTGCGAGAGAATGCGATCCGGGGCGTCTGGGCGAGCTGTTCGATCGGACCTTTCTTCTTCGGCTCACGGCGGGTCGTCCTCGCCACCGGTGGCATCGGGGGACTGTTTCTCGACACCACGAACCCTTGGGGCAGTTGCGGACAAGGCCTTGCACTTGCGGCCCGCGCTGGAGCTGTCCTAGCCGACCTCGAATTCATCCAGTTCCACCCGACCGCGCTTGACGGCCCAGAACGCCCTATGGCGCTGGTCAGCGAGGCTGTCCGAGGCGAAGGTGCTGCCCTGATCGATGAAACCGGCCAGGCTTTTCTTCAAAGCGTGCCAGGGGCGGAACTTGCGCCTCGCGATGTCTTGGCCCGCGCCGTTTGGAACCATCTTGCGAACGGCCACCGTGTTTTTCTCGACGCCCGACAACGGCCTGGCCCGGCATTCGCTCGGCATTTCCCGACAATCGCATCAGCCTGTCGTGGAGCGGGCATCAATCCCGCGCGCGATCTCATCCCCATTCGTCCGGCCCAACACTACCATATGGGTGGCGTTGCCGTGGACAGCTTTGGCAGGACCTCCGTCGAGGGGCTGTGGGCCTGCGGCGAAGTCGCTTCGACAGGACTGCATGGCGCCAACAGGCTCGCCAGCAATTCCTTGACCGAGGCAATCGTGTGCGCCCGCTGGGTCGCTGAAAGTGTCGCCGGAACGCCTGCTCGCAGAACAAGACCTGCGTTTGCGAACGTTTACCCACCGCCCGCTCCGATACCCGTGCGTGTTTTCCTGTCGCGCGCACTCGGCATCGTCCGGGACGGTGAAGGGTTGAAAGCAGCCGCGCGTGCCTTATTGCCGCTCGCCGAAAGCAAGGATGCGGTCTCGGATCCGGCGGCTGTCGGGCTAATGATCGCGGTTGCCGCCTTGTTGCGCGAAGAAAGCCGCGGCGCTCATTACCGGACAGATTTTCCTCATCATGCGACTGCCGCCCGACGGTCCGAAATCACGCTCGAAGCCGCCTTGGGCGCTGCGCGCGAACTCGGACACTCGCCAAACTTGGAAGGGGCAAAGTGATGAGGCTCTCACCGCTTCCCACGGTCATGCTTGAGCCGCTTGTACGGGCATCGCTTCTTGAAGACCTTGGCAGAGCCGGCGACTTGACCACGGATGCCATCGTCCCGAAGGAATACCAAGCGGGAACCGTGTTGGTGGCGCGACAGTCCGGAGTTGTCGCCGGCCTCGATCTGGCGATGCTCGCTTTCCACTTGATTGATCCTGATGTCGAAATCTCGGCGGAGCGGGCAGACGGCTGCAATGTCGTGGATGGAGAGATCATTGCATCAGTGGTTGGCCCGGCCCGGGCCATTCTCACAGCCGAAAGGACGGCACTCAATTTTTTGTGCCATCTGAGCGGCATCGCCACAGCAACGGCATCGATCGTCGCTGCTGTTCGTGGATATGGCGCGAAGATCGTCTGCACACGCAAGACGACGCCTGGATTGCGGGCAGTCGAAAAATATGCCGTGCGCGCAGGTGGCGGGTCCAATCACCGCTTCGGCCTGGACGACGCAATTTTGATCAAGGACAACCACATCGCCATCGCAGGCGGCGTCCGCCCAGCGCTCGAGCGAGCACGAAGAGCGGCCGGTCATCTCGTCAAGATCGAAGTCGAGGTCGATACTCTGGCCCAGTTGGAGGAGGTACTTGGCTTCGCTCCCGATGCGGTTCTGCTCGACAACATGTCCCTCCCCGATCTTCGCCGCGCCGTCGCAATCGTCGGTGGCCGCGCTATCACCGAGGCTTCTGGCGGGATCACGTCCCATACAGCGCGAGCGGTTGCCGCGACCGGCGTTGATCTGATTTCGATCGGCCGACTCATCCACAGCGCGCCGGTCCTGGATATCGGCCTCGACCATCGGGGCTCATGATTGTCTGAGTAACGAACAGGATTTGGTCAACTGTCCTCTCCGATCGTCGACAGTCAGATAGCAAAGACCCCGCAAGACAGACCGGAGGAACAGCATGGACATGCAAACGGCAAGTTCAACGCAGACATCGCCACAGGCTCAATCCCCTGACGCTGGAGCGTGGACCCTGGAAAAGGCTCAGGCACTTTACCATGCCCCCTTCAACAATCTCCTCTTCCTGGCGCAGACCGTGCACCGCCAGAATTTCGATCCAAACAAGGTCCAGCTCAGCCGGCTGATCAGCATCAAGACGGGCGGATGCCCGGAGGATTGCGGCTATTGCAGCCAGTCGGCGCATCACGAGACCGGCCTGAAGGCGTCGAAGCTGATGGAGGTCAGGCGCGTCGTCGCCGAGGCGAAGAAAGCGCGTGACGCCGGCGCCACGCGTTATTGCATGGGAGCCGCCTGGCGGAACCCCAAAGCGCGCGACATGGATGCGATGGTGGCTATGGTCGAGGGCGTCAAGGCGCTGGGCATGGAGACCTGCATGACGCTGGGCATGCTCGATCTTGAGCAAGCCGCTCGTCTGAAGCAGGCGGGTCTCGACTATTACAACCACAACATCGATACGTCGGAACGCTACTACAGGGAGGTCATCAGCACGCGGAGTTTCGCCGAGCGGCTCGAGACACTCGAGCACGTTCGCCAATCTGGCATCAAGGTCTGCTGCGGCGGCATTATCGGCATGGGCGAGGAGCCGGTGGACCGGATCGACATGCTGGTGACGCTGGCCAATCTGCCGGAACATCCGCAAAGCGTTCCGATCAACATGCTGATTCCGATCGCCGGCACGCCGCTTGCCGATGCCAAGCCCATTGAGCCCATCGAATTCGTGCGCGTGATCGCGTTGGCGCGCATCATGATGCCGAAATCGCATATCCGTCTCTCCGCCGGCCGTATGGCCATGACCGACGAGATGCAGGCGCTGTGCTTTTTTGCCGGCGCCAACTCGATTTTCGTTGGCGACACGCTGCTGACGGCGGACAATCCCGGTGAGGACAAGGATACCCTGCTGTTCCGGCGCCTTGGCATCGAGCCGATGGAACTCGAAGCGCAATGAACGGGGCGCCGCTTGCCAGCTATGACGCGACCTTGCAGGGACTGGCCCGCAAGGACCGGCTGCGGACGCTTTCGCCCCGCGCCGGGCTGGATTTCTCGTCGAACGACTATCTCGGGCTGGCCTCGTCCAGGAGACTTGGCGATGCTGTTGTGGCGGCGATTGCGCGGGGCACGCCGGTTGGCGCCACCGGGTCGCGGCTGTTGCGCGGCAATGCACCGGAACACGAGCAGCTCGAGGCGGACGCGGCGGCATTCTTTGGAGCCGACCGCGCGCTGTTCTTCGGCAGCGGCTACATCGCCAACTTCGCTCTGCTGAGTGCCCTGCCGCAGAAGGGCGATCTTTTGGTTCTCGATGAGCTCGCCCATGCCAGCATGCATGAGGGTGCGCAGGCCGGGCGCGCACAGTTCGTGCTGGCCGCGCACAACGATGCCACCGCTGTTGAGGATGCGATCACACGTTGGCGCGCCGCAGGCGGCGTGGGATGCGTCTGGATCGCGGTGGAAAGCCTTTACAGCATGGATGGCGACTGCGCGCCTTTGGAGAGCCTGGTCGCGCTTGCCGATCGGCACGGCGCATTCATCGTCATTGACGAGGCGCATTCGACCGGCGTCTGGGGACCGGACGGCCGGGGGCTTGCCGCCGCTTTCGAGGGCCGCGACAACATCGTCGCGCTCCACACCTGCGGCAAGGCGCTCGGCGCATCTGGTGGGCTCGTGACCGGGCCGAGGACACTGTGCGAGTATCTGATCAACCGTTGCCGGCCATTCATCTACGCCACCGCGCCATCGCCGCTGATGGCAGTGGCAGTGCGCGAAGCACTCGCAATGCTCGCCGACGAGCCTATGCGGCGTGTTCAGCTGCATGAACGCGTTGCCCTCGCCGGCCGCCAGCTGGCCGAGCGCTGCGGCGTGATACCCAGCGGCTCGCAGATCCAGCCCCTCGTAATCGGCGATGTCAGGCGCACCATGGCAGTGGCGGCGCGCCTGCAGGCCCGCGGCTTCGACATACGCGGTATTCGTCCTCCGACCGTGCGCACGTCGCGGCTGCGCATCTCACTGACGCTCAATATCGGCGAAGCCGACATTTCCGCCATGGTCGAGGCGCTGGTCGAGGTGTTGGCCCAAACATTGCCGGAGGCGATATGACCCAACGCATCGTCATCACCGGAACCGACACGGGAGTTGGCAAGACCGTGTTTGCGGCTGGGCTCGCCGGCCTGCTCGACGGCTTTTACTGGAAACCGGTGCAATCGGGCCTCGACGGCGAGACCGACAGCGAGGTGGTCGCGCGGCTTGCCGGCTTGCCCTCAGAGCGCGTGCTGCCGGAAGCCTACCGCTTGCGGAGCCCGCTGTCGCCGCATCGTTCGGCCGAGATCGACAGCGTCGCGATCAAGGCTGACGATCTTAACTTTCCCGTCCTACCGACGCCGCTCGTCATCGAAGGCTCCGGCGGCCTGATGGTGCCGCTCAACCGGCGCACAAGGTTCATCGACATCTTCGCTGAATGGCGGCTGCCCGTTATTCTGTGCGCCCGCACCACGCTCGGCACCATCAACCACACCTTGCTCTCGGTCGAGGCGCTCCGCGCCCGCTCCATCCCGTTGGCGGGCATCGCTTTCATCGGCGATGAGATGGCCGATACGCAACGGACCATCGTGGAATTCAGCGGTGCGCCGCAGCTCGGCAGGCTGCCGCACCTCGATGTGCTGACGGGCAAAACACTGAGGGACGCAATGATTGCCGGCTTCGCCTTCGCCTCGATTACTGGAGGTGACTGATGTCGCAGTCCCATGTCTGGCATCCCTTCACCCAGCACGCGCTCGAGCCTGCGATCCCAGAAATCGTCCGGACTGAAGGCGCCTATCTCCACCAAGCCAATGGCGCGCGCATTCTGGACGCCATTTCGTCTTGGTGGGTCGTCACTCATGGCCACCGCCATCCCCGCATCATGAAGGCAATCGAGACAACCGCGTCGAGCCTCGACCAGATTATCTTCGCGGGCTTCACGCACGAGCCGGCCGAACGCCTGGCAGAGGCGCTGGTCGACCTCGCTCCTCCAGGTCTCGACCGCGTGTTCTATTCCGACAGCGGCTCGACCTGCGTCGAAGTTGCGCTGAAGATGGCGCTCGGTTATTTCCGCAACATCGGCGCGGCGCGCTCTCGCATCGTCGTCATGGAGCACAGCTATCATGGCGACACGATCGGCACGATGAGCGTCGGTGCGCGTGGCGTGTTCAACGCCGCCTACGAACCGCTGCTGTTCGAGGTCGACATCATCCCCTTTCCGGCAGCGGGGCGCGAGCAGGAGACCCTGGATCGTTTAGAGGCTGTGACCCGCGATCGACGAGCCGCAGCCTTAATCGTCGAGCCGCTGGTGCTGGGCGCCGGCGGCATGCTGATGTATCCGGCTTCAGTTCTGGCCGAATTGAAGAAGATCACTGAGGCCTCCGGCACGCTGCTGATCGCCGACGAAGTGATGACCTGCTGGGGGCGGACCGGAACCATGTTCGCCTGCGAGCAGGCATCGATCTCTCCAGATATCCTGTGCACCTCGAAGGGCCTGACCGGCGGCGCCATCCCGCTGGCCGTAACGCTTGCCACCGATGCCATCTTCCAGGCTCATTATTCCGAGGACCGGAAGAAGACGTTTTTCCATTCGAGCTCCTACACTGCCAACCCGATTGCCTGCGCGGCAGCACTTGCCAATGTCGAGATCTGGCGGGACGAGCCGGTGGCCGAGCGCATTGCGGCCTTGAGCGCAATGCAGGCCACCGGGCTTCGACGCTTTCGCGACAACAGCTTCTTCACCGACTGCCGGGCGACCGGCACGATCGCGGCGCTCGACCTGCGAACCGGTTCCGCAGGTTATCTCGCCGAGATCGGACCGAAACTGCGCGCTTTCTTCCTCGAGCGAGGGCTACTTGTGCGCCCGCTCGGCAATGTCCTCTACCTTCTGCCACCCTATTGCATCACCGGCGATGAGCTCG
Organism: Mesorhizobium sp. LNHC229A00; assembly: GCF_000502415.1. Lineage (NCBI taxonomy): Bacteria > Pseudomonadati > Pseudomonadota > Alphaproteobacteria > Hyphomicrobiales > Phyllobacteriaceae > Mesorhizobium > Mesorhizobium sp. LNHC229A00. Next base: position 29,354 of record NZ_AYWQ01000031.1, read on the forward strand.
AGCGACTCTATGACGCCATTGAGGAGGCGGGCGAACGCTTCGGGTCCAGGCCATGAGCAAGTCGTCGCGCATTCTCGGGTTTGGCCATCATGCGCCTGGGCGNGTTCAGACGTGTGCTCTTCCGATCTCTTCATCTATGCGCTGATGTTTGCGGACGGATTTACCCGCCTGCACGGCAAAGCGAGCCTTGTTATCGCCGCCAACATCCTCAGCCGCCGCATCAATCCAGCCGAGCGCGCAAGCTCGGTCCTGTTTGCCGATGCCGCCGGCGCCCTGGTGATCGGTCAGTGCGATGATGCTGATCGGGGCATTCTCGGTGCCTCGGTGGCTTCGGACGGCTCTCGATACGGGCTGATCCAGATTCCCGCAGGAGGAAGCAACAAGCCGTTCCACGGTGACCTCGATCTCGCGCAAACCCGAATGAGGATGACGGACGGCCGCGAAGTGTTCGCAAAGGCCGTCGAGATGATGACCGATTGCTCGATAAGCGCGCTAGCCGCTGCCGGAGTGCGGCCACACGATCTCGGCCGGTTCGTGCCGCATCAGGCCAATACTCGGATTTTCGATGCGGTCGGAAGGAACCTCGGCATCGCGGNCAAAGGCCGTCGAGATGATGACCGATTGCTCGATAAGCGCGCTAGCCGCTGCCGGAGTGCGGCCACACGATGTCGGCCGGTTCGTGCCGCATCAGGCCAATACTCGGATTTTCGATGCGGTCGGAAGGAACCTCGGCATCGCGGACCAGGCAATTGTCAAGACGATTGCCGAATACGGCAACTCTTCGGCCGCGACGATCCCGCTGTCGCTCTCGCTCGCCAACCAGGCGGACCCATTCCAGCCTGGAGAGAAAATCCTTCTGGCGGCGGCGGGTGCGGGTCTCAGCGGCGGCGCTCTCGTGGTTGGAATCTAGCCGGCCGGCTCACGCGCGCAGGACTGGTCATGAATGGCGATAGGGCAACAGAACCAATGCCAAAATGGCCTTCTGAAGCTCGACATGAGCGAGCTGACGCAGCACGACGGGTGCGAGCCTCTGGATGAGTTCAAATGCATCACCCGTTGCACCAATCGTGCCATCTGAATAAAGCTCAATTACTAGGGGTGAGCCGCCCCATATATGTCCGATACCCGACATTGTTCACATAAAAGGCTCGATGCTTACACGCTCTTTGCTCTCTTCTCTTTGGTGTCTGCTCTTTTCTCTTTGCTCTTTTGCTCTTCCGTCTTGACTAGCAGGAGCCTGCGGCTTATCTCATTGCCGCGTTAGCACTCGCTTCGGCTGAGTGCTAAGCACGCTCCGGCAACGGAGAACCGTTCAACATCCGCACCAAGGAAATCCAAAAATGGCAAAGTCGAATTTCCGGCCGCTGCATGACCGCGTGGTCGTTCGCAGGGTCGAATCCGAATCCAAGACCGCCGGCGGGATCATCATCCCGGACACGGCGAAGGAAAAGCCGCAGGAAGGCGAGATNATCGCCGTCGGCTCCGGCGCTCGTGACGAAGCTGGCAAGCTGGTCCCGCTGGACGTCAAGGCCGGCGACCGCATCCTGTTCGGCAAGTGGTCGGGTACCGAAGTCAAGCTCAATGGCGAAGACCTTCTGATCATGAAGGAATCCGACATCATGGGCATCATCGGCTGACACGCTGCCGCCTTTCCTTCGCACCATCAAATCTGAATTTCGGGCGAAATGCCCAGGAGTAAAAAAATGGCTGCCAAAGACGTAAAATTCTCCCGCGATGCCCGTGAGCGCATGCTTCACGGCATCAACATCCTCGCCGACGCGGTGAAGGTGACCCTCGGTCCCAAGGGCCGCAACGTCGTCATCGACAAGTCGTTCGGCGCACCGCGCATCACCAAGGACGGGGTCACCGTCGCCAAGGAAATCGAACTTTCCGACAAGTTCGAAAACATGGGCGCGCAGATGATCCGCGAAGTTGCTTCGAAGACCAACGACATCGCCGGTGACGGCACCACAACCGCGACCGTTCTGGCGCAGTCGATCGTCCAGGAAGGCAACAAGGCCGTTGCCGCCGGCATGAACCCGATGGACCTGAAGCGCGGCATCGATCTGGCCGTGACCGAAGTCGTCGCGGCGCTCGGCAAGGCCGCCAAGAAGATCAAGACTTCCGAGGAAGTCGCCCAGGTCGGCACGATCGCCGGCAATGGCGACGAGTCGGTCGGCAAGATGATCGCGGAAGCGATGCAGAAGGTCGGCAACGAAGGCGTCATCACGGTTGAGGAAGCCAAGACCGCCGAGACTGAACTCGAGGTCGTCGAAGGCATGCAGTTCGACCGCGGCTATCTCTCGCCGTACTTCGTCACCAACGCCGACAAGATGGTTGCCGAGCTCGAGGACGTCTACATCCTCCTGCACGAGAAGAAGCTCTCCAACCTGCAGGCGATGCTGCCGGTCCTCGAAGCCGTCGTGCAGNGTCTACATCCTCCTGCACGAGAAGAAGCTCTCCAACCTGCAGGCGATGCTGCCGGTCCTCGAAGCCGTCGTGCAGACCTCGAAGCCGCTGCTCATCATCTCGGAAGACGTCGAAGGCGAGGCGCTCGCCACGCTGGTCGTCAACAAGCTGCGTGGTGGCCTGAAGATCGCCGCCGTCAAGGCGCCGGGCTTCGGTGATCGCCGCAAGGCCATGCTGGAAGACATCGCCATCCTCACCGGTGGCCAGGTCATCTCCGAAGACCTCGGCATCAAGCTCGAGAANGTCGGCCTCAACATGCTCGGCCGCGCCAAGAAGGTGTCGATCTCCAAGGAGAACACCACCATCGTCGACGGCGCCGGCAAGAAGGCCGAGATCCAGGGCCGCGTCGCCCAGATCAAGCAGCAGATCGAGGAGACCACGTCGGACTACGACAAGGAGAAGCTGCAGGAACGTCTGGCCAAGCTCGCCGGCGGCGTTGCGGTGATCCGCGTCGGCGGTGCGACGGAAGTCGAAGTCAAGGAAAAGAAGGACCGCGTCGATGACGCCCTCAACGCGACCCGCGCGGCCGTGGAAGAAGGCATCGTTGCAGGCGGCGGCGTCGCTCTCCTGCGCGCTTCGGCCGACATCAAGGTCACCGGCGTCAATGCCGACCAGGCCGCCGGCATCAACATCGTTCGTCGTGCGCTGCAGGCTCCGGCCCGCCAGATCGCGGCCAACGCCGGTGCGGAAGCATCGATCGTTGCCGGCAAGATCCTTGAGAACAAGGGCTTGACCTTCGGCTACAACGCCCAGACCGGCGAATATGGCGACATGATCGCCATGGGTATCGTCGATCCGGTCAAGGTCGTGCGCACGGCCCTCCAGGACGCGGCCTCGGTCGCCGGCCTCCTCGTCACCACCGAAGCCATGATCGCCGAAGCTCCGAAGAAGGACTCTGGCGCCGGCGNTCGCGGAGGCTCCGAAGAAGGAGTCGGCTGGCGGCGGCATGCCTGGCGGCATGGGCGGCGGCGGCATGGGCGGCATGGGCGGCATGGGCGGCATGGATTTCTAATCCAGCCCCTATCAACCTACAGCGGAAAGGGCGGCAGCAATGCCGCCCTTTCCTTGTGTGCCGAACATGATCGACAACTTGGAGTGCGTCCCGAGGATCTCGTTCGAGCCTCACCGCATGGTCGAGAATTAGGATCTTGTCCGATCGAGCAATTCGCGGGCTTAAGCTGGTCAAACCGGCGCCCCCTACGAACTGCCCGATCCTTGAGGATTCCGCTGCGCGACAATCACGATGATTCATTCAGTTGGTAGCTATAGGCGGTGAATCATGAGGGCATTGAGGAGCGTGGCAAGGCGCCCATCTCGGCATTTAACCACATCGAGCGTGATATCAGGGACTTTCTCTCATCGGACCGGCGGCTGGCGTTGAAGGACCCGGTGAATCATCCTGTTCTATAGTGGAGCAGACGCGCTCTGAGCCTCAAGATCAAGCGTTTCCTCCTCTGAGTATCCTTGATCTGCCGCTGGACATTCTCGTTGATATTGTTGAGCGGCTCAGCCCGATGGATCTGCTGAGGATGTCGCACACAAATCAAGAGCTGCGTGTCGCCGCCATGATAGTCGCAACGCCTCAAGAAAGGCGGATCCAGGTTCAGGCCATCTGTGGCAGCCCTTGCAACCGGGCTTCCAGCAGCGTCTCGTCGTCGTGGCCGAGGGGCCTCGTGACCCCGACGACTGCGCTTCGGCCTTGTGGGGCCTCGGAGCGGGCGTGGCAGCGCTTGCACCTGAGCTCCAGCGGTGTCTCATCCTCCTCGCCGAAGGGGTTGAGCCCAGGTCTCAGACCATTGCCCTGGAGGGCCTCGGAGCAGGCGTGGGTGGCGTACATAGCAAGGCCTGTCCCATACCTATGAATACGTTTGGCTGAAGCAGACCGATGGCTGCGCGTCGAAGCCGAAGCCGTCGAGTTCGCGGACAAACGGGAACTGCGCGATCTTGCTCGACATGAGCGTGTCGAGCTGGTCGCGGATCGCCGTCAACTTCAGCCGATCCAGGACGGCGATCAGCAGGTCATGATCTAGGGTCGTCATGACCAGCTCCCTCCGGCCACCGCTTCGTACTCGGCGAGTGGCCGCAGCAAGGTGGCCGGGGGTGATCTTGATGCGCTCGGCGCGCACCGGCCCTTCGAAGCCGGCAACGCCGACAAAAGGCTCTGTCGCAAACCTGGAAATGGGGTTGTGAACGGCCATTTCGGCCTGTCCGTCAGGCAGCGAGCATATCGAAACAGCGATCGACTGACTTGTAGGCATACCTCGCCTGTCGCTTGCCCATCATGTGGATCATCTCGATGCCGGAGAGGATCACCACGTCGCTCGCCTACGACTTGAAGCCGAGCATGGATCGAATGCGGCGCTTGATACGCCGGTGATCCTGTTCGATCCGATTGTTGAGATGCCGGCTATTGCGGATGCGGATCGGCTTCAGCGGTCGCCCGCGATCGCTGCCGCAGCCGGCTTTCAGCGTCGCAGGAAAGGATTGCTTCGTATTTGGTCTGGCTGCCGTCGATGACGATACGCTCCGGCCGGCCATGGCACGTCAGCGCCTTGCGGAGGAAGCGTTGGTCCGCCACCAGGTCCCGGTTTTCGCTAAAGAAGAACTCGACCGTGTCGCCGAGGATGTCGATAGCGCGGTAGAGATACATCCATGGCCGCGGACCTTGATGTACGTCTCGTCCATATGCCACTTGCTGCCGACCACACGCTTGCGCCGGTTGAAGCGCTCCAGCAGCTGCGGCGAGAAGTGGGCGACCCAGCGATGCACGGTCGACCTTCAACGCGTTCGGCCATCATCTCTTCCAGATCGCGCAGGCTCAGAGTGTAGGCCAGGTACCAGCGCACGACAGCAGGATCACCGACTGGTCGAAATGGCGGCCCTTGAACATCACGTGCTCCTCCACAGCTGAGGCGTTTTTCTTGCCATGCTCGCTTACAAAAAGGTTTGCGACAGAGCCGTTCGAACCGCATGCCGACACCATCGTCAAGGGCGGCCGCGATGTCCATTATGGCCACAAGCTCAACCTGACGACGGGCAGGCAGTCTGTTCTTTCAATTTAGACCAACTATGCGGATGCCGCCTCAGTCAATTCAAGAATGTAACCAATGCCGCGCACGGTCGTGATACGTGGCGTTGCACCTGACCTACTCAGGTGTCCACGTAAGCGATAGATTCCGACTTCAAGCGCGTTGGCAGATACCTCGTCGTTGAACGAATAGAGGTGATCTTCCAACTGCGCACGAGGCACGATGCGGCCTGCACGGATAAGCAGATGCTCTAAAATACATAGTTCGCGGCGTGCGATCTTCAGAGGATGACCCGAGACGGAAACCTGTCGGCCGATCGGATCGAAATTGAGATTGCCAAATACAACGATGGGGTCGGTCACCTGTGTCGACCGGCGCAGAATGGCTCTCATTCTGGCGATGAGCTCATCNAATACAACGATGGGGTCGGTCACCTGTGTCGACCGGCGCAGAATGGCTCTCATTCTGGCGATGAGCTCATCTAAAGAGACGGGCTTGAGCAGAAAGTCGTCCGCGCCACCGTTGAAAATAGCAATTCGCTTCTCGAGATCGTTGATGCTACTCATAATGAGGGTTGGAACTGAATGCCCGTCGGTCCTTAGCTGTCTCAGCCAGCCCAAGCCATCGCCATCTGGCAGAGCCAACTCCAGCAGGAGAATTTCATAGGTTGCGCAACAAAATGCCCTCGACGCCTGTTCCAGGTTGCCAACTACATCAACGGCAAAACCGCTATCCCCGAGCGCAGCTCGCACGGCGCGCGTAAGATCCACATGATGATCAATGAGCAGCGTTCGCATTTCACGTCCTATCAAGGTAGGACAGGTCACCGTCCGCTGTAAGACCGGGGCGACAGCAGAAGTCGCGCAACTCGTCGTAGTGTTCGTAACGCTCTTTCCGATGGGTGATCGCGGGAGCATGCAAGCCGCACGCCTGCAATAGTCGGGGATGGAACACGTGAAGACCTGTTGACGGGCTGAAACCGTCGGTCGGCCAGCCCACAATGCCACCGACTCTGCGTGCGATTTCTCTGCGCATCGATCCTCCTATATGGGTTGCGTCGCAAACTCCAGCTGAGGTCGCAAGGGCAGGTTGCGGCTTTGTTCATTGAGAGGACCCCCTGGAGGCAATACCAGGAGGATTCCCTGTATGGCACTTCCCTATTTACCAACCGGTCATTCCGAACCACGTTCGGCGGCTTTGAACACGCTCATTGAGCGCGGCTAGGTAAATCAAGGGTACGACCTGCCGGGTGTCGATGCCGCTTTTGAAGCAGGCATCGGCACCAGCTCGCTGAGCGTCGCCCGCGCAATTCAGCGGACGCGCTCGATACACCCAGTCGAATCGTGCCGCAGCTTGCCGCGCCGACAGGGCGCCCGAAGACTTCAGACTTGTGACCGAAGGTCTACGCCCAGTCCTCCTCCCATTATCCACCTCCGTCAAATCAAAGTGGACGTTCAATCTGAACAAATTACGCCATCGTATCACAAACCACTTACCGATCCCCGACATGCTCTAGCCTTAGTGCTTGTTAAGAAGGTCGGCTACTGTCTCTCCGCGTCGCCGGGCATCGGCGGCGAGCCACACCTCCCCCACCTCATACACGTCGCCGTGGGTACGGAACGGCACAATGACGTCAATGGCAGCCGACAGCAGGTCAAGAAGCGTGTGGTCTTCCACAGCAGCTCCTTGCGGGCTGCTCTTGACGAGTGAAAAGAGCTTTTTAAAGCCTTGGACCGGATCCGCCCCATGAATCGTTGATATTGATCCCGCATGGCCGGAGACGACTTCGCTAAGGTAGGCCCAAGCAGCATCATCGCGCATCTCGCCAAGCAATATTCGATCAGGGCGCATGCGCAAGCTGGCTTGCAACAGTTGCTCGGCTGTCACCGCACCTACGCCTGCTCGGTCCTTCGGATAGAGTAACCGGACATGGTTCTCGTGCGGGATTGCAAGTTCGAGCGTGTCCTCGATACTTATCAGCCTCTCTTGCGGGGGTATAGCGTTGATCAAAGTCTTGCTCATTGTCGTTTTGCCGCTTCCAGTAGGTCCGCAAAGCAGCATCGTGAGCCGCCCGCAAACGCACGCTCGCAAAAATTGCTCCAAGTCACCATGGTCGTAGTGCTGAAGAATCGTTTCGTCCTGCCGCTCTTGGCGCTCCTTTCGTGACCGCCATTGATTCCAACGCGAGTATTCGTAGCGAGAAGAAACTTCCTTGAGTTCGGTCACACGACTTGAGGGACGCCGTATCGTCAGGCTTATTGTTCCTGAGGGAACAGCGGGTGGCAAACAGATCTGCAGCCGCTCTCCGTTCGGCAGCTCAGTCGCACAGAGGGGGCTTTGCGGTCCGACATCTTGCTTGCGCAGCGCTCCAGCGAGGATGGCGATGTCCTCCAGATCGTCATAAGATAGCGGTAGCGGATGTTTCGTGAAAACGCCGGCCTGTCGGACAAAGGCTTCCCCAGGCCGGTTGATAGCGACCTCTTCGGTCCTTGGCTCCTCAAGCCATTTCAGAACAGGGTTGAGAAGCAAACGCAATTGAGGGTCAGCCTCCGGTCGCATTGTTGTCTCTCCGGCGTTCACGATGTTGGGGGGCTGGCGCCACGGCGGTCGCTCTAAGATCGTATACATCTGAGAAATCGAGATCCCGAGCCACAAAGATGGATACAGCATCTCCCTGGTTTTTCTTCAGAGTTGGCGGAACGTTGATCGTTGCTCTAAGGGTCGTGTCAACGGCTTGTCCGGCGTTGCTCTGGAAGCTGTTGATGCCGCTTCCTCCACCTGAGCTGCCAGCGTATTGACCGGCGGCCTGAAACGCGCCTTGAATGACGCTCATGAGCATTGCTCCGCCAAAGCGCTGCCAGAAGTGATTATCCACCGTGCCAGGCATTCCGGAGCGGCCGAGCTCGTCAGCGCCCGGCGATGCTAGCGAAACGAGGGCATGGTCAGGCGTTTCGATGCGCGTCCACAGCACGAAGACACGCGCATCCCCCTGTTGGAGACCACGCTGGATCTCGCCAATCACGGTCGTCCCGCGATCCAAAAGCACCACGTTGTTGGTGGCGCCGCGGACGTCTTTAGGTAAGACGCACTTCACGTAACCCGGTAAGTTTGTGTCGACTGCCGTTTGCAAAATGCAGGGAATTATCGTTCCTTGAGTAATCACGAGATCAGGGTGCGGCAAAAGTGTGGCCCGGCTCGGCTCCTGTATATCTGGCTTCAATCGCCCCGACAGATCGCCAGCGTCTGAAATCTCATCAGAGGTTGCGGGAGCATCCCTATGGTCGTCTTCGCTCCGCTGACCGTCGTTGGGCATTTGACCGCTGCCACTGTAGGCGAAAATTGGTGATTCCTCCGGCGGCGAATCAGCTGGCGCCGGAGGCGGCGTGGATGGCGCAGGATCTCCTGCCTGCGCCACCTGTACGGGTGCTGGAGGTTCGGGAGCAATCTCAATCGGCACGGGGCGGAATGGCTCGGCGTCGGCGACAGTTGGAGGTTTTGGCTGAGTTGGCTCGTCTTGTGTGCTGGGACGACCTCCGAGCCAGATGAGCGATAGAGATGAGATGAGAACAAGAGCAGCGACAGCCAACTTCTGCAATCCCGAAACATGCCGGCGGGCCGGCTCAGAGACCATCGATCCGGAGGCATGGACATCATGTCCCGACTGTGGGCCGGTTTCATTCATCGGCCGAGCCTTTCAAAACGCGCCACACGTCGGGTGTCACTGTACCGGTCCCTGGCGCTCGTCCCACAGGGTCATAAGCCCTGTTGAAAATGGACAAGACCGTATTGCCATCTCTCAGACGCCATTCCCGGGCGACTGCGGATACTTCAACATAGTCCCCTTTGACCGTGTAATTGGCAGCGGCTTCCTTGCCGTCGGGATTGATAATGTAGAGAGAGGGTATGCGGGAATTGCTTGCGAAGCCAAATACGGTGGTAAAGCCATTATCGAAAACTTGCAGCGGCGACAGCGATCGATCGCCCTTTGCGACGTAGTGAAAATTGCTTTCCTCCGGACTGGTAGTTGCGGCGGGCCGATTCAACAAATCCTGAACTCTCTCGTCGTGCAGCACTTTCGCCCGGCCCTGACCAAGAATCGAGCGCCTTTCTGCGTCCTTTCTCCGAGCAGCAGCCTCATCAGCAGGATAGGTGAACTGCACGCTGTAGTATAGGTCAGGTTGCTGCTCATCGAGTTTTGGCATCGCTCTCGTTGAAATACTGAAGACGTATCTCCGTGTACCGGACTCACTCTCCGCCAGCACGATGACCGGCTGCGGCGGGAGCATCCGGCTAGCCTTAAAAAAGAGATAGTTGGCGCGCGGGAGCGCAGCCAGGTCTTTGCTATTGGAAACGGCCACGGCTGCGACTGTCTCGTTGGCCGCGAATGTGACAACCAGCGTTGCCCCCACTGCGGTAGACAGGCGCACCACTTCGTCGGGACGGTAAGCCAGGTAGCGCATGCGCGCATCATGCTTGCCGGCAAGTGGTGTGTCTTCCGCGGACGCTTCCATCGTTAAGAAGAGTGAACAGACCAGCGCGAGAAACGCTCTTTTTGTCATGGCTGCACATAGCCCAGGTTCGATACGCTATCTTCCGAGCCTTGATAAGAAGTGACGAGTAGACCTCCCGGATTGGTGAGCCTCGATTGCCCAGGCAGACCCGTCAAGCGCTCGTAGCGGATGGTAGCTGTCCAGGTGGTCACTATCGGCATCTGCCCATCGACAACAAGCGTACGTTTGTAACGGATCTGTTGAACGTCCGGACTGATGTCGTTTGAAGAAATATGCCCGACCTCGAGCTTGCCGCGCTTGCCGACCGTGACTTGCGGCGAGGTGGGATTCGGATAGTTGAAGAAATCTTGATATTGCTGTCGCACAGCCGGCGCGCTGAAACTGGATACGAGGTCATAGGCGTATTGGGCTGTATCTGCTGTGTACCCCTCGCGCAGGCGTACATATTCCCACAGCGAAGCATTTATGACGGCTCGGTCTTGGGTTGCCGGCAGTCGAGAGACTGACACTTCGCTGTCGACGGTCCCATCCGGCCGGACCCAGAGGAACACAGGTACGAGCTTGGCCAACGGGACCATGGCAGCGATGGTAAATGCCTGGGCAACATTTCCTAGGACCGCCGCTGCGGCAAAGGCGATCAGGGCCTTTGACAGGCGCCGCGCAGACTTCGCTCGTGACGTTTGAAACGCTTCCACCTTCTTATAGTGGGCGGCTAGCGTTTCTCTCTCCACCAGAAGGGCATGTTCAGGAAATTTCACTTTGGCTCTTCCGCGCATTCGACCTGAAGATCCTCAGGGGTGGTTTCCCATTGTCCCACGTTCAGTTGGAATGGGGCACCCGCGCACGTCGCAAGCCCATGGCTCGTCTTGCAGGCGGCCAAAGCGAGGATTGACAGAAGTAGGCAATATTTCATGTTTTTGGCACCGAGCTTGTCGATTGATTAACCACCCGCCGTTTTGGCAAAGTGGCGATTGAGGCTGTTAAGAGGTCGGTTCGCACCTCCCCAAGAGCCGCCGGCGATGCTGCTGGCGATCGTCGGAAGCGCGACGATCAGAGCGTCACCAGCTAGGAAAAGCATGTCGAGCTCGTAAAGCCCGATGATCTTGGCTGCTGTCGTGCCCGAGAATTTGATCATCAAAAGCATGGCTGCCAGCGAGACTGCTTCGGCAGCGATTACTATCGTTGCAACGATGTTGAGGAGGAGAAGCAGCAGCCCGTACGAGAGCAGTTGGCCGATCCATCTGGTGGCTATGTCTCGAGTGTGATCAAAAAGGTAGCCTACAAGGACCAGGGGGCCGATCGTCAAGAGCACCTTCGTCAGAATTCCAACGGCATCGTAGATCTCGAACGCTGTCCACAGCGCGCCGTAGAAAATCCATTGCGCTCCCTCGAAAGCAAGTATGTCCTGGCCGTTCATAGGCCCAATTTCGGAAGCAATCAGCTGAAAGACATACTGGCTTGAAGCAAACATGAGATCGAGCTTCTGGGGGATTCCGATGAAGGGCAAGTCGCTGCCACTGATGTCGTGAGCCAACCTCGGAATCGTGTCGTCGAAGAGCGCTTCAATGTACTGCTGATAGTTGGCCTGCCCTAAGATAAGGGCGACGACAATCGACACCATGATTACGCGCGAGATACCCCCGCGCGCATCGACTTGACCACGCATGACCAGACAGCCTTGGATTATTATCCAGAGCGTGACACACGCAACCAGAGGCGCACTGACCGCCGCTTGGACGTTTTCAAGCACTTTGTGCAGCCCGGACGTGAAGGCCCCATGAAAGATCGTGTGTATAGTCGTGAATGGCGCGGGAATTTTGAAATTCATGGCGTGAGCCTGATGTGTCCCTGATCAGCGCAGCTGAGCCTGATGAACTCTGTGTGGTTTACGGGAGGATGCTAAACATATTAGCGGTGTCCTGATGTTCGCGACGCTGCGTGGCGGCCTCCTCCACGGCGTGAAGGCTCCCTTGTGCAGTGGCCATTGTCAGCAGACTCGTGGCCTGGACATTTTGGATCATCGCATCGTGAATCTGCTTGAGGACCAGACCGTTGGTCACGGTGGCCTGCATAATATTTCCCGAGCGGGAAAGCTGACCAAGCGTGCCGGCGTTATCCTTAAGGCGCTTGTCCATCATGCCCAAAGTGTCGGCTGCAATAGCTGCGGCATTGGCGGCCCCGGCGATTTGTCCCTGTAACAGTTTCGCTTCTGAATCGGTGCCGTTGACTATCCGATTTGGGTCCTTCGCAATGTTACGGGCCATAATCGAAGCTGGCGCCCGAGCATCAAACATCTGCTCCTCCAGCTTATTGCCCGACGGGTAATGATTTCCTTGGTTCAGTGAGCTTAGCAGTCCCGTGACAGCGAATGACGACGTTAGCATTGTCACCATTTCGATCGTGGTAGCGAGCGTCTCGATTGACCTCTCAAGGATCGCCGCATTGGAAATCGCTGTTAAGGTCGATTGTGTTTCTGTTACAGGGTCGGTGACGATCCATTGCGACCGGGCCTGTCCGTGAAGCAGAAGGGAAGCAGCAAGGGTCGTTACTGCAAGTTTGGCAAGTTTCATGAATATTCCTCCGTCAGTCTTGAACTTCATGGTACCGGGCCATGAACTTGTCGAGCCACCCACTTGGNCGATCCATTGCGACCGGGCCTGTCCGTGAAGCAGAAGGGAAGCAGCAAGGGTCGTTACTGCAAGTTTGGCGAGTTTCATGAATATTCCTCCGTCAGTCTTGAACTTCATGGTACCGGGCCATGAACTTGTCGAGCCACCCACTTGGGGCGTCTCCGTGCTGGTTACGAAGCTGGTCGGCAAAGCGCACTGTGTTGGCCCGCCCCGAGAGTACGGCTACGTACTCGCGCATCTGCCCAAGATCGAATTCGCAAACAATACTCCCGCTATCGCGCTTGAGCAAAAACTTGCGGCTGCCGATTGCCATTCCCTGGCGGATTGCCTCGAACTCCTGCGCAGTGCACTTCAAGCCATCGACATACGCAGAGCGGTCCGCCGTCGGTGATGGGTAGAAAATTTTCGTCATACATTGCGCAACGAGACTAGCTCCGAGAGGCGATTCCAGAACGTGTTCAGGCTGCTGCGTTGCGAGTATCAACATGCCGTTGTTTTTGCGGACCGTGAGCAAGAACTTGTCGATAACGGCCGAGAATTGGGGGTTCAGTAGATAGAATCGAAATTCGTCGCAGCTCATGACGAACCGACGACCATCGACGATAGCGCCCACTCGATGCAGAAGGTATGCGGCGGCCGGTGCACAGACCTCCTCATATTCCAGGAGCTGCGTCATGTCGAAGCCCGTAATGGAGGCATCCAGCCTTACTTCGTCCACGTCGCCGTCAAAGGCCCATCCAAGCGCCCCCCCTCTACACCACCGCTGCAGCCGTGCTCCTGCGCCCTCGGAGGGGCTGTGCAATAGGAACTCGCGCAGGCCCGCAAGTGAGCGCATAGGGGGTTCGAACGAAAGCTGACGAACAATGCCGCGTTCCAGCCGACGGCTTTCCTCCGGCGAGATCGGACCACGGCCGTCACTCTCGATCAGGGCCATCAACCACTCGCGCAGAAAGTCCCGAGAGGCGGAGGTGTTGTCCAGTCCACGCAGAGGGGCCAAGCCGCTCGGAGCGCCTCTGCGCAACGCAAGATATGTCCCTCCCGTGGCTCGCACCAGCAGTTCACCACCCCGATCCTTGTCGAAGAAGACGATCGCACCATTGCGATCGACCAAGCTTTGCTCAAGCATCGCGAGGACAAAGGTCATCAGCGTCGTCTTGCCTTTGCCAACGGGCCCGAATATTGCCGTCATGCCGACGTCATTCTCATGGGGGATGTAGTCGAAAGAAGTTCCACCGTTTGTGCGAAAGCGCGCAACAGCATTGCCCCAGTGGCCGGAACTGGAACCGCTTGGGAAGTTCTCAAATGAGACGAGCCCGGCAAAATTGTGTGAGGTGATCGCCCCCGGGCGCGTGCGCCACCTGTTGTTCCCCGGGAGTTGGGACCAATATGCGGCCTCCATGCCGATGCCCTCTTGGACGATAACGGCGCCCGCGTCGGCCAGCCGTGCGCGGGCACTTGCTGCGCGATCTGCAAGGCTATTGAGGCTGTCGGCATAGACGCACAGGCTCAGATGATGCGAACCCATCACGAATTCGTTGCTTGCCAGTGCGTCCTCTGCCTCGGCAAGTTCATTGATTTGGGTGAGAGCCTTGTCGCCGGCACTCGTCATCTGGCTGGACTTAAGGCTTAGTTTGGCATGAGCTTGTGGGCGAGTGAGGAAGGAAAAGCTCTGGCTCAGGACAAGCGGGAAGTTCGCGGACAGCAAGGAATTTAGCATGCCCGGCCGCGTCGTCGCCGGATATTCACGGAACGAAAACAATGATCCGACGGAGCTATCCACCGGCCTTCGAATCTCAAGCGCCCGCTTCCCGCAGATGACCTGGTCAGTGTAGATCGAGGCGCCAAGTGAGCCGGTAACCATCGGAACCGGAAGAAACCGGCAAGTCATCATGAGCCGAAGCGCCTCGCCGATTTCCGTGAAGAGCACGTTGCCTTTCTCACGAATGCCCAACCGGCGCAGACCGTAACCGCCGAGTGCGCCAGCAGTGATGTGCCAGAGGTCTTCCAGGCTCCGCATTTGGGTGGCTAGATCGTGCTCATTCCGTCTGCGGGACTTGGCAATCCGCAAGCCGATCTTGCCGATTGCGGTGCGGGGGGACACGATCAAAGTGAGGAAGTGATCGTTGCGAAAGAGCTTTCCCGACAGCACACGACGCTCGTAGGCCTCGCTCAGACTGCCAGCGAAGGCACTTTGAAACTGGCGCGGCGCCGGCGCCGGCACATCGTTGTGTCTCACAAGATGAGCGTATATCGAGATATTGTCATCGGCGATGTTGCGCAAGAGAGTGTTGAACGCGCGGCAGCGCGAGTTGCGCATCTCAGCGTCTTCCAAATCAAAGGGCACACCGTTCACATGTGCCATGGCCATGATCGATCCGTCTTCCAGAAGGACAACCTGATCGCTTACGTGACCAACATACGGAAGGTAGATCTCGCCAGACCTCTCGGTCCGGCCGCTGGCGCCGAACATTACACCATTCCTCTTCCGCGTTTCGGCACTCTGATCGGATTGGCGCTGACGCTTGCGCCTCCCCAGACCGGCCCGTCCACGCTTCTGCCGGCCGTCTGCAAATAGAGCAGCACGACGCTTGCCGCGTTATAGTCACGCTCAACAACCAGCCGTGCTCCGAACCAGAGTGGCGCGAGAACGATTTCGTAGAGCGGGTTCTGAAGGATAATGATAACAAGCCCAGCCAACATCATGAGCAATCCGGCCAGCGTCAGCGGCACCCCCAGAAACAGTGCGGGGCGCGTCGCCGCCACATAGAGGGTGCTCACTTCCAACCGGTCGCTCATCAGCCACCGCCTATGAGCGCCTTGCCCAGGAAGCTGGCCCCGAACATGATGACGATCCCTCCAACGACACCCGCAACCAGGCCAAGTGAAGCACGACCGAACATCCAAGAGATACCGATGGCCACGAGCCCGAGCACGGCCAGTGATTGTCCAAAGGGGCCAAGTATGAACGTGCAGATATTCTGGACCATCTTGGCAGGATCCGTCCCTCCGGTCACCTGAGCCGCGGCTGGCCCGCTGTAGAAGACCGTCCACGCCGCGCCTGCAGCAGCGGCCGGTACATATTCAGCCGCCATGCGCAGCATGGAAAAAGGCGAAGGAACACGCGTTTTAAGCGCACGAAGTATCTTGAGTGGCGTCATCATTGCATCTCCATGTTTCAATCGAATACGAGTTTGTTCGGGTTCGCGGGTTCCCGTGCTTTCGCAGCCTGGCTGCCTGTCGGACCGGAGGGATCGGCCCCGGAGCGGTCTGGCTGATACGAGCCCCAAATGTCCCAAGAATCTTGGTTGGGCTGCTTCTTTCTATTGGCCTGTTGGCTCTGCTGGAGCAGAGGCGGCACGGCTTTCCGACCGGGTGCCTCAAGGTGCGGCACATCTCGAGCAGTCGGCTCCAGCGTTCGCTCAAGGAGACTTGAGATGTCCTTTGCGGCCGACTCGACCTTGCGTACATAACCGTTGGCGAAGCCACGCGTGACGTCGCCCGTGTTATAGGCCGAGATGGCACGGCGAAGCGCCAGTTGCTGTGCCACAGCAGTGGTGCCGCCGGCATACCGGCTTTCAAGCAAGTGGGCGGCAGCCGAAAGCGAGGCGCAGGGCTCGAAAGCCCTTTCCGGCGTAAGATTGAGCATGGCAAAGTTCTTGCTGTTTATCTGCATCAATCCAACATCGACAGAATGTTGTGCTTCGAGGCGTTCCTTGATGCCCCGCGTGGCTTCCAGGTGGTCTATCCAGCGAAGCTGCTCACCTGTGGTGTTGTCATGAGCCACCAGCGTGTCAAAGCCACTTTCAATCTTGGCAATCGCGGCCAGGGTGGACGGCGCAACCCAGGGAGCGCATTTGCGCGACAGGCTGCGGAACTCACGCGGAGAAAGTGGCGCGGGCTCGGCTGGGAGTGACATGGATGTCAACAGGACGATGGCCAGCGGCCAAGCTGCAATAAACATTCCCTATCACCTACCTTTCCAAGCCGCCGGACGGGTTCTGGCCCTGTCCGGCACGCGCTTATCGGGGAGGTTTGTTACTGTGTGATGTTCAAGTTCAGCTTTTCGGTTTCAATTGAAGCAAAGACCGTGTTCGTATCAGCGTGGGTGAGCATCTTGCGCATGCGTGGGTGGCGCGGGCCCGATCAGCCAGCGACATCCGGAGCATCTTGGTACAATGACTCCTGTACAGGATTTTGCTCGTCCCGGCCGTCCGTTGCTCCTGGAGTGTGGGCCACGACTTTGGCGTCATGGATGGTACTTCTGTCAGCGCCAAGCCAAGGACAAAATGGGGAGCTTGGCGGGCTTGTTCAGGCTCGGGATCACCGTGGGGAATCGACTAAGGCGATAAAGCGGCCCAACTTTGCCGGTATGCTGCCGGTCCTTAAAGAGCAGCCATGCGCAGCCCTGCACACTCAGATCATTGCTTGAGACGCGAGCTCGTCCGCGAAGCTGGCTCGAAGGCGCAAATCCGCGCGGCGGCGAGGGTCAACTGGGAAGACGTGGCGGCGCAGCCCATCCTGGTGCGAGCCTCGTTCAGCTGTTCGGCCGCCGCCGCCAAAGGGTGGATCATGCACAGTCCAATCGGCAGATAACCGCACGTCATTGACGGAGTCCGACGGCGCAATGGACAAGCATAGTGACACGCTCAAGATGGAGGAGTTGCAGTAACTGAGAAATGTTAGCCCGGACGTTCACCGCAACCGGCGACCTGCCGGTCGCGAACAGCATTTGAGGCCGCCGGCCACCTTGGACGAAGCCGGCTTGGCAGGAGACACACTATTTTGCACAAAGGCCGCTGCAGCGAATCACGGCTTCTTCCGCCGACGGCCTCTCCGATCAAGCCAAACGCCGCGCTGCTCAACCATGTCCGAGCTGGATCCACGAGCCGGAGGATATCGAGATGATCCAGGTCCGCAAACTCAGGATGACCAGGATGCAAGGGCATAGCAGGAAACTTGGCATCCATGAGNAAGATGGAGGAGTTGCAGTAACTGAGAAATGTTAGCCCGGACGTTCACCGCAACCGGCGACCTGCCGTTCGCCCGAACAGCATTTGAGGCCGCCGGCCACCTTGGACGAAGCCGGCTTGGCAGGAGACATACTATTTGGCACAAGGCCGCTGCAGCGAATCACGGTCTTCTTCCGCCGACCGCCTCTCCGATCAAGCCAAACGCCGCGCTGCTCAACCATGTCCGAGCTGGATCCACGAGCCGGAGGATATCGAGATGATCCAGGTCCGCAAACTGCAGGATGACCAGGATGCAAGGGCATAGCAGGAAACTTGGCATCCATGAGGTCGAACTTGAGTGATATTGGCAGGCCTGCACCAACGGGGGAGCTCGAAGCGAAAAAGCGAAGGACCACACGGCAGGGTCATGTCGGCGCTTGGACCTGTCTGGTGGCCACGGGCTGCCTTGGTGCGGTCAATTCGCTGGGGATGAAAAGAACAGGACGAGCACGGCCTCACATTGGCCGCACGCAACGGCGAGTGGTATCAAGGAGCAGCTGTTCTGGGTCGGTGCCCCAGGGTTGCTCGGCAACAGGTTTAGACAAGGGGATTCAAGATTGAAGGTGTGCCGTTGAAACATGTTCTTGTCATTGACGATGATGCCGCAATGCGGCGCCTCATCGCCGAGTATCTCAC
>NZ_AYWQ01000032.1:0-22594 GCF_000502415.1 Mesorhizobium sp. LNHC229A00
GCGCCGAACCCTTGACGATCGGAATGTCGTCGCCGGGGAATTCGTTCTTCGACAGCAATTCGCGAACCTCGAGCTCGACCAGTTCGAGCAGCTCGGCGTCGTCGACCTGGTCGACCTTGTTCAGGAACACCACGATCGACGGCACGCCGACCTGACGGGCCAGCAGGATATGCTCGCGGGTCTGCGGCATCGGGCCGTCGGCGGCCGACACGACCAGGATCGCGCCGTCCATCTGCGCGGCACCGGTGATCATGTTCTTCACATAGTCGGCGTGGCCGGGGCAATCGACATGGGCATAGTGGCGGTTGGCGGTCTCGTATTCGACGTGAGCCGTCGAGATCGTGATGCCGCGCGCCTTCTCTTCGGGCGCCGCATCAATCTGGTCATAGCGCTTGTATTCGCCAAAATACTTGGTGATCGCCGCCGTCAGCGACGTCTTGCCATGGTCGACGTGACCAATCGTGCCGATGTTCACATGAGGCTTGGTGCGCTCGAATTTACCTTTTGCCATGTGATGTCTCCAATCCTGCTCGCCCGTGCGGGCCTTGATTTAAGTTACTGCTGCAACCCGTCGGGGTTACGCGTATTTCTTCTGGACTTCCTGGGCGACCGCGGTCGGCACAGGCTCGTAGTGATCGAACTGCATCGTGTAGGCCGCGCGGCCCTGGCTCATCGAGCGCAGGTTGTCGACATACTTGAACATGTTGGCGAGCGGCACCATCGCGTTGATAACCACCGCGACGCCACGTGCTTCCTGGCCCTGGATCTGGCCGCGGCGGCCGTTCAGGTCACCGATGACGCTGCCGACGTAATCTTCCGGCGTGACGACCTCGACCTTCATGATCGGCTCGAGCAGTTGCACGCCGAGCTTGGGCGCGGCCTCACGGAAGCAGGCACGGCCGGCGATTTCGAAGGCGAGCACCGAGGAGTCGACGTCGTGGTATGCGCCGTCGATGAGCGTCGCCTTGACACCGATCATTGGGAAGCCGGCGAACGGACCCGACGACATGACGCTGTTGATGCCCTTTTCGACACCCGGGATGTATTCCTTCGGCACCGCACCGCCGACGATCTTGGTGTCGAACTCGAACTCGGGGCTTTCCGGGTTCGGCTCGAACAGGATCTTGACGCGGGCGAACTGACCGGTACCGCCGGTCTGCTTCTTGTGCGTGTAGTCCTGCTCGTGCTTGCGGGTGATCGTTTCACGGTAAGCCACCTGCGGCGCACCGACGTTGGCTTCGACCTTGAACTCGCGGCGCATGCGGTCGACGATGATGTCGAGATGCAGCTCGCCCATGCCGGAAATGATGGTCTGGCCAGATTCCTCGTCGGTCTTGACGCGGAAGGAGGGATCCTCGGCGGCCAGGCGATGAAGGGCGAGGCCCATCTTTTCCTGGTCGTTCTTGGTCTTCGGCTCGATGGCGATCTGAATGACCGGATCGGGGAATTCCATGCGCTCGAGGATGACCGGGTGCAGCGGATCGCTCAGCGTATCGCCGGTGGTGGTGTCCTTGAGGCCGGCCAGGGCGACGATGTCGCCGGCAAAAGCCTCTTCGACGTCGGCGCGCGAGTTCGCATGCATCTGAAGCATGCGGCCGATGCGCTCCTTCTTGCCCTTCACGGTGTTGTCGACCGAGATGCCCTTGGTGAGCTTGCCCGAGTAGATGCGGGCAAAGGTCAACGAACCGACGAACGGGTCGTTCATGATCTTGAAGGCGAGCATCGAAAGCGGCTCGCTGTCGTCGGCGTGACGCTCGATCTCGGCATCGGTCTTGGCATCGACACCCTTGATGGCCGGAACATCGGCCGGCGACGGCAGGTATTCGACGACGGCGTCGAGCAGCGGCTGCACGCCCTTGTTCTTGAAGGCCGAGCCGCAGAACATCGGGTAGAACTTCACCGCGATGGTGCCCTTACGGATCAGCGCGCGGATCTCGTCATTCGACGGCATCTTGCCTTCGAGGTAATTCTCAAGCGCCGTCTCGTCCATTTCGACGGCGGCTTCGATCATCTTCTCGCGATATTCTTCGGCACGAGCCTGAAGGTCGGCCGGGATCTCGACGACGTCCCAGGCAGCGCCCAGCGTCTCGTCGCGCCAGACCAGTGCGTTCATCTCGACCAGGTCGACGACGCCCTTGAATTCGGTCTCGGCGCCGATCGGCAACTGCATGACGACGGCATGCGCGCCGAGGCGCGAACCGATCATTTCGACCGAGCGGTAGAAGTCGGCGCCGATCTTGTCCATCTTGTTGCAGAAGATCATGCGCGGAACGCGGTACTTGTCCGCCTGGCGCCAGACGGTTTCCGTCTGCGGCTCGACACCGGCATTGGCATCGAGCAGCGCAATGGCGCCGTCGAGCACGCGCAGCGAACGCTCGACTTCGATGGTGAAGTCGACGTGTCCGGGGGTGTCGATGATGTTGAAGCGGTGCATCTTGCCGTCACGAGCCTTCCAGAAGGTCGTGGTCGCGGCGGACGTGATGGTGATGCCGCGCTCCTGCTCCTGCTCCATCCAATCCATGGTGGCAGCACCGTCGTGCACTTCGCCGATCTTGTGCGACTTGCCCGTGTAATAGAGGACGCGCTCGGTGGTCGTCGTCTTGCCGGCGTCGATATGCGCCATGATACCGAAATTGCGGTAGTCTTCGATTTTGTATTCGCGGGCCATCGTAGCTGCCTCTCAGTCTCGTTCGCGCTTTACCAGCGGTAGTGCGCGAAAGCGCGGTTGGCTTCTGCCATCTTGTGGGTGTCTTCACGCTTCTTCACGGCGGTGCCGCGGTTGTTGGCCGCGTCCATCAGCTCGCCGGAGAGGCGGTCGACCATGGTGGTCTCGTTGCGGTTGCGGGCCGCGGCGATCAGCCAACGGATTGCCAGCGCCTGACGGCGCTCGGGGCGCACGTCGACCGGAACCTGGTAGGTGGCGCCGCCGACGCGACGCGAACGCACTTCCACATGCGGCGCGACATTGTCGAGCGCCTGATGGAAGACGGTGACCGGCTCCTGCTTGGTCTTCGACTGGACCTGGTCCAGCGCGCCGTAGACAATGGTCTCGGCGACCGACTTCTTGCCGTCATACATGACGGCATTCATGAACTTGGTGACGATCAGATCGCCGAACTTGGGATCCGGGTTGATCTCACGCTTTTCTGCACTGTGACGACGCGACATGGCTTTTGTCTCTCAATCTCGTAGCCCGGTGCATTCAAGCAGCACCAAGGCCGAAAAATCTTACTTCGGACGCCTTACTTCGGACGCTTGGCGCCGTACTTCGAACGGCGCTGCTTGCGGTTCTTCACGCCCTGCGTGTCGAGCACGCCGCGAATGATGTGGTAGCGCACGCCCGGAAGATCCTTGACGCGGCCGCCGCGGATCATGACCACGGAGTGCTCCTGAAGGTTGTGACCTTCGCCGGGGATGTAGCCGATCACTTCAAAACCATTGGTCAGGCGGATCTTGGCCACCTTGCGCAGCGCCGAGTTCGGCTTCTTCGGCGTCGTTGTATAGACGCGCGTGCAGACGCCCCGCTTCTGCGGGTTCTGCTGCATGGCCGGGACCTTGTTGCGCTTCACCGGCGCAATGCGCGGCTTGCGGATCAGCTGGTTGACGGTAGGCATTAAACCCTCTTGTCTCTCAATTCCGTGTCTCGTGCCGGTCAAGGCTCGCTCAAAGCGTCATTTCCATACGCAAATTCGGGCCACAAACCGCGCCTCGCGGTCTTGCCCGAACAAATCGCAGAGGAAGCGGAAACCGCTTCGTGCACGCCGGAAATGTCTTTTCGCTCGTAAAATGAACCCTGTTTGAGGCAAACTCCAAAGCGTGTCGCTTCGGAAGGGAGAGCCTCACATCGGTTCTGACTGGGCGGCTTCTACTCGTAAGCCCGCGAACCGTCAAGCCCGCAGTGGCAAATATCGCACCGAAGCCGGGACTTGGCAGCCATCCGAAAACCGCATGTAATTTTCTTTCGCCATTTTGCAATGCGGAGGAAGAAAGTGACCGGCTTTTCGCTTTTGCGCGCCCTTGCTCTATGCGAAAAGGCGGCCTGAGCACTCAACATCCCCTCGCCCGCGCTTGCCAGGAGGAATCAGCCGTGAACGATAATGAAGAACGCCCGGTCACCATCATCACCGGCCGGGTGTGGAAGCGCAAAGGCGGCAAGGTGGAAGGCGTGCATGTGATGCTGGTCGCTCCTGACGACGATTCGGCGGTGCGACGCGCACTCGAATCGCTGGCGGCGGAAGGTTACGCCGAGGCCGAACTGGACCAGATCGGCGACATGGACGGGGTGCCCGACGACGAGCCGCATCTGTCGGCCTACCAGGGCGCGCTCGAAGGCGAAGTGTCGATCGTCACCTTCGACGCGCCGATCTGATCATGGGCGTGTCATGGGCGCGGTGTCCTTCCTTGCCTGCTTGGCATGACGCGACTCGTTCGGATAGCCGGCACGGCCGACGCTTGCCCGTCATGGCCGATCTGCTAAGAGACGCGCAGTCGTCCAAACCCGGCGGAGCCTCATGTCCTCATCCATCTCGCCCATAAGAATCGGCATTGTCGGCGTCGGCAAGATCGTCCGCGACCAACACCTTCCCGCCTTGGCCAAGGATCGGGATTACCAGCTGATCGCGGCGGCCAGCCGGCACGGCAAGGTCGACGGCATTGTGAATTTCCCCGACATCGAGACGATGCTTAGCGCGGTTCCCGAACTCGATGCAGTGTCGCTGTGCATGCCGCCGCAGTTCCGCTATGACGCCGCGCGCAAGGCACTCGAGGCTGGGAAGCACGTTTTCCTGGAAAAGCCGCCCGGTGCCACGGTCAGCGAGGTCGAGGACCTGAAGGCGCTGGCGGCGAAACAAGGCGTCTCACTGTTCGCTAGCTGGCATTCGCGCTACGCGCCGGCGGTCGAAGCGGCGCGAACGTTCCTCGCTTCGACCAAAATCAAATCGGCGGCGATCGTCTGGAAAGAAGATGTACGCCGCTGGCACCCGAACCAGGACTGGATCTGGCAGCCTGGCGGTTTCGGCGTCTTCGACCCCGGCATCAACGCGCTGTCGATTGCAACCTACATCCTGCCGGCCATGTACATCACTTCGGCCGTGCTCGACTTTCCGGCGAACCGCGACGCACCGATCGCGGCCCAGGTCGCGTTCCGGGCCGCGAACGGATCGGATGTGACGATGGAGCTCGACTGGTTGCAGACCGGACCGCAGAGCTGGGACATCCTGGCCGATACGGATGCCGGACAGATGGTGCTCTCGGGTGGCGGCTCGAAACTCGCAGTCGACGGGCGGGTTGTACACGAGGAGCCGGAAGCGGAATATCCGATGCTCTACCGGCGCTTTGCCGAAATCGTGCACGTCGGGAGGTCGGATGTGGACCTTGCGCCGCTCCAGCACGTTGCCGACGCCTTCATGCTGGGCAAGCGCAACGTGGTCGAGGCGTTTTTCGACTGACGATGGGCGGCGCCTTGCCTCAGTGGACAATGGCAATGGCAAACCCGTCATAGCCCTTGGAGCCGACGGTCTGGATGGCGGTGCCGTCCAGCCGTTTGTCGCCGCCGATGAAGGAGAACGCAGCCCGGGCGCCCTCGACATTGGCATCGCGACCATCCTCATCCAGCACGGCGCCGTCGCGGATGACGTTGTCACAGACGATGACCGTTCCTGACCGCGACAGCCGCAGGGCCCAGGCCAGATAGTTCGGGTTGTTCGGCTTGTCCGCGTCGATGAAGATGAGATCGAATGGGCCGGCATTCTCGCCGTCCAGTTGTGCGAGCGACTGGAGCGCCGAACCGACACGCAGTTCCACACGGCCCGCAACCCCTGCGTGTTCGAAATTCGAACGCGCGACCTTGGCATGGTGCGGATCGAGTTCGAGTGTCACGACCTTGCCGTCGGCAGGCAATCCCCGCGCCATCCAGATGGTCGAATAGCCACCCAGCGTGCCGATCTCGAGCACCTTTTTCGCGCTGCTGATGCGCACCAGCAGCGAGAGCAGCTTTCCTTGCGCCGCCGAGACATCGATTGCCGGCAGGCCCTGGTCGCGGTTGGCCGCCAGAACCGCCTCGAGAACGGGATCCGCCTCGAAGAGAGAAGATACGATGTAGTTATCGACTGCCGTCCAGGTCTTCGTGTTCATCCGCTATCCTCCGACCGCAAAAATGAAAAAGCCGCCGGGTTGCCCCGACGGCTTCTGTTGCCTGAGATTTCTGCCGCCGCGCTTACTGCGCGGCGGTTGTCATGTCCGCCAGCATCGGCTCGGCGACTTCCACACCGGAGGCCTTGCGGCGCTCGTCGATGATCAGTTCGTCGCGCGAGGTGGCGATGCGCCGGATCTGGCTCATCGTGCCGCCGGTGCCGGCGGGGATGAGCCGGCCGACGATGACGTTTTCCTTCAAGCCCTGCAGCATGTCGGTCTTGCCGGCAACCGCGGCTTCCGTCAGCACCCTGGTCGTCTCCTGGAAGGAGGCGGCCGAGATGAAGGACGGCGTCTGCAGCGATGCCTTGGTGATGCCCAAGAGCACCGGCTGGCCTTCGGCCGGCTTCTTGCCGTCCTCGACCAGGCGCTCGTTGACCTCTTCCAGTTCGATCACGTCGACGTGGTCGCCCGGGATATAGGTCGAGTCGCCCTGCACCGTGATCTCGACCTTCTGCAGCATCTGGCGAACGATCACCTCGATGTGCTTGTCGTTGATCGACACGCCCTGCAGGCGGTAGACTTCCTGGATCTCGTTGACGAGGTAGGAAGCAAGTGCCTCCACGCCCTTGATCGCCAGGATGTCGTGCGGCGCCGGATTGCCGTCGAGGATGTAGTCGCCCTTCTCGATGACGTCGCCGTCCTGGAGATGGAACGGCTTGCCCTTCGGGATCAGGTACTCGACCGGCTCGAGCGTCGAGTCGTGCGGCTCGATGATGATGCGGCGCTTGTTCTTGTAGTCGCGGCCGAAGCGGATCGTGCCATCGATCTCGGCGATGATGGCGTGATCCTTCGGACGACGTGCCTCGAACAGTTCGGCAACACGCGGCAGACCGCCGGTGATGTCCTTGGTCTTGGCGCTTTCCATCGGGATACGCGCCAGCACGTCGCCGGGGCGAACCTGAGCACCCGGCTCGACCGAGAGAATGGCCTCGACCGAGAGCAGGAAGCGGGCGTCGCCACCCTTCGACAGCTTGCCGACCTTGCCCTTGGTGTCCAGGATGGCAATCGCGGGCTTGAGGTCGTTGCCGCGCGGCGTCGAACGCCAGTCGATGACCTCACGCTTGGTGATGCCGGTCGACTCGTCGGCCGTTTCCNGGAAGCGGGCGTCGCCACCCTTCGACAGCTTGCCGACCTTGCCCTTGGTGTCCAGGATGGCAATCGCCGGCTTGAGGTCGTTCCCGCGCGGCGTCGAACGCCAGTCGATGACCTCACGCTTGGTGATGCCGGTCGACTCGTCGGCCGTTTCCTGAACGGAAATGCCGTCGACCAGATCCTCATACGACACCTTGCCCTCGATTTCAGTGAGGACAGGACGGGTATAGGGATCCCACTCGGCGATACGCTGACCGCGCTTCACCTTGTCGCCATCGTCCACGAAGATGCGTGAACCATAGGTGACACGGTGCGTGGCGCGCTCCTTGCCGGCTTCGTCGAGGATCAGCACCGCCATATTGCGGCCCATGACCATCTGCTGGCCGTCCGAGTTGCGCACCACGTTGCGGTTGCGGATCTCGACCTTGCCCTCATAGGAGGCTTCAAGGAAGGAGCTATCCACCACCTGCGCCGTACCGCCCATGTGGAAGGTACGCATGGTGAGCTGCGTGCCCGGCTCGCCGATCGATTGCGCCGCGATGACGCCGACGGCTTCGCCCTGGTTGACCGGGGTGCCGCGGGCCAGATCGCGTCCGTAGCAGACCGCGCAGACACCGATCCTGACTTCGCAGGTCAGGGCCGAGCGGATGCGGACCGACTGCACGCCGGCCTTTTCGATCTGCTCCACGTCACGCTCGTCCATCAGCGTTCCGGCCTTGACCAGAACCTCGCCCGACACCGGATGGGTGATGTCGTCGAGCGATGTACGGCCCAGCACGCGCTGGCCGACCGAAGCGACGACCTGACCGGCATCGACGATCGGCTGCATGGTGAGGCCCTTGTCGGTGCCGCAATCCACGGAGTTGACGATGCAGTCCTGCGCCACGTCGACCAGACGACGGGTGAGGTAACCCGAGTTCGCCGTCTTCAAGGCGGTATCGGCCAGACCCTTGCGGGCACCGTGGGTCGAGTTGAAGTACTCGAGCACGGTCAGGCCTTCCTTGAAGTTCGAGATGATCGGCGTCTCGATGATTTCACCCGACGGCTTGGCCATCAGGCCGCGCATGCCGGCGAGCTGGCGCATCTGGGTGGGCGAGCCGCGCGCACCGGAGTGCGACATCATGTAGATCGAGTTCATCGGCTTCTGACGGCCATTGTCCTCGAACTCGACCGCCTTGATGCGGGCCATCATTTCGTCGGCGACCTTTTCCGAGCACTTGGCCCAGGCGTCGACAACCTTGTTGTACTTCTCACCCTGCGTGATCAGGCCGTCATTGTACTGCTGCTCGTACTCCTTGGCCAAAGCCTCGGTGTCCGACACCAGCTTGATCTTGGTGTCCGGGATCAGCATGTCGTCCTTGCCGAACGAAATGCCGGCACGGCAGGCATGGGCAAAGCCGAGCGCCATGATGCGGTCGCAGAAAATGACCGTCTCCTTCTGACCGCAATGGCGGTAGACGGTGTCGATCATCTTGGAGATGTTCTTCTTGGTCATCTCCTGGTTGGCGGTCTCGTAAGGCACGTTGACGTTCTTCGGCAGAAGCTCGCCGATGATCATGCGGCCAGGTGTGGTGTCATGGATCTTCGACACAACCTTGCCTTCGGCGTCGACCGTGCGGAAGCGGCCCTTGATCTTGGCGTGCAGGGTCACCGCCTTGGTCTCGAGCGCGTGCTGGAGTTCGCCCATGTCGGCAAACACCATGCCCTCGCCCGGCTCGTTCTGGTTGACGATCGAGAGGTAGTAGAGACCCAGAACCATGTCCTGCGACGGGACGATGATCGGCGCGCCGGAGGCCGGGTGCAGGATGTTGTTGGTCGACATCATCAGCACGCGGGCTTCGAGCTGCGCTTCCAGCGACAGCGGCACGTGAACGGCCATCTGGTCGCCGTCGAAGTCGGCGTTGAAGGCCGTGCAGACCAGCGGGTGAAGCTGGATCGCCTTGCCTTCGATCAGGATCGGCTCGAACGCCTGGATGCCGAGGCGGTGCAGCGTCGGCGCGCGATTAAGGAGAACCGGATGCTCGCGGATGACCTCATCGAGGATATCCCAGACTTCCGGACGCTCCTTCTCGACCAGCTTCTTGGCCTGCTTGACGGTCGAGGAGTAACCCTTGGCGTCGAGACGGGCGTAGATGAAGGGCTTGAACAGTTCGAGCGCCATCTTCTTCGGCAGGCCGCACTGGTGCAGCTTGAGCTCCGGACCGGTGACGATGACCGAGCGGCCAGAATAGTCGACGCGCTTGCCGAGCAGGTTCTGACGGAACCGGCCCTGCTTGCCCTTGAGCATGTCGGACAGCGACTTCAGCGGACGCTTGTTGGCGCCGGTGATGACGCGGCCGCGACGGCCGTTGTCGAACAGCGCATCGACGGCTTCCTGCAGCATGCGCTTTTCATTGCGCACGATAATGCCCGGCGCCCGCAGCTCGATCAGCCGCTTCAGGCGGTTGTTGCGGTTGATGACGCGGCGGTAGAGATCGTTCAGGTCGGACGTCGCGAAACGACCGCCGTCCAGCGGGACGAGCGGGCGCAGGTCCGGCGGGATCACCGGAACCACCTTCATGATCATCCATTCCGGACGGTTGCCGGATTCCATGAAGTTCTCGACGACCTTGAGCCGCTTCAGATACTTCTTCTGCTTCAGCTCGGACGTGGTCGATGCCAGTTCCGAACGCAGGTCGCCGGCAATCTTCTCCAGGTCCATGCCGGCCAGAAGGTCATGAATGGCCTCGGCGCCGATCATGGCGGTGAAACTATCCTCGCCATATTCGTCGACGGCGATCATGTACTCTTCCTCGCTGAGCAGCTGGTGCTCCTTCAGCGCGGTGAGGCCAGGCTCGGTGACGATGTAGTTCTCGAAGTAGAGGACCCGCTCAATGTCCTTCAGCGTCATGTCGAGCAGCGTGCCGATGCGCGAGGGCAGCGACTTCAGGAACCAGATGTGGGCGACGGGGGCCGCCAGCTCGATATGGCCCATGCGCTCGCGGCGGACGCGCGACAGCGTGACTTCGACGCCGCACTTCTCGCAGATCACGCCCTTGTACTTCATGCGCTTGTACTTTCCGCACAGGCATTCATAGTCCTTGATCGGGCCAAAAATGCGCGCGCAGAACAGACCGTCACGCTCCGGCTTGAAGGTGCGGTAGTTGATGGTCTCCGGCTTCTTGATCTCGCCGAACGACCAGGACAGAATCTTCTCAGGGCTGGCAAGCGAAATCCGGATGGAATCGAACACCTGCGCAGGCGCCTGCGGATTGAAGAGATTCATGACCTCTTGGTTCATGCCGTTCTCCTTTGCGGGGTCCTCGAAAACCCCTTGCATCTAGCGCGGGCCGAATGCCCGCTGAGTGGTCGGCCCACCGGCCGAAGAATTGGTGCATCCGGTCGCGAGAGCCCTCTCCCGCGTCCGGATGTCTTGTTTACTCGGCCGCGCCCCTATTCGGCAGCATCGGGCAGCCGGATCGGGTTGTCGTCGAGCTTGGTGTTCTCGAGCTCGACATTGAGGCCGAGAGACCGCATTTCCTTGACGAGCACGTTGAAGCTCTCGGGAATGCCTGCCTCGAACGTGTCGTCGCCACGCACGATCGCCTCGTAGACCTTGGTGCGGCCGGCGACGTCGTCCGACTTCACCGTCAGCATTTCCTGCAGCGTGTAAGCGGCGCCGTAGGCTTCCAGTGCCCAGACCTCCATCTCGCCGAAGCGCTGGCCGCCGAACTGCGCCTTGCCGCCCAGAGGCTGCTGGGTGACGAGCGAGTACGGACCGATCGAACGCGCGTGGATCTTATCGTCCACGAGGTGGTGAAGCTTGAGCATGTAGATATAGCCCATCGTCACCTTGCGATCGAACGGCTCGCCGGTGCGTCCGTCGTAGAGTTGCGACTGACCTGATGTGTGCAGGCCCGCCTGCTCCAACATGATGTTAATGTCAGCCTCATGCGCGCCGTCGAACACCGGGGTCGCGATGGAGACGCCGCGGCGCATCTGCTCGCTGAGGCGAACGATGCTCTCGTCGTCATATTCGCGAACCGGCTCGTTGCGGTCGTTGGCCGGCATGAAGCTCTCGAGCGTCTTGCGCAGCGGCTTGATGTCGCCGGCTGTCTTGTACGCATCGATAAGCTCGCCGATCTTCCTGCCCATGCCAGCGCAGGCCCAGCCCAGATGCGTTTCCAGGATCTGGCCGACATTCATGCGGCTCGGCACACCCAGCGGGTTGAGCACGATATCGGCATGCGTGCCGTCCTCGAGGAAAGGCATGTCCTCGACCGGAACGATACGCGACACGACACCCTTGTTGCCGTGACGGCCGGCCATCTTGTCGCCGGGCTGCATCTTGCGCTTCACCGCCACGAAGACCTTGACCATCTTCATGACGCCTGGAGGCATTTCGTCGCCGCGCTGCACCTTCTCGACCTTGTCCATGAAGCGCTGTTCGAGCGCCTTCTTGGAATCGTCGTACTGGCCACGCAGGGCTTCCAGTTCGCTCTGGAGCTTTTCGTTCTCCACCGCAAACTGCCACCACTGCGAACGCGGATACTCGTCGAGCGTGTCCTTGGACAGCGTCGAGCCCTTCTTGAAGCCCTTCGGTCCAGCGATCGCTTCCTTGCCGACGAGAACGTCGGAAAGACGCGCATAGACGTTACGGTCCAGAATGGCCTGCTCGTCGTCGCGATCCTTGGCGAGGCGTTCGATCTCCTCGCGCTCGATCGCCATGGCGCGCTCGTCCTTCTCCACACCGTGGCGATTGAACACGCGCACCTCGACGACGGTGCCGAAAGTACCCGGAGGCATGCGCATCGAAGTGTCGCGCACGTCGGAAGCCTTTTCGCCGAAGATGGCGCGCAGAAGCTTCTCTTCCGGGGTCATCGGGCTCTCGCCCTTCGGCGTGATCTTGCCGACCAGGATGTCGCCCGGCTGCACTTCCGCACCGATATAGACGATGCCGGCTTCGTCGAGGTTCTTCAGCGCTTCTTCCGAGACGTTTGGAATATCGCGCGTGATTTCCTCCGGACCGAGCTTGGTATCGCGCGCCATGACCTCGAACTCCTCGATGTGGATCGAGGTGAAGACGTCGTCGGCCACGATNGCTTGGTATCGCGCGCCATGACCTCGAACTCCTCGATGTGGATCGAGGTGAAGACGTCGTCGGCCACGATCCGCTCGGAGAGCAGGATCGAGTCCTCGTAGTTGTAGCCGTTCCACGGCATGAACGCGACCAGCACGTTGCGGCCGAGCGCCAGATCACCGAGTTCGGTCGAGGGACCGTCGGCGATGATGTCGCCCTTGTTGACCCGGTCACCCATGCGCACCAGCGGACGCTGGTTGATGCAGGTGTTCTGGTTCGAACGCTGGAACTTCATCAGCCGGTAGATGTCGACGCCGGACTTGCCCGGATCGAGATCCTCGGTGGCGCGGATAACGATACGCGTGGCGTCCACCTGGTCGACGATGCCGCCACGACGCGCCCCGATGGCGGCGCCCGAGTCACGGGCGACGATCGGCTCCATGCCGGTACCGACGAACGGCGCCTCGGCGCGCACCAGCGGCACGGCCTGGCGCTGCATGTTCGAGCCCATCAGAGCGCGGTTGGCGTCGTCGTTCTCCAGGAACGGGATAAGTGCCGCGGCAACAGACACCATCTGCTTGGGCGACACGTCCATCAGGTCGACGTTTTCGCGCGGCGCCATCATCACTTCGCCGGCGCTGCGGCAAATGACGAATTCGTCGACGAAGCCGCCATTCTTGTCGAGCTCGGCGTTCGCCTGCGCGACATGGTGCTTGGCCTCTTCCATCGCCGAGAGATAGACGACGTCATTGGTCAGCTTGCCGTCAACGATCTTGCGGTACGGGCTTTCGATGAAGCCGTACTTGTTGACGCGCGCGAAGGTCGCCAGCGAGTTGATCAGACCGATATTCGGGCCTTCCGGCGTCTCGATCGGGCAGATACGGCCATAATGCGTCGGGTGCACGTCGCGCACTTCGAAGCCGGCACGCTCGCGGGTCAGACCGCCCGGTCCAAGCGCCGAGAGACGACGCTTGTGGGTGATCTCCGACAGCGGGTTGGTCTGGTCCATGAACTGCGACAGCTGCGAGGAACCGAAGAACTCACGCACGGCGGCGGCCGCCGGCTTGGCGTTGATCAGGTCCTGCGGCATGACCGTGTCGATCTCGATCGAGGACATACGCTCCTTGATCGCGCGCTCCATGCGCAACAGGCCGACGCGGTACTGGTTCTCCATCAGCTCGCCGACCGAACGTACGCGGCGATTGCCGAGATTGTCGATGTCGTCGATCTCGCCCTTGCCGTCACGCAGTTCGACCAGCGTCCTGACCACGGCCAGGATGTCGTCCTTGCGCAGCACGCGCACCGTGTCCTCGGCCTTGAGCTCGAGACGCATGTTCATCTTGACGCGGCCGACGGCGGACAGGTCGTAGCGCTCGCTGTCGAAGAACAGCGAGTTGAACATGGCTTCGGCGGTCTCGAGCGTCGGCGGCTCGCCCGGGCGCATGACACGGTAGATGTCGAACAGCGCGTCCTGGCGGCTCTCGTTCTTGTCGACGGCGAGCGTGTTGCGGATATAGGCACCGACATTGACATGGTCGATGTCGAGGACCTGGATCTCGTGCTCGCCGGTGCCGAGCAGCACCTTGAGCGTCTTGTCGTCGATCTCGTCGCCGGCCTCGAGGAAAATCTCGCCGGTGGCGTAGTTGACGATGTCCTCGGCCAGGTAATTGCCGAGCAGATCCTCGTCGGTCGCCTTGATCGCCTTGAGACCCTTTTCGCCGAGCTGACGTGCCTGGCGAGCGGTAATCTTCTTGCCCGCCTCGACGACGATTTCGCCGGTGTCGGCATCGACTAGGTCGCCGACGGCCTTGAGGCCGCGGAAACGCTCGACGTTGAAGGGAATGCGCCAATNGTCGCCTTGATCGCCTTGAGACCCTTTTCGCCGAGCTGACGTGCCTGGCGAGCGGTAATCTTCTTGCCCGCCTCGACGACGATTTCGCCGGTGTCGGCATCGACCAGGTCGCCGACGGCCTTGAGGCCGCGGAAACGCTCGACGTTGAAGGGAATGCGCCAATGGTCGCCGGCGCGCTTGTAGATGATCTTGTTATAGAAGGTCGACAGGATCTCCTCGCCGTCCATGCCGAGCGCCATCAGCAGCGACGTCACCGGAATCTTGCGGCGACGGTCGATGCGGGCGTGCACAACGTCCTTGGAATCGAACTCGATGTCGAGCCACGAGCCACGGTAGGGGATCACACGGGCGGCAAACAGAAGTTTGCCCGACGAGTGCGACTTGCCCTTGTCGTGGTCGAAGAAGACGCCCGGCGAGCGGTGCATCTGCGAGACGATGACGCGCTCGGTGCCGTTGACGATAAAGGTGCCGTTCAAGGTCATGAGCGGCATGTCGCCCATGTAGACGTCCTGCTCCTTGATGTCCTTGATCGACTTGGCACCAGTATCCTCGTCGATATCGAACACGATGAGGCGCAGCGTCACCTTCAGCGGCGCGGCATAGGTCAGGTCGCGCTGACGGCATTCGTCAACGTCGAATTTCGGTCCTTCGAACTCGTACTTCACGAACTCCAGCATGGAGGAGCCGGAAAAATCGGAGATCGGGAAGACCGACTTGAAAACAGCCTGCAGTCCTTCGTCGGGACGTCCGCCCTTGGGCTCGTCCACCATCAGGAACTGGTCATAGGATGCCTTCTGAACCTCGATAAGGTTCGGCATCTCCGCAACTTCCGGGATCTTCCCGAAGAACTTGCGTACGCGTCTGCGGCCATTGAAAGTCTGGGTCTGGGCCATCGTCGCTCCTTAGCTCTAAACTCGGGACGAACCTCGCCGCGGTTCGCCTTGCATACTGAGCCACCTGGGCGGCGGCTCTCTGTCTGTTCTCCGGCCGCCTCTCCAATTGCTTGGCGGTTACCGGCTAAAACGGGAGAAAACCCGTTTCCTGAAGGCCGGTTTACGGCCCTCAGAAAAGAGGTTTTCGTACATCTCGCGTTACGCAGCCTCCCCTGGTCACCCAAGGGAGTGGCGGACGGCGCGAGGCCGCCCGCCGCTTTTTACGCTTACTTCAGGTCGACCTTGGCGCCGGCTGCTTCCAGCTGGGCCTTGAACTTGTCAGCGTCGGCCTTGGAAACGCCTTCCTTGACCGGCTTCGGAGCCGCTTCGACCAGGTCCTTGGCTTCCTTGAGGCCAAGACCGGTGATAGCGCGCACTTCCTTGATCACGTTGATCTTCTGAGCGCCGGCCTCGGTGAGAACGACGTCGAATTCCGTCTTTTCCTCGACCGGAGCAGCAGCAGCGGCAGCACCGCCAGCAGCGGCAACCGCCACCGGAGCAGCAGCCGAAACGCCCCACTTTTCTTCCAGAAGCTTCGACAGCTCAGCCGCCTCGAGGACGGTCAGCTTCGAAAGGTCGTCTACGATCTTTGCCAGATCAGCCATTGTTGTGTTCCTTCGTTAGGTTCGAACGTGTGTTTTTGATAGCGAGGAACGGCCTCATGCCGCCTCGTCCTTCCGGGCGTAAGCGCCGATGACGCGCGCGACCGAGGCCGCTGGCGCATTGACGATCTGGGCGATCCGGGTTGCCGGCGTGGCGATCATGCCAACCAGCCTGGCGCGCAACTCATCGAGCGACGGAAGTGTGGCGAGTGCCTTCACACCGTCGGCATTGAGCGAGGTGGTGCCCATTGCGCCGCCGAGAATGACGAGCTTGTCATTCCCCTTGGCGAAATCGGACGCGACCTTCGGCGCCGCAATCGGATCCTCCGAATAGGCGATCAGCGTCTGTCCCTTGAACAGTTCGATGATCGATGCGGAGTCCGTGCCCTGAAGAGCGATTTTGGCGAGACGGTTCTTCGCGACTTTAACGGTGCCACCGGCAGCGCGCATCTTCGACCGAAGGTCGTTCATTTGCGCGACGGTGATACCGGCATAGTGGGCCACGACGACTGAACCCGCGCCCGAAAACGCATCATTCAGGCCCGTGACGAGTTCGCGTTTTTCCGCTCTGTCCACTGCCTATCTCCAGTTGACCCCAGTCCTGCCAATGGGAACATTCCCATTTCGAGGACAGGCGTCGGGTTGCCTTTTGCCGGCCGGGCCATCCAGTAACGGATCTCCCGAACGACGCTCGAGGATCCTGCCCCCTTTCGCCACATCGACGGCAAAGCCGGCGATGCGCAGACAAAAGGCAAACACGGTTCGAACCTTTCATTGGAGCTTGTTGCTCCGTTGTCCGGTTTTCACCCGTCTCATGCAGGCCCACATGAATTAAGGCCCTCCTCTTGAATCAAGGTTCGGGCCGCCCGCAATCTCGGACAGGATGTCCGGAAGCCTTCCGGCTTCCGGTTCCGGGCCCAGGATAAATCCAAGGCCCGGAATTCAGTCACGGATCAGCCTTCGAAAGGCCAATCCAAATCTAATCAGGACGCGGCGAGCGTCGAGACGTCGAGCTTGAGGCCCGGGCCCATCGTCGAGGTGACAGACACCTTCTTGACGTAGTTGCCCTTGGCGCCAGCCGGCTTTGCCTTGGTCACCGCATCGGCGAATGCACGGACGTTCTCTTCCAGCGCCTTGACGTCGAAAGAGACCTTCCCGACGCCGGCATGAACGATGCCGGCCTTCTCGACGCGGAACTCGACCGCGCCGCCCTTCGATGCCTTGACGGCCGCGGCGACATCGGTGGTGACGGTGCCGACCTTCGGGTTCGGCATCATGCCGCGCGGGCCGAGCACCTTACCGAGACGACCGACGAGCGGCATCATGTCCGGCGTGGCGATGCAGCGATCGAAATCGATCGTGCCTTTCTGGACGATGTCGACCAGATCCTCGGCACCGACGATGTCGGCACCGGCGGCCTTGGCCTCTTCGGCTTTGTCGCCACGGGCGAACACGGCGACACGGACCGAGCGGCCGGTGCCGTTCGGCAGGTTGACCACGCCGCGAACCATCTGGTCGGCATGACGCGGGTCGACGCCGAGGTTCATGGCCACTTCGATGGTCTCGTCGAACTTGACCGAGGAACGATCCTTGAGCAGCTTCAGCGCGTCACCGAGCGCGTAAGCCTTGTTGGGATCGATGCCTTCACGGGTCTTCGATACACGCTTTGCAATCTTTGCCATGATCTTAGCCCACCACTTCCAGACCCATCGAGCGGGCGGAGCCCTCGACCATGCGCATGGCCGCTTCGACGTCGTTCGCGTTCAGATCCTTCATCTTGGCGGTCGCGATTTCGCGAACTTTGTCGCGCGAAACCGTGCCAGCCTTGACCTTGCCCGGCTCCTTCGAGCCCGACTTCAGGTTCGCGGCCTTCTTCAGGAAGTAGCTCACCGGAGGCGTCTTCATGACGAAGGTGAACGACTTGTCCTGGTAATAGGTGATGACGACCGGAACCGGCGATCCCTTTTCCATTTCCTGGGTCTGCGCGTTGAACGCCTTGCAGAACTCCATGATGTTGATGCCACGCTGACCAAGCGCCGGGCCGATCGGGGGAGACGGCGTAGCCGATCCCGCGGAGACCTGGAGCTTGAGCTGGCCTGCAATTTTCTTAGCCATCTCTTTTCCTGCCTTTGTCTATGCCGGCCCCACGATCTGGGAAACACCGGTGGTTGCAGTCTGGTGGTGCGGTTCTTGCGGCCGGCCAAAGCCGCCTTCGCCTCCCACCGTTCTCAAGCCGCGCGTTGCCGCGCCGCCTCCCCTGATCGCCGGACCGGCATCAGGGATTTCGGATCAGCCCTTTTCGACCTGTCCGAATTCCAGATCGACGGGCACGGCGCGCCCGAAGATCGAAACTTCCACCTTGAGCCGCGCCCGCTCCTCGTCCACTTCCTGGACGAAACCGTTGAACGACGCGAAGGGACCATCCGAAACGCGGATAGCCTCGCCGATCTCGAAGGTGACCGAGGGCTTCGGCCGCTCGACGCCTTCCTGCACCTGGTTCAGGATGCGCTGGGCTTCGGCCTCGGTGATCGGCACCGGCTTGGAGTCCCCGAGAAAACCAGTGACTTTCGGCGTGTTCTTGACCAGCGAGAACACGGCGTCGGTCAGATTGGCCTTCAAGAGCACGTAGCCCGGGAAGAACTTGCGCTCCGCGTCGACCTTGCGGCCGCGACGAACCTCGACGACCTTCTCGGTCGGCACCACGATCTGCTCGATATCGGCGGACAGGCCCTTCTGCTTGGCCTTGTTCTCTATGTCCTCGGCGACCTTCTTCTCGAAGTTCGAATAGGCGTGGACGATGTACCAGCGCGTAGCCATTTTTTTCGACTTCTCCTAATCGCCGGACTTAGCGTCCAATGCCCAGAATCTGCTCGACCGCGAGGCCCATGAGCTGATCGGCGGTGAAGAAGAAGATCATCGCAATCACAGCAAAGGCCAGGACCATGACCGTCGAGATCATCGTCTCGCGGCGCGACGGCCAAGTCACCTTGGCTGTCTCCGCGCGCACCTGCTGGAGAAAGACGAAAGGATTTGTGGTTTTCGAAGCCATATGCCGCCTGTCTTCAAGACCCGTTGGCCGGGCCCCCTGGATGATCCCGCTGGCCGGGACGTGCCGCCTGAGCCCAATCTCGCGCAGAATCAGCGCAATCATTTCGCCCATGCAAATCAGACGCGTAAAGCCGGCTTCCCAGCTCCACGCGTCGCGTGTCTGTTTCGTCTACATAAAACCGATTCTTGATCCACGCAAGTGGCAAGTGCCCGCTTTATGACCAAACGCCGCCTCGGAACCATCCAGTCGTTCCGTCCCGGCTATGGCGCTCTTATGCCCCAATCGGGCTAATATGGCAAGCGGCTCGCCGATTTTCAAAGGCAGCCCGCGAAATATCGTTTTGATGCCATCTTTCAGAGCAAATGGCACGGGCAGCAGGGCTCGAACCTACGACCNGTCTACATAAAACCGATTCTTGATCCACGCAAGTGGCAAGTGCCCGCTTTATGACCAAACGCCGCCTCGGAGCCATCCAGTCGTTCCGTCCCGGCTATGGCGCTCTTATGCCCCAATCGGGCTAATATGGCAAGCGGCTCGCCGATTTTCAAAGGCAGCCGCGAAATATCGTTTTGATGCCATCTTTCAGAGCAAATGGCACGGGCAGCAGGGCTCGAACCTACGACCTGCGGTTTTGGAGACCGCCGCTCTACCAACTGAGCTATGCCCGTACACGCGCGCTTCAGCGCAGGCGCTTCCTAAAAGCTTCCGTGCGCTCTGTAAAGAGCGGTTTGCAGGCAAACGTGCTTAACCCCTGCGCCAGAAATCGGGATAGTCGACGACCAGCCCCTCGGCATCGATCTCCAGCTCCCGCCTGAAGTCGCTGGCGCGCGATTCATAGAGGTATCGCCGGCCCGCTTCGAGGCACGTGTAGCGCTGCGGGTTGCGCACGACAGTGAGTGCCGGGAATTCGATGAAGGCGGTGGTGATTTCCCCACTCTGGCCGGCCGCGAGCGCCAGGCGCCGGA
Source organism: Mesorhizobium sp. LNHC229A00 (assembly GCF_000502415.1). Taxonomy (NCBI): domain Bacteria; kingdom Pseudomonadati; phylum Pseudomonadota; class Alphaproteobacteria; order Hyphomicrobiales; family Phyllobacteriaceae; genus Mesorhizobium; species Mesorhizobium sp. LNHC229A00. The sequence goes on from NZ_AYWQ01000032.1 coordinate 19,744, forward strand.
TCGGCAGCGTGTTGGTGAAGGGCGTGACGGTGAGGTCCGGGTCGAGCACGCCGGCAAGCTCGGGCATCGCCAAGCCGTCCCTGGTCCACTGACCATCGCCATCGGACGCCAGGACAAGTGTCCGGTTATCACCGATCACATTGACAATGACACTCTCGGCGCGCCAGCCGGCATCGCAGGCGATGCGGTAGCGGACCGCAAATGGCGTTTCGCCCGAGCGGATAACGACCGAATCGGCCAGCAACCGCCCCGCGTGCTCCCGCAGCACAAGATGTTCGGAGCCGGGCCCATCCCACTCGCGCCAGCGCACGATCTTTGCATCTTGCGGCATCAATCGTCCACCTCCCCCGGCAGCCGAAGCTATTTTGCGTCCGGCACCCGGTACGGTCCGCCAGGCACGCCCCACCCCCAGGCTGGCATCGGTTCGGTCTCGGGATCGCAGGTCTCGCCGAGATTGGAATTCATCTTGGCCAGCCGAGATCCCCATTCGACGTAGCCCATGAAGGCTGAACGGAATTCTGGATCGTCCGGCAGACCGACCTCATCCGCCGCGTCGGCGAGAAGATTGATCCAGCGACGGCGCTGCGCCTCGGTGAGGTGCTTGCCCACATGATGCATGACCATTTCGCGGTGGCCGCCAAAGGTTTCGCTGTAGGTTTTCGGTCCGCCGAAGACCTCGCCGATGAAGGCCGCGACATGGGCGGGGTGGTCCGGCGACATGTGCTTGAAGACCGGGCCAACCACCGGATCTTGCGCCACCTTGTCGTAGAAGGTTTGCGTCAGCCGGTTCAGCGCCTCGCCGCCTCCGGCCCATTCATAGAGTGTCGGAACGTCCTGGCTCATTCTCGATCCTTCGCCGGCCCCGCCGCGACGATAGCGGAAATCGGATACGGCTCAACCTGCCTCGATGGGCAGTTCCCCCCGACATCACCGTGCTCTACAGCCTTGCGGGCGCGTCGGCCTGTGCATTGGCGGCTGGCAGGCCCAGGCAATTGTCGGGCTTGGCAACAGCCTTGCAAGTCGTGGAGCCGGTCAGCGCGTCGACCGATTGCGGTCCTGTTGTCAGTCCAAGCTTGAGCATGGCGTCTGGGTCAAGTTGCCCCTCGGTCGAGCGTCGTTCGATTGTTGCGAACAGAGCGGGGCCGATCGCCATCTCGTCGAGGTAGGCCTTGACCACCAGCTTCTGTCCCGTCGGATACAGGCTGAGCCGCGCCCGGGGACCGACAAGCCGCCTGGCGCCGCCGGCGACCACTAACGCACAGCCGGAATCACACTCCACCCCCGCATCGATGCTCAATCCGGCATAGGCTCCTTCCGTGGCCAGGCAGTTCCACGCGCCGGGGTCACAGTCGACGAAATCCGTCCGGGCAACGGCGATGTCGAGCTTTCTTTCATGGATAAGCCGTCCCATTGCGAGAGCGCTGGGCAGGTCGCCTCCGCGCGAGCTGATGACGATAGGCAGCCGCCGATTGCCAAGGGTGGCCAGCAACTGCCGCAGCTTCCCCGGCGCCCGGTTCGTGATCGCACCTTCGGCCGATATCCATTCCGGACAGTCGGGATTGCACAGCGGATTGCTGCCGCGAACGACGACAAACCGCATGTCCCCGCCGGCCTTCGCGGTTTCCGCTTGAACGGTTACGGCAGCCATTGGCCTGGCTGCGGCCGATGGCGTCGTCTTGCTTGCGGGTCCAGCTATTTGCCGGCAGTTCGTGGCCGGCTGGGCCAGGCCGCAGAGGCTTACCGTGGTCAACAGGTCCACTGCGTCCCGGCTGGTGACCAACTTCATCATCACCATGTCATCGAGCGGAATCTGACGAATCTCACTGGCCGGCGTGGCTTTCATGACTTCCAGTACGCCGTCTGCTATCCCCATTTCCTTCAGGTACGCCGAAAGCGTCTTCTCGACGGTCCTGCTCATCTCGTAGGTTTTGTAGCTGCCAGCGTTTTTGCGGCTGACCACCTTGGTGCTGATGATCTTCTTCCTGCCGTTCACGATCCGGTACGTGGTCCGGTAGAGCAGCTTCTCCCGCTGGTATGTGGTGGTGATCTGGTGGACACCGAGATAGCCGAAATCCCCAACGACGCGGCGGACACCGCCGGAAAACATTAGCGGACAGGCCGAATTGCACATGGCTCCGTCGTCATAGGCCGCCCCGAAATAATCGGCACTCTTGCCCTTGTTGTCCCCGCAGTTTTTCGCTTCCGGCTTGCAACCGGAAAAAACCGTCACGCCGACGGCGATATCGAGCTTGTTCTTGCGGATCATCCGGCCGAGTGCCAGCGCGGCGTCGACGTTACCGCCGGGCGAATTGACGACGACCGGCAATTGCCTTCCCCTGAGCGCCTTGAGCGTGCGCTTGAGGAGCGACGGCGTGCCCGCGTCGATGGTGCCGTCCGCCGATATCCATTCAGGACAGTTGGGTTCGCATCCCGGAGCGTTGCTGCGCACCACGACGAAGCGCATAGGCGGGATGTCGAGAGGCCCATCCTCCGCTCGCGCTGTCAAAACGGGCAGTGCCATGGCGACGGCGAGACAAACCAGTGCCCACAACCGCCATGCCTTCCCATCGAAACGGTGCCTTGAAACCACTGTCGGCAAAGCTCCCTCGGTGCAACCTATACTAGTTGCAGCCATGGCGCTTGCAACAGCTTTGAAACAAGCGCGCAATGCTTTCGTTGCGAGGCGTGTGAAACGAAAAAGGGCGGCCCGAAGACCGCCCTTTCGTGTTCGAGACCGGCAGCAGCCGGATCGATTATTCCTTGATGGTAACGACGATGCCGGCACCGACGGTGCGGCCGCCTTCACGGATGGCGAAGCGCAGCTTCTCTTCCATGGCGATCGGCACGATCA
>NZ_AYWQ01000033.1:0-20220 GCF_000502415.1 Mesorhizobium sp. LNHC229A00
GCCGTCTTGATCTCCCTGGCCCTCGCCTCGGACATGTATTCGGCGGTTGCCTTGTTGCGTTCCGCGGTTTTCTTCTGCTTGTCGACAAAGCGGGCTTCAGCTTTTTGCATGATCGTCTGATTGCCGTCGGCCATTGAAGAAATCTCCTTGCGCATGAAATCGTGAAAGCGAACTTGTCCGATAAATAGGCGCTCGACCGGAAAAATTCAATTTTCGAAAATATTTGGCTGACTTCGGATATCAGGAAACCGGGTGCGAAACTAATACTTCCAACATTTAATTCCGTCCCCCGATAAATTTTGGCACTCCTATCTATCGAGTGCCAAACCGCCTATAGAGAGGGCGCGGCCGCCTATGCCGGCCGCAGAAAGAAGTTCCCATGAAGTTCCGTCCACTCCACGACCGCGTCGTCGTCCGGCGCGCCGAAGGCGACACCAAATCCAAGGGCGGCATCATCATTCCCGACAATGCCAAGGAAAAGCCTGCGGAAGGCGAAGTCATTGCCGTCGGCCCAGGGGCACGCGACGAAAACGGCGCGCTCGTTCCGCTCGACGTCAAGGCCGGCGATTTGATCTTATTCGGCAAATGGTCGGGCACCGAGGTCAAGATCGACGGCGAAGACCTGCTGATCATGAAGGAAGCCGACATTATGGGCGTCATCGAAAGGGCTGTCGAAGCCAAGAAGGCCGCCTGACTGGAGCGCCGCGCGTTCGGCGCGGCGGCTGGCCCCCCTCAAACTCGATTGGATAAAAAATCATGTCTGCCAAGGAAATCAAATTCTCCACCGATGCGCGTGACCGCATGCTGCGCGGCGTCGAAATCCTCACCAATGCGGTGAAGGTGACGCTGGGTCCCAAGGGCCGCAACGTCATCATCGACAAGGCTTACGGCGCTCCGCGCATCACCAAGGATGGCGTCACCGTCGCCAAGGAAATCGAGCTTGCCGACAAGTTCGAAAACATGGGCGCGCAGATGGTGCGCGAAGTGGCCTCGAAGACCAACGACCTTGCCGGTGACGGCACCACGACAGCCACGGTGCTGGCCGCTTCGATCCTGCGCGAAGGCGCCAAGCTGGTCGCCGCCGGCATGAACCCGATGGACCTGAAGCGCGGCATCGACCAGGCCGTTGCCGCCGTCGTCGGGGAAATCAAGGCGAAGGCCAAGAAGGTCAAGTCGTCGGCCGAGATCGCGCAGGTCGGCACCATCGCCGCGAATGGCGACGCCAGCGTCGGCGAAATGATCGCCAAGGCAATGAACAAGGTCGGCAATGACGGCGTCATCACGGTTGAGGAAGCCAAGACCGCCGAGACCGAACTCGACGTCGTCGAAGGCATGCAGTTCGACCGCGGCTATCTCTCGCCCTACTTCGTCACCAATGCAGACAAGATGCGCGCCGAGCTCGAGGATCCCTATATCCTCATCCACGAGAAAAAACTCGGCAATCTCCAGGCGATGCTGCCGATCCTCGAAGCGGTGGTGCAGGGCGGCAGGCCGCTGCTGATCATTTCAGAGGACGTCGAAGGCGAGGCGCTGGCCACGCTGGTCGTGAACAAGCTGCGCGGCGGCCTCAAGGTCGCGGCCGTCAAGGCGCCGGGCTTCGGCGATCGCCGCAAGGCGATGCTGGAAGACATCGCGGTGCTCACATCGGGCCAGATGATTTCCGAGGATCTCGGCATCAAGCTCGAAAACGTCACCATCGAGATGCTCGGCCGCGCCAAGCGCGTGCTGATCGAGAAGGACACCACCACGATCATCGACGGCGCCGGCACCAAGGCGACGATCCAGGCGCGCGTCGCCCAGATCAAGGGCCAGATCGAGGAGACCACCTCGGACTACGACAAGGAAAAGCTGCAGGAGCGGCTGGCCAAGCTGTCGGGCGGCGTTGCCGTCATCCGCGTCGGCGGCGTCACCGAGTCGGAAGTGAAGGAAAAGAAGGACCGCATCGACGACGCGCTGAACGCGACGCGCGCTGCGGTCGAGGAAGGCATCGTGCCAGGCGGCGGAGTGGCCCTGCTTCGTGCCCGGTCGGCGCTATCGGGCCTGAACGGCGCCAATGCGGATGTCACCGCCGGCATCTCCATCGTGCTTCGCGCGCTTGAGGCGCCGATCCGCCAGATCGCCGAGAATTCCGGCGTGGAGGGCTCAGTGGTCGTCGGCAAGCTCGCCGACAGCAAGGACCACAATCAGGGCTTCGACGCTCAGAACGAGACCTATGTCGACATGATCAAGGCCGGCATCGTCGACCCGGCGAAGGTGGTGCGCACCGCATTGCAGGATGCCGGCTCGATCGCGGCCTTGCTGATCACCGCCGAAGCGATGATCACCGACATCCCGCCGAAGGATGCGGCGCCGGCGGGTGGTGGTGGCGGCATGGGCGGTTACTAGGGCGGCAGCTGGAAGGGCAGCCAGGTCTCGCGAGGTTGGCGCAATGGAGCGCTGCCTTGCGTGAGCATCCGGCGGCTGTCCTGATCTTGCGGCTTTCGCTGTGGTTGGGATTCACGGTAGACTGTTTCGGTGGGCCGTTGGTGCGGAGCTAACTCATCGACGGAACCGCGATTCCCAGTTTGGAGACAAGTCATGTTCGCGGCCCAGGCCATTGATATCTCAGACAAGGCCGCGTTCTACCGCGGCCTTGTCAAGCAATTGAAGGCTCTGCTCGAGGGCGAGCACGATTCGATCGCCAACGCCGCCAACACCGCGGCGCTTATCTTCCAGATGGTGCCCGACCTCAACTGGGCCGGCTTCTATTTCCTGGCATCGGACGAGGAGTTGGTGCTGGGCCCCTTCCAGGGCAAGCCGGCCTGCGTGCGCATCGCCGTCGGCCAGGGCGTATGCGGCACGGCGGTCGAGCTCGGCACCTCGATGCTGATCAAGGACGTGCATGATTTCCCCGGCCACATCGCCTGCGACGCCGCCTCGCGCTCCGAGCTGGTCGTGCTGCTCGAGGACGAGGAGGGCGTTTTCGGCGTGCTCGATCTCGACAGCCCGCTGCCCGGCCGCTTCGACAGTGCCGACCAGGCCGGCATCGAGGCGCTGGCGGCGATCTATGTCGCGGCGAGCTCGTTCCAGGACTAGTTAGCCCGAGACCTTCACCAGCATCAGGCTGAAGCCGCCGATGAACAGGAAGGCGCAGAAGGCGAGCGCCAGCGGGCGCAGGCCGCGCGAGCGCAGTTGCGAAATGTCTGCCTGCAGTCCCATGGCGGCCAGCCCCATGGTGAGCATGATGGTGGTGGCCAGCACCACCGCCTGCTTCACTTCGGCTGGTATCATGACCAGGCTGTTCAACGCCACGACGGCGACAAAGGCGGCGACGAACCATGGCATGGGCGGGCGTGCAGCTGCCTGGTCGCTGCTCCCGCGGCGTGCCATCAGGCCGAGCGCGACGACCATCGGCGCCAGCATGGCGACACGGGTCAGCTTGGCGACGGTGGCGATCTCGCCTGACTGGGGGCCGTTCTGGAAACCGGCGCCGATGACCTGCGCCACCTCATGGATGGAGGCGCCGGCCCACAGTCCGAAGGCGTGCTGGTCGAGGCCGAGCAGTGGCGCCAGCACCGGGAAGCCGAGCATGGCGACGGTGCCGAACAAGGTGATCGAGGCGACGGCATAGGTGACGTCCTCGTCGCGCGCATTGGTGACGATGTTGGTGGCGACGATCGCCGAGGCACCGCAGATCGAGGTGCCGGCGGCGATCAACTGCGTCAGCTTGGCGTCGACGCCGATCAGCCTGCCGAGCGTGATGGTGAAGACGAAGGTGGCGCCAAGGGTCAGCGCGACGATGCCGACGCCGCCGGCGCCGATCGAGACCACCTGGCCAAGCGTCAGCTGGAAACCGAGCAGCACGATGGCGAAGCGCAGCAGGCGCTTTTGCGAAAAGCCTATGCCGGCCTTGGCGTGCACCGGTGTGCCGAGCACGTTGGAATAGATCATGCCGGCGACGACGGCCAGGATCATCGGGCTGAACAAGGCGAAACCGGACACATTGCGGGCCGAGAAGGCAACGGCCGTGATCATCGCCACCAGCACGATGCCGGGAATGACGCCGTTCCCCAGGGAATCGAGGCGCTTGCGGCGCTGGGCCAGATTCGCGGAAATCGGGCCTTTCGGAATACCGTTCGCGATGTAGGTCTGGGAAGACAATGCAATTCTCCGTGCGAGTACCACGGAGAAATGTCATTCCAAGACTAATCTTTCCAACGAATTATTTTCGTTAGAACGATCGATTTTTACGAACGGTCTTAGGCACGCTTCGAAAAGCTGACAAAAGGGGCCGGCCTACAGCTGCGCTTCGATCGCCGCCTTGTCGATCACCGACCAGACGTGCCTGATCCTGTCGTCGAGAAACTCGTAGAAGACGTTCTCACTGAAGGACACTTTCCTGCCGTTGACGGGCAGGCCGAGGAAAGTTTCCTTCGGCGTGCAGTTGAATTGAAGGCGGCTGGCTATGAACGGCGCATCGGCGATCAGCAGCTGGATGTCGAAATAGAGATCGGGAATTGCGCGAAAATCCCGCTCCAGCATGTCTCGGTAACCCGGCAGGCCGACCCGGTCGCCATTGTAGTGCACCTCCTGGTGTACGAAGCGGTCCAGGCTCCGCCAGTCCTGGGCGTTGAGGCAGGCGATGTAGCCACGATAGTTCTTGGCAAGATCTTCATCGGTCATCGCAGGCTCTCCGTGCTTTGGCCAACCGCATGTCTTCCACGACTGTTCCGGACGGCGAGAAATGTTTGTTCGGGGAAGACATAGAGCGGCGATGCCGGAATGCGAGTGCGGCGGCATCAGGGAAGGACTTCGAATTCCGGTCCGCCGATCACCTCGTCGATCCCTCGTGGGTCGACGTGCTCGCTGTCCACCGAGGCTTCGAGCTGCGACAAGGGTGCTTCAAGGATCCAGGTGACGCCGTGGCTGTCATATTCGAGAACGCCGGTGCCGCTTACCGCTGCTGGAGCGACGCGCTGGAGCACAACGGTGCCGAAACCGCCATGGCCGATGTTCTGCACCTGAGGACCATCGCGCTCTTTCCAGATCAGCTGGAACCGTTTCAGGTCGCCTGCCTTGCTCACCTTCCATTGCACCGATATCGTTCCCTCGGCGGCCGAAAGTACGCCATATTTGGCGGAATTGGTCGCCAGTTCATGAAACGCGATGCCGAGATACTGAACGGCATTGGGGCTCAGCGTCAGGGAAGGGCCAGCCATGGAAATCCGTTCCTCGTTGCCGAACGGTTTGGCTTGTGCAAGGAGCAGCTCGAAAATCGTCGCGCCTCGCCAGTCGCCGGACACCAGCAGGTCGTGCGAGAGCGACAGTGCCATGATGCGCTCGCGCACCTGGCGTTCGAACTCCGCCGGTGTCGAGGACCTCTTGCTGGTCTCGCGGATCATAGAGATGATGACGGAATACTGGTTCTTGACCCGATGGTTGACCTCGCGCATCAGCATGCGGATGCGATATTCGCTCTCCTTGGCTGTCGAGATGTCGCGGGCGATCTTGGAGGCGCCGATGATCTGGCCGACAGCATTGCGTACGGGCGAGATCGTCAGGGATACGGGCACCAGGCTGCCGTCCTTGCGACGGCGGATGGTCTCGTAGGTCTCGACCCGCTCGCCTTTGCGGATGCGCTCCAGTATGCGCGGCTCCTCGTCCAGATGGTCATCGGGTATCAGCATCGTCACGGATCTGCCGACCGCTTCGTCGGTGGTGTAGCCGAACAGGCGTTGGGCGCCTGAGTTCCAGCTCTTGATGACGCCGTTCAAATCCTTGCTGACGATTGCATCGAAGGAGGATTCCACGATGGCCGACAGATGATGCCTGGCCTCGTCGGCAAGATGCCGGTCGGTGAGGTCGAACAGCATGTTGACGGCGCCGACCAGCCTGCCCTGATCGTCATGGAGCGGGGTGGGATAGGGAAGGAAGGGCACGCGCGTGCCGTCGGGACGCTGCGAGATGGCCGACTGATTTCTGATCGGCCGGTTCTCCCGCAACGCAACGGCCATCGGGCATTGGTCGTGCGGCAACACCTGCCCGTCGGTCGTGAACAGCTTGTGCGTCACGCACCACTGGTCTTTTCCGAGCTCGGGCTCGCGCCCGGCAAAATCAGCCGCGGCCCGGTTGAAATAGGTGATCCTGCCATCGCTATCGGTCGTGTAGATGGCGACGGGAAGATTATCGAGGATTTGATGGGATAGATCGAGCGTCGAGCTGTTCGACAGGTCCGTCATGCGCAAGGTTCCATTTAACCACCGTGAACGTCGTCGGGTTGAAACGGTTCCGCTGGACCTGTGGGCTAGCCGCGATAGCGCAGCGCATCGACCAGAAGCGTAAAGGCGGGCGTCGCCTGGCGGCGGCTGGGATAGTAGAGGTGGTAGCCGGGAAACGGAGGGCACCAATCGGCCATTAGCCGCAACAATCGGCCATCGGCGAGATGCGCCGTCACTTGGTCCTCCGGAAGATAGGCGAGGCCGACGCCGGCCAACACGGCATTCATGCGCAGCCCCGCCGTGTTGAAGATCAACTGGCCGTCGACGCGCACCTTCAGTTCGCGTCCGGCCTTCTCGAATTCCCAGGCGTAGAGCCCGCCATGGGTCGGCAGGCGCAGTTTGATGCAATTGTGATCGGTCAGGTCCTGCGGCGTGCGCGGCTTCGGCCGTCTGGCGAAGTAGGCCGGCGAGCCGACCACCGCCATGCGCATGTCGGGACCGATCCGCACCGCGATCATGTCGCGCGCCACCTGTTCGCCCAGCCGTACGCCGGCGTCGTAACGCCCGGCCACGATGTCGGTCAGGCCGTAGTCGACGACGATCTCGACCCGGATGTCGGGATATTGCGGCAACAGCCGGGCGATGGCCGGCCACAGGACCGTGTCGGCCGAATGTTCGCCGGCGGTGATGCGGATGGTCCCGGCGGGCTTTTCTCGCAATGCGCTCAAGGCGGCGAGCTCACTCTCGATCTCATCAAGCCTCGGTCCGACGGTGCGGGCCAGGCGTTCGCCGGCTTCGGTCGGCGAGACACTGCGCGTCGTGCGGGTCAATAGCCGCACGCCCAGCCGCTCTTCCAAGCTCCGCAAGGCATGGCTGAGCGCCGATTGGGATACGCCAAGCTTGGCCGCCGCCCTGGTGAAGCTCTTCTCGCGCGCGACGGCGAGGAAGGCGGTCAACTCATTCAGATTGTCGCGTGGCATTGATGAATTTATCTCATAAGTACATGCCGGATATAGCAGCTACTCCTGACTATCGCAGCCCCTAAATAGATCGCCATCGGCCGAACACGCCGGCGCTCCTGGCCTAGCGGCCATGTCCCGGCATCACGAAAGGACGGAAACGTGGAGATCACACGAAGCGGCTCGCAGCACTCGGCGAAGGGGCCCGCCGAATATTTCACCGGCGCGGTGCGCATCGATGCACCCTTCAAGGGCAGCGACCCGGCCCGCGTCGGCGGGGCCACCGTGACCTTCGAGCCCGGCTCGCGCACGGCCTGGCACACGCACCCGCTCGGCCAGACGCTTATCGTTCTGTCTGGCGCCGGTCTGGTGCAATGCGAAGGCGGGCCGATCCAACAGATCCGTCCCGGCGACATCATCTGGTTCGCGCCCGGAGAAAAGCATTGGCATGGGGCGTCGCCGACAACGGCGATGAGCCATATCGCCATTGCCGAAGCGCTCGACGGCAAGGTCGTCGACTGGATGGAGCATGTCACCGACGAACAATACGGGATTTGACCGACCAGGCCCCGTCCTCACCGATGACAAAGAAGGAGACCCTGATGACCCATGCCCCAGCGCTTCCCAAAAGCCCTTTCTCCGACATCGCTCCAGCACTCGGCACCTATACCGACGAGGTGCTTTTCGGCGACGTCTGGAAACGCTTCGGCCTCTCGCCGCGCGACCGCGGCCTCGTCACCGTCGCCAGCCTGGTCTCGGGATACCGGATCAACGAGATGCCGTTCCACATGAAGCGGGCGCTCGAGAATGGCGTCACCCCGGATGAGCTCATCGAGGCCATCACGCATCTTGCGTTCCATGCTGGATGGCCGCCGGCAAGCACTGCGATCGGCATCGCCCGCAAGGTCTTCGAACAGGCCGACGCCGAGAAGAAGGGACACTGACGATGCAAAAGCGCACACTTGGAAACAGCGGCCTCGAAGTCTCGGCCATCGGGCTGGGCTGCATGGGCATGAGCCAGTCATATGGGCAGCCGATGGCGACACCGGATGCAGTCCGTCTGATCCGGGCGGCATTCGAGCGCGGTGTCACCTTCTTCGACACGGCGGAGGTCTACGGACCGTTCAGGAACGAAGAGGTCGTCGGCGAGGCGTTGCGGCCAATCCGCGACCAGGTGGTGATCGCCACCAAATTCGGCATCGACATCGCCGGTGCGGCCGGGCACCAGGGCATGGACAGCCGGCCGCAGCATATTCGCGACGTCATCGAGGCCTCTCTCAAACGGCTGAGGACGGACTACATCGATCTTCTCTACCAGCATCGGGTCGATCCGGTCGTGCCGATCGAAGAGGTGGCTGGCGTGGTGAAGGACTTGATCAGCCAAGGCAAGGTGAAGCATTTCGGCCTCTCCGAAGCGGGCGTGCGCACCATCCGCCGCGCTCATGCGGTGCAGCCGGTCGCCGCGCTTCAAAGCGAATATTCGCTCTGGTGGCGTGAACCGGAGGAGGCGATCCTGCCGGTCCTCGAGGAACTGGGAATCGGCTTCGTGCCTTTCAGCCCGCTGGGCAAAGGTTTCCTTACCGGCGCGATCAACGCCAGGACGACGTTCGACGCCAACGATTTCCGTAACAGCGTTCCGCGGTTCACGGAGGAAGCCCGCCAGGCAAACCAGGCACTGGTCGACGCCATCGTCGCGATCGCGGCCGACAAGAACGCGACATCGGCACAGGTCGCTCTTGCCTGGCTGCTGGCGCGGAAGCCCTGGATCGTTCCGATCCCAGGCACGACCAAGCTAAACCGCCTTGAGGAAAACATCGGATCTCTTGCCGTTGCACTGACCGCTGAGGATCTTCGCAATATCGAGAACGCGGTCTCGGCGATTGCCGTTCAGGGAGAACGATACTCTCCGCAACAGGCGGCGAGGATCGATCGCTGAGGGTCGCTGAATCAGGTCCGGCAGCCCGGCGACCGATGCCTTCGGTGTCTTGACGCGGGACCGTTGCTGCTCCAGCTTGCCGCCATGTTCGTTCCCGCGCCCCTCGTCACCAAGCGACGCCGCTCCCGCCCAGCACGAAGCGGCACGCTGATTGCGCGACGACAAAGGCCGGCAAGATAAATCCGGTTCGTTCGTTTTCAGCCCCGCCCGCGACCACAGCCGGCGGGGTTTTTCCATGCCTGGAGCACTGTCATGGCCATCAAGTCCACCATCCGGTTTCGGCCGGCCGAAACCGCCGATGCCGCCACCATCCGCAACATCGTGCGTGCCGCCTATGCCAAATGGGTGCCGGTGATCGGGCGCGAGCCGCTGCCGATGCGTGCCGATTACGACAAGGCCGTCGCCGAGCATCCATTCGAACTCGCTGTCGAGGACGGCCGCATTGTCGGCATGATCGAGACCACGCTGGCCGACGATCACCTGTGGATCGAGAATGTCTGCGTCGCGCCGGAGGCGCAGGGCAGGGGCATCGGCCGGCTGCTGCTGGAGCGTGCGGAAACCAAAGCGCGCGAGGCAGGCCGCCCGGAGCTTCGCCTGTTGACCAATGGCGCCTTCGAAGCCAACGTGTCGCTCTACAAGCGGCACGGCTATACAATCGACCGGGAAGAGCCGTTCATGAATGGCGTGACGGTTTATATGAGCAAGAGGTTGGCATGACGATCGGAGCGCGACGATGGCTGCCAGGATAACGCTGAAGCAACTGTCCGGGCTCTATGCGATTTCGCGGCTCCAAGCCGCTGACGGCATCCCCGGCTGGGCGGACGGACCAGGTTTCGTCAGCATCACCAGGACCGACGACGAACTCTCGATCACCTGCCTTCAAGACCGCGTGCCGGATGCCGTCAAGCATGACCGCGATTGGGTCGCCTTCAAATTGCAGGGGCCGTTTGCGTTCGACGAAACCGGCATCGTGCTGTCCGTCATCAGGCCGCTGTCGGAAAACGGGCTGGGCATCTTCCTGGTATCGACCTTCGATGGCGACCACCTGCTGGTGAAAGCGTCAGACGAGCCCGCGGCAAGAGGCTTGCTGGGCGAAGCCGGGCATACGCTGCTATAGTCCGCTCATCGCTGGTCCAGCCCTTTTGCTCAACGAGTGGCGCGCTGGCTCAACCACTGGCGCGCTGGCTCAACCACCTCGGGGGTTGCGTTTGACACCGCCGTTTGTGCATCGTTATTTCTAGCCAGATATCACGGCCTGACCGGCCATGCGGCACCCCAAGGAGAGACCNTTTGCTCAACGAGTGGCGCGCTGGCTCAACCACTGGCGCGCTGGCTCAACCACCTCGGGGGTTGCGTTTGACAGCGCCGTTTGTGCATCGTTATTTCTAGCCAGATATCACGGCCTGACCGGCCATGCGGCACCCCAAGGAGAGACCATGTCACACGATCTGCAGTTCTACATCGATGGCGCGTGGGTCGATCCTGTCGTGCCCAGCACGCTCGACGTCATCGATCCATCGAACGAGGACGCTTTCGCGCGGATTTCGCTCGGCTCCAGGGCCGATGTCGACAAGGCAGTGGCCGCCGCCAAGCGCGCCTTCAACACATATGGCTTCACCGCGGTCGAGGAGCGCCTCGACATTCTCAACCGCGTCATCGAGGTCTACAAGAAGCGCAGCAAGGACCTGGCGATCGCCGTGTCGCGCGAGATGGGCGCGCCGCGCCAGATGGCGCTCGACAGCCAGGTCGGCATAGGCTTGGCGCATCTGGCCAAGATGGCCGAGACGCTGAAGAATTTCCAGTTTCGCCATGTCAAGGGCAACCATCTCGTGGTCAAGGAGCCGATCGGCGTCGTCGGCCTGATCACGCCGTGGAACTGGCCGCTGAACCAGATCACCTGCAAGGTCGGTCCGGCACTCGCCGCCGGCTGCACCATGGTCCTGAAGCCGTCGGAGATCGCGCCGCTCGACGCCATCATCTTCGCCGAGATCATCGACGAGGCCGGCGTGCCGAAGGGCGTGTTCAACCTGGTCAACGGCGACGGCCCTGGCGTCGGCCAGGCGCTGTCCAGCCATCCCGACATCGACATGATGTCGTTCACCGGTTCGACCCGGGCAGGCATATTGGTGGCCAAGGCGGCCGCCGACACCGTCAAGCGCGTGCATCAGGAGCTTGGCGGCAAGTCGGCAAACATTCTGTTCCCGGATGTCGACCTCGCCACCGCCGTCAGCAAGGGCGTCGCCGGCTGCTTCAGCAACAGCGGCCAGTCCTGCAACGCGCCGACGCGCATGTTCGTGCCGCGCGACCGCCACGACGAGGCCGCGGGATATGCCAGGACGGCGGCGGAAAAATTCACGGTCGGTCCGGCCGACAGCGCCAACACCAAGCTCGGCCCCGTCGTCAGCCAGGTCCAGTACGACAAGATCCAGGACCTGATCCAGAGCGGCATCGACGAGGGTGCCACGCTGGTCGCCGGCGGCCCTGGCCGCCCGGCCGAACTCAATCGCGGCTACTATGTCAGGCCGACCGTGTTCGCCGACGTCACCCACGACATGCGCATCGCGCGCGAGGAGGTTTTCGGGCCCGTGCTGGCGATCCTGCCCTACGACACGGTCGAGCAGGCTGTCGAGCAGGCCAACGACACCGTCTACGGCCTTGCCTCCTATATCCAGGCCAAGGACCTGCAGAAAGCGCGCGAGGTCGCGGCGCGCATGCGCTCGGGCAATGTCTACATCAACTATCCCCAATGGGACGCCGGCCTGCCCTTCGGCGGCTACAAGCAGTCGGGCAACGGCCGCGAATACGCCGAATACGGGCTCGAGGACTTCCTCGAGATCAAGGGCATCGCGGGCTATGAGGCGGCGGAGTAGTGCAGGACTTCGGGCCGGCGCAACGCCGGCCCGGTCAGAAGGGACAGTCCCCGCCATAGAGCGCTATTTCAGCGGCAGAAACAATTCGCAGACCACATCAGGCACCGGCACGCTCGGGAACATCGAAAAGTGCCGTTGGCAATAGATCGGGAAGTCACGCGCTTCCTGGCCGCTGGCGGGAAGCCAGTCGCGATAAAGGTAGAGCGCGGCCGGCTCCAGATTGTTGGTATTGTGGACGACGCGCAAAACGGCGCAACGTCCGCCGGGGATCACACCAGCCTTCATCTGCTCGTCATCGGCGTCGATCGGCAGGCCAGTCCCGACACACAGGTCCATGCTGTAATCGGCTGGGTTGGCGGGAATCCTCTCGGAACGGAAAACGTTGAAGGTCGGGCTCGTCTCCGGTGACAGGCCGGCGGCCTTGCGCCAGGCGATGAACCGCTGGATGGTGTCGCCGAGTGTGGCCCGGTCGCCTCGATGTTCCATGATCGCTACCGGCGTCGGGGGCACATCGCGGATAGTCACGTCGTCGTGGTCATAGGTAATGTGCATGAGCTTGCTCCTCGCATTGTCCATAGGCCCGAAGGCCGCAAGCCACGGTGCCCAGTCGGGCGACTTCCGGAACGATGAAGGAGACTGCCCGAACCGTTGCCGAAAGGCGCGGGCGAAGGCGTCCGGTGCATCGTAACCGGCATCCATTGCTATATCCGTGACGCTTTCGGCATCCCTGAAGGCCAGCCGGTATGAAGCGCGCTTCATGCGGGCAAGCTGGACATAACGATGCACGGACAGCCCGAAGGTTGCCGTGAACTGCCGGTGGAAATGGTATTTGGAGAATGCCGCGATGCCGCTCAAAGCGTCCAGGTCCAGATTGCCGTTCAAATGCTGGTCGATATGATCCAACACTCTCTGCATCCGGGCATGGTAGTTTTGAAGCGCCGCCTTCATCTTCCGTCCTCCGTGGCAGCACCAGCTAAAGCGTACGCGGACATGACGCGCTCGACCGATCTTGCGGTTTGTCACGGGTCGCGGAACCGGGCCAAGGACCGTCTAGGGGCACGCCCGACCTTAGTTGGAAATCCAACCACCGGGGAGATTCGACTGTACTTATATTGTTCGGACCACTAATCCGCCATCAGTGCGGTCTTCACCAGCAACGGCGCCTCGCCTTGCCAATTGGCATATACGTGCTATATATCTGCCATTAGCGAGTCTAGACATGCAGCTTCAAGCCATCACCGCCACACCGGCCACGGTCGGCTCAGCCATTTCGGATGAAGAGGCAGGCGCCTTGGCGCGTACCACGGTCAATCTGTTCAAGGCCTGGAATCTCACCGACTTCGAGGCCTGCGTCCTGCTCGGCGGCATTTCGGCGCGCACCTGGGCGCGGTGGAAGGAGGGCGGCATCGGCCGGATCGACCGCGACCTGCGCACCCGCATGGCGCATCTGATGGGCATCCACAAGGGGCTTCGCTACCTCTTCACCGAGCCGGCGCGCGGCTATGCCTGGATCCGCAAGCCCAATGCCACCTTCGGCGGGCAGTCGGCGCTCGACCTGATGCTGCGCGGCGACCTTTCCGATCTGGCGGCGATGCGCGAATGGCTCGACGCGGAGCGTGGTGCATGGTGAGTGGGCTCGCGGTCCGGCGCCGCGTCCACTGGCCCCAGACCTATCGCATCATCCGCTCCATCCATCCGCCGATCGATCTCTTCGAAGACATCGCCGATCCGCGCGACTGGGACGCGCTCGCCGCCGTCGAGGAGAAGACCAACCCCCGCATCCGGCTGGAGCTTGGCGATCTCGGCAAGGTGCCGGCCGCAAGGCGGGTTTCCGGTCCCGGCGCCAGTTTCGTCATGGCGCCTTTCGTGCATTGTTCCCTACTTCGGCCCGGCCGTTTTTCGGACGGCAGCTACGGCATCTACTATGCCGGCGACAGCGAGGACGTGGCGCTGGCCGAAACCATCCACCATCACCAGAAATTCATGCGCGCCACCAAGGAGGCGCCCGGCTGGACGGCCGATTTCCGCGTGCTGATCGGCAGCGTCGATCGCGACCTCGACGACGTCAACGCCGTGCCCGGCGTGCGCGATCCCGACGACTACACGGCGTCGCAGGCGGAAGGGCGGGCGCTCAGGGCCGCCGGCAGCGACGGGCTGGTGTGGAACAGCGTGCGCATGCCCGATGGGGAGTGCATCGGCATCTTCTGGCCCGACGTCATCGGTGTCCCTGTTCAAGGCCGCCACTACAGTTACCACTGGGACGGCGGCCGCGTCGATTTCGTGCGCCTGCACGACACGGGCAAGGTGCTGGAAGTCGTGTGAGCGAAGGCCGCTGCGGCGACCAGTCCCAAGCCTTTACCTGATCGACAGGTTCACACCAGCGCCGCCGCCAGCAATTGCGCCTGCGGCGTCAGCGCCTCGAAGTTTCGGGCGCACAAATTGAGCTGGCGCGTGGCCCAGTCGTCGCCGAGCCGCAGGCCGCGCAGCGCGCGGGCGGAACGGCGCGCGGCACTTTCTGGTATGATGGCGATGCCGGCCCCTTGCGAGACCAGCCGGCAGACATTGTCGAGGCCGGGCACGCGGATGCGGAAGTGCAGGTGGCCGCCGAGCCTGGCGGCCTGGCGGGATATATGCTCCTGCAGGGGGTGGCCGGCGCTCAAGCCGACAAAGGCTTCGCCCAGAATGTCGGCGAGGCTGACGGTATTTCCTTCGAGGCCGGGCTGGGTCCGCGCGGCGATCACCACGAGCCGGTCGACGAAGAACGGCTTCTGCTCGAGATGCGAAAGGCCGGCCCATGTGGCGGCGATGCCGAGATCGGCCGCACCGTTCGCCACCGCCTCGGCGATCTCATGGCTGGGGCGTTCGTCGAGGTCGATGTCGATGCCGGGATGCGCGGCCAGGAAGGCCGGAAGTGTGCCGCGCAGCAGCTCGCTGGTCGCCGCCGTATTGGCCATCAGCCGCACGCGGGCGCGCAGGCCCGTGGCATAGGCGCCGAGGTCGCCGGCCATGGCCTCGATCTGGTTCTGCACCGCGCGCGCATGGTGAAGCAGCGCCTGCCCGGCCGCCGTCGGCACCACGCCGCGCCGACGCCGCTCCAGGAGGGGCGCGCCGAGGCTTTCCTCCATGCCCTTGATGCGCGCGCTGGCCGAGGCCAGCGCCAGGCCGGCGAGTTCGGCCCCATGCGTGATACTGCCGCGTTCGGCGACCAGCAGGAAGAGCCGGAGGTCGGTGAGGTCGAAGCGCATTTTCCGCTCCTGAAAAGCCGGCGTGCCCCAAGGTCCATCCATGCCGAGCTTCCATCCATGCTAAGCATCGGGGCCATCGCCTTGATCGGCGCCGTCTTCCTCGCTGCCGGTCTCGTCAAGGGCGTGGTCGGCATGGGGCTGCCCACCGTGGCGATGGGCCTGCTGGCGGTGACCATGCCGCCGGCGCAGGCAGCCGCCCTGCTGTTGATCCCGTCGCTGGTCACCAATCTCTGGCAATTGTTCACCGGTCCGTCGTTCGGCGGGCTCTTCAGGCGCCTTTGGACGATGATGGCCGGCGTTGTCATCGGCACCGTCGCCGGCGCGGGCCTGCTGACCGGCGCGCACACGATGATTGCCTCGGCAGCGCTTGGCGCTGCACTGGTGCTCTATGCCCTTCTCGGCATGGCCAAGGCCGGCTTCACCACGCCGGCGCGCCATGAGGCCTGGATATCGCCGCTGGTAGGCGTGGCGACCGGACTGGTCACGGGCGCCACCGGCGTGTTCGTCATTCCGGCGGTGCCTTACCTGCAATCGCTGCGGCTGCACAAAGAGGATCTCGTCCAGGCGCTCGGCCTGTCCTTCACTGTTTCGACCTTGGCTCTTGGCCTGGGGCTGTTCAGGGCCGGGGCGCTTATCTCGCCGACGGCGCATCTGACGGGATCGATCCTTGCCCTGGCGCCGGCGCTGGCCGGCATGTTCATCGGCCAGGCGCTGCGCCAGCGGATGAGCGTCGAGACCTTTCGCACGGTGTTCTTCGCCGGGCTGCTGGCGCTCGGGCTCTATCTCGCGCTGGACGCTGCGCTGTAAACACCGAGGCCAGGCCCGCCGCACAGCAGGATCAAGTCGTAGGCTTGCGTGTCTGCGTGACGGCCAGCCATACGGCCGAAACGAGGAAATAGAAGGCACCGAACGCGGCATAGGGCGCGATGTCGGTGATGCCAGGCGTCGCGGTGCCGATGGCCTGTTTGATGAAGAAGCCACCGGCAAGCGCTGACTGCGCACCGCTCAGCACCATCGCCCATTGCGCGCCTGCCCGCCAACGGCGCACGCCGGTCGCAAGCTGGAACAGGCCGGAGAGAACCGCCCACGCGCCGAACACCCCCAGAACCGCGTGCGGGCCCTGTTCAAGTGCGATGACGACGGCAATGGCCGTGATCGTGCTGACCGCCGCGTTGAGCGCCTGGCTGGGATTGGCTTTCAAGCCGCCGCTGCGCCGCGCGTCCAGAATATTGGCAATAGCGTCCCACAGGGGATAGGCGACCAGGAGGAGCGCCGAGACCGGCGGCGCGCTTTTGCCAAGGGTGAAGGCGGCCGCTACCCAGGCGACTGAAAAGCCGGCCCGAAGGAAATAATAGGACTTCAGCCACTGCGATGCGGCGCCAGGCGCCTGGATGGTTTGAGTGCTCATTGGAATTCCCTGTCTCGTTGGTTGGACCGCGCTTTACCCGCTTGATCGATTTGGTATCACGTCCGCCGGGTTGGATGATTGGAACAGCCCGTTCTCGCTGCCTTGGCTACGGGAATGGTTTTGATCCGAGGAAAAAACGGCGCATAATCAGCACGAAATGCGCTATCGTCGTAAGGAATGTAGGGGAGCCGGCCGGTCGCATCCATGATGGAATCGCCTGAAAATTTGACCATTCTTCCGGATGGGGGGCCGCGTGCCGGTGTCTCCGGGGACCTTCTCTCGCATGTGCTGGCGCAGATCAGGCTTACCGGCGACGAGGTTTTTTCACGCACGCTGGCACAGGCGGAGCAACTCGATCTCGACGAGGGCCAAGCCCATATCGTCGTGGTGACCGTCGGCGCGCTGCGCATGGAGAGTGGGGATCAGGCCCCTGTCGTCATAGAGGCCGGCGACCTCGTGCTCCTGCCTCGCGGTCCCGGCGCGTTGCGGCTGGTGGCGTCGCATCCTCGGGTGGCGATCGTCGCGTGCCGCTTCTGGTTCGATCCGGACAGCCTGCGGGGAATGATCTTCGCCTTGCCGCGATGCATCCATATCGAGCGTGCCCAGGGGGCAGGGTGGGTCGATGGAATGCTGCCTTTCCTGATGGTCGAAACCAGCGACGCCCAGCCCGGCGCGGCTTTGATGATTTCCCGCATCATCGACCTCATGGTCATCCGCACCTTGCGTAGTTGGGTCCATGAAGGACGCGCCACGGGCTGGCTCGGCGGCCTTTCGGATGCACGCATCGCCCGTTCCCTGAAAGCCATTCACGAAAGGCCGTTGCAGCGGTGGAGCATCAATGAACTGGCCGACAAGGCCGGCATGTCCCGTTCCAGCTTCTGCGAGCGCTTCGCCGCTCTCGTCGGGCGCTCGCCGCTGCGCTACCAGAATGAGTGGCGGCTGGGCCTGGCCCGCGATCTGCTGGCTAGGCGAGACGCACGCGTGGGTGAGATCGGCTTGCGCATCGGCTACGAGTCCGAAGCCGCCTTCAGCCGCGCCTACAAACAGCTCTTCGGGCATCCGCCACGGGTTGAATATGCCCTGGCGAATGAAGCCGCACCGGCGAAGCCGCGCTGACCGATGGCGCCAGCTTGAAGATATCGGGTTGCGGCCGCTACCGCACCACCAGCACCGGGATCTCGGTGTAGGACAGCACTTCCGCCGTCTGGCTGCCCAGAAGCAGCCTGCCGAGGCGACGGCGGCCGTGCGAGGCCATGACGATCAGGTCGCGGCCTTGCGCCCGCGACAGTTCCAGGATCGCTTCGGCCGGCCTTTTGTCCTCGACATGAACCAGCGTGGCGGACACGCCGGCGTCGTCGGCGGATGCCTTGCATTTGTCGAGCACTTCCTTGCCATAGCGGCGCTTCCTCCTGATAGATGACCAACTCGTCGCCGGCGGCGTAGCCGGCCATGGCGCCGCCCCACGCGAAGATCGGGAATTGTTCCGAGACGATAACGAAGGTGACGGCGGCGCCGATGCCCTTGGCCAGTGTGAGGCCCTGGGCGACACCCTTGTCGGCCAGGTCAGAACCGTCGGTGGCGATGAGCAGATGTTTGTACATGATGGTGTTGCCTGTCGTGCCTGATGACTATCCAACAGAGAGATAGTTATGCCGCACGCTCAATCATTGTGCCATTGCGGGGGGAATCAGGGCCAGGCGAGGTNTATCCAACAGAGAGATAGTTATGCCGCACGCTCAATCATTGTGCCATTGCGGGGGGAATCAGGGCCAGGCGAGGTTTCGCCATTACCCCGGATTCCCCTTTCCCGCATCGTCCTCTAAGGTGCCGCCGACATCGAAAGGCATCCCATGAGCAACGCGTTTCCGCAGATCCATCTGGTCCGGCATGGCGAGACGGCATGGAGCCTTTCGGGGCAGCATACCGGGCGCACCGACATGCCGCTAACGCCGGCCGGCGAGGCGGCCGCGCGGGGTGTTGCGGAGCGGTTGAAAGGCCTATCGTTCTCAGCCGTCTGGTCGAGCCCCTCGCAGCGCGCCTACGATACCAGCGTGCTTGCCGGCTTTGGCGCGACAAGCGTCAAGATGGACGATCTGCAGGAGTGGGACTACGGCGCCTATGAGGGGCTGACGACCAAACAGATCCTGGCCGAGCGACCGGGCTGGAACGTCTTTCGCGACGGCTCTCCGCAAGGCGAGGTGGCGGCCGATGTCGGCACCCGCGCCGACAGGATCATCGAGCGCTTGCGCAAGGCCAATGCCGACATACTGATCTTTTCCAGTGCGCACTTCCTGCGCGTGCTCGCCGCCCGCTGGCTCGGCCTACCGCCGGAAGACGGGGCCCTGTTCGTGCTCGACACGGCCAGCATCAGCGTGCTCGGCTACGAGCATGATTTCGGCGAGCCGGTCGTGCGCAGGTGGAACCTGAAATAGGGGGGTGGCAGGCTTAGCGCCGACGTCAATCGCTTCGTCATCCTCGGGTCTCCGCGACGCCGCTTCGCGGCTGCTTCGCCCTGTTATGCCGAACCGGGGGAGGTCTGGGCTAATTCCGAATACTGGGCTGATTATTTGTCAAACTTCCGGATCGCCTCGGCGGTGACGGGCTGGAAGAAATTCACCAGATTGCCATCGGGGTCGCGAAACAGCAGCGAGCGGTTTCCCCAGGGCATGGTGGTCGGCTGCTGCACGGTTGTGCTCTTGATGAGGTTCGATAGCCGGGCAAATTCGGCATCGACATCGCCGACGCGGAATTCGAGGATGGCCGTGTGGTTGTCGGCGGGGCGGGCGATGTCGCCGCCGAACAGCATCAAAGTGCGCGTGCTGCCGATCGCCAGCGTGCAGGCCGGCGTCTCCAGTTCGGCGAAGTCTTCCGTGTATACCGTCACCGGCATGCCGGTGATTTCACCATAGAAGCGCACTAGGCGCTGGACATCTGATGTGATGATGCGGACTGAGACGAAATTCATGGCATTGGCTCCTTGATCGCTGAAGCCGCAAGCGGGCTCCCAGCCGATCAATAGACCAGGGCTCCTGCCAGCTTTCTGTCAGGAGACGGGTTGCGACGGTGATGCGCTCGATTCGGACCAGACCGGCGGCAGGCCAAAGGCGGCGAACAGATCGGGCCCGAGCCGGCCGACATAGACGGTCAGAGTGGCGATCGCGCCGCCGGCCGGCTCGATGATATGCAGCGACTGCGCGCGCCATTCATCCTGATGGCGCCGCGCATAGATCGCGACCGCGGGCTGGCCGTTGGCTCGTGTCGCCACAGCGCGATAGCTGGCGAAATTGCCCCACACGGTCCTGAAGAAGCCGTGGATCGCCTGGCGCCCCTGGTACCAGTCGTGCCATGGCGGCATATGGTAGGTGGCATCCTTGCGCAGCAGCTCGACGAAGCCGTCGAGATCGGTCGCCTGCCAGGCGCTGACATAACGTTCCAGCAACAGGCTCTCTCGCTGGCTGGGTTCCGACCGCCGCAAGGGCCGGCCTTGCGGATAGCGCGCGCCGAGCGTCGCGCGCGCCCGCTGCAGGGCACTGTTGATCGACGCGATGGAGCCGCCCAGCAATTGCGCGGCCTCCGCCGCGGACAGATCGGAAGAGCACACGTCT
>NZ_AYWQ01000034.1:0-19026 GCF_000502415.1 Mesorhizobium sp. LNHC229A00
CGGCTGCTGGCCAGCGCCGCCCGGGCGGAAGGGATCGGCCTGATCGTGACCGGGCATACCGCGGACGACCAGGCCGAGACGGTGCTGATGCGGCGCGATCGCAACGATGCGACCCGCGGCGAGGGACGGGGCCTGGCCGGCATGGCGCCCGCCACCCTGCATGACTGGCGCGACTGGATCTTGCGGCCGCTTCTTGGCGTGCGGCGCCATGCGCTACGCGACTTCCTGCGGCTCCAACAAGTCGGCTGGGCCGAGGACCCGACCAATGCCGATAAAGCCTTCGAGCGGCCCCGCATGCGCGCAGCCGTTGCCGGGGAGGCTGGCGCACAACGCATGAACGACGCGCTGGCGTTGGCCGCGCGGCAGGCCGGCGACCGGACGCGGCTTGGCGGTGAGGCAGCCCGTCTGATCGAGCGCTTTGCCAGCCAGCCGGCGGCGGGCCTCATCCGGCTCGATCCGGCCCTGCTCGGCGCCGGCGCCGATCGGGCGGCCGTATACGCACTGCGCGTTCTCCTGGCGACGTCAGGTGGGGTTGCCTTCCTTCCGGACCAGGCCCGCGGCGAAGCGTTGTTCGCCCGGCTGAAAGCCGGATTTCTTTGCGCCACATTGTCGCGGACAGTGATCGACTTCCGGCGCGCCGGCATCTTCCTGCGTCGGGAGATGCGCGGCTTGCCGGCAGCGGCGGTAACGATCGACGGCGCCATCTGGGACGGGCGCCGCCAAATCACATTGAACGACGCCGGCGGCGCATTGTTGATCGCGCCATTCGGGGCAATGGCGGCGAAGCGGCTGGCTGTAGGCGGGGGCGAAACCCCGCCAAGCCTGCTGCGTGCGGCCTTGGCGGCGGAACCAGGATGGCCGCAACCCGTCGAGAAGGTGGGTCCGGAGCCTGATAGGCCGACATCGCAAGGGTTCGCGGCCTCGGCGGTCGTTGCTCCCTTTGCCCGTTTCCTGCCGTCCTTCGACCTAGCCCCGGCGCGCGCCGTCGCCGAGTTGATCGGCGCGGCGCCGCTTCCCGCCTTGCCATTGCGTGGTCACAGTGTCGGTTGATGCTAGCCGAAAGCTTAACCCAGACATGCTGTTCTGCTTGGCAAGGGGGTACGGTCTCCCTATGTTAGGCCCAAGTTTCCTCTCATGATGCTGTCCGCTCGCGGACGCCAACGGGACAATTGATGAATCCGAACTATCGCAACCTCGCGCTCTGGGCGATCATAGCGGTCCTGCTCATCGCCCTCTTCAATCTGTTCCAGACGCCGCAGACGCGCGGGGCTTCGAGCGATGTGCCTTATTCGCAGTTCCTGCAGGATGTCGCGGCCGGCCGGGTCAAGACGGTGACCATCGCGGGCGCCCGCATCACCGGCACCTACACCGACAATTCCAGCGGCTTCCAAACCTATTCGCCCGGCGATCCCCAACTGGTCTCGCGGCTGCAGGACAAGAACGTCACCATCAATGCGCGGCCCGAGACCGACGGCTCCAATTCGCTGTTCGGCTATCTAATCTCGTGGCTGCCGATGATCCTCATCCTCGGCGTGTGGATTTTCTTCATGCGCCAGATGCAGTCCGGCTCCGGGCGCGCCATGGGCTTCGGCAAGTCGAAGGCCAAGCTGCTTACCGAGGCGCATGGCCGCGTCACCTTCCAGGACGTCGCCGGCGTCGACGAAGCCAAGGAAGACCTCGAGGAGATCGTCGAATTCCTGCGCGATCCGCAGAAGTTCCAGCGCCTCGGCGGCAAGATTCCGCGCGGCGTGCTGCTGGTCGGCCCTCCCGGCACCGGCAAGACGCTGCTTGCCCGCTCGGTCGCCGGCGAAGCCAACGTGCCGTTCTTCACCATTTCGGGCTCGGATTTCGTCGAGATGTTCGTCGGCGTCGGCGCATCCCGTGTCCGCGACATGTTCGACCAGGCCAAGAAGAACGCGCCCTGCATCATCTTCATCGACGAAATCGACGCCGTCGGCCGCCATCGCGGTGCCGGCCTCGGCGGCGGCAATGACGAGCGCGAGCAGACGCTGAACCAGTTGCTGGTCGAGATGGACGGCTTCGAGTCCAACGAAAGCATCATCCTGATCGCCGCCACCAACCGGCCCGACGTGCTCGATCCGGCGTTGCTGCGTCCAGGCCGTTTCGACCGCCAGGTGGTGGTGCCGAACCCAGACATCGTCGGCCGCGAGAAGATCCTCAAGGTACATGTGCGCAACGTGCCGCTGGCGCCCAATGTCGACCTCAAGGTCGTCGCTCGTGGTACGCCCGGATTCTCCGGCGCAGACCTGATGAACCTGGTCAACGAATCCGCGCTGATGGCGGCGCGGCGCAACAAGCGCCTCGTCACCATGGCCGAGTTCGAGGACGCCAAGGACAAGATCATGATGGGCGCCGAGCGCCGCTCGTCGGCCATGACCCAGGCCGAGAAGGAACTGACCGCCTATCACGAGGCCGGACACGCCATCCTGGCGCTTAACGTGCCGTCGGCCGATCCGCTGCACAAGGCGACCATCATCCCGCGCGGCCGCGCGCTCGGCATGGTCATGCAGTTGCCGGAAGGCGACCGCTACTCCATGAGTTACAAATACATGGTCTCGCGCCTCGCCATCATGATGGGCGGCCGCGTCGCCGAGGAGTTCAAGTTCGGCAAGGAGAACATCAC
Source organism: Mesorhizobium sp. LNHC229A00 (assembly GCF_000502415.1). NCBI lineage: Bacteria > Pseudomonadati > Pseudomonadota > Alphaproteobacteria > Hyphomicrobiales > Phyllobacteriaceae > Mesorhizobium > Mesorhizobium sp. LNHC229A00. The sequence continues at coordinate 2,645 of NZ_AYWQ01000034.1, forward strand.
GTCCGGTGCTTCCTCCGACATCGAGCAGGCGACCAAGCTGGCGCGCGCCATGGTCACGCGCTGGGGCTTCTCCGACAAACTCGGCCATGTCGCCTATGGCGACAACCAGGAGGAAGTGTTCCTCGGCCATTCGGTGGCGCGCACGCAGAACATCTCGGAAGAGACCGCGCAGATAATCGACGGCGAAGTGCGCCGCCTGATCGACGAGGCCTATTCGACGGCGAAGTCCGTGCTGACCAAGAAGAAGAAGGAATGGATCGCGCTGGCGCAGGGCCTGCTCGAATACGAGACGCTGTCCGGCGAGGAGATCAAGCAGCTGATCGCGGGCAACAAGCCCTCGCGCGACCTCGGCGACGACACGCCGCCGAGCCGTGGCTCGGCCGTGCCGAAGTCCGGCGGCCGCCGCAAGAAGGGTCCCGAGCCCGAAGGCGGCATGGAGCCACAGCCGTCAAGCTGAGCTGAGATCACCGGGTTCAAGAAAACGCCGCGGCTGCAACCCGCGGCGTTTTGCTATTCGGCGCTGATTACAACGCGTGGGGCGCCGGCGCGTCGGCCTTGCCGGGCCACTGCCGGTCCGTTCGCCCGGCGTGTTGCATGCCCCATATGGCAAGTGGGATCAGCGCATTGTCCAGTTCGATACCAAAGTCGGTGATCGAATATTCGACCCTGGGCGGCGCTTCGGCGAAGACCTGGCGATGGACGATGCCGTCCGCCTCCATTTCGCGCAGCTGCTGGATCAGCATTTTTTCGCTGATGTCGGGCACCAGCCGTTTCAGTTCCCCGAATCGCGCCGGTGCCTTGTGGATCTGCCAGAGCAGCAACGCTTTCCATTTGCCGCCGATCACCTCCAATGCCGGCCCCAGTCCGCAACTATCTGGCTGTTTCTTTCCCATGTTTCATCCAATTCTGAGCAATCGGTGGGTGGCTTACATTTTTGTCGGTACTTGAGAAAAACCAAGTCGGTCCATAGCTTCGGATCAGATCGCCAACACCGGCGAGCACCACAACACCATATCGGTACCCCGCTTCGGCCTGCAAAGGCCGTTGATGGCAGGATTTTGTCAAAAGGATGCATCATGACGCGATACGCAAACAGGAAAGCCGTGGTCGTCGGCGGGACGCACGGCATCGGGCTCGCTGTCGCCGAAGCGCTGGTCGAGGGCGGCGCCGAGGTGCTGGTCACCGGCCGTGACGAACGCAACATCGATGCCGCACGGGCCAGGCTGTTTTCGCGCGCCCATGTGGTGCGGTCCGACATCGGCGACATGGCCGCTATCGTTACACTCGGCGCCGAGGTCGGGCAGAAGCTCGGGCATATCGATTTCCTGCACATCAATGCTGGGGTCGCCAATCTGGAGCCGGTGCCGCAGGTGACCGAGGACAGCTACGACCGCATCTTCAACATCAACATTAAAGGCGCCTTCTTCACCGTCCAGCGGCTTTTGCCTCTGATCAGGGATGGCGGCGCCATCGTCTTCACCTCGTCGGTCGCCGACGAATCCGGCACCAGTGGCATGAGCGTCTATTCCGGATCGAAGGCAGCCCTCCGTGCTTTCGCCAAGGTGCTGGCCGCCGAGCTTCTGCCGCGCCGCATCCGCGTGAATGTGGTCAGCCCCGGCTTCATCGACACGCCGACCATGGGTGTGGCCGGTGCGTCCGAGGAAGAACGCGGAGCCTTCATGAGGATAGGCGATGCGGTCACGCCGATGAAGCGTCACGGCACGGTTGAGGAGGTGGCGCGGGCGGTGCTGTTCCTGGCTTTCGACGCGACCTTCACCACGGGTGCGCGGCTGACCGTCGATGGCGGCCTTGGGCAGGATCTGAGCCTGATGCCGGCGTGACCGGCAAAGCGAACAAAGGAGAAGCAGAATGAGTGATATCGCTGTAGTCGGGCTCGGCGCCATGGGCACGGCGCTCGCCGAAGCCTTACTGGACAAGGGACACGCGGTGACGGTGTGGAACCGTTCAGCGGCAAAGTCGGAGGTCGTCGGGGCCAAGGGCGCCATTGTGGCCAGGAATGTCGAGGAGGCCGTCAGGTCGAGCCCGCTGGTCGTGGCATGCCTTCTTGTCTATGACACTGTCCATGAGGTGCTCGGTCCCGCGGGGAACGCGCTCTCGGGCCGCACATTGGTCAATCTCACCAACGGTACACCCGAACAGGCGCGGGCGATGTCCGCCTGGGCCGCCCGATGCGGTGCCGACTACATCGACGGCGGCATCATGGCGGTACCGCCGATGATCGGCGGGCAGCATGCCTTGATACTCTATAGCGGGTCCAGGCAAGCATTCGACGCTCATGCAGGACGGCTCGATGCGCTCGGCACCAGCAAGTATCTTGGCGAGGATGCCGGTCTCGCGCCGCTCTACGACATCTCGCTCCTGGCCGGCATGTACGGGTTGTTCGCCGGTGTCCTGCAGGCATTGGCTTTGACGGGCAAGGCTGGGATTCCTGCCGGCGAATTCATGCCGCTGCTGACATCGTGGCTTAAGGCGATGCAAGGCGCGTTGCCGATATGGGCGCAACAGGTCGACAGCGGCGACCACACCAGCAACGTCGTTTCCAACCTGGGCATGCAGGCAGATGCCTATGTCAATCTGGTCGATGCCAGCCGGGCGGCTGATGTCAGCATCGAACTCGTCTTGCCGATGCAAAACCTTATGCGACGCGGTGTGGCGGCTGGCATGGCCAATGCCGATCTTTCAAGCTTGGTCGGGCTCCTCTCCAAACAAGACACTTGAGCTGGCCATTGCCTAGCAAAAAGCCCGCGAACCTTGCGGCTTGCGGGCATTGTTTTCAGATGCAGACGATCAGCCCTTCAGCTTGGCATTGCAGAGGCTGTAATAACCGCCGCCCTTCTGGATCCAGCGAAGGCCGTTCAACGTACCTGCCTCCTTGTTGCCATGGTAACCCTGCAGGCATGTCTTCATCCGTGCCTTCGCGGGCTTTTCGGTCTCGAACTCGGCGGCGAGGGTGGTCGGGAACGTTACGCCCGCGGGCGCTACAGTGGGGACAAGTGCCGCGCTGGTTTCCTTGTTCGGCTGTGGCGCGGTTTCGACCGTATCCGCGCTGACACTCTCCGCAGTGGTCGTCGCGCATTTCTCCTTGCGGAAAGCGGCCCAGTCCATGCCGTTCAGAGTGCCGCTCTCCTTGGCTGTCCGATACGTCTCGCCACATTCCTTCATCGTCAGTGCGCTTGCAGGGGCGACGCCCCAAGCAACCGATGCCGTCACAGCCAATACCGCCAATTTCAAACTGGGCATAAGATTCTCCTGGTTGATGACAAGGTAGATGCTTTTTGTATACTGTTTGTTCCCTTTATGTTCAATCAGAATTTTTGTGAGTTACCGACAGCCTTGCGGAGGGCAGTGGGAGCGAATTGATGATGCACAGCTCCCGCGATATGCGGACGCGAGCAAGACCCGGGCGTCTTCGCGCAACAAAAGGCCCGCGAGCAGATGCATCGCGGGCCTTGCCTGTCTTGCCAGATTTTCCGTCTAATTCAATTCGATCTCAACCGTCATGCTCCATGGATCCGGGGAATGCCACGTGGCTCAGCCCTTCAGCTTGGCATTGCAGAGGCTGTAAAAGCCGCCGCCCTTCTGGATCCACTTCAGGCCGCCGAGCGCGTTGGCGTCCTTAAGGACATAGTACTGATCAAGGCAGGTATGCATGCGGCCTTTTCCGGGGGTCTCGCTGGCATATTTCGCCGAGATCGCGGACGGGAAGGTGACACCCTTGGGGGCAACCGTCGTCGGCTTTGCGGGTTCCTTGGTGTAGCTCGCCTCGCTTGGAGCGGGCACGCTGTCGTCATCCGAGGCACTAGCGCCGCACTCGCTCTTGCGGAAGTCGTTCCACTTCATGCCCTTCAGCGTGTTCGCCGTCTTGGCAGCCTGATACTTGGTGCTGCATTCGGCCATGCTCAGGCCCTTGCCAGAAGCCGCGGCAGGCGCGGTCGTGGTCGCAGCCTTGGTGGTCGCCGGTTTGGTGGTGTCGGCGGATGCGCCAGCGGCGCATTCGGCCTTGCGGAAGTCGTTCCACTTCATGCCGTTCAATGTGCCGGCGGCCTTCGCCGCCTGGTACTTGGTGCTGCATTCCTTGGCGGTCAGGCCCTTGGCCGTGCTGTCGGTGGCCGCCGCGGCGGCCTTGGTGGTCTTGGCCGGCTTGGTTTCGGCCGGCTTGGCTTCGGCCGCCTTGGTCGTGGCCGCCTTGGTCGTGGCCGCCTTGGTGTCGGCGGTGGCAGCGGCGTCAGTGCCGCACTGTGCCTTGCGGAACTGGTTCCAGGTCGCCCCGGCGAGTGTCCCCGCGTCCTTGGCGGCATTATACTTCGTGCTGCACTCGGCCATCGTCAGCGCGTTGGCTGGCGCGGCCAGGAACAACGTCGCGACCGCAAGGCCGGTCAGAGTAGCAATTCGGTGGATGAGCATAGCGTTTCTCCGTGGCTGCAGCCCATTATACGTCCCAGCGAATCAATACCGCTCAACGGTCGGTTGCGCCAGATGCCAGGCGGCTTATATATCGCCGAAAATCGCTTTCTGACGACAAGGTGATGAAATCATTCGGCCTGACTGCCGCCGAGGCAAGAATTCTCGGGGTGCATCCGCGCCGAATGGCTCGCAAAACTGGTATATGTGACGCTACAGCCTCTCCGTGCTAGGCTGCGGCCATGTTGTGTGCACCGCACAACAATGATTTTCTAAGGATTGGTAACATATAATCACACAATGTGATCGAGGCACGACGGCCAATTGTGGCATGACGTGCCGGCTAAGGACAACCAAGGAAACTGACTGGCATGGCAGGGAATTACTTCGGCACGGACGGCATTCGCGGGCGCGCCAACAAGTTTCCGATGACGGCGGAAATCGCCATGCGGGTCGGCATGGCCGCCGGCCTTTCGTTCCAGCGCGGCAGCCATCGCCATCGCGTCGTGCTCGGCAAGGACACCAGGCTGTCCGGCTATATGATTGAAAACGCGATGGTGGCCGGCCTTTGCGCCGCCGGCATGGACGTGTTTCTGCTCGGCCCGATCCCGACGCCCGCGGTTGCCATGCTGGTGCGCTCGCTGCGCGCCGACATTGGCGTCATGATCTCGGCCTCCCACAATCCCTACTACGACAACGGCATCAAGCTTTTCGGCCCAGACGGCTACAAGCTGTCCGACGAGATCGAAGAGCGCATCGAGAGCATGCTCGACAAGGATATCGAACTGGCGCTCGCCGATTCCGACGGGCTTGGCCGCGCCAAGCGCGTCGACGGCGTGCATGACCGTTACATTGAATTCGCCAAGCGCACCTTGCCGCGCTCGATGTCGCTTTCGGGTCTACGGATCGTCGTCGACTGTGCCAACGGCGCGGCCTACAAGGTGGCGCCCGAGGCGCTGTGGGAACTGGGCGCCGAAGTCGTGGCCATCAATGTCGAGCCCAATGGCTTCAACATCAACAAGGAATGCGGCTCGACCCATCCAGCCGATCTGCAGAAAAAGGTGCACGAAGTGCGCGCCGACATCGGCATAGCGCTTGATGGTGATGCAGACCGGGTCGTCATCGTCGACGAGAACGGCGCCATCGTAGACGGCGACCAGATCATGGCGCTGATTGCCGAGTCCTGGCACCAGAGCGGGCGGCTGGCTGGCGGTGGCGTCGTTTCGACGGTCATGTCCAATCTCGGCCTCGAGCGCTTTCTCGGCGACATGAAGCTGCAATTGCACCGCACCAAGGTCGGCGACCGCTATGTCGTGGAGCATATGCGCGCGCATGGGCTCAATGTCGGCGGTGAGCAGTCGGGCCACATCGTGCTGTCCGACTTCTCGACCACGGGCGACGGGTTGGTCTCGGCATTGCAGGTGCTGGCCTGCATCAAGCGGCAGGGCCGCCCTGTCAGCGAACTGTCGAAGAAGTTCGAGCCGGTCCCGCAACTGCTGAAGAACGTTCGCATCGCCGGCGGAAAACCGTTGGAGGAAGCCCCGGTCAAGGCCGCGATCGAGGACGCCCGCCATCGTCTCGGCAAGGCCGGGCGGCTGGTCATCCGTCCATCCGGCACCGAGCCGCTGATCCGTGTGATGGCCGAGGGCGACGATCCGCAACTGGTCGAGGCCGTCGTCAACGACATCGTCGGGGTCATCTCGGAAACCCGCAGCAGCGCTGCCTGATCCCCGCCCGCCCGGAAGGCGTCACGCCGCCGCCTTCATTGCATCCAAGCCTCCCTCCGGCGGGTTTTTGTTGGTGGAGGGTCGGTCTCCCTCTGTCGAAATCTTCGCCGGATCTCTGGGATTTTAGAGATTCGTGGTTAATCGACAGGGTTAAACGCCTTTTAACTTTTGCAATTCATTATCCACGCCTGAAAGCCAATCTTATTCGGACACGATCGCCGTTCCGAGGTTTCTAGGGGTGACAAGCATGTTCAATACAGCAAGAAAGGCCCTGTTCGCGCTGCTGTTCGCGGGCTTGGCCTGGCCGGTGCTCGCAGCTGACCTGCCCGAGCCGCAGGTCGAAGAAGCGCCGCCGCCGGTCTATGAGCAACCGGTCGATGTCGGCGGCTGGTATATCCGTGGCGACATCGACTATCACAAGTCGAAGGTGGGTGACATCGACTACATCACCTATGGCGCCGCGCCTTGCCCGTGCGGGCCTCCAGTCGGGGTCGCCGGCAGCAAGTCCTTCGACTATGGCAAGCTCAAGGGCGGTTTCTCGCTAGGCGCCGGCGTCGGCTACAAGATCAACGAACACTTCCGCACCGACCTGACCGCCGACTACTGGTTCAAGTCGAACTTCAATGGTGGCACCTCGGACCTCACTACGGTCTCGGTCGAGTCGTCGAAGATGAGCGCCTTGCTGCTTCTGGCAAATGCCTATGTCGATATCGGAACCTGGCACGGTATCACGCCCTATGTCGGCGCCGGTATCGGCGGAGCGCGCGTCAAGTGGGATACTGTCTACGACCCGACCCCGGGCGCAACCGAGTCCAACCCCGGAACATCCAGCTGGCGCTTCGCGTACGCGGTAATGGCCGGCGCCTCCTACTGCTTGACCGACAAAGTCATCCTCGATGCTGGCTACCGCTTCTCCCATATTCAGGGCGGTCGCATGTTCGAGTATGGTCCAGCCGGCGCCACGCCGGGCGCCGGGCCGGGCTTCGATCACGGCTTCAACACCCACGAGGTGCGCGGCGGTCTGCGTTACCAGTTCGGCGGCAACAACGGTTGCGCCGCGCCGGTGGTGGCCTATCAGCCGGAGCCCGAGCCGATCTACACCAAGTAATCGCTTCGAAGTTTCCAGGAATTCGTCGACCGCCCGGCATCAGCCGGGCGGTTTTCGTTTGAGGTGACCCGAGGCCGGCCCGTTCGAAATCAATTCAATAACCCTCTGTTAGCCTTAACCGGCACTTAACCACTATGGTTAACAATGGCTCATGAAACATTGGCCGCCGTTGCTTGTTTGACGGCGCCGAATTCGGGAGCCGGGGACCATGTTATCAATATCGCGTATGGCGCTGGCGATTGCCGCACTGCTGTTGCCGCTGACGCCTACAATCGCCGCCGACTACGATCCGCCGATCTATGTCGACCAGGCGCCGGATTATGTGCCGGTCGAGGTCGGCTCCGGATGGTATCTGCGCGGTGACGTCTCCTATCTGGTGCAGAAGAGTTTCAAGAATGGGGATTTCACCTTCCCGTCGGCGATCAACAACGAAAACTTTAGCGAGAGCGAAGATGCAATTTTTGCGAGCGTCGGCTTCGGATATCATTTCAACGATTACCTCCGCGCCGATCTCAACTTCGGCTATTTGCCGGGTAACAAGGCAAGCTTCGGCTATGACGATACTGCTACCGCACCGGCTGGAACGTCGATCATGGGATCGGGAAACCTGAAGAACTATGCGTTCTCAGGCATACTCAATGGCTATGTTGACCTTGGCACCTATGTTGGAATCACACCGTATGTCGGTGCGGGTGTCGGCGTCGTCGTGAGCAAACGCAGCCTCTCCGCCAGCTATGCCGAAGAGGCCACCCCCGCCAACGATTTCACGCTTGATGACAGCAAGACGCAGTATTCCCTCGCCTATACGTTGAATGCCGGTCTTGCGTATCAAGTGTCCAAGAATGTTTCCGTCGATCTCGGCTATCAGTATTTTTCCGCGCCTAGCGTCGAATACGCGACCGCCGCGAGCCTGACTTCCTTTCCGGTCAAGAAAGGGATCAGCAATCACCAGATCAAGCTCGGGCTGCGCTACGATCTCTGGTAGACTTGGGCAGATCGGGACTTTGACGGCGGATCTCTCGGGGTCCGCCGTTTGCATTTGAAGTCACGCGATCCTGATCGCGGCGCATTCCTGTTTGATGCCTGCCGTAGCCCCAAAACCGCCGCGTACTTTTAGGGCGCCATGCATCGGTATCCCGCCAGCGACAAAAACTTTCCTCTTGACGCCCGATGCCTGAACGCATATCGCCGTCCGTGGGCCACCCCTCCCCAACGAGGGGCCACTATCTGGAAGGATAGACCACGATGACGACGCTTACGAAGCCCGGACTCCGTCCGGCAAACCCCAATTTCTCCTCTGGTCCCTGCGCGAAACGTCCCGGCTGGTCGGTCGAGGCGCTGAAAGCTGCCGCACTCGGCCGTTCCCACCGCGCCAAGATCGGCAAGACCAAGCTCGAGCAGGCGATCGCGTTGACGCGCGAGATACTCAAGGTCCCGACCGACTACCGGATCGGCATCGTGCCGGCCTCCGACACCGGTGCCGTCGAGATGGCGCTGTGGTCGCTGCTCGGCGAGCGCGGCGTCGACATGGTCGCCTGGGAGAGCTTCGGCTCCGGCTGGGTCACCGACGTGGTCAAGCAGCTGAAACTCGCCGATGTCAGAAAGATCGAGGCCGGTTATGGCGCGCTGCCTGACCTGACCAAGATCGATTTCGACCGCGACGTGGTCTTCACCTGGAACGGCACGACGTCGGGCGTGCGCGTGCCGGACGGTGACTTCATCCCCGCCGATCGCAAGGGCCTGACCATTTGCGACGCTACTTCCGCGGCCTTCGCGCAAAAGCTCGATTTCGAAAAGCTCGATGTCGTCACCTTCTCCTGGCAGAAGGTGCTGGGCGGCGAGGGTGCGCATGGCATGCTGATCCTGTCGCCGCGTGCCGTAGCGCGGCTGGAGAGCTACAAGCCTTCATGGCCGCTGCCGAAAATCTTCCGCCTGACCTCGGGCGGCAAGCTGATCGAGGGCATTTTCAAGGGCGAAACCATCAACACGCCGTCGATGCTTTGCGTCGAGGACTACCTCGACGCGTTGAACTGGGCGAAGTCGGTCGGCGGCCTCGAAGCGCTGATTGCCAGGGCGGACGCCAATGCCGCCGTGCTCGACCGGTTCGTGGAAAGATCGTCCTGGCTCGGCCATCTTGCGGTGACGCCGGCGACACGCTCGAACACGTCGGTCTGTTTGTCCTTCACCGACCCGGATATCGCGGCGCTCGACGCTGATGGACAGGCGGCCTTTGCCAAGGGCCTCGTCTCGACGCTCGACAAGGAAGGCGTCGCCTACGACATCGGTTCTTATCGCGATGCCCCGCCGGGATTACGCATCTGGTGCGGCGCAACCGTCGAGACCTCCGATCTCGAAGCGCTGCTGCCTTGGCTCGACTGGGCCTTTGCCAGCCAGAAGGCGTCGCTCAAAGCGGCCGCCTGAGAGTTTCCGTTGCGGCCCGAGGGCCGTCCGTTCCCGGATCAATCCATTTTCAAGGAGGCCGCCATGGCGCCCCGCGTTCTCGTCTCTGACAAACTCTCTCCAACCGCCGTGCAGATCTTCAAAGATCGCGGCGTCGAGGTCGACTATCTGCCCGACCTCGGCAAGGACAAGGAAAAGCTGCTCGAAGTGATCGGCAAGTATGACGGCCTCGCCATCCGTTCGGCGACCAAGGTCACCGAGAAGCTGATCAACGCGGCCACCAATCTCAAGGTCGTCGGTCGCGCCGGCATCGGCGTCGACAATGTCGATATTCCGGCGGCAAGCCGCAAGGGTATCATCGTGATGAACACGCCCTTCGGCAATTCGATCACGACGGCCGAACACGCCGTGGCGATGATCTTCGCGCTCGCCCGCCAGATCCCGGAAGCCAACGCTTCGACCCATGCCGGCAAATGGGAGAAGAACCGCTTCATGGGCGTCGAGATCACCGGCAAGACGCTGGGCGTCATCGGCTGCGGCAATATCGGTTCGATCGTCGCCACACGCGGCGTCGGGCTGAAGATGCACGTCGTCGCCTTCGACCCATTCCTGTCGGACAAGCGCGCCGAGGAGCTCGGCGTCGACAAGGTGGAGCTGGACGAACTCTTCGCCCGCGCCGACTTCATCACGCTGCACACGCCATTGACCGACAAGACCCGCAACATCATCGATGCGGCTGCGATCGCCAAGATGAAGAACGGCGTGCGCATCATCAACTGCGCGCGTGGCGGGCTGGTGGTCGAGGCCGACCTGGTCGCGGCGCTGAAGAGCGGCAAGGTGGCAGGCGCCGGCATCGACGTGTTCGAGGTCGAACCGGCGGAGCAGAATGTGCTGTTCGGCATGGAGAACGTGGTGGCGACACCACACCTTGGCGCCTCGACGGCGGAAGCGCAGGAGAATGTCGCGCTGCAGGTCGCCGAGCAGATGGCCGACTACCTGATCAAGGGCGCGGTCTCCAACGCCATCAACATGCCCTCGATCACGGCGGAAGAGGCGCCGCGGCTGAAGCCGTTCGTCAAGCTCGCCGAAGTGCTGGGCGCCTTTGTCGGCCAGGTCACCGAGGATCCGATCAGCGAGGTGGAGATCCTGTTCGACGGCTCGACCGCGACGATGAACACGCGCGCTTTGATCAGTGCCGCCCTGGCGGGATTGATCCGGCCGCAGGTCGCCGACGTCAACATGGTGTCGGCGCCGATCATGGTGAAGGAACGCGGCATCATCGTCGCCGAGGTCAAACGCGATAAATCGGGCGTCTTCGACGGCTATATCAAGCTCACGGTCAAGACCGAACATATGACTCGCTCGATCGCCGGTACCTGCTTTTCGGACGGCAAGCCGCGCTTCATCCAGATCAAGGGCATCAATCTCGACGCCGAGGTCGGCCAGCACATGCTGTATACGACCAATGCCGATGCGCCCGGCATTATCGGCCTGCTCGGTACTGTCTGCGGCGAGAACGGCGTCAACATCGCCAACTTCCAGCTCGGCCGCAACCGGCCGGGCGGCGACGCTATCGCACTGCTCTATCTCGACGCCCCGTTTCCGGAGAAGGTGCTGGAGCAGGTGCGCGACCATAAGTCGATCGATTCTGCAAAGCGGCTGCGGTTCGACGTGGGCGGGATCTAGCTCCCCACACCCTCTGAGGTGACAAGCCATACATCAGACGCCCCGTTTGCCGGCATGCATCCGGGGCGTTCCACGACCGCTGGAGCCGCCCGACGGTTTGCGTCGTCGCGGGCCCCGCCGCAGGCGTCGCGCCAAGGGCGCCCTTGCGTCAAGCTGCCGCAAGATGTCCTTTTTAGCCATCAGTACATTAGAGTAGACAGATAAGCATAAGGACTGGCCCAATCTAACGATTTTGTGATCTGCTTGACGATCCCGGTTTCTTTCCGCACGCTGCAGTCAATTGACGGATATGACCTAACTTTAACTGTTGGTCATGATTTTGCGCGCAACATCCGGCGCGCCTCTGTTGCTGTCGTGGTGCCTTCGATGGATCATCGCAGCACAGTCCGACCGAGCCGGGGCCTTTTTCTGTCGGCGATTGCGCGGGCTGTCATACCCGGCCGGGCGGCAAGCCGCTGGCCGGTGGCCTGCCGCTCGAAACGCCTTTCGGCGCACTGGTGCCGCCCAACATCACGCCAATTGGTCCGAGGCCGATTTCCGCAACATGATGAAGTCGGGCGTCGGCCACAATGGCGTGCGGCTCTATCCCGCCATGCCTTACCCCGCCTATACCAGGGATGAACGAGCAGGATATTTCCGACCTGTGGGCCTACATGACCACGATCGACCCGGTCTCGAACAAGGTCGAAGCCAACCAGCTGCCGTTCCCGCTGAACATCCGGCTGGCAATGTGGGGCTGGAACCTACTCAACTTCAGCGAGGCAAGCTTCCAGGCCGACCCCTCCAAATCGGCGGAATGGAACCGCGGCGCCTATATCGTCCAGGGCGCCGGGCACTGCGGCACCTGCCACACGCCCAAATCGTTCCTTGGAGCGGACCAAGACAGCGGCTTCCTGCAAGGCGCCTCGCTGCAAGGCTGGTTCGCCCCCGACATCACCAACAATGCTCAGTCTGGCCTAGGCAAATGGTCGCAAGAGGATGTGGTCGCCTACCTCAAGACCGGCGTCAACGCGCATTCGATCGCATCCGGTCCGATGGCCGAGGCGATCGAGATCTCGACCTCCAAGATGCGGATCCCGACCTCAAGGCCGTGGCCGTCTATCTCAAGAGCCTGGGGCCGGACACCGGCAATGCGCAGGCGCCCAAGCCCGACGAGGCGCGGATGGTGGCGGGCGCGGCGATTTATCATGACAATTGCTCGGCCTGCCATGGCGGCGATGGCGCCGGGGCCGGAGCGCTTTTCCCAGCGCTGGTCGGCAACTCGATCGTCGCGCAGGGCAATCCCGAGACCCTGGCTCGCGTCGTTCTCGCCGAAAGCCAGGCGGTGCACACGGCCGGTGCGCCGACGACGCCTTCGATGCCCTCGCTGGCATGGCGGGTGAAGGACCAGGAAATCGCCGACGTGCTGAGCCTTGTGCGCGGCAGCTGGGGCAATTCCGCTCCGGCGGTCTCGTCGGACGATATCGCGGCGGTGCGCAAGGAACTGGTGCGGTAATAATCCCGGCGCGACGTCAGAAGCCAGACGCCATCTTGCGCCCGCTGTACTCGGCGAGCCCGATGCCGCCCAGAACGAGGACCAGCGCCAGCGCCTGATAGAGCTGGAACGTCTCGCCGACGATCAGCACCGAAAGCAGCGTGCCGAAGATCGGCACCAGATTGATGAACAAGCCGGCCCGGTTGGCGCCGATCAGTTCGTTGCCCCTGATATAGGTTATCTGCGAGATAACCGAAGCGCCGATCGCCGTATAGACGATGACCGCCCAGCCGCGGGCGTCGGGCACGATCACCTTGCCGGCGGCGGCTTCCCACAGGAAGAAGGGCAGTGAGGTGATGAGCGCGGCGAACGACATGGCCAGCATCAGGCTTTGCCAGCGCATCGCCGGCTTCAGCCGCAACCCGACCGAATAGCTGCTGTAGAGAACGACCGCGACCAGCATGATGGCGTCGCCGAAATTGAGCTCCAGCGTCAGCAGCCGGCGCGGATCGCCATGGCAGGCGGTCAGGATGACGCCGAAGACGGTCAGCACCACGCCGGCTATCTGCGCCCAGTTCACGCGCAGGCGGAAGAAAACGAAATTGGCTGTCATGATCAGGATCGGCATCGCCGCCTGTTCGATCGAGACATTGATCGCCGTGGTGTAGTTGAGGGCGGTGTAGAAGATGGTGTTGAACAGGGTGAAGCCGCTGGCGCCAAGCGCTGCCAGCACGAGCCAGTGCCGGCGCACGACGGGCCAATCCTCCTGGATCGTGCGCCAGCCGATCGGCAGCAGGATCGCCACGGCCAGCATCCAGCGCAGGAAGACCAGCGTCATAGGCGAGACGTGGCCGACCGCCAGCTTGCCGGCCACCGAATTGCCGCCCCACAGCAAGGTGGTGAGCAGCAGGAACATGTAGGCGTTTCGATGCATCGCGGGCTTCCGGCCGCGGGATGGGCCGCGGTGTTTGCCGGCCTATTGCCCCGGCCAGCCCAAGTAAATGATGTCAAAGCCGAAAATTGTTGTGCCTCAGGGCATTTTCGGCGGCAAAGAAAGGTCGCACTCGCGAGGTCTTGACGCTATAGAGGCCTGTCGTTTCGAACCATATCCAAGCCGCGCGGCGGCGTCTCAAGGGAAAAGAAACATGGCCAATGTGGTGGTCGTCGGCTCGCAGTGGGGCGACGAAGGCAAGGGCAAGATCGTCGACTGGCTGTCGGAGCGCGCCGATGTCGTGGTGCGCTTCCAGGGCGGCCACAATGCCGGCCACACACTGGTCGTCGACGGCAAGGTCTACAAGCTGTCGCTGCTGCCTTCGGGCGTCGTGCGGGAAGGCAAGCTGTCCATCATCGGCAATGGCGTGGTCTTCGATCCGCATGCTTTCGTCGCCGAGGTGCAGAAACTGAAAGGCCAGGGCGTGGACGTGACGCCGGATCGCCTGAAAATAGCCGAAAACACGGCGCTTATCCTGTCCGTACACCGGGAGTTGGACGGGTTTCGCGAGGATGCCGCTTCGAATTCCGGAACAAAGATTGGCACGACCCGACGTGGGATCGGCCCCGCCTACGAGGACAAGGTGGGCCGGCGTGCCGTGCGGGTGATGGATCTGGCGGATTTGGAAACTTTGCCCGTGAAGGTCGACAGGCTGCTGACGCACCACAATGCGCTGCGTCGTGGGCTCGGCCATGACGAAGTCACGCATGATGCGATCATGCAGGAATTGACCTCGGTCGCGAACGACATCCTGCCCTACATGGACCGCGTCTGGAAGGTGCTCGACGACAAGCGCCGCGCCGGCGAGCGCATCCTGTTCGAGGGCGCGCAAGGCACGCTGCTCGACATCGACCACGGCACCTATCCGTTCGTCACTTCGTCCAACACGGTCGCCGGCCAGGCCGCCGCCGGCTCCGGCGTCGGCCCGGGCGCCATCGGCTATGTTCTCGGCATCACAAAGGCCTACACGACGCGTGTTGGCGAAGGTCCGTTCCCGACCGAGCAGAAGAACGAGATCGGCGAATTCCTCGGCACGCGCGGCCATGAATTCGGTGTCGTCACTGGGCGCAAGCGCCGCTGCGGCTGGTTCGACGCGGTGCTGGTGCGCCAGGCGGTTGCCGTCAACGGCATCAAAGGCATCGCGCTGACCAAGCTCGACGTGCTCGACGGGTTGGATGAGATCAAGGTCTGCACCGGCTACAGGCTGGACGGCGAGACGATCGACTATCTGCCGGCAAGCCAGGGCGCCCAGGCTCGCGTGGAACCCATCTACGAGACGTTGGAAGGCTGGAAGGGCACCACCGCCGGCGCACGTAGCTGGAACGATCTTCCGGCCCAGGCCGTCAAATATGTCCGATACATAGAGGAGTTGATCGGCGCGCCGGTCGCGCTCCTCTCCACCAGCCCTGAACGGGACGACACGATACTTGTGACCGATCCGTTTCAAGACTAGTTTCTCAAGCCTTCCCGGGCGTTGCGGCTGATTTGCGGAGGCCGGTCCGGAAGCAAAATACAGGTCGACTGACGCATGGCGAAAGATTTCGTTTCTGCTCTGAGGGACACGATAAACAATTTTGGCGATCCCACGCCTGAGCTGCGGGCCAAAGTCTACGACAAAGCGCGCTCGACGATTGCAAAGAAGATTGCCGAGCGCGATCCGCCCCTTTCGCCGTCGGATGCCGAAAGGCAGAAGCGCGGGCTGGAAGATGCCATATCGAGCCTTGAGCGTGAGTACATCAAAAGCGTGCCGGAGACCGATCCGCTCGCGGAACTGGAAAACATCTTTTCCTCCATCGACCGCAACAAGAACCAGTCGAACCACGTCAAGCAGCCGGTCAAGGCCGAACCGGCTCCCACTCCGTCCCCGTATCGGCCCGCCCCTGCCGCGGCCAGCCCGGAGCCATACAAACCGGCGCAGCCCGTTGCCAATGTCGAGCCCTACCGGGCTGCTCCAGCCGCCAAGGTCGAGCCAGGCTGGCAAAGGTCGACGCTGGTGCAGCCCGCTCCGGACTTTTCCGAAGAGACCTTGCCGGGGATGGACGCGGATCGGGACGACGACCAGGACGACGTCTTTGCCGATGACGAAGCGCCGGTGGCCACCGACACTTTCGAGCGTTTGCGCCCGGCCGAACGCAAGCGCAGCTATGGCGGGCTGATCGCCGCCGTCGTCGCACTGCTGGTCGTTGCCGGCGGCGGCTACGGCATCTGGCTGAACAAGGATGCCTTCGGCAAGATGTTGGGCCTGGACGGCAACAAGGTTGTTGCCAAGACCGAACCGGTGAAGACGACACCGGCCAAGCCGGCGACCGATACCACGGCCACGCCACCGGCGCCGGCGACCGGCGCGGAAGGCACGAAATTCACGCAGCGGCTGACGCCGGAAGGCGGCGAAACCGACCCAGGCCCAGCCGGTGGGCAAAGCGGCATAGGCGAGGGCGAATCCGTCGCCGCGCTGACGACACCGCCGACGGCAACGAATGCGCCGGCCACGGCAGCGCCGGCGGTTCCCGCGCCGGCTGCCAATACGCCTGCTGCCGGTACGCCCGCGGCAGGCGCGCCAACCGCGACCACGCC
>NZ_AYWQ01000035.1:0-18725 GCF_000502415.1 Mesorhizobium sp. LNHC229A00
CCAGGTCATCACCGCAACCGGCTCCGACGCTGTGCTGATGGAAGGCTCCGCGCCTCCGCCGGTTGCTCAACCCGCCACAAGGCGTAACAAACGGTCGAGGCTCTAATCGCAGCTGGATGACAGTTCAGTAGCAGGTCACAATCGGAACGACAACGTGAACGCCCTTGCCGCCGGATAGCAGCGGCCACGACTGCAGGCCGAGTGCTTCAAGAATACCCCGGATGTCGAGGGCTGCCTGCTTGACATCACTGAAGCTCAGGCCCTCGTCGGGATCGATGTCGAAGATCATGCGATGTGGCAGGCTCGGCTGCTGCCGCAGGCTGCCCCAGACGTGGAATTCGAGCACGTTCATTTGGACGCCGGCGATCAGCCCCGCCAGGTCGCCGACCCAGAGGATTCGACTTTCCTTGCCCGACATTTTCTCCAATTGACCATCATGGATGGCCTTGGGCATGCCCGGCAGCTTGTGTTTCTGAAAGAAGGTCTGCTGCAGATCGCCGTCGGTGTCGCGCACCAGCGAAAGGGGCCGATCGTGGATGTGCGGCAGCATCTTCTCGGCAACCGCTGCGTAGTACGCGGCGAGCGTCGCCTTTGTCACCTTGGTTCCGGGATATATGATCTTGTCGGGATGCGTGAGCTTGACGCCGACCGCCCCGGCGATCTCCTTGCCGATCGCCGGATCAAGATCGGCGGAGCCAGGCGCCGCCGCTTCTTGGGCGTCTCCATCACCACCTGGTCGGCGCGCTTGTCTTCGCGCATGCCCTGAAAACTTGGATGCCGCAGGCTGCCGTCCGGTGTCACCTCGGCATAGGTAACCTCAGCAACGAGTTCTGGATTTACCCAGTGGGCGCGTCGCGCAATGTCGCGGGGCAGGGAGACGAAGGCGGGCTTGTCCAGAGGCCGCTTCTCCAACTGCGCCAGAATGGATTTGCGCATCGCCTCGGTGAACCCGGTGCCGACGCGGCCGCGGTAGATCAGCCTTCCGTCCTCATAGGTACTAAGGATCAGCGATGCCATACCGCGGCCAGTGTCGCTTGGGCGGTAGCCGCCGACGACAAATTCCTGTCGTTTCGTGCACTTGATCTTGAGCCAGGCGGCAGTCCGGTCGCCGACATAGCGGCTGTCCGCGCGCTTGGCGATGACGCCCTCGTGGCCACCGGCGCACATGGTCTCGAAGACTCTCTCCCCATGATCGGCGATATGGCTGGAAGACTGCAGAGCGTCATTGGGATCGCGTTCACCTAAAAGCTCCGCAAGCCGTTCCTTGGGCTTGAGGAGCGGTTGGTCCGAGAGATCGCCGCCGTTCAGTTCCAGCAGGTCGAAGGCGTAGAACTTGAGCGGCATGCCGGCAGCAATGCCAGTCTTGAGCATGGAGAAATTCGTGCGGCCCTGACTGTCGATTGCGACGATTTCACCGTCGATCAGCGCCGAGCCTCTGGTGAGTTCCCGCAGCGGCGGCAGGACCACCTTGAACTGGCGGGTCCAGTCGTGGCCGTTGCGGGTGTAGACGACGACTTCCGATCCGGAGATGGCGACCTGCGCCCGACAGCCGTCGAACTTCATCTCGAAGAGCCAGTTCGTTCCCACCGGAATGTCGTCAGTCAGCGTGCAGAGCTGGAAGGGGCGAAACTTGGGAAGCGGGTATTTGGAGGTAGATTCTGAGTCCCGGCGCGGTGCGCGCTTTTTGCTGAGGGCGGCCTCTACGGCCGACATGCTGAACTCGAATACATGGTGCTTCGATACTTTGCCCTGGGATTTTGTTCCACACGCGCGTCGATGAATTGAAACCGGAAGAGTCCGGCTGCGTTGTTGGGAACTGGAAAGCAATCCTAGGAGGAAGAAAATGGCCACTACTCAAACAACGCGTGGACGCAGCCAGGACCGGGCAAAGGTCGCCGGGGGGCAGGGTCACGAGGTGAAATATGAGGCGAGCAAGACCGGTGCCAGCAAGGTCGAGGTCAAGTCGGCCGTGAAATCGGCCGGCAACAGCCGCAAGAAGGTCGAGGACAAGCTCAAGAAATAGCTGGCGCGCAAGCGATGGTCCGCATCGCCACCTTCAATGTGAACGGTGTCAATGGTCGCCTGCCGGTCCTCCTCGCGTGGCTCAAGGCCACGCGTTATGACGTCGTTTGTCTTCAAGAACTCAAAACCTCGGACGAGAAGTTTCCGGCCGAGGCGATCGGCGACGCTGGGTATAGTGCAATCTGGCACGGCCAGAAATCCTACAACGGCGTCGCTATCCTCGCTCGCGGAGCGGGCCCCATCGAGCGTCGACGCGGGCTTCCCGGCGACCCTGATGACAGCCATAGCCGCTATATCGAGGCGGAGGTCAGCGGACTCGTCGTCGGTTGTCTCTATCTGCCAAACGGAAATCCTGCCCCGGGTCCCAAGTTTGACTACAAGCTGCGTTGGTTCGACCGCCTGATCAGCTACGGGCGTGGCCTCCTCAAAGAGGGCGCACCGACCGTGCTGTGCGGAGACTATAATGTTGTTCCAACCCCGATTGATGCTGTAGCGCCGCGACGATGGCTTGGAGATGCGGTGTACTTTCCCGAGAGTCGGCAAGCCTATGCCGGGATGCTTGAGGATGGCTGGATCGATTCGGTCCGGCGCATCCATCCGGAAAAGGGGGTCTATACTTATTGGAATCACTCCTATGGGGGCGGCTACGACAGGAGTTCCGGTCTACGAATGGATCATCTGCTCGTCAGTCCCTCTCTGTCGCCCCGCGTCCGCGATGCCGGGGTGGATGTTGAGACGCGAGGTTGGGCGAAGCCGAGCGATCATGCGCCAGCGTGGATAGAACTTGAGTAACCCTATTTTTTTTGGGGGATCGAATCCGTCAGTGATTCAGACGGCGTTCTTGCCTGCAGGCTTCAGATGGTGTCCGAAACTTGCAGCATGTTTCGGACATGTCCTTAGTTGAACCTACGGCACGTCAGATCGAGCCGGATCTCAACATCCGCGCTTAGGCGCCGACGCTGGAGCGTCGTCGATCCTTGCTACTCGCTACCTTTCTTGCGGCGCGCAACTCGTCGATTGTAGGCTGTCTCCAGGTCCCCTGGTTAGTCTTGGAGCCAGGACGCGAGGGCCAAGTTTTCACGAGTTCTGCGAGTGTGGCCGGGCGCCATTGCCCCCAAACACTGTCGGATGAGATTGGGACATCGGCGTAAGCGGTACGATGGATCTCCGGATCGACCGGCTCGCCATCGCACCCGACGAAAACCACTATGCCATATGCCGACGTCATCACCGGCCGACCAAAGGGCGGCAGGTTCTCCGGATCTAGCGGATAGCGTCTGCGGCGGCGTTCGGTAGCGTGGGCACGCGCCGCTCGTTCCTTTTCTGACCCGCGATTGGCTTCTCGGCGCTTCTTGCGCTCCTCCGGTTCGTTGCGAATGGCTGCCTCCTCGATCCGGCTCCAGTGCCGGCGCAGTGCTTCATATGACCGGTAGGGGACCATCCACGTTCGGCGATCGGCATCCCACGAGGCAAACGGCACCTCACGCATCGCGGCGACGACGGTGCGGGAATAGGGCGTCACCACTTCCAAATGATCATCAAGGCGCCGGAGATATCTCGAGGCGATAGGATCAAAGACAAAGGCGTCACGCCCTTTGACGTCGGCATGCGTTTCCGTCTGAGAACGCTCTCGTTCGAGCCATCTATCGAAACGCTGCGCGGCGGTTTTGCCCGGGACGAACCACGCCTTCAGATCATCATTCCAGCGGGCGCGCGGAAAAGTCTGTCGAAACCGCTCGACCGTCATGCGGTCATACGGAAATGCCGCAGTCGCGCCGGGGCGATCATTGCCTTTCGAAGTTTCCTTGCTATCGCCCATGATTGATCAACGTGCTGCAGTTGCCCATCGCTTTGTTGGACAACGCTGAACCAAGTGCTCGGTTCTACGGCATCGAGAAATGCTGGTGTTCACTGCAGCTCTGTGGGCGCTCACTTTGGAAAGCGGCACCTCAGCTCAGATGACGGCGTGTGAAAGTCGATACCCGTAATTGGAAACCGGTGGGTCATGCAATGGCGTGTTTTGGGGTGGGTTGCCGAAACAGTTCGCAGGATGCAACGTCTCGTCATGGTCAACATCTTCGTGGGCGTCACTGATAACGATTGGTTCGACTACCTCTCGGCTCGTCAGGTCGAGGAGGTAAACTTTTGGGCGCCGAGTGGCCGCACCAATTTCCGCGCTTTGCAACCGGGTGAGTTGTTTCTGTTTAAGCTGCATTCGCCGCAGAACTTCATTGTCGGGGGCGGAATCTTTTCGCACGCCTCGCTGCTTCCCCTCTCGATCGCTTGGGACGCCTTCGCCGAAAACAATGGCGTCGAGTCGGCCAAAGAGATGCGGCGACGCATCGGTCGGTATCGAACCGGCGATGATCCCCGCATGGATCCGACTATTGGATGCCGCATTCTGACCAACCCGTTCTTTTGGACCCGAGACCGCTGGATACCGGTGCCCGAGAGCTGGTCCCGCAATATAGTGGTCGGGCGGGGATACGACACGGCTGATGCGGATGGCGCCAAGCTCTGGGACGCGGTCATGGACCGAGCCAGTCTCGCATTACCTGCCTCACCTGGTTCGGAGCGCTACGGGGCACCGGTTCTGGTTCGACCGCGGCTGGGCCAAGGCGCATTTAGGGTATTGGTCACAGACGCCTATGATCGACGTTGCGCGGTCAGTGGCGAGAAAACCCTCCCCATCCTCGATGCCGCTCACATTCGATCCTATGCGGATGGTGGAGAACACGAAGGCCCGAACGGACTTCTGCTGCGAACTGACATCCACAAGCTTTTTGACCTAGGGTAGTCACCGTGGACCAGGACCGGCGCTTTGTCGTGAGCGGCCGTCTCAAGGCCGACTTTGACAACGGCAGGCACTACTATGACCTGCATGGCACGACGCTGCAGTCACCGACCCTGGCTTCAGCCCTTCCTTCGTCCAGCTCGCTGGAGTGGCATCGCAATAACAAGTTTCTCAGCTAACCTGATCGTCATTGCTCGCATGTATCAGATCCGACTATGCGTTGTGCCAACTGAAGACATTCCGTTCGGCCCTTCAGCTGTTAGGAGATGACCTTAGCACGCCGGTGCGACCCGGATGCTGGGCCTTCGGATTCTGGCGCCACCAAAACTCAACCGTAACAGGGATGCGCCACTTTTTGGCAAGGCGGTCGACCTCTTTCCATGGGTCGCAAGCGGACTGGCCCTGCACGGAAATACCAGGTCAGGGTGATCTTGAACCCCTCGTCCTCGAATTTGGCGGCTTTGGCCGGGATCGCCAGTTCGCGGACAAGCTTGTCACCGTCGAGGCCTTTTGCCATTAGTTGCGCAATCATGGTGAGCAGGATCGATGACCATCTCGGGCTAGGGATTGCCTTTCCGTTGATCGTCGCCGACAACGGTTTCGTGAAAGCCAGACCGGGCGCTACGTCGAACTGCATTGCGCCGCCGTTCGAGCACAGCTTCCTCGGGCTGGTCGTCACGCTCCAAGCCGAGCTGGCCCATTGCTTCCTTCACGACACGATCCAGCGTATCGGCGGGCGCCCTCGCCCGAGGCGGCCAATTGCGCCACGCGAACTGATGCGGTCGGTCGGCCCACGCCGTTGCTTGCAGCCTACGCCTTTGCTTCGTTCAACGAGGCGTCGTGCGCCTGCTGCTCGCGCTCCCATCTTTCGTCCTCGTCGGCTTGCTCTTTATCCAGCTCCTCCCGTCGCTGCCTGATGGACATCATGGCGCTTTCATGGCGGCTACGAGCCCGTTCGAAAATGGTATTGGCCTTGGCAATCACTCGTTCGCGTCGCCTTTTCTCACGCCCGCGCTCGGCTTCGGCTTTTGCGCGATCGAGGGCCTCACGTTTTCTTTTCTTTTCGAGAGCACCAGCCGCGTTCCGCTCCGCTTTCTCTGCGGATTCAGTGTTGGCTTTCTTACCAACATGCGGGCGTTGCACACGATCCTGCGGAGCCGGCTGACCCGCGTCGGGTGCTCTCGGGAGCGCAGCCTTTTCCGTGAAGTTCTCGCGCGATCCGACCGGCCGGCGCAGCACCACACCTGGCGCGGCTATGGCTGCTTCTATCACCTTTGGGTTTTCCGACTGTTTCGCGAATCCGCGTTTGAAGAGATCGGGGTCCGATCCCCATGCTTCTGCGGCAGCCTTCATAGATGGTGCGGCGACGGCAAGGTCAAAGAAGCCGATGGAGGTTTGATAGACTTTGAGTTTCTTAGCCATCCGATAGAGACCCTTACATGCGCCACCCTTTTGGATCGAGCTGTAGATGGAGCTTTGTGCTCGGGAGGAAAGACCGGATTCTCGACTTGCCCCATGCCGTCATAAGGGGCGCTATCACAAGGCGTTCATCGACTGCAGTGCAGACGCTCTACGGGCTGCCGACCATGCCATTCAAATAATCAGCACCGGCACCACCAACCAGCGTGTTGTCGCCATCGACACCGACTAGACTAGCGTGTCGTTGCCGCCTTGAGCCTGCAGGCATAGGCGAATGGGTTCGGCAGTGGTCGAAATGCTGCGTGAGCTCCGTATTCCGCCATGGGGCGAAACCTCGCTCGTCGAGCAGGGTCGATTTCGTTCGCCGCAGATCGTGGACGGTGAGTGGCTCAAGCGGCAGCCCCTCTTTTTTCGCTCTGACAACGTCCGCGGTCGTGATCCGGGTAAACGTCGCCGCTGCTCGTGACTCCTGCCACAGGTCGCCTAGTAGGAAGACACTTGGCTGATATAGCGGAGCCAAACTAACTCTGCGTCGCTAGCAGGTGGGCGGCGGACTTCAGATCAGCGGTGTCGAAGCCCTCCCCGAAACGCTCGAACCGCTGCTGGAGAAGCGCTCGGGCGGTTTCGTCTTGCCTGCGCTCGATCAGAAGGGTAGCAAGGTCAACCGCGGCGCGCAGCTCCCACCCCAATGCGCCCCAACCCTGGCTCATCTCGAGTGACCGCGTGAAGTAGGTTTCAGCCTCGTCGGCGCCAGACTGCACTGACGCCAAAACAAGGCAGCCCTTCAGGCGCAGCAACTCCGGCATATAGCAAAGATCTCCGTTTGCCTCGACCGATAGGATCGTGTCGTCGAGCAGTGCGAGGGCCTCTGTGAGTCGGCCTGTGGCGGCAAGGCCCTGAACGAGCGCGATGTTGAGCGGGGTGGTGAGCAGTTCGTAGGGAGCCGCGAGGAGTTCCGCGAGGCTGCGATGCAGGCTTTCGATTCCCGTCTCCGCATCGCCTCGTCGAATGGCCAGTTCTCCCTTGAAACCTCGTGCCAGCGCCAGGTACGGTCCGAGAGAGTGAGGTTCCGCACACAAGAAGAGACGGTCTATATGCTCGTCCGCGCGATCGAGATCGCCGACCCAAAGGAACACGGAAATGGCCCAAACAAGAGCGATCGAAAGCGTCAGCGGATGGTTCAGGATCTCAGCGTCCTTGATTGTCAGCAGCGCGCGTTCCACCGCCCGATCCGGATGGCCTTGCAGCCAAAGCGTTCTTGCCAGCATCGCGCCGGCGAGGATTCTCCCGTCGAAGCCCAGATAGTTGGTCGTTGTCCGGCCAGAGCGCGGCCCATATCGCAATGCTGCCTCGAGCGAGGTTTGCGCGCGGCCTAGTTCGCCATTGAGGTGAAGCGATATTCCCATCAACGAATGCGCCAATGTCGTGGAGACGGAGTCTTCCAGCTCGCAGGCAACGGCGGAACAGCGTTCCGCATAGTCGAGTGCCGCCCTGAAACCTCCCGTACGCAAATGGAACATCTGCAGCGGCCCGAGAACTTGGATCTGATCGAGAGCATCGCCGCGCTCCTCGGCAATGGAGAAGCTTCTGTTCAGCGCCACACGCGCTGCGTCCCTTCCTCCACGCGTGAACATCAGGGAGACCCCGAGGGCTGCTTGAAGGTGCATCTCCCGGCGGCCGCCGCGCGTTGCGTCGTCAAGCGCACCAATCGCCCGGGCCGTCCAGCTATGACATTCGGTCAGCAAGGACATCGACAGAAAGAGCGGAGCAGCGGCGGCGACAAGACGAGTGCCAAGCCGAGAATCCCCGTTGGGTCCGAAGCACCAATCCAGAGCCCCTCGCACATTGGCAAGGCCGGCGAAATGTTGTGACCGTTGCGCTGCGCTCGACAAGGTTGGCCATTCCGCGCCCGTCTCCTCAAGCCATCGCAGACAGTAGGTCGCGTGCCGGGCGGCCAGTTCCGTGAGTTCGGCATCCTCGGAAACGAATTGGAGGGCATAGACACGCGTGGTATCGAGCAGCCGGTAGCGCATTGTAGCCCCAGCCGGCCTTGCTGCGACCATCGACTTCGCCACGAGGCTGTCGATGCCGCCAAATACGAGCGCCTCGTCGACAGTCGGGCTAGTTACTATTGCCAGCGCGGCCTCGATCGAAAAATGCCCGACGAATACGGCAAGCCGGCGAAGCACCAAGCGCTCGAACTCCGACAACAGACCGAAGCTCCAGTCCAAAGTAGCGTGGAGGGTTTTCTGGCGCGGCGGTGCAGTACGTTGACCCGGCCATAGCAGAGTCAGACGCTCGTCGAGAAGGGCTGCGGTCTTGTTCAGCCCGTAGCTTGCAACCCGCCCGGCCGCCAACTCGATCGCAAGCGGCACGCCGTCAAGCTTGCGGCAGACGCTGGCAACGATGGCAGCATCTGCGTCGTCGAGGTCGAGGCGAGCGCCGCTCGCCGCGGCGCGCTCGATGAACAATTGGGTCGCCGGAAAGTCCTGCGCGACTGCTGCGGTGGGCTCCAGATCGTCCGGCGGGTAAGCAAGCGGCGCGAGCTTATAAACGTGCTCGCCTTCGACCTGAAGAGGCTCGCGGCTTGTCGCCATGATGTGAGCCTGTGGTGCCGTGGCGAAGATACGTGCGGCCAGGTCCGCCGCCGCGTCGATCACGTGCTCGCAGGTGTCCAGGATCAGGAGGATTCTCTTGTCCACCAGGTATCTGAGGAGACCGGACGTAGCGTCGTCAGACTGAAGCGACAGTCCCAGCATCGAGATTATGGTCGGCGCAACCAGTTTGGGATCATTTAGCGCGCCAAGGTCGATGAAATGCACGGCGCCGGCGAAAGCATCGATCACGTCATGCCCGACCGCCACCGCGACCGTGGTCTTGCCGACCCCACCCGTGCCGACGATCGTCACGAAGCGCGCGACAGCTAGTTGCGCTGAGAGCGCAACCGCGTCATCGGTTCGCCCAACCATGCGGACCAGTCGGCTCGGGAGGTTGGCCTGCGGGTAGCTGGCAGCTGCTTCGCTTGGCGAATCATCCTGACTGCCCGATCGCGAGACCGGCGCCACGAAGCAATAACCCCGGCCCTTCAAGGTGGCGATGTAGCGCGCGCCGTCCTTGCCGTCGCCCAACGCCTTTCTGAGATTGGCCATGTGAAACCGCAAACTGCCTTCCTCGACGATAACGTCCGGCCAGACGTGCGCCAGCAAATCCTTCTTGCTGATCACCTCATTGGAGCGGACGGCCAAAGTCGCCAGAATGTCGAAAGCGCGTCCGCCTACATCGACGGTGGTGCCTTGCCGCAAGAGCAGGCGTTCGCGGACGGAAAGGATAAAGGGACCAAATGATATCGTGTCGCTTGCAGGCCCTATCATGACACTCCCTTTGCGGCCTGCTCATACGGGCGACCACTCACATGAGAAGAACAAAGTGGGGGGGTCGCTGCAAGCCTGCATTCGCCGACGAGCGCTAACGTTGCATCATAATGCATAACGGGCGCTTCGGGCGATCTCCTTCTATGTGTCGGAAGCAGAAAAAACCTCTCTGCCGACAGACCCAAGGAGAACGACCATGCCCGCATCTTCGCCATCGCTCACGCGGCGAAGTCTGCTTGCTTCATCAGCGGCGGCAGGCGCCTTGAGCCTGCTTCCAGCGATGGCGCGTGCAACCGTCGAGAGTGAAGCCGTCCGGCCCTTCCGCGTCGACATTCCGGAGGAGGCAGTCGTCGATCTGCGTCGACGTCTGGCAACGGCCCGCTGGCCTATGCGCGAAACCGTCGCGAATCGGTCCCAAGGCGTGCAGCTCGCAAAGCTCCAGGATCTCCTTCGATACTGGATGACCGATTACGACTGGCGGAAGGTCGAGGCGAAGCTCAACGCTCTGCCAATGTTCACCACCGAAATCGAAGGCATTGCTATCCACTTCATCCACGTCCGGTCCCGCCATGAGAATGCTATGCCGATGATCATGACGCATGGTTGGCCCGGCTCGATCCTAGAATTCATGAAGGTCATCGGTCCGCTGACCGATCCCACCGCCCATGGCGGTGCTGCCGGGGACGCCTTCCATCTCGTCGTGCCGTCAATCCCCGGCTTCGGCTTTTCCGGGAAGCCGACGGAGACCGGCTGGGGCTCAGACCATATCGGCCGTGCCTGGGGCGTGCTGATGGGGCGGCTGGGTTACGACCGCTATGTCTCACAGGGCGGCGACTGCGGTTCGGTCATCTCTCATCGCATGGCGCTGCAGAAGGTGCCTGGGCTCATTGGCATACACGTCAACATGCCAGGCACCGTTCCGAAAGAGATCGCGGCGATCCTCACTGCCGGCGGACCAGCGCCAAGTGATCTGACCGAGAAGGAAAGCGCGGCATTCGATGCGCTCGACACCTTCTACGAGGACAGTTCCGGCTATGCCGCCATGATGGTCACACGGCCGCAGACCATCGGCTACTCCCTAGTGGATTCGCCGGTCGGCCTGGCCGCATGGATCTACGAGAAGCTCGCGCAGTGGACCTACAGCGGCGGGGAGCCCGAGCGGGTTCTGAGCAAGGACGAGATGCTCGATGATATCTCGCTCTACTGGCTCACTGAATCCGGAGCGTCGGCGGCCCAGATCTACTGGGAAGACCACTCCAACAATTTCAATGCCGTGGACATTGCCGATCTCCCCGTCGCCGTGACGGTGTTTCCAGGCGAAATCTACTGCGCGCCGCGAAGCTGGGCCGAGCGCTGCTACCACAACCTTATCTACTTCCACGAAGCCGACAATGGAGGCCACTTTGCGGCATGGGAGCAGCCCCGGCTCTTCACCGAGGAAGTCCGCGCGGCCTTCAGATCACTGCGCTGATCGAACATCCGATTTCATAACGGGAATGCATGCCATGACCAATCAAGCGAAACGACTCTACACGGGGAAAGTGCGTACCACAGGAGGCCGGGACGGTGCCTCACGCAGCTCCGACGGCCGCTTGGACATCAGGCTCTCGACGCCTGGCGGTGCGGGCAGCGGCACCAATCCCGAGCAGCTTTTTGCTGCAGGTTGGTCGGCATGCTTCGAAGGCGCGATGGCGATCGCCGCGCGCAAGATGAACATCGTGTTGCCTGCGGATCTTGCGATCGATGCGGAGGTCGATCTCAACAGCAGCGACGGCGCCTTCTTTCTCAGCGCCCGGCTCAATGTGAGCCTGCCAGGGATGGATCCCAATGACGCCAGGGCGGTCGTCGATGCAGCGCATCAGACATGTCCCTATTCAAAGGCCACGCGTGGCAACATCGAAGTCGAATTCAACCTGATCTAGTCCCTCGGTCTTGGCAATCGCGCTGCCGCGACTGCCCCGTAAGCAAAGGCAATACTCCCATGAACGCAATCAAGATTCCGGAAGTCATAGACCATCACCGCCGGCGCCTGTTCGGTATCGCTGCGGCTACCGTCGCCCTAGCTCAGCTAGGGGCGGTCCGAAGCTCGAATGCTCAGGACGGAGAGCAGACCGCTGTAGTCAGCGCAACGGGATCGCGCACCGCGTTCGCGCCGCTAAAGCAGATCGATGCTGGTCTGCTGAACGTCGGATATGCCGAGGATGGCCCACCGGAAGGGCCTCCCGTCATACTGCTGCATGGCTGGCCATACGACATCTACAGTTATGTCGATGTCGCGCCACTGCTTGCGGGAGCCGGCTATCGGGTAATCATCCCTTATCTGCGCGGCCACGGCACGACGCGGTTCCTGTCGGATGCCACGCTTCGCAACGGGCAGCAGGCCGCGCTGGCGGTCGATATGATCGACCTGATGGATGCCCTGGGCGTCGAAGAGGCGATCGTCGCCGGCTACGACTGGGGCGCACGAACGGCAAATATCCTTGCCGCCCTCTGGCCCGAGCGCTGCAAGGCCATGGTGTCGGTCAGCGGCTATCTGATCGGCAGCCAGGCGGCCAACAAGGCGCCGTTGCCGCCGCAGGCCGAACTGCAATGGTGGTATCAGTTCTACTTCTCGACAGACCGCGGCCGCGCCGGCTATGCGAAATACACGGATGACTTCGCTAGGCTGATCTGGAAACTCGCCTCGCCGCATTGGAACTTCGACGACGCGACCTTCGCCAGAAGCGCCGCCGCGTTCCGGAATCCCGACCACGTCGATATCGTTATCCACAACTACCGTTGGCGGCTCGGCCTTGCAGAAGGCGAGCGCCGCTATGACGAGCTAGAGGAAAAGCTCGCCAAGGGCCCGGTGATCGATGTGCCAACGATCACGCTGGAGGGCGACGCGAACGGCGCCCCACATCCCGTTCCCACGGCCTATGCGAAAAAATTCTCCGGCAAATACGAGCATCGGCTGATCACAGGCGGCATCGGGCACGACCTGCCGCAGGAAGCGCCCGAGGCGTTCGCAAAGGCCGTCATCGACGTCGACAAGTTCTGAGTGCGGACGGAGCGAGCGACATGAGACGCAAGCTTGCAATTGCAGCCGTCATCACCGTGTCGATCGCTCTCGTGATCGGCTGCGTGGAGATCGATATCGTTCGAGCTCAGAACAACACGGAAGCCTCGCCGATCTATGGCGTGACGATCCCGGACGGTTACCGCAGGTGGGAGCTCATCGCGCGCGCCCTGGAAGGCGATCCGCTGAGCGAGCTTCGCGCTGTCGTGGGAAATACAGTCGCAATGGATGCCTATCGAAATAGCACGCTGCCGTTCCCGGACGGTACCGTCCTGGTCAAGCTCGCTTGGAAACGCATGCAGTCGGCCGAGTTCGAACCCGCTTCGGTTCCTGGCGCGGCCACAACGGTGCAGGTCATGGTCAAGGACTCGAAGAAATACGCGTCGAGCGGCGGCTGGGTTTTGGCCGGTTCATTAATGGCAAGCCAGTCGACGAAGCGCCACGAAACATGCTTCGCCTGCCACGAGGCGCGTGTCCAGGGACACGACTACGTCTTTACCCGCTACGCGCCGTAACTCGGTTCCCGCGCAGAGAAACGCAGGGCGAACACGAGGGCGAGTTTGCGGCATCCCAACCCCTCACCTGCGCTCGACGCGGTGAAGACCGCACGCCACAACGAAAGGATGTTCCAATGAAAATCTTGCTCGCAGGCCTCGCAATTGTCGCGGCCACGTTCGGTAACGCACAAGCCCAGCCAGACAAACCCACCATCGTCCTGGTTCACGGCGCCTTCGCCGACTCTTCGAGTTGGAACGGTGTCGTTGAGATTCTTGAAAAGGACGGCTTTTCCGTCGTAGCGGCAGCCAATCCGCTGCGAGGCGTCAGAAGCGACGGAGACTATGTCGCGGGCGTGCTTTCCTCGATAAAAAGCCCGGTGGTTCTCGTCGGCCATTCCTATGGCGGGTCGGTGATCAGCGACGCTGCCGATGGTCATGCCAATGTGAAGGCGCTGGTCTATGTCGCCGCATTTGCGCCGGAGGCGGGTGAAACCGCTGCGCAACTTGCAGGAAAGTTTCCAGGCAGCACGCTGGGTCCGACACTCGCTCCTCCTGTCACGCTGTCAGGCGGTGGAAAGGATCTCTACATTCAGCAGGACAAGTTCCACGATCAGTTTGCCGCCGACGCTCCCGAAGCGCAAGCCAGACTAATGGCCGCAACGCAGCGGCCGATCGCGGAAGCCGCCCTCAACGAAGCCCAGGCCAAGGCTGCTTGGAGGAGCATTCCAAGCTGGTTCATCTACGGCGACGCGGACAAGAACATCCCGCCGCGAGCATCTGCCTACATGGCTGAACGGGCTCACGCCCGCGAAGCGATCGCGGTTAAGGGTGCTTCGCATGTGGTGATGGTGTCGAATCCTGGGCCCGTAGCGCGGCTGATCGAGAATGCCGCCAGGGAGATATCGCGATGAAAGCCGTCGTCATGAACCGCACCGGGGGACCTGATGCGCTCGAAATCGTCGAGCGCCCCGAAACTGCTCCCGCGAGCGGACAAGTTCTGGTCGAGGTCGCCGCGGCGGGCGTGAACTTCATGGACATCGGCGTCCGCCAGGGCATGGCCTGGACGGAAACGCCCAATCCCAAGGTTCTAGGGGTAGAGGGTGCCGGGCGGGTACTCGCCGTGGGCGATGGAGTCGAGCATTTCCGGCCCGGACAACGGGTTGCCTGGGTGTACGCGCCTGGAAGCTACGCAGATCGGGCGATGGTACCGGCGGACGCGCTCGTGCCGATTCCGGATGGGATCGATGATCGTACGGCCGCGTCCGTGATGATGCAGGGTCTGACTGCCAGCCACTTCGCCACCGACTTCTATCCCGTCCAGCCCGGCGACGTGGCGCTGGTCCATGCGGCGGCGGGCGGCGTCGGATTGCTGCTCACCCAAATCATAAAGCTGAGGGGCGGGCACGTGATCGGCCGCGTCTCGTCGGCAAACAAAACCGCCGTGGCAAGAGAGGCCGGAGCAGACCATGTGATCGTGGACACTGAGGGGCGGTTCGCCGAGGAAGTCGTTCGCCTGTCCGGCGGTGAAGGCGTCCACGTCGTCTATGACGGTTCCGGCCCGAAGACCTTTCACGCTTCGCTCGACTCCCTGCGCCGCTCCGGCACCTTCTGCTGGTACGGCCCGGTGCTGGGCGGTCCCGGACCGATCGACATCATGAGCCTGCCGAAAAGCATCAAGATCGGCTACGCAAGGTTCTTCGATCATATCAACACGCCGGCACTGCTTCGCGCCGGCACTGGACAACTATTCGACTGGATCGCCAGCGGCGACCTGAAGATCCGGATCGGCGGCGTTTACCCGCTCGCCGAAGCAGCATGCGCACATGCCGATATGGAAAGCCGTGGCACGACGGGAAAGCTTCTGCTCATCCCCTGAGCCATCCGGCCGCGAGCAATATTATGCTCGGGGATCTCAATAGGCGAAGTTTCCGAGATCACTCCGCCGGTTAGCGTTGTCCTTCGCAAGGCAGCATCTCGTCGTGGCTGACCAGCAATCAGCGCGTCATAGGCCGTCAGGCCCGCCTCTATGGTCTCGACAGAAATCGGGATGATTGGTGAGCTCGAAGACGGCGATCAATCCTTCCCCCAAGCTCTCAGCGCATGTAGGGCAAGGAAGACTTTTCCACGACTGCGCACAGGAGAAAGGACGGAAACCGGGCTTCTTGGGACCTGGATCTTAGAGCGGCGTGAATTGGCGGTGATTGCGCCTTCGGCCATCGCGTCGGGATTGCGGAATCTGACCGCCAGCGCCGCCGATGCAAGCGCGAGAGCCCGCCGGCTCCTGGGGCGAGGAGATTTGACGCGAGATCAGCTGCATGGAAGACTCTTCTCGGGGTAGCTTGTCTGGTTTCAAAGCTAGGCCGCAACCCGCATAGGAAGCGGTAGCTCAGGCATCGGCCGATCGCGTAGCCCGACGAGTGGGGGAAAGGCGGTAGCGCTCTCCCACTACCACTTCAAACCCACTATCGGGTCCGACGGCCGCACCATAGCGGCCGCCTAGCGAGGCGGACTTTCCTGAGTGCCGCTTCCCGCAAGCTTCCAGACGAGAGTTTCGGGCGCCAGGATCAAGAACGGCAGTGTGCTGGCCGTATCGCTGCAAGCGACGTAAGCATTTGAAAGGTTGGGCCAGGGCGCTGGGAGTGCTTGGTCGAGCGCAGCCGACTTTCCAGGCCAAATGAATGCAACATCTGAAGGCCAATCATTGCCTTCAATCATTTTTGCCAGCTCCGGTCCTGGCGCGCTGTTCGATATGATACCGAATTCGGCGTCGCCGCTTCTGGGGCGTTCGACATGCTCCATCCGAATAGCTTTGAACCGCGAAAGGGCCCCGTCGATGTCACTCAACACCAAGCCTGAAGATCGCGTCTTGATCTGCGCATAGATGCGATTGGCGGAAAAAACGAGTTCGACGTCCTCATCGTTTTCGACCACGACATGGGTTACGCCAGCCTGTGCGGCCCGAAAGAGACAGGCAACGGCGTAGAGATGCTGGTAAAGGAAGCCGCGGTGAACATAGGTGTTGGCGCAGCCATGTCCGCGTCTGGTAGGCGGAAAACGCCAGTAAAGTGACCGAGATTGCGCGTCGCTGCCGTTAGCAACCGCTTCGAGAATGAGGAGGACGGGCAGTGCGCTGGACGGGGCCAGGCTTCCGTTCACTTGCTATGCGTTAAAATGTGCATATATTGTGCGTATGAAAGGTCGGAGAATTGTCATGGCCCACCCACAGCTAGCACATTCCAAGGCGATCTCGGGCTTTGTCGATAG
Organism: Mesorhizobium sp. LNHC229A00; assembly: GCF_000502415.1. Lineage (NCBI taxonomy): Bacteria > Pseudomonadati > Pseudomonadota > Alphaproteobacteria > Hyphomicrobiales > Phyllobacteriaceae > Mesorhizobium > Mesorhizobium sp. LNHC229A00. The sequence goes on from NZ_AYWQ01000035.1 coordinate 16,426, forward strand.
CCTGCAGGAGCCGCGCACACCCTATATCTCGCCGAAGCGCCTGTCGGAGGCGCTTGGCGTGAAGGTTGCAAATCTGGCCCAGTTGACCGGCGTCCACCGCAACACGCTTCGCAATCCCTCATCGGAGCGCTTGCAGGGTCGGATGCGCGAAATGGTAAAAGTGATCTCGGCCGCGACGGAGCTCACCGGCAACGTCGACAAGGCGATCTACTGGTATCGCAACGAACCCATCGCTGACTATAGCCATCGCACGGCGGCCGAACTCGTCGCGGACGGTCAGGTCGAAGCGGTTCTGGCCTTCGTCCGGGATCTCGAGAACGGGGCGCGCGGGTGAAAGTTACCCGCGTCGGCCCCGACGAGATCTTCCATCGCTATCTGACACCCAAATGGGCTTTCCTGCCCACGAGCGGTGCAGGCGCGGCGATGGACGGCGGTCGTTTCAACCGGCCAGGCATCGAAGCGCTTTACCTGTCCCGTTCGACGCAGACAGCGCTGGAGGAATACAAGCAGGGCACCAGCATCACCCCGCCAGCCACCCTTGCCGCGTACAAGATCACGCTCGCCGAGGTGGTCGACCTTTCGCAGGGTTTCCACCCGGATACTTGGGATGGCTCGTGGAAGGAGTGGGATTGTGCCTGGCGCCAGGCCGCTCGCATGGACAAGAAGATCCCGCGATCGTGGAAGCTCGCGGACCTGATCATCACGGCCGGACCTTTCGCGGCATCCTGTTTCCGTCGCTGCGTCACGCCGGTGGCACCAACCTGGTGGTCTTTCCGGCCAATCTTGTCGAAGGCGATAAGGTCACGGTCCATGATCCCGATCACCGGCTGCCGCACGACCAGTCGTCCTGGCCGTGAGCGATCGACTGTCTCTGTGGCCACTACCAGGCAAAGCCCCGCTTATTGCACCTGGTCCTCATCGACATCGTCCTCGCCCTCTCCATTACCCAACCCGGCTGGAATATCGCCGGCCAGCAGCTTCTCCTTCGACAGCAGTCCGGCATCCTCGAGCGCCTCGAAATCCGGCAGCTGGCGCAGCGTGTCGAGCCCGAACTGCGACAGGAAATTTTTGGTCGTCACATAGGTATAGGGCGCGCCCGGCTGCGGGCTGCGCGGCCCGGAGGCGATGAGGTCCTGCCCGCGCAGCACACCGATCAGGTCGCGCGACACCTCCTTGCCGAAGAAGGAAGACAGCTCGCCACGCGTGATCGGCTGGAAATAAGCAATGCACATCAAGACAAGCGCCTCGGATTGCGACAGTTCTTTTGTCCCCTCCCCCGCAGCTGTCCCGAAGGCGGCGTGGATGGCGTCGCCAAAGGCTTTGTTCGTCCGGTGCTGCCAGCCGCCGGCGACCGCGGCCAGCTCATAGGGGCGGCCGACGAGTTCGGCGCGGATGTCGTCGATGATCAGGTCAATGTTGCAGCTTCTGCCCACCACCCGCGCCAGCACCTCGCGTGTCACCGGTTCGCTGGCGGCAAAAATCACCGCTTCAACGCGGCCCATCCACTCGCGCCAGCGCAGCTCGGCGGGCAGATGCTCGAGCTCCGTGTCCAGCAGCATTCGCTGGACGTCCCTCNATCCACTCGCGCCAGCGCAGCTCGGCGGGCAGATGCTCGAGCTCCGTGTCCAGCAGCATTCGCTGGACGTCCCTCTTGTCTGTCGGGCGTTCGGCTCTCGCGGTCCCAGCCATCGCTACAGTCCAAAAATCCGGAAGGTGGTGCGGCCGGAGAGCTCGCGGACCGCCGCGAGCTGTTGCAGCCGCTCGAACAGGCGTCGCGCCGCAAACCGCGACAGGGTTTTGGTCGTCAGCGAGCCAGAAACAGCATCGTCGTCGAGCAGTCTCTGGATGACATCGCCNTCGAACAGGCGTCGCGCCGCAAACCGCGACAGGGTTTTGGTCGTCAGCGAGCCAGAAACAGCATCGTCGTCGAGCAGTCTTTGGATGACATCGCCGGCCCCCTTTGCTCTGAGCTTCGGCGCCACGCTGATGAGCCGTTCCGCCCGACGGCCAATCTCGCTGGCCAGCCGGCACGCTTCGACGGCGCCCTGAACCAGCGCGACGCAGACCGCGCGCTCAAAGCTTTTCTCCCCGGGTCGGATACGCTTGCCGCTGGCCTCGCCGCGAAAGGCCGGGCCGAAGGCCTGGGCCATCAGCAGCGGCAGCGGCCGCGGCCAGCGCAGGCTTTGCGCCAGCACCAGGTCGGCCAGCCACCAGGCAAAAAGCTCGGCATCGGGGCGGATCGTTACGACGCGGGCGGCGATCGCCGCCGCGGCGAACGGCGCCGGCCGTCCCGAGCGCGC
>NZ_AYWQ01000036.1:0-18412 GCF_000502415.1 Mesorhizobium sp. LNHC229A00
CATGCCGGCGCCGGCGCCCGCACGCTTGGCCGTGGCCTGGCCGGCATTCGTTCACTGCTGCGGTTCCTTGAGCGGCGCGGCCTCGCCAATGCGGCTGGTGCCGCGGCCTTGCGAGCGCCACGCCAGCCCAAATCGCTGCCCAAGCCCCTGACGGCGAGCGATGCCAGGCACGTGGTCTCCGTCGAGGGGCAACTGGCGGAAGAACCCTGGATCGCCGCCCGCAACGCCGCCGTGCTGACGCTGCTTTACGGCTCGGGCCTGCGCATTTCGGAAGCGCTTGGCCTCGCCGCCGCCGACCTGGCGTCGGAAGCCGACACCGTCCTGCGCGTCACCGGCAAGGGCGGCAAGACACGGCTGGTGCCGGTACTGCCGGTGGCGCGCAGGGCGATCGCCGAATACCGCCGGCTCTGCCCCTATCATCTCGATCCGAAGGGCCTGCTGTTTCGCGGCGCGCGCGGCGGCCCGCTCAACCCGGCCATCATCCAGCGTGACATGGCGAAGCTGCGTTCGGCGCTCAACCTGCCGGAGACGGCGACGCCGCATGCCTTGCGCCATTCCTTCGCCACCCATCTGCTCGGCCGAGGCGGCGATCTGCGCACCATCCAGGAACTCCTGGGCCACGCCAGCCTGTCAACGACGCAGATCTATACCGGCGTCGACACCGCAAGGCTGCTCGAAATTTACGAATCGGCCCATCCCAGGGCATGAACCTTTCAATTTTGCCCTCCCGATTAACGGTTTTGCCGCTTTTCAGTCCTAGGAATGGGACCATGAAACGTGTCATTGCCATCGCCGACCGTGCGGCTTCCGTCTCGCTGAAACTGCTTGTGGCGCTCAACGTGCTGTTTTTCCTGTCCTTCCTTGCTGTCCTGCTGTTCGCCGTCGGCAGGGCGCACGCGGAAATTCCGACCTGTACCGGCGCCGACATGCTGTCCGCCTTGCAGAAGAACAACCCTGCCACCTACGGCAAAATCGAGGCCGAGGCGGCTGCCACGCTGAACGGCAAGGGGCTGCTGTGGAAGCTGGAAAAGTCAGGCGAACAGCCATCCTACCTGTTCGGCACCATGCACATGACCGATCCGCGCGTCACCACGCTGCCGGCCTATGCGCAGAAGGCCTTCGATGCAGCCGGCACCCTCATCATCGAGACCACCGACGTGCTCGACAAGCAGAAGATGATGACGNATGACGGCGATGCTGAAGGAGCCGGACCTGATGATGTTCACCGACTCCACGACGCTTTCGTCACTGCTGTCGCCGGACGAAGCGGCGGCCATGAACGCCGCGCTCGACGCGCGCGGCATCCCGCCGGCGACAGTCGCCAAGATGAAGCCGTGGATGCTGTCGGCCATGATGGCGCTTCCGGCTTGCGAGCTCGCCCGCCAGTCCAGCGGCGCGCCGGTGCTCGACGTGAAGCTGGCGGAGAGCGCCAAGGCGGCCGGCAAGCCGGTGGAAGGATTGGAAACGGCCGAGAGCCAGCTGCGCGCCATGGCTTCGCTGCCACTCGCCTTTCACATGAAGGGTCTGGTCGACACGCTGAAGCTGGGCGACAAGGTCAACGACATCAACGAGACCATGATCGTGCTTTACCAGCGTGGCGACACCGGCATGTTCTGGCCGCTGTTCCGCGCCGCCATGCCCGAGGAGCAGGACGACCCCGCGGGCTACGCCGCCTTCGAGGAAACCATGATCACCAGCCGCAACAAGGTGATGGTCGATCATTCCGAGCCGATCCTGGCCAAGGGCAACGCCTTCATGGCGGTCGGCGCGCTGCATCTGCCCGGCCCAGAGGGACTGGTCGAGGATTTCCGCAAAGCCGGCTATACTGTCACCGCCGTCAATTGAGTCGGACGGCAGCGGAGGCACGCAAACGCCGCGTTTCCGGCGTTTTCCTCCGCTAGAGTGAAACCCATTCAACGGTTGCGCGTTGATGGATGTTGATTGACCTTTTTCATTTTCCCGGAGGACACATTTATGGCGAACACACCAAATCCAAACGATCCGTACAATTCTACCACCAATGCCCCTCGGCCGAGCGGCGGTGGCGGCAGCCCCTGGCTGATTGCATTGGTCGTCGTCATCCTGGCGATTGTCGCGTATTATGTTTTCGGAAGAAGTGGCGAGCACCCGGCACCCGCCGAACCGCCAGCGGCCAGCACACCGGCTCCGGCGCCCGCGCCGGCTGAACCGATGAAGCCCGCCGAACCGGCCAAGCCAGCGCCCGCTCCTGCGCCGGCTCCTGCTCCTGCTCCTGCGCCCGCCCCGGCTCCTGCACCAGCGCCGGCTCCCGCACCAGCGCCTGCGCCGGCCAACTGATCGGCTCGAATCAAAAAAAGCGAACGGCCCGCTGAAAGGCGGGCCGTTTTGTTTTGGGTGATGACCGTTGGGGGGTCTTTGGCGCCAAGCCACCCCCGCGCGTTCGTCATCCTCGGGCTTGACCCGAGGATCCATGCCGCGACCTCGGCCGAGGAATGCAGCGGACCAGAATTCCGCACCGCAGGAGCGCTCTGAAGTCACGGCATGGAGCCTATGGTCTACGCCGCGTCGCTTCGCTCGTTGTTCCGCCATAGTACGACGAAGCGTTGGGCACCCTTAGATGTGGATCGGCTTGAAGAAGGTGGCCAGCGCCGCTTCCTTCACCGCTTCCGACATCGTCGGATGGGCGTGGCAGGTGCGGGCCAGATCTTCCGACGAGCCGCCGAACTCCATCAGCACCGCCGCCTCATGGATCATCTCACCGGCGCCGAAGCCGACGATATGGACGCCGAGCACGCGGTCGCTTGTCTTGTCGGCCAGGATCTTCACGAAACCGTCGGTATGCAGCATGGCGCGCGCGCGGCCATTGGCGGTGAAGGGGAATTTGCCGACCTTGTAGTCGATGCCGGCCTTCTTCAGCTCTTCCTCGGTCTTGCCGACCGACGCGATCTCCGGACTGGTGTAGACGACGCTCGGAATGACGTCATAGTTCACATGTCCGGCCTGGCCGGCGATGGTCTCGGCCACCGCCACGCCCTCGTCCTCGGCCTTGTGCGCCAGCATCGGCCCGGCGATGACGTCGCCGATGGCGTAGATCCCGGGAACATTGGTCCTGAGATGCCCGTCGGTCTTGATCCGGCCGCGCTCGTCGACCTCGACGCCGGCTTCCTTCAGCCCGAGGCTGTCCGAAAAGGCACGGCGTCCCGTCGAGATCAGCACGGCATCGGCCTCGATGGTCTCGACCGCGCCACCCTTGACGGGCTCGAAGGTAACGGTCGCGCCCTTCTTGGCCTTGGCGACGCCGGTCACCTTGGCGCCGAGCTTGAACTCGAAGCCCTGCTTGGAGAGCAGCCGCTGGAACTGTTTCGACACCTCGCCGTCCATGCCGCCCAAAATGGTGTCGAGGAACTCGACCACAGTGACCTTGGCGCCGAGCCGTGCCCAGACCGAGCCGAGCTCGAGGCCGATGACACCGCCGCCGACCACCACCAGATGGCCCGGCACCTTCTCCAATGACAGAGCGCCCGTCGACGAAACTATGACCGTCTCGTCGAAGTCGACCTTGACGCCGGGAATGCCGGCGACATCGGACCCGGTGGCGATGACGATGTTCTTGGTCTCGATCTCCTCGACCTTGCCGTCCTCGCCGGTCACCGAGACCTTGCCTGCGGCGACCACCTTGCCGGTCCCGCGGAAGGCATCGATCTTGTTTTTCTTGAACAGGAAGGCGACGCCATTGACGTTGGACGACACCGTCGCATCCTTGTGCGCCATCATTTTCTTCAGGTTCAGCTTGGGTGCCGGGATTTCGACGCCGAGCGTGTCGAAGGAATGGCCGGCCTCGGCGAACATTTCCGAGGCATAAAGCAGCGCCTTGGACGGGATGCAGCCGATGTTGAGGCAGGTGCCGCCGAAGGTCGCGTTCTTTTCGACCACCGCGACCTTCAGCCCAAGCTGTGACGCCTTGATGGCGCAGACATAGCCGCCCGGTCCGGAGCCGATGATAACCACGTCATAAGCCATGTTTGTTTCCCTTTGCTTGGGGTTCAGCGGCCGCCGCTGACATTCAGGATCGCGCCCGTCGTATAGGACGCGGCATCGGATAAAAGATAGAGGACCGCACCGGCGACTTCATCCGCCGTGCCCGCCCTTTTCATCGGCAGCAGATCGCGGAACCGCTCTATCCGGTCCGGCTGGCCTCCGGAGGCGTGGATCTCGGTGTCGATGATGCCCGGCCGCACCGCATTGACGCGAATGCCTTCCAGCGCCACTTCGCGGGCAAGCCCGATGGTGAAGGTGTCGATGGCGCCCTTGGAGGCGGCATAGTCGACATATTCGCCCGGCGAGCCTAGCGTCGCCGCCGCCGACGAGATGTTGACGATCGCACCGCCCGACCCGCCATGCCGCGTCGACATGCGCTTGACCGCCTCGCGGGCGCACAGGAACGAGCCGATGACATTGATGCGCATCATGCGTTCCAGCCGCGAAACATCCATCTCGTCGACGCGCGCCTTGACGTCGACGATGCCGGCATTGTTGACGAAGGCGTCGAGGCGGCCAAAGGCGCGGTCGACGGCGCCGAACATGGCCACGATATCGGTTTCCTTGCCGACATCGCCCCTGACGGCAACGGCTTCGCCGCCGCCGTTCCTGATCTCGGCGACCAGCGCATCGGCGGCGGCCTTGTTGGAGGCATAATTGACCGCGACGCGATAGCCCGCCTCCGATCCCAATCGGCAGATGGCGGCGCCGATGCCGCGGCCGCCGCCGGTGACCAGCAGCACTTTTTGCGTCGCGCTCATTCCTGGCATCCCTTCATCGCGAACACATCGGATGGCACTTTCGCAAATCCGCCGCCGCCATACGCCCGGGATTGCCTAAGCACCGGCCCGAGATCGGGCAGGATCAGCGTCTTCGGCGCCTCGACACCCTCGGCCGGCAAAAGCCCGACAGTGCCCTTGTCGTCGGACGTGTAGATGACGCCGTTCCACAGCGTGCAGGCGGCAAGCTCCTCGCCGGTCACGTCGCCTTCCGGGCACTTGTACATCAGCGCGCCGTTCGGCCGCGCAACATCCGTGGTCCACGTGACGATGCCGTTCAGCACCACATTGTTGTCGAGGATCAGCCGGAACGTGTTGGTGACAACAGCCGATGTGCCGGTCGGGGTAAAATCGATCTCGCCGCCACTCTGGACGTCGCCATAGACGGCAAGCTCGATTGGACAGGCGGCCTGGGCGGCTGCGGTAGCCATCACGATACCGGCCATCAACACAACCGGTTTGGTGGCTCCAAGCAAACGGGCCATCATTGGCCGCTCTTTGCCGCAAGCCGCCATCCGACCGCCTCAGAGATCGAGCACCAGCCGTTCCGGATCCTCCAGGCTTTCCTTGACCCGCACCAGGAAGGTCACGGCTTCCTTGCCGTCGACGATGCGGTGATCGTAGCTGAGCGCCAGATACATCATCGGCCGGATCACGATCTGGCCGCCGACCACGACCGGCCGGTCCTGGATCTTGTGCATGCCGAGAATGCCCGACTGCGGCGCATTGAGGATGGGCGTCGACATCAGCGACCCGTAGACGCCACCATTGGAGATGGTGAAGGTGCCGCCCTGCATGTCGGCGACCGACAGCTTGCCGTCGCGCGCGGCGATGCCCAGCCGGCCGATATCCTTCTCGATCTCGGCGATCGACATCTGGTCGGCATCGCGCACGACCGGAACCACGAGACCCTTTTCGGTGCCGACCGCGACACCGATATGGGCATAGTTCTTGAAGATGATGTCGGTGCCGTCGATCTCGGCATTGACCGAGGGGATTTCCTTCAGCGCGTGGGTGACGGCCTTGGTGAAGAAGCCCATGAAACCGAGCTTCACGCCGTGCTTCTTCTCGAAAACCTCCTTGTACTTGGTCCTGAGCGCCATCACCGCCGACATGTCGACTTCGTTGAAGGTGGTCAGCATGGCGGCGGTAGACTGCGCCTCCTTCAGGCGGCGCGCGATGGTCTGGCGCAGCTTGGTCATGCGCACGCGCTCCTCGCGCGATGCATCGTCGCCCGACGACGGCGCCCGAACCGCGATCGGTGCCGGCGCTGCCTTTGGCGTCTCGGCCGGCTGCGACGGCGCACCCTTGGAGATGGCATCCAGCACGTCGCCTTTCAGCACCTGGCCCCGCTTGCCCGAGCCGGAGAGCTGGTCGACCGACAGATTGTTCTCGGCGATCAATTTTGCCGCCGCCGGCGCCGGCGGCATGGTGCGCGGCTCGACCGGTCCGGCATCGCCGGCAACCTTGGCGGTCTCGGCCGCGGCCTGCTTGGTGGTGGATGCCGCGTCAGGGCTGGACGCCTGCGCGACCGCTTGCGGCTTGGTCGCGGGACCAGCCGCGCCACCGGCCGAAATCGACCCGAGCAGGGCGCCGACGCCGACCGTCTCGCCTTCCCCAACTGTGATTTCACCGAGCGTCCCGGCGGCGGCGGCGGGCACCTCTATCGTCACCTTGTCGGTCTCGAGCTCGACCAGCGGCTCGTCCGCGGCAATGGCATCGCCGACCTTCTTGAACCATTTGCCGACGGTCGCTTCGGTGACGGATTCGCCGAGTGTGGGAACGCGGATTTCGGTAGCCATTGTGCCTGTCCGTTCTTTCGGTTCTGTTCTGCTTATTCGCCGAGCGCGTCTTCGAGCAAGGCGGCGAGCTGGGCGAGGTGCTTCGACATCAGCCCGGTAGCCGGCGACGCGGCCGCCGGACGGCCGGTGTAGCGCACCCGCTGATGCTTGGCGTCGATATGCGCCAGCACCCATTCCAGATACGGATCGATGAACGACCAGGCACCCATGTTCTTGGGCTCCTCCTGGCACCACACCATCTCGGCGTTGCGGAAGCGTGACAGCTCGGTGATCAGCGCCTTGGCCGGGAACGGATAGAGCTGTTCGACGCGCAGCAAATAGATGTCGTTGATGCCGCGCTTCTCGCGCTCCTCATAGAGGTCGTAATAGACCTTGCCCGAGCACAGCACGACGCGGCGGATCTTGGAATCCTTGGTCAGCTTGATCGCCTGGTTGGGCAACAGCTGGGCATCGTCCCACAGCAGCCGGTGGAACGAGCTTTCGCCCGAGATTTCCGGCAGCGTCGACACCGCCCGCTTGTGGCGCAGCAGCGACTTCGGCGTCATCAGGATCAGCGGCTTGCGGAAGTCGCGCTTCAGCTGCCGGCGCAAGATGTGGAAGTAGTTGGCCGGCGTCGTGCAGTTGGCGACTTGCATATTGTCTTCGGCGCAGAGCTGCAGGAAGCGCTCCAGCCGGGCGGAAGAATGTTCCGGGCCCTGGCCTTCATAGCCATGCGGCAGCAGGCAGACGAGGCCAGACATTCTGAGCCACTTGCGTTCGCCCGACGAGATGAACTGGTCGAACACCACCTGGGCTCCGTTGGCGAAGTCGCCGAACTGCGCCTCCCACAGCGTCAGCGCCTTCGGCTCGGCCAGGCTGTAGCCATATTCGAAGCCCAGCACCGCTTCTTCCGACAGCATCGAGTTGATGACTTCGTAACCGGCCTGCGCCGCCGACAGATTGTTGAGCGGGATGTAGCGGGTCTCGTCGCGCTGGTCGTAAAGCACGGAATGGCGCTGCGAGAAGGTGCCGCGCTCGGAATCCTGGCCAGAAAGCCGGATCGGATTGCCGTCGAGCAGGATCGCGCCGAAAGCCAGCGCCTCGGCCGTCGACCAGTCGATGCCTTCACCGGACTCGATCGCCTGGCGCCGGTTTTCGAGGAAGCGGATGATCGTCTTGTGCGCTTCGAAACCCTTCGGCACCTCGGTCAGCTTCTTGCCGATTTCCTTCAGTGTCTTGACCGGTACCGCGGTCTTGCCGCGCCTTGTCTCGTCCTGGTTGTCGGCCGTGCGCAGGCCTGACCAGGCGCCGTCGAGCCAGTCGGCCTTGTTTGGCTTGTAGTGCTGGCCGACTTCCCATTCGGCTTCCAGATGCGCGCGCCAGTCGGCCTTCATCTGATCGAGCTCGGCCTGGGTGATGTGCCCTTCAGTGATCAGGCGATCGCCATAGATCTGCACTGTCGTCTTGTGGGTGCGGATGTTGCTGTACATCAGCGGCTGGGTGAAGGCCGGCTCGTCGCCCTCATTGTGGCCGAAGCGGCGGTAGCAGAACATGTCCACGACCACCGGCTTGTGGAATTTCATGCGGAACTCGATCGCCACCTTGGTGGCGTGCACCACAGCCTCCGGATCGTCACCATTGACGTGAAAGATCGGCGCCTCGATCATCTTGGCGACATCGGACGGATAGGGCGATGAGCGCGAGAAGCGCGGATTGGTGGTGAAGCCGATCTGGTTGTTGATGATGAAGTGCAGCGTGCCCGCGACGCGGTGGCCACGCAGGCCCGACAGGCCGAGGATCTCGGCGATCACGCCCTGGCCGGCGAAGGCGGCGTCGCCATGCAGCAAGAGCGGCAGCACCTTGGCCCGCTCTTCCAGCGGCACGATCTCCTCGCGGCCGCGGCCGAACAGGGAATCCTGCTTGGCGCGCGCCTTGCCCATCACCACGGGATCGACGATCTCCAGGTGCGAAGGGTTCGCCGTCAGCGACAGGTGAACCTTGTTGCCATCGAACTCGCGGTCCGACGAGGCACCGAGATGGTACTTCACGTCGCCCGAGCCCTCGACCTCGTCGGGGGCCGCCGAGCCGCCCTTGAATTCGTGGAAGATGGCTCGGTGCGGCTTGGCCATAACCTGAGAAAGCACATTGAGGCGGCCGCGATGGGCCATGCCGAGCACGATCTCCTTCATGCCGAGCTGGCCGCCGCGCTTGACGATCTGCTCCAACGCCGGGATCAGCGATTCACCGCCGTCGAGACCGAAGCGCTTGGTGCCCTTGTACTTGACATCGATGAACTGCTCGAAGCCTTCCGCCTCGACCAGCTTCTGCAGGATCGCCTTCTTGCCGGTGGCGGTGAACGAGATCTCCTTGTCGGCGCCCTCGATACGCGCCTGGATCCAGGCCTTTTCCTCGGGATCGGAAATATGCATGAACTCGACGCCGAGCGTCGAACAATAGGTGCGGGTGAGAATCTCCAGCATCTGCCGGATGCTGCCGAATTCGAGCCCTAGCACATTGTCGAGGAAGATCGGCCGGTCGTAGTCGGCTTCGGTGAAGCCGTAATTCTCCGGCGACAATTCGTTGTAATCCTCGAGCGTGTTGATGCCGAGCGGATCGAGATTGGCGTGCAGATGGCCGCGCATGCGGAAGGCGCGGATCATCATGATGGCGCGCACGGAATCGCGTGTCGCCTGGTGCACATCGGCGTCGGACAGCACGACACCGTTGGTGACGGCCTTGTCCTTGACCTTCTTTTCCAGGTGCTTCTCGACGATGCCCCAATTGCCGTCCAGCGCCGACACCAGCTCGCCATTGGCCTGCAGCGGCCAGGAAGGTTTCGCCCACGAAGCGCCCTTGGCGTTCCTGCGCACATCGCCGGCATCGTCCTTCAGCCCGGCGAAGAACTCCTGCCANTCGGGATTGACCGAGGCGGGATCGTCCTCATACGCCGCGTAGAGCGCGTCGATGTAATCGGCATTGCCGCCATAGAGGAAAGAGGTAAGCGAAAATTGGTCGTTGGCCTGATCTTGTCTTGCCATGTCGTTTCAGCGGAGCCTGGCTCCGTCTCCTTTCGAGGGAATAGTGAGTAGCCGGTAGTGAGTGGAAAATGGAATTTTCGGCTCAGCTGCTACTCACCCGTTCTTCCCTTCTTCACTACTGACTACCTGCTACTCACTACTGCCTTAACCCTTGATCGCCTCGACCAGCGTCGTGCCCAGCCGTGCCGGCGACGGCGAGACTTTTATCCCGGCCGATTCCATCGCCGCGATCTTGTCTTCCGCGCCGCCCTTGCCGCCGGAGATGACCGCGCCGGCATGGCCCATGGTGCGGCCCGCCGGCGCGGTGCGCCCGGCGATGAAGCCGGCCATCGGCTTCTTGCGACCACGCTTGGCTTCGTCCTTGAGAAACTGCGCGGCGTCTTCCTCGGCCGAACCGCCGATCTCGCCGATCATGATGATCGACTTGGTCTCTTCATCAGCCAGGAACATCTCGAGCATGTCGATGAACTCGGTGCCCTTGACGGGGTCGCCGCCGATGCCAACGGCAGTGGTCTGGCCGAGGCCGACATTGGTGGTCTGGAACACAGCCTCATAGGTAAGTGTTCCCGAGCGCGAAACAACGCCGACCGAGCCCTTGCGGAAGATGTTCCCGGGCATGATGCCGATCTTGCATTCGTCAGGGGTAAGCACGCCCGGGCAGTTCGGTCCGATCAGTCGCGAGGCCGAGCGATCGAGCCGCGCCTTGACCTTGATCATGTCCATCACCGGAATGCCTTCGGTGATGCAGACGATCAGCGGGATCTCCGCCTCGATCGCCTCGATGATGGCTTCCGCGGCGCCCGCCGGCGGCACGTAGATGACGGAGGCGTTGGCGCCTGTCTTTTCCTTGCCTTCGGCGACAGTGGCGTAGATCGGCAGGCTCTCGCCTTTCGAGCCCGTCCAGGTCTCGCCACCCTTCTTGGGATGGATGCCGCCGACCATCTTTGTTCCGTGATAGGCCAGCGCCTGCTCGGTATGGAACGTACCGGTCTTGCCGGTCAGGCCTTGCACCAGCACCTTGGTGTTCTTGTCGACGAGAATGGACATGAGTGATTACGCCTCTGAATTCAGCGATTACAAGAAAGGATTGACGGCTCGGACCGAGCCATAAACCTGGTTGTGGTTGAGGTNTAGAAAATCGGCGCGCCGAGATACCCGGCCGCTGCGAGAAGCGCGGCGTCGTAGTAGTGAATTCCGTAACGTCGCGCGAGGTCCAGTCCCGCGCGAACATAGCTTTCATCGACAGGTACCAACGGGCAGGTGCCGAGGAGGACCAGCCACCGATCGAGCAGATCATCGCCAAGTAGGGATTTCCCACGCGCCACTGCGGTGAATTCGGCCAAAGTCTGGCCCGACACGCCAAAGACAGTGCTCGATACCAGCTCTTCAGCGATTGGCGCGCGGCGCGGATCACGATTCTTCTCCGAAGCCGCGTAGATCAGGACGTTCGTGTCGAGAAAGCAATCGATCTTCCCGGTCGGCATAGGCGTCCCTTCGATCCCACTTGTAAGGGGTGTCGGCGCTATCGCTCCGTTTCGCGGCCTCGTCCATGAGCCGCTTCATTCCCGCTTTGGCCCAGGCAATCCGGTCTTCCTGCTCGACTTCGTGCGCAAGCAGGGAACGAACGAGGGCGTTGAGCGTCGTCTTGCGGCGCTCGGCAAGGCCTCGCGCCTTTTCGAGCAGAGCCTCGTCCATGGCCAGGGTGACGTTCTTCATCGTCCATCTCCACATAAATACACAGCCATAATATGTGTGTTTATGTGTAATTCTTCAACAGCCTTGCGCAGGATCTCCATCGATCAGCCTTCCCTCAACTCGGAAGGCAAAACGCGCCGGTAGAGGGCTCTCACCATGTCTTGCCAGGCATCGCTGCCGATCGGCTGAAACTCCAACCGCATGCGATAGCTGTCACCGCCATTGAAATCGTAACTCACGCGCGCGGCTCCGCGCGACGATGAGCGCAGCAGCGTCAGTGTGTTGCCATCCCACGTGCCTGTCGCCGGCGACACCGGCACAAAGCCCATCGAATCGAACTGATGCATGGTGAAGAGGCTGTTCTGCTGGTCGAAGCCGAACACGCAGTGCGACCCGAACGAGATCGTACCGTCGCGGCGCTGGCGATAGCGCTGCACCACGAACTGGCCGCCGAACTCAGCCTGCGCCAGCACTTCGGACGTCGCTGGGCCGCCATCGGCCCATTGCGTGTCCGAGACCTCTTCCTCGCCGCGCCACGCGCCGACCAGCGCCTGCAAGCGCTGGTGACCGTCAGAGAGCGAGGAGAAGGAGGCCGCGTTCATCGGTCAGAGCCGCTTCAGATCGGTGACCGTCAGGCCGCTCTTGGCATTGCCGGTGTTGAGTGTCGTCGCCGGTTCGAACATCAGAACCACCGGCTCCGATGTCAGCGAACGCGGGCGATGCTCGACGCCCCGCGGCACGACGATGAAGTCGCCCTCGCCGAGCTCGACCGGCCCGTCGCGGAAATCGATGGCGATCCTGCCGCGCAGCACGAGAAAAGCTTCGTCCTCATTGTCATGCGCGTGCCAGTCGAAGACCTCGCCGAACTTGGCGACCTTGGCCTGGCTGTCATTGACGTCGCCGGCGATATGCGGATCGAACACCGCGGTTATCTTCTGATCCGCCGCCTCAACCAGGTTTATCTTGCGTGGAGGCACCGGATCAGCCCTTCACCGCCGCCACGATCTTCTTGGCCGCATCGTCAAGATCGTCGGCCGAAACCACGTTCAGGCCGCTGTCGTTGATGATCTTCTTGCCGAGCTCGGCATTGGTGCCTTCCAGGCGCACGACCAGCGGCACCTTGAGCCCGACTTCCTTGACCGCGGCGATCACGCCCTCGGCGATGATGTCGCACTTCATGATGCCGCCGAAAATGTTGATCAAGATGCCCTTGACCGCCGGATCCCTGGTGATGATCTTGAACGCCGCCGTCACCTTCTCCTTGGAAGCGCCGCCGCCGACATCGAGGAAGTTGGCGGGCTCGGCGCCATAGAGCTTGATGATGTCCATCGTCGCCATGGCAAGGCCGGCGCCGTTGACCATGCAGCCGATATTGCCGTCGAGCGCGACATAGGCGAGGTCGTATTTCGACGCCTCGATCTCCTTCTCGTCTTCCTCGGTGGTATCGCGCAGTTCGAGCACATCGGGGTGGCGAAACAGCGCGTTGTTGTCGAACGACACTTTCGCGTCGAGCACGCGCAGGCGGCCGTTCCTCATCACGATCAACGGGTTGACCTCGAGCAGGCTCATGTCCTTTTCGACAAAGGCCTTGTAGAGGATCGGGAACAGCGTGCCGCCATCCCTGGCCGCGTCGCCGTCGAGCTTCAGCGCGTCGTTGAGCGCCTTGACGTCCTCAGCCGTAACGCCCTTTTCCGGATCGATGGCGACGGTGATGATCTTTTCCGGCGTATCGTGCGCGACACCCTCGATGTCCATGCCGCCCTCGGTGGAGACGACGAAGGCGATGCGGCCGACCGAGCGGTCGACCAGAATGGAGAGATAGAGTTCGCGCTCGATGTCGGCGCCGTCCTCGATATAAAGGCGGTTGACCTGCTTGCCGGCCGGGCCGGTCTGCTTGGTCACCAGCGTGTGGCCGAGCATCTCATTGGCGTTGGCGACGACCTCGGCCACCGACTTCGCCAGCCGCACGCCGCCCTTGGCATCGGGGCCGAGCTCCTTGAATTTGCCTTTGCCGCGGCCGCCGGCATGGATCTGGCTCTTGACCACATAGAGCGGGCCGGGCAGCGCTTGTGCCGCGGCTTCCGCCTCGCTTGCCTTGAAAACCGGCACGCCTTCGGCCACCGGCGCGCCAAAGCTCTTCAGCAGCGCCTTGCCTTGATATTCATGGATGTTCATCGGGAACTATCTCCAGGGTCGTTTTGCCGGGGTGACGTTTGGGCGGGGTTACTTCGAGGCGAGCTGCGGCGCGATCTTGACGCAGGCCTCGGTCAGGCCCTGCACGGTCGCCACCGATGCCTCGAACATCTTCTGCTCGGCCTTGTTGAGGTCGATCTCGATGACGCGCTCGACACCGCCGGCGCCGATCACCACGGGCACGCCGACATAGGTACCCTTGACGCCATACTGACCGGAGAGGTGTGCTGCGCAAGGCAGCACGCGCTTCTTGTCCTTGAGGTAGGATTCGGCCATCTGGATCGCCGAGGCCGCCGGCGCGTAATAGGCCGAGCCGGTCTTCAGCAGACCGACGATCTCGGCGCCGCCGTCGCGGGTGCGCTGCACGATCTGGTCGAGCTTTTCCTTCGAGGTCCAGCCCATCTTGATCAGGTCGGGAAGCGGAATGCCCGACACCGTGGAATAGCGGATCATCGGCACCATGGAATCCCCGTGGCCGCCGAGCACGAAGGCGGTGACGTCCTCGACCGAAACCTTGAATTCCTCGGCCAGGAAGTAGCGGAAGCGCGCGCTGTCGAGCACGCCGGCCATGCCGACGACATGGGTCTTGGGCAAGCCCGAAAACTTCTGCAGCGCCCACACCATGGCGTCGAGGGGATTGGTAATGCAGATGACGAAGGCCTTCGGCGCGTACTTCTTCAGCCCTGCGCCAACCTGCTCCATGACCTTCAGGTTGATGCCCAGCAGGTCGTCGCGGCTCATGCCCGGCTTGCGCGGGACGCCGGCGGTGACGATGCAGACATCGGCGCCCTCGATGCCGGCATAGTCGTTGACGCCAGTCAGCCGGGAATCGAAACCATCTACCGGCGACGACTGCGCGATATCGAGGCCCTTGCCTTGCGGGATACCCTCGGCGATATCGAACAGGATCACGTCGCCGAGATCCTTGAGACCGATCATGTGGGCGAGTGTGCCGCCGATCATGCCCGAGCCGATCAGCGCTATCTTGTTGCGTGCCATGTGAGGATGATTTCCCTTTGTCTGTGACGCGCCAACACGGCGTCGAGGAAGAGGCCGGACCGCTGCGGGGAACCGCGAATTTCCCGCACCCAATAGCTCTGGTGCGGAATAAATTCAAACGATTATTTCGACCCCTGCATTTTCAATCGGTTAGTGTGTTCGGGATTTACGTAAACGTCAAAGTTTGTAAGCCTACTTGGGAGAATTTACACAATGGCGGTTGAGATCAGAAGGCTATATCCGGGAGATGACGCCCTTGTGATGCGGATTGCCGACGACGTGTTCGACGAGCCGGTGCGGCCCGATCGCCTTGCCAGCTATCTCGCGCAATCGGGCCATTTCATGATCGTGGCCCTGGCCGAGGACGTTGTCGTCGGCCAATGCGCGGCGATCATGCACCGCCATCCGGACAAGGCGCCCGAACTCTATGTCGACGAGGTCGGCGTCTCGCCAGCTTTCCAGCGCCAGGGAATCGCGCGCGGAATGCTCGACGCCATGTTCGCGCTCGGCCGTGAGCAAGGCTGCGAAGAGGCATGGGTCGGCACCGAGCCGGACAATCTGCCTGCCCGCGCACTTTACGGGGGGCGCAAGGAGGCGCATGACGAGGCGGAGACCTTTGTGATGTACGTTTATCGGCTGTAGCGATTGGCCGACGCCTCCGGTCCTTCCAGGACGACGACACGACGGCGTCCGCTCAGATTTGGCACGAGTCCGCTCAAATTTGACGCGAGCGGATGAACGCCGCGAAGGCTGACAGGCCATCGCGAATTGCCCGCACGTTTGCCGGCTCTCCCAGAATGCTATCAACCTCCGCCGGCTTCTTGCCGAGGAGCGAAACCTCGAGCATGGCCTCGTCGCAAAGCGCGAACGACATGGTCCGCATGATCTCCGCCAGCGCCGCGCGGGCGTAGAGCGAGCGTGGCGAGGCGTGCGCCAGCATCGCGGGCTTCCCGACGGCGGCGTCACGCGAAACCAGCCAGTCGAGCGCATTCTTCAGCCCGCCAGGCACGCCATGGGCATATTCGGGACAGGAGACGATGACACCGTCCGCGCCGGTGACGGCCTCGATCAGATCGGAGACGTCGCGCGGCGTCCGCTCACCCTCGTCGTCGGGGTTGAAGATCGGCAGCCGGCCAAGCCCGTCATAGACGGTGACGCGACAGCCCGCTGGCGTGTTCAGCGCCAGTGCCGCGACCAGGGCTGAATTGGTGGAGGCCGCCCGCAGGCTGCCGGATATCGCAA
The DNA here is from genome assembly GCF_000502415.1 of Mesorhizobium sp. LNHC229A00. Classification (NCBI taxonomy): domain Bacteria; kingdom Pseudomonadati; phylum Pseudomonadota; class Alphaproteobacteria; order Hyphomicrobiales; family Phyllobacteriaceae; genus Mesorhizobium; species Mesorhizobium sp. LNHC229A00. The sequence continues at coordinate 15,745 of NZ_AYWQ01000036.1, forward strand.
TGAGGTTGAGCAAGGCGGACCAGTCCAGACGAATCGGGGGCCGAGAACCCTACCACATCGTCTGTTTGTACTCGCCGTCCAGCCAGCGGTCGGTCGCCTCGGCCGAATCGGCCAGTGCCAGCTGGTCGCGCAGGATCTGGCCGAGCGTCGGCAGCGTGGCGCGATCATGCCAGCTGTCGGGCTTCCACAAATCGGAGCGCATGAAAGCCTTGGCGCAATGCATATAGGCGGCCTTGACCACGATCACGATGACGCTTTGCGGCTCCCTGCCGTCGACCGCAAGGCGCTCGCGCAAGGTGGCATCGACGGTGATGCGGGCATCGCCATTGACGCGCAGCGTCTCGTTCATGCCTGGGATGAGGAAGAGCAGCCCGACCGAGGGATTGCGGATGATGTTTTCAAGAGTATCCAGCCGATTGTTGCCGGGCCGGTCAGGGATGGCGATGGTGTTCTCGTCGAGAATGGCGGCGAAGCCGGGCTTGTCGCCTTTCGGGGTGACGTCGGCATTGCCTTCGCCGTCGGACGAGCCGATCAGCACGAATGGGCTCTTGCCGATGAAGGAGCGGCAATGGGCGTCGAGCGCCTTCAATTCCTTGCGGATCGAGCCATCGGTCGGGCGCGGCGTCTTGTAGATCGTCCGCAGCTCCTCCTGGGTGGTGACGAATTCCATGGCTCTCCCCTTTGCAACCTTATTTGCCGACTTTCTCTTCGCCGCCGGCCTTGTCGTCCAGCGAGTGGCGCAGGATCAGCGGCATCTGGCTGAAGGTGAACAGAAGCGTGATCGGCATGATGCCCCAGACCTTGAACGTAACCCAGGCGTCGGTGGAAAAATTCCGCCAGACGACTTCGTTGACGAGGGCCAGGAACAGGAAGAACAGGCCCCAACGGAAGGTGAGCTTGCGCCAGCCTTCGGCATCGAGCTTGAATGCGGACTCGAAGACATAGCCGAGGAGCGAGCGGCCGAAGTACAGGCCGCCGAGCAACACGCCGCCGAACAGCGTGTTGACGATGGTCGGCTTCATCTTGATGAAAACGTCGTCCTGCAGATAAAGCGTCAGCGCGCCGAAGATGAAGACGACGACCCCCGACACCATCGGCATGATCGGCAAGGTGCGGGTGAGCAGCCATGAGGCGATCAGCGCGATCGCGGTTGCGGCCATGAACAGGCCTGTGGCGACGAAGATAGGGCCGCCGAATTCAGCCAGCACGGGCAATTTCTGCGTCAGCCACTCGCCGCGCGCATTGGCGAAAAAGAAGACGAGCAGCGGCCCAAGCTCCAGCGCCAGCTTGAGCACGGGATTGATGCCTTCCTTCTTCTCTTTCTGCGGGTCGGACGGATCGCGTTCGAGAATGGGTGGGTTCATGGTTTCCTTCTAACGCACGCTCATCCGGAAGCCTCACTTCCGGCAACATGCCTGTTCAAGCCACTCCAGCGATCGCCCTGGCGAATTCGCTTGCGGAAAACGGTTCGAGGTCGTCGACCTGTTCGCCGACGCCGATGAAATAGACCGGCAATTTATGCTTTGCCGCGATCGCCACCAGAATACCGCCCCGCGCCGTGCCGTCCAGCTTGGTCATCACCAGGCCGTTGACGCCGGCGATATTGCGGAAGATCTCGACCTGGTTGAGTGCGTTCTGGCCGGTCGTGGCGTCGACCGTCTGCAGCACGGTGTGCGGCGCTTCGGGATCGAGCTTGCCCAGCACGCGGACGATCTTTTCCAGCTCCGCCATCAGTTCGGTCTTGTTCTGCAGCCGGCCGGCGGTGTCGATGATCAGCACGTCGGAGCCGGCTTCCTTTGCCCGTTCGAAGGCATCGTATGCGAGACCGGCGGCGTCGGCGCCGAGCTTGGAGGCAATGACGGGCGACTTCGTGCGTTCGCCCCAGATCTTCAGCTGTTCGATCGCGGCGGCGCGGAACGTGTCGCCGGCGGCCAGCATCACCGACAGGCCGCCATCGGTCAGCTTGGCGGCGAGCTTGCCGATGGTCGTGGTCTTGCCGGTGCCGTTGACGCCGACCACCAGGATGACATGCGGCTTGTGCGAGAGGTCGAGCTCGAGTGGCTTCGCGACCGGGGCGAGCACCTTCTCCACCTCGGCCGCCATGACGGCGCGCACGTCGGTATCGGAAACATCCTTGCCGTAGCGGCTGGCGGCCAGTGAATCGGTCACGCGCAGCGCCGTTTCGACGCCGAGATCGGCGCGGATCAGCACGTCCTCCAGGTCCTGCAGCGTCTCCTCGTCCAGCTTGCGCTTGGTGAAGACGCCGGCAATGTTGCCGGTCAGTTCGCGCGAGGACCGGGCTAGCCCGTCCCGCATGCGCTGGAACCAGGTTTGCCTCGGCGCCGGTTCCGGCGCCTTCTGCGGCTCGGCCTTCTGCTCGACCTTCCTGGCGACCGTCACCTTGCCGGGAACGGGTTTTGGCTCCCGGGCGGGCTGCGGAACCGGTTGAGGCTCGGGCGCGACCTCGGCAATGACCGGCTGCGTCTCGACCGGTGCAGGCTGGCGAATAGGCGGGGCGATTTCAGCTGGTGGAGCTTCGAGCGTCGCTTCGACGACAAGTCCGCGCTGTCCTTCATGCTCTCCCCGCAAACCGGGCGAGGACGGCGCTGAAGCCCCTTCCTTCGCCCCGTCCCTATACGGGGAGAAGGTGCCGGCAGGCGGATGAGGG
>NZ_AYWQ01000037.1:0-14489 GCF_000502415.1 Mesorhizobium sp. LNHC229A00
GAGACGGCTCGTGCGCATGGACGGTCAGCACTTTCCAGCCTGGGGAACTACCTTCATGTCACTGCCGCGATCGATCCGGCAAGGAGGCCGTTCCGACTAGCGTGGCCCCACCAGTCGCGGCAGCGACAACCGCACTTATCCAACGGGTCATTGAAACCTGCTTTTTATATTGAGTTATGTCATTGTGAATTGAACCATATCATTATTGCGAGAGAGCGCAAGATTTAACTTGCGCTGTCTCTTTATCGCACGCGACCACAATCGTAGGGGCGCGCTGCCCGCACCGAGCGTTACGCGCTTAGAACGACAGTAGCCCGCAGCGACCTACGGCGCGCTACGGCCAACAGTTACCTTGGATCTGGCTGGAGACATTCACTCCCCCTTAGACTACGCGCGTTCCTTTTGAACGGCCTGTAAGCTCGGCGGTACAACGCGGGAGTACGCCCTTCGCTAAAGTGCGCCGACCATCAGGCCGAGGCCGGCAGCAATCGCACAAGGCCAAAAACGCGCTGACCCGACAACAGACCAAAGCCGATACCTGCGGCGTGCAGTAGTGCTGTGGCAAGGACGAAGCCGGTGACATATTCGAGGCCGCCTGCGGTCTCTGGGATCTCGGTGCCGTGCGCGTGGCCATGGAAGAACGCAAAAAAGCCGATGATGATCGCCCCTGCCGCCACCGGCAGGTCTACCGCAGCGGCGATCAGCAGGCCGAGCGCAACAATCGAAGCGAAGATAACAGGTTTGACAGGGGGAACCTGGACACCTGCGATCCCCAGCGCGCCGCCCGGAAGCATCAAGCTGAGAAACGCCGCCGGCCATGCCCACAAAGCGCGTCCGCCCTTCAGCGCCGCCCACAGGCCGACCGCGACCATCACGATGACGTGGTCAAGTCCGGAAAGCGGGTGCGTGAGGCCGGCCGCGAACGAACCCGCCGAGCCGACCCCCAGATGCGACGAGGCCGGCCCGCATGCAGCGCCAAGCATTATTGCCGCAAAGGCTATTCTGGTGAATTTGCTTCTGTCATCGGATTATCCACGGGGGTTGCTCTTTCGAAAACCTGGGCGCGATTGTCGAGTAATTACTAATGCTCTCAATGGTGCGCTCCCACGGTATGGCTGTGATCAAGTCCCATTTGATGCATCCGGTTGTGCAGGCGCCGATGCGCCGACTGGAGCAAAAGCCGCATCTCCTTGTACCGTTTCGCCTCGGCGCGGGTTCCGATCGTGTCGACGTAGGCTATCGCCCCCTCGATCTGTTCCAAGATTGTGAGCGCGTCGGCAGCCGCGAAGAACTGAGAACCGTCCACATCGATCATAACTGGCGACGAATGCGCGGCAATCATCTCCGGCTTGTCTTCGTATTTCGCGCGGACCAGCAACGCGAACCAAGAACTCTTGGTGATACGCACTGACCAACTCCCCGTATCCTGGTCCGGCCTGATTGTGCGACTCTCCCTAACCTCACCATTGACGACAAGCTGGATCGTGGTCATGGGAACTGTTACGCTTGCAACTTTCCAGCTCACTTCAACCGTTCCACCTGATGAAGGCGTGGTCATGCGGCTGCCCATGGGCCTTCCATCCACGTTGAAATCCAGTAAAGGACCATAAGTCACGAACGTATGACCTGCGCGGACAGCGTTCATCCAGGTCTCGTAGGAGAATTCCCGATGATCTGGAATTTTTGCGTAAGTCCGGACAGCCCCCACTGCATATCGAGCGGACATCTTGTCTGTTCCGGCCACCGCCGGAACAAGATGTCCATTGTTAAGGTAGCGATACCAGTCGGAGAGCGCGTAAGGATCAACGCCACGGTAAGAGCTGCCTCGAGAGCAAAACTCGACCGCGTCCGCCTCCTCTAGAACTATCGTTGCGGCGTTCTCAAGACGGGGATCGGGAAAGTGCGGCAGCACCACGAGGCCGCCTTGCTTTCGACATTCCCGCGCCCATTCAGTGAGGAGCACATCGACTGGGTCACCGAGGGCCGACTCATCAGGGCCGCCGGAGCACAGCGGGGAGATCATGTTGCCTGAGTATCCTAGAAGCGAGATGTGGCCGAGGACATGCTGACGGTTTTCAGTACCGACGCGAACCAAAAACTCGCCGTCACCTCCCGCCGCCTTCGTTCCGAAAGTTGTGTGACCATCGAAGTCGCCCACGTTAGTCATCATTTCCCCCCACTGGCTGGCAAGAAGATTGACTACGTTCACGCCCTCCGCTGCTCCTTCCAGCATGGCTGTTGCCGGGGAAAGGAAATGAACGTGGGTGTCGGCGGTGACCCATCCCGCCTCGCGCCAGTGAAGAACTTTCTCGATCTCAACAGTGATTTGCTCTGTTTCCGGCGTGACAATGACCGTTTTTCGGATAGGACTAACTTCGAATCCTTTTGTTATTTCCAAATAGACCTCACCTAGAGGTAAATTTATCGAAGTCTCCCCAGAAATATAGGTAGATAGGTGATGGCCATGGCAAAAATCTGGACTGTAATTCTCAAACCATCCGGAGTTCGGGACGCGCGTGCGGTTTATAGGAGCAAGATACTCCCCCATCCTACCATGCACGTGAAGCTTCACGGGGACGTGCTTATTCGTTCCCGCCTCGATCACACGAAGGATCACGCGCCGATCGGCTGGTGCCACTGCTTGCAAGACGAAGCCGTTCTGAGCCGTGCCGGGATCAAGTTCGCGGACAGCAATACGGGTGCCGTCCACGAGGTGGAATTCAGCGTCCTCGTGAGCGGTGTACTCAACGAGGACTTCATTTAGCGTAGTACCTGGCTCCAGGTTTTGACGCGTCTTTTCCCAATCCACTGTGGGATAGTCGAGGCCCGGGCTGGCGGTGATAAGTTGGCCAAGATCGACTTGGATCTTATCCAGAAGGCTATGCTCGTCGAGACCGGGATCGAAGCTCAGTTCGGCTGGAAACCTGAGCAACGCTTTCCTACGCTTTCTCCATCGGAGCGGCATGGAGCGGGCGTTGCCTGCGGAAAGGCCAGAGATGATCAAAGTGCCGCACACCGGTTCGAACCTGAGCGCCTCCACGGCTTTCTCTGGATGCGGATTTTCCAAGGCCCACAGAAAGTTAATCCAGGGCACCGAATCGTCGACAATCAGCTGTTTCTGGCGTGCCCCCCATTCGACGGGGTATCGGTAACCAGCAATGTCGCGCCTCGGCTTCGGCTCGTTGACCCCATTCAACGAGAGTGGACGAGGCTTTATGGCCGTTACCGCTTGGGCGCATTGCTCACCCCACCGGAAATCAAACGAACCGACTTCATGGCGCCGCCGGATCTTAGCTCTTTCCTCAGATCCATCTTCGTAAATCAGGACGTAATTTGCCGCGTGTTCTCCGAGTTGGCCAATTCCTCGCATCGGAAAAATAAGCCCATTTTGATCGGGCGCGAGCGGCCGAATGTCAGATGTATGCAAGAAGACGAACCATCGAGCGGTGGTCGGTGAAATCTTTACCATAACTGCCTGGTCCCTGAGAAAAACCGGGTTCCCTATTTCAAACGGAATGCCCCAAGCCACGCACGAGCCGGAATGCGCGAACGGGACTGCCTTTGCCAGTTCCACTGACGCGTCTGAATGTCGTGCTAGCTCCTCGAATGAGACCGTCCCATTAAGGGGGACAGGCCGGAAAACGGATGAAGCGGGGCCGTCTCGGTGAGCCATCATGCTATAGTCGTCCATCTCTTTAGCTAGGCTGCCATGTGACGCTAGTGCCTGCTACGCAAGGTGGTGTACGTGATCTGTGCCTGCTCGTCGTGCTTGACTATGTACGCAGCATTCGCCCTAACGCCAGCAACTGCGGCCTGGTGACTGGGTCGTCGGCGCCGTCGGCAACCGGGTGCGACGCGAAGCGTGCAACCACCATCTCTGCCTTTGGCGCGATATACAGGCGCTGGCCGTGGATGCCCCGTGCTTCGAATGAGCCCAGCTCGTCGTGCGACACCCACCACTGGCTGCGATAGGAATAGCCTGATTCGAGCTTAGCGGCGGGGGTGCCTTCTCGCACATCGCGCACGACGGACGCGGAAATGAGCTGCTTTCCATGCCAATCTCCTTCACACCGCATCAGTTCACCAAAGCGCGCAAAGTCCCGCAGGGTCGCGCTCAGGCCGCCCTCAGCCGTCGGCATGCCGGCCGGGTCGACCTCAACGTAGCCATCCTGTTCGCAGCCGAGCGGCCCCCATAGGAGCTCCTGAAGCAGTTGTACGAACGAGCGTCCGGTCACGCGCATAATGACCCAAGCCATCACCTGGGTGTTCAAGCTTTGGTAGACGAACTCGCCGTGCGAGCCTTGCTTGTGCACAGTGCGCAGGTAATCGCAGGAGGTCCGTGGCCCGTCGTAGCCAATCGGCCGCGGCAGCCGTCCGAAGGCCCGTCGATACGTCCATAGGTCGGACTGCTCGTCGACATAGTTCTCCCTGAAGGCCAATCCAGTCTGCATGTCCATCACCTGGCGGAGCGTGGCGTCTTCCCACGCCGTGCCCTGTAATTCAGGCAGGTAGTACGAGATCATCTTTGACTCGTCGAGCACGCCTTCGTGCACGAGCACTGCAGTGAGCGTACCGGTATACGATTTCGTGCACGACTGACACTCATGCGGTAGGTGCGGCTCAAGCGCGCCGAAGTAGCGCTCATATACTATTCTTCCGCGATGCAGCACCACTATGCCATCGGTGTAGGTGTCGAACAGCGCGTCCTCGAAGCGTCGGGAGCGACCGTTCGTGTCGGCGAAAGTGAGCGCGTCAATCTCGGCGGACTTGTCGCTATGTTCGAACTGCGAAGGCATGCCCCGCCCGCGCCAAACGTTCGCCGTGGGCATGAGTTCGCGCATGTGCGAAAACGACCAGCGGATCTGTGGGAAATCACGGAAAGTGCCGCTCTCGAACGTAATGCGTTTGTCGGCTGGCGGAGGCGCACCGCGCATCCAGCCGAGCTCGCGCGGATCAGACGCTCGGGCGTCGAGATAGTGCTGTCCGTTGAATTCGAGCTTCCCCATCACAATCTCTTCTCTTCCACGTTGCCGGTAAGTGTGGCCAGCTCAAGTTCTTTCATAAGCTTGCTCCAGCTTTTTAGTCTTTGTCATGCTTGTTTGATTCGCCACGCAGCGAATGACGAGGTCGCCCGTGCCATTCCGTGGGATAGTTTTCTGCCCACCGGTTCCCTCAATATCCTCACCGGGATGAGGCTCTCAAATTGACGCGTCAGCGGATGCCGCGCAGGCGTTCCGAACGCCGTCGCAAGAGCTCGGCAGTGGTCAGCACAGTCACGGCGAAAAGGATCAGCACGGTGGCGGCAGCAGTAATGCTGGGACTGATCTGCTCGCGGGTTCCGGAAAACATGACCTTGGGCAACGTGGTCTGTTCGGGGCCCGCGAGGAACAGGGCGACCACCACCTCGTCGAAAGAGGTAAGGAACGCAAAGAGCGAACCGGAAATCATGCCAGGAAGTATGAGCGGCAGCGTGACCTTGAAGAAGGCGGTGACTGGCGATGCGCCGAGGCTGGCGGCTGCGCGGGTCAGGGAGTGATCGTAGCCCGACAGGGTTGCGGTCACGGTAATGACGACGACCGGTGTGGCTAGCGTGGTGTGCGCCAGGATCAGTCCGGTATAGGTGTTGAGCAGCCCGATATCAGCATAGAAGAAATACGTGCCCACGGCTGTGATTACGATCGGGACGATGATGGGCGAGATCAGCATGCTCATCACGGCCGTGCGCCAAGGAAAATTGGGCCGGCTAAGCCCGAGCGCCGCAATAGTGCCGAGAACCGTGGCCAGCAGAGTGACCGCTATGCCGACGAAGATGGAGTTACGCAGCCCCCCCTGCCAGCGCTCGGTCATGAAGATCTCCTCATACCACCGGAACGACAGACCAGGCATCGGGAACGTGAAGAAAGGAACGGAATTGAACGAGAGCGGGATGACCACGAGGATCGGTGTGATCAGAAACAACAGCACGGCTCCGCAGATCAGCCGATGCAGATAGTACCAGCCCTTCTCAATCGGAGAGGCATAGGCGGAAGCGGCCATGGGTCTTATCCCATCCTGATCCGGTCGAGCCCGACCAGCTTGTTGAAGACAAAGTAAAGCAGCAGCGTCGCGGTGAGCAGGATGGCGCCAAGGGCGGATGCCATGCCCCAATTGAGCTGCTCGTTGGTGTAAGTGGCGACGAAGTTGCTGACCATCATGTCACCTGGCCCCCCCACGAGCGCGGGTGTGATATAGTAGCCTAGGCACAGAATGAAGGTCAGCAGGCATCCGGCCGCGATTCCTGGCAGAGTCTGCGGGAAGTAGACCTTCCAAAAGGCGTAGAATGGGCCGGCGCCAAGTGAGCGGGCGGCGCGGACGTGGCTGGGCGAGATCGACTTCATCACGCTATAGATAGGCAACAGCGTGAACGGCAACTGAATATGGGTCATGGCCAAGACGGTGCCGAACCGGTTGAAGATAAGTTCCGCAGGCTGCGATAATATATGCAGCGCCATCAATGTCTCGTTTATCAGGCCGTGATCCTGCAAAAGCACGACCCAAGCGGTAGTTCGCACCAGAACCGACGTAAAAAACGACATCAAGATACCCATCATCAGCAAGTTGCTGGTCCTGGGGGGCAATATCGCAAGCAGATAGGCGAGCGGAAAGCCTAGAAGAAGAGTCGCTGCGGTCACGCCGATGCTGATGCCAAGCGTGCGCAGAAAGATGTCGCGGAAGATTGCGTTCTCAGGCGGCGAGGCGACGATCTGGCTGTCTGGACCATATTGGAAATCGGCCGAACGCAGCAGATAAAAGGCCGTATAGGCCGACCTTCCGCGCTTCAGCAGGCTCCAGACCTCGTGCTGGCCCCAGATTGAGCTGATCTCAATCATTGCAGCCTTGTAGGGGCCGGAGGAAAGCGTGCTCGCCTTTCGAGCGCTCGACTTCACTTGGCTGGCCGCGCCAGGCAGCTCGTAGTTGATCCGCTCGCCGATCTTGCCCGCGGTCTTCTGCGACCATGCTTCTTTGAAGTCTCCGGCGAGCGCGGCGTAAGCGGACTCGTCGGGTAAGTCCTTGCCATCCCAAACGCTCAGCGCTGCCGTAGTCTTTGGCATCAGCACAAGCAGCGTATCATCATGGATCGCGTCGAACATCATCCGGCCGATCGGCATGACAAAGGCGATGAAGATGAACAGGAGGAGCGGCAGGACGAGTCCGAAAGCCCTCAACTTGCGCCGGCGCTCAACCCGCTGCAACTTGATCCGCAAGGGGACGCCGATGCTACTGGTTTGTACCGCAGTTGTGGCCATTGTCGCCATCGACTCTTCTCTCAACCTCTCAGATCGCCCGGAGAGGCGGCGAGACAATCAAAACCTCGCCGCCGACCTTTGTCTGGTCTACTTCGCTACCCAAGCAGTGAAGCGCTGATCGAGCTGGTCGAAGTTGTCGCCCCAGAAGGCGACATCGATGTCCATAGCGTTTGTCATATGATTGGGTGCAGACGGAAGGTTCGACAGGGTCTCTGGATCGACAAGTGCAGTCGCATCCTCATTGCCGGGAGCGTAGGGGATGAGATGCGCCATGTTAGCTTGCGCCTGTGGCGAACTGGCGAAGGCGATGAACTTGTAGGCGTCGTCCAGCCGCGGAGTGCCCTTCGGAATCATCCAGTAATCCCAGCTCAGAAGCTCGGCGTCCCACATGATCTCGAAATGCTTGCCGGAGTTCTTGATGGCATCATAGACGCGCCCGTTCCAGGCTGAGGTCATTACGACCTGGCCGTCGGCCAATAGTTGTGGTGGCTGGGCGCCCGTGGTCCACCAGACGACGTCTTTCTTGATCGTGTCGAGCTTTTTGAACGCGCGATCGACGCCCTCCGGCGTGCCGAGCACCTTGTAGACGTCCTTCATAGCTACCCCATCTGCGATCAGCGCCCATTCGAGATTGACTTGCGGGCTCCGGTTAAGTCCTCGCTTGCCAGGGAATTTCTTCAAGTCGAAGAGGTCGGCGATGGTCTTCGGGCCGTTTGCTAGCTTATCCTTGTCGTAGGCGATGACATTGGCTGCGGCTGACGTCGGAACCCCACACTCATGCCTGCCCTTGAACTTGGCGGGATCGAGGCCCAGCTTCTTCCAGTCGATCGTCTCAATGATGCCCGCGGCGCACATTTCACCTATGCCGTACCCGCCGTCGACGACGTCCCAGCTCACGGTCTTGGTCTCTACCATGGCGCGAATCTTGGCCGTCTCGCCACTCCACTCGGTTTCGGTGACCTTAATCCCTGTTGCCGCCGAGAAGGGTTCGAAGTAGGCCTTGTGCTGATTTGTCTGGAAGGCACCGCCCCAGGAAACGACAGTCAGCTGATCGCCGGCGAAGGCGGGCTTCATTGGCAAAAATGCGCTCACCGCCAAGCCCGTCACACCTACGGCGCGGGCAATCATCGAGCATGTCCTCATTGTATTAATCCTCCCGGTTGTGCCGTCCCATTATGGGAGCGACGCTGTAAAACACCCGGCCCAGCTATCGGCGGGTCGATCGTCATGAAGCGTCCAGCGCCCGACAATCCTCAGCTCTCCACCCGACGGTCATTGCCGCACCTGGCTCGACGTGAGCCACGCCCTCCGAATTCGATAGCTTGACCACAAAGTCATCCCGGCCACAGACTGACATCCGGACACGAACATGATCACCCAGGTAGATCACCTCCGCGACCCGCGCGCTGAAAACATTGGGCAGCGAGCCGGGTGTTGGATTTAGTCTCACCCGCTCCGGGCGCAACGACAGTACGGTCGGCCGACCAACGATTTCAACGCTGACCGCCAGCGCTTGCACGTTGCCCGCGCCCGGGATCTCCACTGTGCACGTGGAACCGTTCAGGGCGACGACCTTGCCATGCAGCCGGTTGTTTTCGCCAATGAACTGGGCAACGAAGGGGTTCTGCGGCCGTTCGTAAAGTTCGGCAGGCGTGGCGAGTTGCTGGATGACGCCGTCGTTGAAAACCGCAATGCGGTCCGACATGGTCAGTGCTTCGCCCTGGTCATGTGTAACATAGACGACGGTGATGCCCAGATTATCGTGGATGTGCTTGATCTCGAGCTGCATCTCCTCGCGCAGCTGTTTATCTAATGCGCCGAGCGGCTCGTCCATGAGCACGAGCTTGGGTTCGAAAACGAGTGCGCGAGCGAGCGCCACACGCTGCTGTTGCCCACCAGAAAGCTGACCAGGCCGACGCTTGCTCTGAACGCCAAGCCGGACCATGTCGAGCGCACGCCTGACCCTAACTTCCATCTCGGGCTTGCCGAGCTTGCGGACCTTCAGCGGGAAAGCAAGGTTCTCCTCCACGGTCATATGCGGAAACAGCGCATAGTTTTGGAACACCATGCCAATGTCGCGCTTGTGCGGCGGCATGCCGCCAATCGACCGCCCCCCCAGAAGAATAGAGCCCTGGGTGGGTACTTCGAAGCCGGCGAGCATCATGAGGGTAGTTGTCTTGCCGGATCCGGACGGCCCTAGCATGGTCAAAAACTCTCCCCGGGCGATGTCCAGATTGAGATTTTTAACGACGAGCGTTTCGCCGTCGTATGTCTTCTGGATCCCGGAAAACTTCACAAAGGCATCGTTCGCGCCGGTCTGCTTCAATGATCCAGCTTGCGTGACCACTGGGACACCGCCGACCAGTGGACCATCACCACCTTGCGGCTTCTCGAGACCTTGCCGAAGATCCATTTGAAGTGTCTTCCGTTCCCATTGCATTATGTCATTTTGTTGAATGCACTATATCATTGTTGAAGCACGGCGCAAGATAAAATTTGCCACCTAACGCACGCGGTAAGGAGCGCAGGTGCGCCGGGGTGTGCGAGCCGCGACGAAGTCGCAGATGATCGCCGCTGTCATGGGAGCGCCGCTGATTCCCATGTGACCATGGCCAGTCGCGAACAGGATGTTGGCATGATCGGGGTGGGGACCGATGATCGGCAGGCTGTCCGGCGTCGACGGTCTTACGCCCATCCAGTGGTTCACCTCGCCTACTCTCAGGTCTGGCAACATTGCGTGGGCGTACGCCACCAGCTTGTTGCTCTGCTTTGGATCGCGCGGAGCATCGGGTGTATCGAACTCCGCGATGCCCACGATGCGCAGCCCTTCTTCCAGAGGCGTGGCGACGAAGGCCGATGCGGTGTCGGTTACGGGGCGACTAATGACGCTGGTAATGCCAGGCACAGTGATGTGATAGCCACGCTCGCTGGCCAACGACAGAGAAATTCCGAGGGACCGGGCCAGATCCCGGCTGGCGATGCCCGCTGCAATGACCACGATCTCGCAGCGGTGAGGCCCTGTGTTTGTCTGCAACGTTACCTCGTGGATGCCGGGCTCGATAGCCAGGACCCGTGCCGTGCGACTAGCAACGCCCAATGCTGCGGCCCGTCCCATCAGGCCCTCCACCAGCGCTAGCGGCGAGGTCACATGACCGCCGCCGGGAAAGAAAATCCCGCGCTGGTAGTCACGGGACAAGCCGGGCTCCAACTCGCGCACCTCGTCCGACTTGAGCTTCTCGAACGCCACGCCATGCTCAGCCCGCAACCTGTCCACAAGCCCGTCGAGCGCGCCAGGTGAAACATCGCGCCAGACATGCAGGGCGCCGTTCGGCCTGAACACCCGTTTCCACTCAGTGTCGCCAAGCATGTTACAATAAAGCTCCGCGCAAGGGGCATGGAGAGCGTGCAAAGCTGCATAGGCCGCCTCCCAGGCGTCCCGGCGGCCGGTTAGCAGGAAGCGGACGAGCCATGGAAGGGTGCGGGGTAGTTCTCGCGGGGCGAGGCGCACCGGGCCGTTAGCGTCGGTGAGCCAGCGCAGCGCACGCCACACGACACCCGGATGAGCCATGGGGAAAGATGATCCCGCATTGTATTGGGCGCCATTGCCCCAAGAGCAACCATGACCGATGCGACCCTCCTCGATCAGGGTGACACGGTGTCCTTCGCGGGCCAGCATGAGCGCGCAACTCACGCCGATTACGCCCCCGCCAATGACGGCGGCGGTACGTTGTTCAACCATGGGTGTCTCCTCTTCGTAGCTTCTCTTAGGCTCGGCAAGAACCTAGGGCAATGCAGCGATCGCTTGACATAGTGCAATCGCGCGGACGTCATGCAAATGAACTATTACAAACATAACTTGGAGCAGGCTTCAATGGTATTTTTTCTAATCCAGAAACGCCGATAGAGGCGAGACGATTTCTGGAGCGCCACCGTCAAAGCTGCTGGGCTGAGTATGAGGAGCCAAAACTGGTGCTGTTTACCGACGCCATCCTCACCGCATTCGGTCCTGTTTCAGGAACTTCGTACTGCGAGCAAACAGAATTTATCTCGATCCGACAATCCGACGTTCCCGAAGCTTCGAAAAATTGCTTGACTGCGCTTTCCGCCCATTGGGGAACGATCACTTGTGCAGGCTGCCTCGCAGCCAGATCGTCATATCAGTGAACCAAATTGGCGGTATCAGCCGTTTAGGCGCGGAGCAAATTCAGCATAGTGCGGCCCGCACGATAGTGCTGAGTTGTGATAGCAAGTCGCTAGCCCTTCTTCTCAAACACCGCGGGGGAGCCATTCTGGCGTCCCGGCTATGGCTCCTTTCAGTTCAGAATGACGGCCGCGATCTCGACCGACGTTGATTAGCGGCCCCCCTCCTTCCTTAGCCGCCCAATGCCGCGTTCAGGATCGGCACGCGGATCCGCAAGCGCGGACTGGCGCCGACACTCCGGCACCGCCTCGGGGCGAACCCCGCCCTTTGCCCTGGCCCTCTTTACTGCAGTTCCGCACGGGTTCGGCAGCAGGAGCGTGCTCCTGTTGCCGCTGATGATGGATCTGAAAGTCACTGTGTCGGAACATCGTCGGACACCGGTCAACGCAAACGCGGTTAAATGACGCGGGAATTCCGCTTCCTCGCGGCGGAATCCAGTCCGCCATTTCATGGAAAATGCCAGGAAACCGACAATTGTCGCGTTTGTCGAATCCATGACTGGCGGTGTTGGGCCAGGCGCCCTGCCCGCGCGCCCATTTAAGCCATTGACTGATTTGCAGAAGATTAATTCTGAGACCGTTACTGCGTGGTTGGCACGATTTTTGAGTCTCTTATTGCGGGCGGCATGAGTACCGACCAATATTTATGCAGCGCGGTGCATCGAGATCGATAGAACGAAGAAAGAAGAATGAACCAACATTCAGGGCCGCCGCGTCAGACATCTCGGATTTTGAGAGACGTTTTCGTGCTCGCGCAGAGTTTCCGTTTAAGCTGTCTTGGGACCGAGCGCATTGATGCGCTTGTATAAAAGCATGAGCCGTTTACATATCGGTGTGCGCGGCGGCGCTTTTCGCGACGTTCTGGCCTTCATTGGCCTTCACTGGAGCAGCCAGCCGGCCCGGCTCGCGATCATCAAGACCGCCGTGCTTGCCGCCACGCTCGCTGATGTGCTGACGCCGCTCTATATGGGTCTGCTCGTCGATGCTGTTGCCGGTGGGGAACAGACTGCCTGGGACGCAGCGCTCAGTGCTTTCTTCATGCTGATCGCGCTCGCTCTCGTCACCCTCGTCATGCGCCAGGTCGCGTACATCGGGATTATCGATCTCACGCTTAAGATGATGCCCAACGTTGCGAGCGTCACATTTCACCGCGTCCAACGCTTTTCGACCGACTGGCACGCCAACAGCTTCGCTGGTTCGACAGTACGCAAGATCACACGCGGGATGTCGGCGCTCGGTCTTCTGAACGACACGATCTTCGCCGCTTTGCTCCCGT
This sequence comes from Mesorhizobium sp. LNHC229A00, assembly GCF_000502415.1. Classification (NCBI taxonomy): domain Bacteria; kingdom Pseudomonadati; phylum Pseudomonadota; class Alphaproteobacteria; order Hyphomicrobiales; family Phyllobacteriaceae; genus Mesorhizobium; species Mesorhizobium sp. LNHC229A00. The sequence goes on from NZ_AYWQ01000037.1 coordinate 12,763, forward strand.
CACTACTTATGCTGATAGGTTCGACTGTGCTGCTTGGCTGGCACTGGCCGGTAATGGGACTGATGATCGCGTGTGGTTCGCTTGTCTATGTCGCACTGCCCATCGCGCTATCGCTCGGCTATGTCGCCCCGGCAGCGAGCCTTGCCAACAGCTGGGATACCAGGCTCGGCGGCGCGCTCGCGGACGCGATCAGCTGCAACGCAGTCGTCAAGGGTTTCGCCGCCGAACAACGGGAAGAAGGGCGCCTCGCGAAGGTCCTCGCGAAGTGGCGGCATCGGACGCGCCGGACGTGGGTGCGCGGAACGATCAACGGCACGGTCCAAGGCATCACGCTGCTAGCGGTCAGGGCGGTCGTGATCGGGTACAGCTTGCTTCTTTGGTCGCATGGCCAAGCAACACCGGGTGACATTGCGTTTGTGCTCACGTCTTTCTTCGTGCTGCAGGGCTATTTGCGCGATGTCGGCATGCATGTGCGAAACGTGCAGCGGTCGGTCAACGACATGGAAGAGTTGGTCGAAATCCAGAGCCAGCCGCTCGGCGTGGCCGATTGTCCGAAAGCCAAACCGATCCGGATCACGAAAGGCCGCATCCAGTTCGAGAGCGTCCATTTCCACTACAGCAACCATCGGCTGCCGTTCTATAGCGACTTCTCGGTTTCAATTAAGGCCGGCGAACGGGTCGGGTTGGTCGGCCCTTCCGGCTCTGGCAAGACTACATTTGTAAAGCTCCTCCAGCGGCTTTATGACGTAAATGGCGGCCGGATCCTGATCGATGGGCAGGACATTTCGAAGGTGACACAGACATCACTCCGCTCACAGATCGCGACCGTGCAGCAGGAGCCGATCCTGTTCCATAGGTCGCTTGCCGAGAATATCGCCTATGGGCGGCCCGGCGCCAGCCATACCGAGATCGAGAAAGCGGCAAAGCTCGCCAGTGCGCACGAGTTCATTGCACGTCTGCCGAAGGGCTATGGGACGTTGGTCGGCGAACGGGGCTTGAAGCTTTCCGGCGGGGAGCGTCAACGGGTGGCGATTGCGCGCGCCTTCCTGGTCAATGCGCCGATCCTGATCTTCGACGAGGCGACGTCGAGCCTCGATTCAGAGTCCGAGGCGCTGATCCAGAAGGCGATAGAAAGACTGATGATCGGCAGGACGACGCTTGTGATCGCGCACCGCCTCTCGACGGTCCGCGCGCTCGACAGGCTCCTAGTCTTTGACCGCAACCGTATCATCGAGGAGGGCGATCACGCCGGGCTGATCCGTCTCGACGGCGGCCTCTACCGGCGCCTATTCGAGCTGCAGGCGATGCAGTTGACGAAGGGGCCGATCTCAGGCCTATGAGTATTGCGCAGATCATGACCGTTGTTACCGTCAGCCGGGCTGTCCTTCTTGCGGCCGGGCCACCGCGCACCCTGGCAGGCGACTCGCGGAAGGGCCCAGAAGCGGAGCGGACCCAGACACTGCCGAATAGCCCAGGAAAGCAGCCAGGCCAAAAATGCCTACCAACAGACCGAGGATAGTCAAACGTGATGGCCAGCCGCAGGCAAAGATCCGCGAAGAGCATCGAGAAGAACGGGACCAAACGACAGAACGGTAACGGCAGATCAACCGATGGTTCCCTGGTAGCCATTGGGATTTAGCCATATAGCGTCCAGCTATGCGACGGAGACGACGCTTGCTGGGTGGCGACCCATGATATCACGCAGAATCTGAAGGACATCAGAGAGT
>NZ_AYWQ01000038.1:0-14386 GCF_000502415.1 Mesorhizobium sp. LNHC229A00
CGGAGACACACGTCGACGGCCTCCTTCTCGGGACAGACGGCGTGTATGCGGCCTGGGGCGCAGCCGGCGGTCAAGGCACCTTCCCGCAGCAAGCCGGCGATCGCGCCGGGGGCGCGGCCGCGCAGCTCCTGCTCATCTTCCTTGAAGACGATGACATCGAATATCCGCGAAGCGATCGCACCCATCTCGCGTATGTCGCAATCGCGGCGGTCACCCGGTATGGCGACCAGGCCGATCGTGCGCTGGTAGCCGCGCCTCATGTGGGAAACGAGCTTTCCGAGCGCCTTCAGCCCCTCCGGATTGTGCGCATAGTCGACAATAGTGCGGAAATCATGCCCGTCGAAGACGTTGAGGCGACCGGGAGATTCTACGACGAACCATCCTAGCCACGAAACGGGCTATACCATCGCTCGAGCCGCGTGACGTCTTCCTGGTGTAGGCGTACTGCCTCCCACGTCTTCTCGTACAACGTGGTGGCGAGATAAGTAGCGGCTCCGCAAGCCGCAATGGCCTCGACCGGCCGGGGACCGCCGGGGTGGCTCGAGGCTCTATGGAACATGAGGCACATTTCCGAGTTGGGAGAACTTCAAACCATAAACAGGAGCAAGCTTTGGCACACGATTCACGCGACCGGATCCGGGACCTTTACGTTACCGGGCTTCGCAACGCTCATGCGATGGAGAACCAAGCATTGAGCATCATGAAACCGCAACTGGAGCGCATCGAAAGTTACCCACAGGTGGCCGAGAAGCTGGATCAACATATCAGGGAGACCGAGGGTCAGATCGGACGGCTGGACAGCCTTCTGGAAGGACTGGGAGAGTCCAATTCGACGATCAAGGACATGGCGCTTTCGCTGGGCGGAACCATGGCCGCGATGGGCCATACGGTTGCCGGGGATGAAATCCTCAAGAACAGCTTCGCCAATTTCGCGTTCGAGAACTTCGAAATCGCGGCTTACAACTCGCTGCTGGTAATTGCCGACCTGGCCGGCGAGACACGGGCCGAAGGACCATTGCGCCAGAATCTGTCCGAAGAAGAAGGGATGGCAAGGTGGCTTCAGGCGAACCTCGCCGGCGTGACCCGCCAATTCGCGGAACTGAAGAGTGTCGGCGAAGAGGCCAAAGTCTGAGATGGCCGGTGTCCAAGCCGTCCCTGACCTGCTGTTCTCGCCCAGCCTCTTCATCAACGGCTTGATCACCGCCGACACGGTAACGTGCTGGAACGGCTGCAGCCGATCCGCAGTGGAAATGGCCGCTGCGCGTGGAACTGAACACGCAGGGCAGGGACGCGATGGCGCCAGCCTGCCGCATTCCGCTCGAACTTCAGTTGTTTCAGCACCACGCCGGACGTCCCTCCGCGTGCGTGGGCAAGACGAACGTCTATTCCGCCGGCATTACGATTTTGGCCGCTTTTCGCAAAGAGGCGCGATACCTGACGCGAGATACAGTCCTGCTGGTGCACGAGCGCAGGCTTGAAACCATGCTCCAGTCTTCGAAGCGTGCAGGAACGATTGGAACTGCTGAAGACCGCCGAGAAACTTGAACGAGAAGGGTTTGCCCAATTCGCCGAGGGTAGTTCGCTGTTGTGGGTTTGTCGAGGAAGTGACGCGAGGGCGAAGACGAACTGCTACCTAACGGCGGCAGAGGCATTCGAGTTCGGCCTCGTCGCGGCAATCCTTCAATGAATCATGGGCCAGATCGAGCGACGGAGATGGACGGCGTACGATCGAGGAGGCGATCATGATGACGCTGAGCCTACGAAGCAAATGAAGGCCCCAGCCTCTCGCTGGAGTTTTACCGAGCCCGCGTCATGACATTCTCAGCGAGGATTTCCGCACGGAAACGGCATCGCTATGGCGTTCGCCAGGCCGGGGCAATCGTCCACGCGACGGGGCCACGGCCGCCGAGGTAGCGGCCGCTCGTGCATACGGCACCCCCGTCTCGTATTCAGTACTTGACGTCCGGGACATGGCTGCGGTCGAGGGATATTCCAGTCAGTTCACATCCGTTGCAGCGCTCGTAAATTGCGCAGGGGTAACCTGCGCGCCGCGGAATTCACTGTCCAGGCTTTCGAAACGGTGGTCGATATCAATCTCACCGGCTCCATGCGGAGTGCGAGCGCGTTCCGTGGGGCACTCTCGAACGGGGGCGCCATTGTCAACATCGGTTCGATGTTCGCGTTTTTCGGCGCTGCTCATGCGCCGGCTTACGCCGCAACCAAGGGCGCCGTCGTGCAACTTACCAAGTCGCTCGCCATCGCCTATGCCGGGGATGGCATCCGCGTAAACGCATTGGCGCCTGGCTGGATCGAGACCGCGATGACCGCCGCGCCACGCGCCGATCCAGCTCGCAACGGGGAATTGATGAAACGCACTCCGATGGGTCGCTGGGGTACGCCGGGCAACCTGACTGGCCCCGCCTTGTTCCTGTGTTCGCCGCTCGCGGGGTTCATCACCGGGGCAATTTTGCCGGTTGACGGCGGCTATCTCATTGCGTCAGGCGTTGGCTATGCTGCGCGACCGATCTCCAAGCCTGCGTCATCGAGATCAAGATCGAAGGCGACCAATCGACCATGCCTCACTGCAATTGCCGCCACCAACTCGGCAAGCTCGCCTTCCGTATGCTCGCAAAAAGCTGCCTGTTTCCTGACAATCGTGACCGCATCCCGGGTCGACACGACAGAGAACGGCTTCCGGGATCTCACGAAGGATTCCGCGACCTCCGCGACAGATGAAGCTCGGTCGAAATTATCTTGCATACTTGCACCTCATACGACGCTAGTCCAAGCTCGGCCCGCGCAAATTGTTCCCATTGGCATAATGCAGCCTGGTTAGCATCCGGCTTGGGCTCCTTGTGTGCGAAGGCAGGGAGCAACGCGACATGGCCGTCGCCGTCTGCCTTTGGGCTGGACGCATTCGTCTCCACTCGACCAAAGGTCACGCCATCGGCCAGTCCTCGCTATATGCTTCAAATGCGAACACGGGCCCGACGCCCACAGACGAGCAGGATCAGATGTGTCCAAGCCGCTCGCTAAACTTTCCGATCCTCGGACCAACGCAGTTCCGCGCAACAAGTCGCCGGGAGACCTGTTTGCTCGCGTTAATTGCGGTCGACTGACTCCTGGCTCATTCGCCGCCTCGCCGGCTGGCTCCGGTCAGCCGGCCTGGTCCGTCTGCGTCATAGCTCCCCGGCGGACGATCCAATCCACCAAACCGGCTTCGGTCTGCTCGCAGGCCACGAATTCGCGCACCAGACTTCGCGCCAGGTCGCGCCATTGACACTCGGGCACGTTCATCTCCGCGATCAGATCTCGGCATGCAGCGCGTATGATGTCGGCATCGAAGGCTGACACGGCGACAGGACCGCGGTCTGTGTTCTTTGCTCGAGGAGTGTCGCCGCCCTGACGTTCGCGAAAGCGCCTCAGCACCTCGCGCGATGCGGCGATCGCCTGTCGAGTTTGACTCATAGCTTCGTAAAATCCAACTTCGCGGACCGGTGAGCGGTGCCGCGATAGAGTGAAGTGCTCCATAACCGCATGCGCCGTATGCGTACGCGTTGCAACCATCGCCGCCTCCCTGCATTAGCACCCAAGCTTGCAACTTCTGCCGCCCTTCGGGCGGCCGCCTGTTCGCTGCTATGATTGCGTGGGTAAAGCCGGTGAAGCATCGCTACAATTACAAATGTAAGTATGTCATCCAATAACTGATATGCCCGCTGGCTACGGCGGCAACGAGTTCGTCCTTCAGACGGTCGAAGTCTTGCTCGGCGAAGGGCTCTCCGCGTTGCCGGAACGAGGAAGCAGGATCCGGACAAAATGCATGCGGCCGCCTCCAAGATTTCTAAACGGCAGCGACAGGCACGATGTTCCATGCAAGGCGCACCGCTCGGGCAAATCTCGCCGCGTGCCGCCGTTCAGGGGCGCTATTGGCGAGAACCCGCCAATTTCTGCCAGTCGAAGACAACGCCCACTCCAGGCTCGTCGGGTGCTATCGCCAAACCATCCTGAAGCCTAAGCGGCTCGGTGGTGTAATGGTCAATATCGAAACTATGCGCCTCCACCCAGCCGGCATTTGTCTGACCTGCAACGAGGCTGACATGAAGTTCCTGCATCCCGTGACTGCAGACCGGAATGCCAGCCTTGCGTGAGAGCGCTGCCACGCGCAGCCAGCCCGTGACGCCGCCGCAGTTGGAGGCGTCGGGTTGGATGTAGGCGAGATTCGACCAAGCGAAGGCATGCTCGAACTCCTCGATGACGTGCAGGTTTTCTCCCATTGCCAGGGGCATTCCAGTCGCCTTGGCAATGCTGGCGTAACCCTCATAGTCGTCGGGTATGATGGGCTCCTCGAACCACAGCAGATCGTAGGCGGCGAATGCTCTCGCTGCCTCGATCGCTCGCGGGACGTCGAGCGCGTAGTTAGCGTCAACCATAAAGGTGACATGAGGTCCTATGCGCTCGCGAACTGCCTTCACCCGGGCCACATCCTCGGCAAGGTCGTCCTTGCCGACCTTGATCTTCACCCCGGTGAAGCCGGCATTGAGATAGGAATCGATGCTGGCCAAAAGCTGATCGAGGGTAAAGTTTAGGTCGATGCCGCCGCGATAGGCCTTGGCGCTCTTCCCGGCCCCGCCCGCCATCTGCCAAAGCGGCAGGCCGCTACGCCGGCCCTTGAGGTCCCATAATGCGATGTCGATCGCCGATGTCGCGAAAGAAGCGATGCCGCCGCGCCCGACATAGTGGATGTGCCAGAGCATGCCGTCGTAGATCGTGTCGATCTGCGTCGCGTCTAGTGCCTTGAGGAACGGCGCGAGGTCGTGATCGATCATTGCCTTGATGGCATAGCCGCCCCTGCCGCCGGTGTAGGTGTAGCCTGTGCCCTCGGAGCCGTCGGCAAGCCTCAGCGTGACGGTGACCAGCTCGAAATGCGTGTGCGCGCCGTGCTTGGCATCGGTCATCACCTCACGCAGTGGGACCCGGAACAGCCGGGTCTCGACTTCCTTGATTTCGGTGCGGCTCATGCTGCGCTCCATTCAGGTTTTTTCATCGGACCATAATTGCACCGGCAGCGCTGACTAGCAACAATTGTGGCTGATCTTTCAGCGGTTCTGAAGCCAATCAGTTCATTTTTTGGTCCTACAAAAGCATCAAACCGCTTGTGCTTTGGTCCGATTTACCTTCTAATAACAGGACCATCTGGGAGGAAAAAGGCTTGCTGGATACGGAAGAGCGTCCTGAGATGCCCGCGGCTATTCTCGCCGCCCGCGCGGCCGACGCGATGGTGGCCGGCATAGAGGCCGACATCACGTCCGGAAGGCTTGGCGACGGCAGCTACCTGCCGGCCGAGCGCGAACTGATGATCGAGTATGGTGTCGGCCGTGGCGTTGTGCGTGAGGCGATTGCGCGCCTGGCCAGCCGCGGCCTGGTGGAAGCGCGTCCGCGGTTCCGGCCCGTGGCGCGCCGGCCTGGCCTGGATGCCGCGCTCGGCGCCCTCGACGGCATTGTAGGACATCTGCTGAGCGACCAGGCGGGCGTGAAGAACCTCTACGACATGCGCGTCTTCCTCGAGGCGTCGCTGGCGCGCAACGCCGCCATCCATGCCCGCAAGGATGACATCGCAGCCCTGAGGGCGGCGCTGGCGATGAACGAGGCTGCGATCCCGGATTCCGAGAAATTCTATGCGACGGACGTGGCGTTCCACGCAGCGCTCTATGACATCGCGCGCAACCCGGTGCTGCCTGTCGTGCACAAGGCATTTACCGCCTGGCTGTCGCCGCATTGGATGCGCATGCCACGGTCGCCCGAGCGCAACCGCGTGAATTTCCTCAGCCATCGTGAAATCTGCACGGCCATCATTGAGCGAGATCCTGACGGCGCCGAGCGGGCGCTGCTCAACCACCTCTCGGCGGCCTGGGAGTATGTCCGCGGAACATTCGAAAGCCGTGAGGCGCCGGAAGCATGACGCAGTCGTACGACCATATCGTGGTGGGCGGCGGAGCCGCCGGCTGCGTCGCGGCGGCAAGGCTTGTCAAAGCGGGACGGCGAACCCTGCTGCTGGAGGCCGGCCATTCCCATCATCACCCCCTGCTCGACATGCCGCCCGGCATCTTCAAGATGATCAACGGCTCGAAATTCATGCGCTATCACCGCACCGAGCCGCAAGCCCATCTCGACGGCCGCGTCCATGAAATCTCGCAAGGCAACGTGCTGGGCGGTGGCACCTCGGTGAACGCCCAGGTCTACATGCGAGGCCGCTCGGCCGATTATGAGGAGTGGGACGAGCTGCTGCGCGGCAACAATGCCGGCGTACGCTGGAACTGGCAGGCGGTGCTGCCGCATTTCACCGGCATGGAGGGAAACAACCGTCTCGGCGGCGAACTGCATGGTAGCGAAGGTCCGCTGCTGGTCTCGGATCCAGGCCACATCGATGAAGTTTCCCGTTGGTTCGTCCAGGCGGTCCAAGGCCTTGGATTGCCGTACAACCATGACTTCAACGGACCGTCGCAGCGCGGGGTCGGCTTCTACCAGTTCATGAACCGGCGAGGAAAGCGAAGCAGCGCCGCCTACGCCTTCATCGAGCCGCTGACTAATGATCCTAAGCTGACGCTGAAACTCAATTGCACAGTCAGCCGGCTGCTGATCGAAAACGGTCGGGTCACCGGCGTCGTCTACTCGGATGCGTCCGGCGCCGAGCATGCCGTCCATGCGGATGCCGACGTGATTGTCTCGTCCGGTGCCCTCGTCTCGCCGAAATTGCTCATGCTGTCCGGCATCGGCCCCGCCGAGGCGCTTGCTGGGCACGGCATTTCCTGCGTCGCCGACCTGCCCGGGGTCGGCGAAAACCTGATCGACCATCCGGAGGTGCCGATCATCGCCACCGCAAACGGCCCATACGGCTACTTCAGGCAGGGCCAGGGCTGGCGGATGATCAGGAACGGCCTGCATTTCAAGCTCTTCGGCACCGGCACGATCCTGTCAGCGGGGGTCGAGGCCGGAGCCTTCGTCAATCCGGCCGATCCCGAGGGCGAACCGACGATCCAGGCCTTCTGCGTGCCGCACGTCTATCTGGACCGCGATATCCTGACCTTGGTCGAGAACACCTATGGGCTTACCGTGACGACAGTGGTGGTGAAACCAAAGTCGCGCGGTTTCGTGAGGCTGCGTTCGGCGGATCCGAAGGACATGCCGATCGTTTCGCCGAACCTTCTTAAACACCCCGACGACATGAGGGAAATGATCTCCGGCCAGCGTTATTTCCTGCAGGCTTTTCAGACCAAGCCGCTCGCCGATCGAGTCAAGGCCATTGCCGTGCCAAGCCAGGATGATCTCAGCGACGAGGCGATGGCAAAGCATTGCAAGCGCTTTGTGAAGACCAACTACCATCCGGCCGGGACATGCCGGATGGGCTCAGACAGCGACCGGATGGCGGTGCTGGACGCGGCGCTGCGCGTGCGCGGAATAGACAATCTGCGGGTTGCCGACATGTCGGCCTGCCCCAACATCAATGCCGGCAATACAGCGGCGCCAGCCATGATGCTGGGCGACCGCTGCGCCGATTTCATTTTGGAGGCGGCATAGAGCCTGATCCAGCTTGCCAACGGCGTCATCGCCGAAGCCTTCAGGGCCGATATCGTGAGGAAATCACACAGTCGCAGAAAGCGACAATAAAGGAGGAAAGAGCATGATCATAACCCGTCGAAAACTACTGGTTGGCTCCGCCGTCGGCGCGCTCGCGCTGACGCTCGGCTCACGCGCCTTCGCGGCGCTCCCGCCGCTCGCCAAGAAGGACAAGTACAAGGTCGGTTTCGCCCAGACGGAAAGCAACAATCCGTGGCGCCTTGCCGAGACCAAGAGCATGCATGACGAAGCCGCCAAGCTCGGCCATCAGCTGGTCTACACGGATGCCGCCGGTTCGTCGGCCAAGCAGGCCTCCGACGTGAACTCGATGATCGCGCAGGGCGTCGACGCAATCTTCCTGCCGCCCCGCGAAGACAAGCCCCTGGTGCCGGTCATTCTTGCCGCGCGCGATGCCGGCATACCGGTGTTTCTGGTCGACCGCGACGTTGATCACACCATGGCCAAGCCGGGCGAGGATTATGTCTGCTTCATCGGTTCGGATTTCATCCAGGAGGCGACCCGCGTCGGCGAATGGCTGGTCAAGAACGCCAATGGCAAGTCGAAGATCATCGAGCTGGAAGGCACGACCGGAGCCTCGGCCGCTACCGACCGCAAGAAAGGCTTCGACGATTTCATCGCCAAGCACTCGCAGTTCACCATCCTGGCGTCGCAGTCCGGCGACTTCGCCCGCGACAAGGGCCGGCAGGTCGCCGAGACGCTGCTTCAGGCGCACCCTGATGCGGATATCATCTACGCGCATAATGATGAGATGGCGCTGGGCGCCATCGCCGCTTTGGAAGCAGCCGGCAAGACCCCGGGCAAGGATGTGCTGATCTTGTCGATCGACGGCGAGAAGGAAGGCGTCCAGGCGATCATTGACGGCAAGATCGGCGCTATCTGCGCTTGCAGCCCGCTGTTCGGGCCGAAGGCCTTCGCTACGATGGCCGACTATGCGGCCGGCAAGAAGATCCCGCCGTTCATCAAGAACGAGGATGCCTTCTTCGACGCCACGAACGCGAAGAAAGACTTCGATATTGCGTTCTGATATCCACTTTCTTTCCATCTGCCCTACCCGCTTCGGCGGGTAGGGTTTGGGAGTTTGACGATGACCGCTCAGCCGGACCAAGCCGCGCTGCTCCTGGACATGCGTGACATCCAGAAGCGTTTTGCCGGCATCCCTGCCCTGGCCGATGCCTCGCTCCAGGTTCTTCCGGGCGAGATCCACGCACTCATCGGCCAGAACGGTGCGGGCAAATCGACACTTATCAAGGTGCTCACCGGCTATTACCGCCGGGATGCGGGCCAGGTGCTGTTCGAACGGAAGCCGTTCGAGGTTGGGTCTCCGCATCAGGCCCAGGTCAGNTCCACGCACTCATCGGCCAGAACGGTGCGGGCAAATCGACACTTATCAAGGTGCTCACCGGCTATTACCGTCGGGATGCGGGCCAGGTGCTGTTCGAACGGAAGCCGTTCGAGGTTGGGTCTCCGCATCAGGCCCAGGTCAGCGGCATCAGCACCATCTACCAGGAGATCAATCTCGTACCGCTGCGCTCGGTCACCGAGAACATCTGCCTTGGACGCGAGAAGCGCCGCCGCGGCCTGCTCGACTGGAGCGCGATGCATGCGGAAGCCGAGCGCCTGCTCAGCCGCTTCTCGATCGGCATCGACGTGCGCCGCCCGCTCNGACGAGCGTGAAGTCTCGGTCTTGTTCAGCGTTATCCGTCAGCTCAAGGCCGACGGCGTCTCCGTTCTGTTCGTCAGCCACAAGCTCGACGAGTTGTACGAGGTCTGCGACCGGGTCACGATCATGCGTGACGGCCGCACGGTGCGAAGCGCGGCGATGAGCGACATCGGCAAGCTGGAGCTGGTCGCGGCCATGCTCGGCCGCGACGTCGCAGCCGTCGAAGGCCACGCGACCGCGTTCGGCGAGCGCGATCGGTCGAGGATCGGTGATGTGCTGTTTACCGCGCAAGGGCTGGCGGCCGGCCAGTTGGTCCGTGACGTGAGCTTCGACCTGCGCCGCGGCGAGATCGCCGGCTTTGCCGGCTTGCTCGGCGCCGGCCGCACCGAAACAGCCCGCCTCGTATTCGGCGCCGACCGCCGGAGCGCAGGCGAGATGACGATGGAGGGCGCGTCCTACCATCCCGCACGTGCCGCTGATGCCATCGCCGCAGGGATGGGCTTCTGCACTGAGGACCGCAAGGCCGAGGGCATCGTGCCGGAAATGACCGTCGCGGAGAACATAACACTGGCGCTGCTGCCGAAAATCAGCCGCAATGGCATCCTGAACGAGGCCCGGCAGAAGGAGATCGTCGAGCGCTTCATTCGTGAACTCGACATCAAATGCTCGGGGCCTAACCAGAAGGTCCGCGAGTTGTCGGGCGGCAACCAGCAAAAGGTGCTGCTTGCCCGCTGGCTGGCAATGAACCCGAAGCTGCTCATTCTCGATGAGCCGACGCGCGGCATCGATGTCGGGGCCAAGGCCGAGATCCAGCGCATCATCCGCAAGCTTGCCGATGACGGGCTCGGCGTGCTGATGATCTCCTCGGAACTCGAGGAAGTGATGGAAGGAGCCGACCGCATATTCGTGCTGCGCGAAGGAGTGAGGGTGGCCGAACTGGAAGGCCAGGCAGCCGACGAGGAGGACGTGCTCGCGGCGATGGCGCATGGCGGCGCGGCGAAGGAGGCAGCGTGAGCGATCTGGCTACACCATCCGCAGCCAACGACGCTGGAAACCGCCGCTTTGATGTGTTCGGTTTCCTGGCGCGCTACGGCACGGTGATCGCGCTTGTGCTGCTGGTGGTCTTCAACCTTGCCTATACGCGCAATTTCGCGACGCTGCAGACACTCAACGTCAACCTAACCCAGGTCTGCACGATTGTGATCGTCGCGGTGGGGATGACCCTGGTGATCGCCACCGGCGGCATCGACCTGTCGGTTGGTTCGCTGATGGCGATCTCCGGCGCATTGGCGCCGATGATCTTCATGGGCACGATCTTCCCGGTCGGAAACATCTATCTGGCGGTAGCCGTCGCGATGATTGCCTCGATCCTCGTCGCCGGCCTGTTCGGGCTGTTCAACGGCTGGTTGGTCTCGCGTTTCCGCATCCAACCGATCGTCGCAACGCTCGTGCTGTTCATCGCCGGGCGCGGGATCGCGCAGGTCATAACCAACGGCAATCTGCAGACCTTCCGCGTGCCGCAATTCCAGTGGATCGGACTTGCCCGCCCGCTCGGCATTCCCGCGCAGGTCATCATCATGGCCGTGCTGGTTGCGGCGGCCGCTTGGGCCCTTCACCGCACGGTGTTCGGGCGAAGCATCCTGGCGGTCGGCGGCAATGAAAAGGCCTCTGAACTCGCCGGCATCGCCGTATCGAGGATCAAGCTCGCTGTCTATGCGATCAGCGGCCTGTGCGCGGGGCTAGCCGGTCTCGTCGTCATTGCGATCAACTCCTCCAGCGACGCCAATCTCGTGGGGCTGGGCATGGAACTCGACGCCATCGCGGCGGTCGCGGTGGGCGGCACGCTGTTGAGTGGCGGAAAGGCCACAATCATCGGCACCCTGCTGGGCGCACTGACCATCCAGTTGGTGCGCTACACGCTGCTCGCGAATGGCGTGCCCGACGCCGCTGCGCTCGTCGTCAAGGCCGGCATCATCGCATTCGCCGTCTGGCTGCAGCAGCAACACCGGGTGTAATCCATGAACAGCGCCAGACTGGTTCGCATCATCGGCACTTACGGTGTCGTCATCGCGCTTGCAGCCCTCGTCCTGTTCGGATTCCTGCGCTACGACCGCTTCCTCGGCCTCTTCAACGTGATGAGCGTTCTGCGCTACAACTCGATGTTCGCGCTCGTCGCGCTCGGCATGTGCTTCGTGATCATGACCGGCGGCATAGACCTGTCCGTCGGCTCCGTCGCCGCCTTGGGCAGCGTCGCGTCGGCCCTGGCCAGCCCGCACGGCATCGTGGCAGGCCTTGCAGCGGGCGTTGGCGCCGGCCTGGCAGCCGGGCTGATCAACGCGCTCCTGGTTACGCGCGGCAACCTGATGCCATTCATCGCCACGCTTGCCACCATGCTGGCCGCAAGCGGCTCGGCGCTGCTTCTGGCCGGCAACCAGACCGTTTCGGTGTCTTACGATTCGGGTTTCACCGCCATCGGCCAAGGGAATTTCTGGATTTTCCCGATTCCGGCAGTCATCGCCCTGGTTGCCTATGTCGTCGGCTCAGTGGTCCTGAACTACACCAGCACGGGAAGGACGGTGCTGGCCATCGGCGGCGGCGAGGATGCCTCGCGGCTGATGGGGCTGCGCACGGACCGCGTCAAATTTCTCGTCTATGTGGCAAGCGGGTGCCTGGCCGGGCTCGCCGGCGTCGTTCTCGCTTCTCAGTTCGGCGCAGGCCAGCCGATCGAGGGCGTCGGCTGGGAGCTGTTTGCCATCGCAGCCGTGGTCGTGGGCGGGACGCTGCTGACCGGCGGCTCGGGCTCGGTGTTAACGACGCTGGCCGGCGTGCTGTTGCTCGGCATCCTTTTCAACGTCCTGAACTTCGAAAACGGCATGGGTTGGATTTCGCTGTCAGCCTACTGGCAGTCAGTGATCCGCGGGCTATTTTTGCTCGTCGTCGTCCTTCTCCAGGCAAGGCTTACGGCAAGGCGCGAAACTGCGTGAGGTGGCGAACGCCTTCGAGCACGATGAGCTCAAAAGAGTTCTGGCGCTGCAGAATGAGTGCGCGTTGCGCGCCCGGCCCGATGAGCGCATCCCGAAGACTTTCTGCGGCGATGCTCCCCTATTGCACATGGCGTCCGGCGCCTTTGGAGCGGGATCCGGAAGCTGATCGTGGTGCAGTCACATGGCCGTCCTGGAGACGGTCATTTCCCGGCGACCGCCACGAACACGGACTGCCCCTGCCTTTCCAGCCGAAACAGGATGGGCTTGCTCTGCCGGCGAGAGTTCGCCCACTCCTCGACGATATCCGAAGGCTCCGTCACGCGGCGATTGTTGGCCGATATGATGACATCGCCGGGCTGCAATCCGCTCCGGGCGGCAAGGCCATCGGGAACCACTTCCACGACGAAGACGCCGGTTGTTCCTGATTTGATGCCTAGCTGCTGACGCGCCTGATCCGGAATCGGGCTGAGGGATAGGCCGAGGCCTTCGGCCGCCGACTTCTTGTCGGGAACAGCGCCGGTCTTCACCTCCGCATCCTTGCGCTCACCGATGACAAGCGCGATCTCCTGGTCCTTGCCGCCGTTACTCCGTGTCAGAGTGGCCTTGCTGCCAGGCTTCTGGCTAGCCGTCGCAAGCGTGAGGTCATGGACACCCTCAATGACCTTGCCGTTGAACCGGGTGATCACGTCACCCGGCTTCAAGCCGGCTTTCTCCGCCGGGCTGCCGGGCTCAACCGAAGCAACCAGCGCGCCCTTGTCATCCTTCATCCCGAGGGCCTCAGCCAGCGACGGCGTGATGTCCTGCAGGCGGACTCCGATGAAGCCGCGCACGATCCGGCCAGTTCGGATCAACTGGTCGGCGATGCTCTGGGCGGTGCGCGATGGCACCGCAAACCCGATTCCGATGCTGCCGCCCGACGGCGAGACGATGGCGGTGTTGACGCCGATCACCTCGCCACGTGCGTTGAACAGCGGACCGCCCGAGTTGCCTCGATTGATCGACGCGTCCGTCTGGAGAAAATCGTCGTACGGCCCGGCTTGAATGTCTCGCGAGCGGGCCGAAAGAACGCCGACAGTGACTGTCCCTCCGAGCCCGAACGGGCTGCCGATCGCGATTGTCCATGCGCCCGGCTGCATTGCATCCGAGTCACCCCATTTGGTCGTGGTCATGTTGGGCCGCGGGTCCACCTTCAGCACCGCTATATCAGTGGCGGGGTCACGGCCGACCAATTTCGCCGGCGCCGTTTCCTTGTCGGAAAATACGACATGGATCTCTGTCGCGTCGGCAACGACATGGTTATTGGTGACGATGTAGCCGTCGGCACTGATCACAAATCCGGAGCCAAGCGCCTCCCTCACCTGCCGCTGAACGGGTCCGAGGCCCTGGCCGTCGAACGGGCTTGAATAATCGCCTGCCGTCGTCTGGTCCTGGACAACCTCCCGGGTCGTGATCGCGACGACGGCCGGCAATTTCTGCTGGATTATCGCTGTGAAGTCCGTCGGGGTATCCTGGGCCAGGACAGGCGCCACGCCAAAGGCCGAGAGCATCAGCGCAATCGCGATCAAGCGCGTTGCAAATCGTCTTTGCACATCGTGAGACATTGCTGGACCTCCTGCCGGGCAGCCCCGCCCGCTCGGCCCCGCCGCGCGGAGCCGGTGCTCCGGACGCTAGAACTGCCAACAGAGCTGTTTGTTTCAGCCCCCCGGGAAAATGGCACGGCCAGGAAAAACAGCCCGACCGCGGGGGTCCGCAAGGCAGCAGCCGGGAACCATTGAGACCGCCGAGTTCAACCGTCTCATAGGACTGGTCCCGGATATGAAGAAATCAGCAACAGCGAAGGCGTCAGCTCCGGCAAACGTCCGATGTGCCCATGGAGGCCAACATGCCGGCTAAGCTGCCTGGACGAAGTGGACCGGATCTCAATGAGTAGCGCTCAACCCCCGTCGTCCTCGCTGGCAACCCCGCCGCCGGACTTGGAGGCGGCTGCATACGGGGCGGCCGCGAACCCGTCGAGCGAGATCATGTTGATGACTCAGCGCGCCCACGTCCATGGCCTGAGTTGTCACATTCAGCAGATGAGACATGATCCGCGAGATTTCACTGTAGA
>NZ_AYWQ01000039.1:0-12959 GCF_000502415.1 Mesorhizobium sp. LNHC229A00
TGGTGCCGCCGGCGCCGGCGACATCGATCACCGCCACGCCCGCCTCGACGAGCGCACAGGCCACCGAGGCGGACAGGCCCGACCCGACTTCCTTGGCCACGATCGGCACGCCCACGCTGCGTGCGGCGCGAGCGATCTGCGCCAGGACGCCGCGCCAGTCGCGGTCGCCTGCCGGCTGTACCGCTTCCTGCAGCGGATTGAGATGGACGATGAGTCCATCGGCCTCCAGTGCATCCACCGCCCGGCGCGCGAGGTCCAGGCCGTCGGCCTCGCGCAGTTGCGCGGCGCCGATATTGGCAAGCAATGGAACGTCTGGCGCCAGGCGGCGCAGCGCGCGCGTCAGCCCATGGGAGTTGCGGGATTGCAGGCTCACGCGCTGCGAACCGACGCACATGGCGATCCCCAAGGCTTGCGCTGCCTCGCTCAGATGCCGGTTAATGGACTCCGCGCGTGGCATGCCGCCGGTCATGGAGCTGATCAGCAGCGGCGCGCGCATGGTCTTGCCAAGCAGCGAGGCGCTGAGGTCGATCTGCGTCAGGTCCAACTCGGGCAATGCGCAGTGTTCGAAACGAATGCACTCCCAGCCGGCGGCCTTGGCCCACGCCGTTCGCCGATCCAGCACGATGTCCAGGTGGTCGTCCTTGCGCCGGCTCAGCTTGGTGTCGCTGATGCTCGCCCCATCCGCCGCATCGGGCGACGGCGTTGCGTCGGATCGGACCGACGGCAGCGCGCGCACGCCGGCGTTTCCCGCGCGTTCAGGCCGGCGCACGCTCGCCTCCCCCCGCAGCGTCGCTGCGGTAGCGGCTGGTTGAGGTCTGGTAGTACTGCGCGCGGATGGCCGCCATGGCTTCGATCAACGGTCCCCACGGCGGTGGAAAGGGTTCTTGCGCCATCACCCGGTGCAGCATGCGCGTATGGCCGGCCAGCTCGTCGTTGAGGAACTCCACCACAGGCATAGCCGGATAGCGCTGCAGCAGCAGGATCGCCGCGTTAGCTCCCTCGCCGGCCGACTTATCCTTTTCGCGTCCATGCAGATCGTTCTGCAAGCGCCCTATCGCGGAGATGAGCCGCAGGACCTGGCGAAACGCCGGATGCGCGCGCAAGGTCGCCATGTCCAGCCCCCACAGCAAGGACAGGCAACAGAACACGTTCGTGTAGGCGATCGAATCCACGCCGTTCTGCAAGTACTCGGCGTAGGACCAGCGCTCTGCCCCTGCCGCCTGCGCGTGTCCGGCACGCAGCGCCGCGCAGTAGCACCGGGTATGGTAGAGAAGCTGAGCATAGTCGCGACGATCGTAGGCGAGCGCGGCGAGCGAAGCGCGCAGCACAGCACAGCCCTCGAATCCGGGGAGCGCGCACGGCACGCCTTGCCCGAGCGCCTGCTCCACCGCGGCGAGCTGCTCCGGCGCGATCAGGTCAAGGTCGTTGCAATCGTCGAGCCAGAACAGCAGCGCCAGTTCTCGATAGAACGCCACGATCAGCGTCTCGTCCAGCGGATCGCGGCCGGTGCGGGCGCTGGTGTCGCGCAGGCTCGGGTGGATGCGCTGCAGGATGTACTGGCCGCCCCTGACTGCTTCCAGGCCATGCTCGTCGGTGAACCCAGTCAGGGAACGCCCCCATTCCAGCACCTGCTGCAGCGCGCGATCGGTCGGGATCATGGCCCGGCTCCTGCTCCCTCGGCCGAGACGCGCCGCCCCCAACGAAGCGCCAGCCACAACCCGGCGAGTTCGGCCACGCGCACCACCCGCGTGGGGCAATACAGTTCCTTGCCGATCCACAGCGGCGTCTGGGGCGATGCATGCGCCGCGTGGCGAGCGAGCATCCACTTCAGCGCACCCGCCACCGCCTGCGCGATGCGCCGACGCCCTGCCGGCTCTTCGCTCCCGTCCATCACGTGCAACGCGAACAGCGCATAGGCGGTTTCCTCGAATGAGGACGCGCGACCGGCGCCCCAGCCGCCGTCGTCGCGCTGCGCCTGCAGCAGCGCTGCCAGCGCGCGCTCGTCGCGCCACTGGGGCTTGCCTTGCGCCAGCGCAGCGACCGCATGCGCGGTGGGATACAGCCAGGAAACGTGCCATTTTTCGTGGTCCCATAGACCATGCGGGTTGCGACTGGCCTCGACGTAGGCGCTGGTGCCGGCGGCGGGCTTTCCCAACATTCGCAACGCATGCAGGGCATGGATGTTGGTCGACACCGAGGCATTGCGCTCACCGGGAAAGGTGACGAAGAGCTCGCCGGTTTCGAACTGGCGCAACGCGTCGGCGGCCGGGTCGCGGCCTGCAAGGCGAAGGACGCACAACGCAACGGCGGTGTCGTCCGCATCGGCCGCGAAGTGCAAGGCAGGGCCCAGACCGCGCACGCCGAGGCGGGCGTCGAGCTGCGCGATGATTACTTGCACCGCCTCGGCGAGCGCGGGATGCGCGAACAGACCGGCCAGATGCAGGGTGTACAGCGACCAGCATGGCTCGAACACATTGATCGGCCAGACGTTGGGAACGACACCTTCGATGCCGGTGCGCGTTGCCCGCGATGCCGCCTGCAGATACCCGTCGGTGCGCCCGACCTGCGGCGTTCTTCCCTGTGTCACGGCGTGCGCACGCCACGCAGCGGTGGCCGCCGGACTGATGCCGATGCTGCCGTCGTCGTCCGGGCATGCGGTGGCCGGCGACGTCCCCCAGGCTTCCCAGGAGTGCAGCAACGGATGGCCGCTCGGCAACGTCGCCACAGCCCCCAGCTTGACCAGGCGTGCTTGCCGCAACGGCAACAGCGCCGGGTGGCGCGAAAACGCCAAGCCGCCCAGCAAGGATGCGGCCTCGTCGCACAACTGCGGCAGGATCAGCTCCGCGCCGATGGGCGCGTCTTCCGGCACCGCATGCGCGTAGGGATCGGGCTGGCGCTCGATGAACCGGGTTGCAGCGTGGACTGCGTCGGCAGCGCCAGGAAGAGGATCGGCACGCTGCAATGCCAGCAACGCCGCCCACGTGGGCGCATGGCGAAACAGCGGGAAGTCCGCACTTCCCCATCCGCCATCCGCCTGTTGCTGCGCGATGAGCCACGCGTATGCGTCCTGCCGACCGGTGACGTTGCTGTCGAACTGCAGAACTCGCGCCGTGTCGTAGGCGGACGGACCGACGCTGCCGCCGTCGCTCATCTCGCTAAGCAGATGACGCAATTCGGAAAGGATCTGTTCGGACAGCGCGTTCAGGGGGGATGTTCCTTCTGCAGAGGGCTAACGAGAACAGAAACGTGCAGACGCCGCGCACGTCGCCGCCGACACGGACACAGTGCAGCATGCAGCGCCCGCCGGCCGATCGCGCCAGCACAGGGGCGAGTCCTTACGGATGCGCACGCTCATGCGTAAGGCGCGGACAGATACACGTTGGCCCGCTGCAACATCTGCGCCAACCCTTCCGCACGCGGCCCCAGAGGGGCGATGGCCTCCCCGGCGTCGTGCAACAAATACAGGGCGAACTGGCGCGCTGCCTGCAGCCCCATGATCGACGCGCAGGTCGGCTTCTGCGCCGCCGCGTCCTTGCCGGGGGTCTTGCCAAGAGTCGCGGTATCCGCCGTCGCGTCGAGAATGTCGTCGGCCACCTGCAAAGCCAGGCCAAAACAGGCGGTGTAGCGATCGAGCGCAGCATACAGCGCAGCGTGCGCGGCATCCTCCGCGATGGAGTATAGCGCGCCCATGCGAACCGACGCGCGCACTAGCGCTCCGGTTTTCATCCGGTGCATCGCCAGGATCCTGTCCAGCCCGGCGTGCTTTCCGACCAACGACAGATCCATGGCCTGCCCGCCTGCGGCACCCTCGGCGGACACCGCCTGCGCCAGTTCGCGCACGAGCGCGATACGATTGTCGCCCGGCGCATCCAGCCTCGCCAGCGTCAGGAAGGCGTGAGCCTGCAGCGCATCGCCGACCAGGATCGCAGTGGCTTCGCCGAACTTTACGTGCACGGTCGGAAGGCCGCGGCGAAGCACGTCGTCGTCCATCGCGGGCAGGTCGTCGTGGACCAGGGTACAGGCGTGCATCATCTCGATGGCGGCGCCGACGTCGTCGAGCATGTGCGCCGGCGTGCCCGCCAGTGCGCCGGCAGCCAGGCAGAGCAAGGCGCGGGTGCGCTTCCCGCCATGCAAGGTGGCGTAGCGCATGGCCGCCATCAACTCTGTCTTACCGTCGTCTTCGGCGCAGAGCAGACGCGCCAGCGCCTGTTCGACCCGCTTTGCGCCGTCCTGCATCCAGATCTCCGGGAGCAGGCCGCCAGATGCGCCGCGCGCCTGCGCGCCCAATCCGGATGCGGAAACGCCGATTCGGTCGCGTGGAGTGGAACCGGTCTGCATGTTGTTCATGTCCTTGTAGCTGAGACGGCCACGGCGAGCGCAAGTCGTCACGGTGTTGCCGGCGTCACACGAGTGCGTGCGCTGAGTGCAGCAATGCCGCGCCCCGCCGGCGCCGCTGCCTTGCCACACAGGGCATGCGATGCCAGCTCATGAAAAGCCTATTCGAATTTTCATTGACGGATGTGCGGTAGGGTAATAGCGACGGCCTTTTTCGACGTCGCTCAGCAACTGCGGCCGCACCCCGGCCTTGTGCATGGTCAGCGCCAAGGCGATGCAGAACTGCACCATTTCCAGCCATACCAGGTGGTAGCCGATGCAGACGTGTGGGCCGGTACCGAACTGCAGCATGTCCACGGGCCGGATCGGCTCTGTGCGTAGCAGCCACCGCGCCAGGCGGAACTGATCAGGCGCCTCGTGCAGCAGCGCCGAGGTCGAGAAATGCAGCAGCGGGATGCATAGATGGGTGCCCGCGGGAATGCGCCGTTGGCCGAGTTGCAATTCCTGCAGCGCGCGACGCGGCAAGAGCGTGGTCGCCGGATGCAGGCGCAGTGTCTCGCGGAACAGCGCCTCGGCGACCGGACACTGCGCCAGGTCCGCGTGCCGGGTCGGCACCGCGCCCACGCGTTGCGCCTCCTCAACCAGGGCGTCCCACAGCACAGGCTGCCGCGCCAGCTCGATTACAATCCAGGCCATCGTCGAGGCAGTGGTGTCGTGACCGGCAAGCAGCAGCAAGCGAATATTCGCGACCAGGACGTCATCGGAGAGCGGACCGTCGCTGCGGTCGAACGCGCTCACCATGTCGTTGATCAACCCGGTGCGCGCGGCATGCGCGCGTGCGTCGCGGACGAACTGGCGCAACTGCGCGTCGATCCAGTCGCGGGCGGCACGGCCGCGCCGCAAAGGCAGTCCGGGCAGGTCGACCGGTGGCGCGACGATCAACTGCAGCAATTGCCGGTACTTGCGATGCCATCCCGGCAGGTCCTGCGCGGGGATTCCCATGAGGCTGAAGATAAGCTTCAGCATCAGGTCGCCGGTTTCGCGCAGGATGAGTACCTCGCCGCGGGCGCGCCATGCCTGCACCCGCGCCTGGATGACGGGCGCGAACAGGTCGCCGATCCCGGCCTGGGTCAGCCCCCTGGGCAAGAACGCGGCCTTGATGGCATCACGCGCCTGCCGGTGCGCGCCGCCGTCCAGCGCAACCAACGTTCCGCCAAGCAATTCGGGCGCGATCTCTTCGATCAGCGCCGAGGACACGTCCTTGTGCCTGAGCAGTGAGAATGCGTCCGGATCCACACAGGTCATGAGATGTCCGGCAGGGCCGAAATCCAGCCAGAAGTGGCTGCCCAGCGTGCGTTGCGCGCGCCGCAGCAGGCGCGGCAGGTCGCAGACAATGGCGGGAAGATGCCCGACCAGGGGGAAAGCGCCGGGCATGACCGGGATGTCGCATCGCAGCCGGTGCCGACGGTTGAGTGGATTGAGCAGCGTGTCCATCAGCAGCGCGCCGCCGCCGCCGATTCGGTGTCGTCTGCAGGGCGCGCGGCGCAGCTGTTGCCACCGTCGGCATATGTCGGCACATGCGCCAGCATGCCGCCGTCGATGCACACGAGCTGGCCGGTGATGAACGCAGCATCGTCGGAGAGCAGGAACGCCACCAGCGCGGCCACATCCTCGGGGCGGCCGACGCGCTGCAGGAGCTGGTGCCGGCGCAGATGCCGTTGCATGCACTCGTCCAGCTTGGCGAGGAGACGCTCGGTCATGATAAGACCCGGCGCAACCGCGTTGCAGCGTATCTGAGAGTGACCGTACTGGGTGGCGAGCGAAGCCGAGAGCATGTTCATCGCCGCCTTCGACGCGGCGTAGGACGTCTGCGCCGTGTCACCGCTGAGCCCTTGGCACGACGACATGTTGACGATCGCGCCACCGCCGCGGGCGATCATCCGTGGGATGGTCTGCCGGCAGCAGAGCAGCGTGCCGCGCAGATTGGTCGCCATTGTCTGGTCCCAGACTGCCAGGTCCAGGTCGAGGATGGCGCGGTCGCGCGGGGTCAGATGCATGGCGCTCGCATTGTTCACCAGCAGGTCGACCCCCCCGAAGTGCCGCTCCGCCGTCTCGAACAGCGCTGCCACCGCCTGCTCATCGGCGATATCCATGGCTATGGCCAGCGCGTGGCCTGCTTCGGCCGCGATCTGCGCGGTGCAGGTGATGGCCGCCGGGCCATCAATGTCGGCCACCACCACTCTGCCGCCTCCGCGCGCGATGGCGAGAGCGCATGCCTTGCCGATGCCGGCGCCAGCGCCGGTCACCACGGCCACCTTGCCTTCAAACCTTCCCATCGTGTCTCCTGAATTGCATTGGTCTTTCGCGGCATGCCGCTGGGCCTGCGTCGGAGAAGGCGCCGGGTCGGCGCTGGCGCACTCGTCATGGCCAGCGTCGCTTTCGATGACCCGAATGGCGGCGACCGGGCACTGGTTCGCCGCAAGCCGCACGGCGGCGTGCAGCGCCTGCGGGACCGTCGTAACGCACACTTCGGCCACGCCGTCCGGTTCGCGCTGGCGAAAGGTGCCCGGCAGCGTCAGCACGCACTGCCCGGTCGTTCCGCACAGATCCTGATCGACCAGGACGCGCATCTCAGCCCTCCTGCCCATGCAGCCGTACCGGCAGCGCGCGGAATGTCCTAAGGAACGCGGAGGGCTCCCGGGTCGGCTGCTCGGCCAATGCCAGCGTGGGGAAGCGCGCCTGGATCCGCGGCAGGCTCTCGGCCAACTGCACCCGGGCCAGTTGCGCACCAAGGCAGAAGTGGATGCCGTGGCCGAAGGTCAGCATGATCTTCCCGTCGATCGACATGCCAGGACTGGTGCCGTAGAACCGCACGGCATCGAAGCGATCGGGATCGGCGAAGGCGTCCGGGTCGCGATTGCCGGCCGCGATCAGCACGCGCACGTCCGCGTTCTTCGGGATCACCACGCCGCCCAGTTCGATGTCGCGCTGGGCGATACGCGGAATGGAGCTGAACATGGCGGGCGCGTCATAGCGCAGGGCTTCTTCGACGAAAGCCTTCACCCCCACGGCATCTCCCTTCAGCCAGTGCCGCTGTTCGGGATACGCCAGCATCGCCAGGACCGCATGGCCGATGGCCGCGGCAGTGGTGGCGAAGCCGCCCAGCAGCATGCCCCAAAGCATGCTGATCAATTCCGCATCCGACAGCGTCTCGGCATCGTCGTCGTGTGCGCCGACCAGCATTGACACGATGTCGTGGCGGGAGTCGGTGCGCTTGCGCTGTATGAGGTCGCCGAAGTAGGCCTGCACCCTGGCGCTGGCCGCGTCCCCCGCGGCGAGTTGGGGATCGCTGGCGTGCGGGCTCAGGCCTTCCAGAATGGCGCTGATGCCGGTGATGAGCCCGAGAATGTCATCCGGGGGCATGCCGAACAGTTCGCCGAAAACCAGCATGGGCAAGGCCAGCGCGAATTCCTGATGCAGGTCCACTGCCTCCCCGCGCTCCAGTGCGGGCGCCATGCCGTCCAGGCGCGCTGCGACAATGCGAGCGATGGTCGGCCTCAGCTTGTCGATCTGGCCGATGGTGAAATCGCGCGAGATCAGCCGGCGCAGACGCGTATGCGTTGGAGGTTCCTTCATCGCTAAAGTGGACGCCAGCAAACTTAGCGACAGGCTGGTCGCCGCTCGCGGGAAATAGCGCGCCAGTTCGCCTGGCGCCGGCCCCCGAAAAGCATCGCCCGTGGCCTTGAGCGCCCAGTAGATGTCGGCGTGGCGGCTCAACAGAAAGAGGCCCGACGCCGCGCGATGTACCGGATCGTGCTCGCGCAACCACCGCATGAATGGGTACGGGTCCTGAATGCACGCTGGCGACGCCAGTTCGGCGAAGGCGTCCCGGCATGCTGCCGTGGTTTCTTGCACGTCCATCTTGGTCACCTGTTGGCTGGCTGATCTGATCGGCGCGCTGCAGGCGCGCCGGCAATTCGAGAACATCGCGATTCCTGGTGGCATCCGAGCATCACCAGAGCACCGGGAACTCCTCGAACCCACCAGTGATGATCTCCTTGCGCAACTTCAGTTCTTCGGGCGCCACGGCCAGGCGCAGCGCGGGAAAGCGCTGGAAGATCGAACCGAACACCGCTTTGAGTTCCAGCCTGGCCAGCGCCAAGCCGACGCAGTTGTGCGGCCCGTAGGAGAACGCCAGGTGCGGGTTTTCGTCACGTCCTATGTCGAAGATTTCCGGGTCGTCGAAATGGCGCCGATCGAACGACGTCGCCGGCAGGCCGACCAGCACCTTGCTCTCCGCGGGAACATGCACGCCCGCGATGGTCACGTCGGTCCTCGGATAGCGCATGATGCCGTCCCAGCCGGCGCCCGGCGGGTACATGCGCAGGATTTCCTCCACCGCCTTATCCACCAGGGATGGATCGCCGATCAGGCGTTCGCGCTGTTGCGGATGGCGGAACATGGCCAGCAGGCCGAATTCGATCTGCGCGACGGTGCTCTCGTGCCCCGCCACCAGCATGCCCGCCGCCAGGCCGATCGCCTCTTCCTCGGTCGCCTTGCCCTGGTCGACCGCCGCGAGCAGATCCGTCAGCACGTTGTCGCCCGGATCCTGGCGCTTGTCCCGCATCTTGCCGCGAATGTAGGCGCGGAGTTCTTCCCAGGCCAAGCGCGACGCGCTTCGCGGGCCGCTTTCATGCTGGTGCGTCATCACTTCGTCGGACAGCCCGGCGAAAAAGGCGTGGTCCTCGTAGAGCACGCCCATCAGCGCGCCAATGACCATGGCTGGAAGCGGAAAGGAGAGGTGGCGCCGCAGATCGGCGGGCTGGGGCTGGGCCGCCAGCGTCTCAAACAACTGCGCGGCGATCGCCTCGACCTGCTGCGCGAGCTGCTTCACCCTGCCGTTGCTGAAGGCCGGCGCCACGATCGTGCGTAGCCGCGTATGCTCGCCCCCCTCGTGCGAGACCAGCCATCCTGGCGAACCGAGAATCACCGAATCCGGGGTGAATGCGGCCGGCGGCATTCCCGCGGGCCGGAACGCCGCGTCGGACAACACCGCCTTGGCCTCGTCATAGCCTGTGACCCACCAGCCTTCGTGCCCGGACGGGAAGCGCACGCGGTGGATCGGACCGTTGGCCCGCAGCGCCAACATCTCGGTCGAGGGCTCAATGTGATCGACGCGCCACATCGGCAGCGTCGGCAAAGGTTGTTCGGGCATGATGGCACTTCACTCGGTAGCGATGGAAGGGCGGAAGGTGACCGGCGGACGCTGCGGCAGCGAAGACCTAAGATGGCATGTAGACGACGTCGTCCGGAGGCAGACCGATTATCAAGATCGGCTAAACGCGTAACTGTCTAGGCACATCGCGCGGCGAGATGCAGAACATTATCCTGCACCTTCCAGGTCAGGATAAAGTCGGTGTGGTGGGCCTTTGACTCGCCGCCGGCCAAGATTCCCTGCGCAAGGGTCGACAAGGGCGGCGAGCTGTTGGGTAAGGACTTTCGCCGAGGCCCCCTGCCCATAGACGCTATCCGACGCAGATTTGACATTTCGCTTTTCTTTCTTCGTTCCATTCGTGTCATCCACGAAATGAAAGTCGGTCGGCGGCTCCCGGCCCGCAACGAAGGTGCTTCAAATCTCGTGCCAATTTGGCCGCAGCAGAAAAAATCGTGGCAGCTTCTCAGCGGCTTAGCCTGAGGCCAGAGAAGAACTAGGCGAAATAAGCCGTTGTCGCGGGCCAACAAAGGCGACGGAACAGTGTCGGACAGAACGCCTCGGGCGACCTTTAGGTCGGGCCTGCGACATTCTGGTCCAGTTTCGAACACAAGACGGCGGCAAACAGACACGATTGGGGAATTCGATCCTCACGGCGCCAAGGCGCTTGCCAAGAGCGCGCGCTCATGTTGCTGCGAGAGGCGCGTGTTCGCGATAGCCGTGCTGCGCACCCATGAACGCTAGCGGCACACGCTACGACTGGAGTGCCCGCCAGCCTCAGGTGGTGCATCGGCTCGGCTTCCGGTTCTTCTTTGCCCAGCCGGGGCTGAAGCGCCGAATATCCGCACCATACAGCATCGTTGTTGCCTATGTGACGAGGCGGCATAGCGCGCTCCCGGTCTTCTAAGACACCGCCTCCGAGAAGAAGGGGGCGGTCCAACAGCACCTCTATTTGAAATGGCACGCCGCTTGCTGCTCCTGGTTAGAGCACCATCAAATTACGATGAAAGCGACTTGCACCATGCCCGACGCGCGAAGCTCTAGACAGTGGCCTGAGGAGACGGTGCCCGTTCCCGCTGAACATCGGGACATCGGCTCCTCCGGAAGGCCGTTCCCGGTGGCCGCTTTGCGCATGGCTGGTCCGATGCCGGCACGCCAACACGGGCCGCTCGCGCAAATGCCGTTCACCGGTTCTGTTCAGCACGGGAGTGCCCAAGGGCCCCGTCAAAGGGTCACCCAAGCCAAGGCCGGCGGGTCACTGCCACATATCGACAACACGCTGAACCAGTCCAGTGACCCGAGTCTGCGTGAAGTGACATTTCAGGTCGCCACATGCTTGCGATATTGGCTACTTCCGGCCGCTATCCCTTTTCCCCGGGCACGATCGCGGGTGACCGATCCCGCTTCCGGCGCCATAGCCGTGGGAAGCAAGCGGCTCGACGGTCTCCAGCTCGCTCAGATCGATTGCGTTCGCGTGGCCAAGACCAGCCGCCAAGACGTTCCCATACGTCGGGATGGAAAAGGAAGTTGCGAGCCGCCGAGGCCCTCATTCCGTGCCCGAGCATACGAGCCTTTGCTCGGAATTGCGCCAGCCTATGCCAGAATTCAACGGCAGTTTTCTTCTTTAGGAGCAACTTGATGACAGTTCAAAAGAAAGTTCCCTTCGTCACCTTTCTCACGCGCGTTCACGATAAGTCAGTCCAGGGGCCAAATCCATATCGCTGGGAAGAAAAGACATCTGACGACTACTTTGCCGGCAAGCGGGTCATCCTGTTCTCGCTGCCTGGCGCCTTCACACCAACCTGCTCGACCTACCAATTGCCCCAGTTCGAAGAGCTCTATGATGAGTTTGAGAAGGAGGGAATTGACGCGATTTACTGCCTCTCAGTCAACGACGCCTTCGTCATGAATGCGTGGGGGAAGTCCTTGGGCCTGAAGCAGGTCGAGCTCATCCCCGATGGCTCAGGCGAGTTCACACGCAAAATGGGCATGCTGGTCGCCAAGGACAATCTCGGCTTCGGGATGCGCTCTTGGCGCTACGCCGCCCTGATCAACAATGGCGTGGTGGAGCACTGGTTCGAGGAGGAAGGTTTCTCCGACAACTGCGAGGCCGACCCCTATGGCGTCTCATCCCCGCAAAACGTTCTCGAAACGCTGAAAGCCGCCGCTTGACCTAGAAACGTCTCACTGGTGCCAGTGCCGGCCCCAAGAGGCTCCTCGACAGGATTATCGCGCTCACCATGCAATCCTCAGCAAGCCTGCTTCAACGCCAGAAGCAATCCATGGTGGCATCGCCTCAACTCATTGAGTCGATTCGCTTGCTGCAACTGGCGCATACTGAACTGCATCAGTTCGTGGAGCGGGAAATTGAGAAGAACCCGCTCTTGGAATCTGCATCAAGCGATGGCGGGCCTTTTGACGACGTTTCGATTTCGGGAGCGGATCAGCCTGTCGGCCCTGGGGCAAACGCCGTTGAAGGACCGACCGGGGGAGGTTCGCCTGAACGGCTCGGGCAATGGAAATCACTTCGCAACACGACCAACAACCCGCCCGGCAATGGCCCTTCCCTCGACGAGTATGCCACCCTCGCCGAAACATTGCACGACCATGTCGCTCGTCAGATCGCCCTCACTGCGTTCACACCACAGGAGCGGCTGATCGCTGGCCAGCTTGCCGCCGATCTGGAAGACACTGGCTATCTTCGGGCAAACCTTTTGGAGCTGGCCGAGAGCCTGAATGTCCATGAGGCTGTTGTGGAACGGGTTCTCGGAACCTTGCAGCAATTTGATCCACCGGGAGTTTTTGCGCGAAGTCTCAGAGAATGCCTCGAGATTCAGTTGCGCCAGCGAAATCGGCTCGACCCGGCAATGGCAGCTTTGGTTGCCCATCTTGAAAAGCTCGCGCGACGGGATTTTGAGGCACTGAAGCAGCATTGCGGCGTCGATGAAGAAGACCTTCTCGACATGATGCATGAGATTCGGGCGCTCGATCCCAAGCCTGGGAACAGATTCGAATCCGGTGCGTCTGAATCAATCATACCCGACGTCTGGGTCACGCCCTCGCCGCAAGGCGGGTGGCAGATCGAACTTGATCCCGCCACGCTGCCAAAGCTGCTGATCAACCAAACCTATTATGCCGAAGTCACGCGTCAAACTGCCCAGAATTCGAAAGATCAAGCATTTCTCGACGAGTGCTTGCAAAACGCGAACTGGCTAATCCGCAGCCTCGATCAGCGCGCCAAGACGATTGTTAAGGTTGCGGCTGAAATCGTGCGTCAGCAGGATGCCTTTTTGGAACATGGCGTCGCCCACCTGCGGCCTCTCAATCTTAGAACCGTCGCTGACGCGATCGGCGTGCACGAGTCGACGGTAAGCCGGGTGACCTCGAACAAGTACATGCTTACCCCGCGCGG
>NZ_AYWQ01000040.1:0-14939 GCF_000502415.1 Mesorhizobium sp. LNHC229A00
TCGAGATGTGCGCTGGCTTGATGGAGGGCAGGGACTTCAATGTGGGTGCCGTCGCAGTGATCAAGGGCGTGCGCGTGGAGGCGAAATCCCCAAGCGCCGACGCCAACATCCTGCTGGCGCGTCATCGGCTTCGGACGGACCGTGCGAATGGCCGTGCAGGTTTACCGATCTCTTCTCGATCTGGTTCCAGGTGAACCAGCAATGTGCCCTCCGCAGCAAGCTCCATGTAGTGGTGCACGCTCGCCCGGGCCAAGATACGGTTTCGGCCGGACCCTTGGCGGTATCGCCGAGGTGCCAGACCTCGTCGTTCGGGCGAACTGTGTAGTTCCAAAGTGCAACCAGCACCCGGTCTTGCTCCGAGGCGAAGGGACGCCGGCCGAGGCGCAGAATGCGCGGATCGATTGAAATGCGGGTCCGAGGCGAAGAAGATGATGCGCCACGGCCACCTGCAACGCGTGATCGGCAATCGCTTCTAAGTCCGGATGCCGGAGCGCTCTTCGTTCTCATCATCGATCCTGATCGGGGCTTCCCTGAGGATCTTGAGTGCCTCCTCCTTCGTGAGGCCGCACTTGCGCGCGAAGTAGAGCGCCTCGATCGCCTTTTCACGATCCGCCGTGGATTCTCTGTGCTGTTTGGGTTTTTTGCCCATCGTTCTCTGCCACTTTCTGAGGCCACCCAACTATCATAGTGCCGCGTTGTTCCGTGCATTGGCCGGCCTGCCGGGAATGCGCGATTGCCGATGTCGCCGATATCCCGCGGCACCGGACAGCGTGGTCAGCCGGCTCACGATAACGGCGAAGCAAGTGCAACCCCATAGCGTGAATGCATACGAAAGCCCGCGCCGTGGGAGGGGCCGGCGCGGGCGATCGGGTTACCGATCTTGCAGCGCGGGGATCGACCGCTGCATGGCTCGAACTGTGCAACCGGACATTTGTTCCGGCTCGAATGCCAAGCGTCGGCGTTGCGTGGATGTAGGGGGCACGTCCAGCATTTCGCGTCGGCGCTTCCGGCCGTCTCCCAATTTCATTGGACGCCCGACTTTAAGTAAGTGGTTGTTGTGAGCGGATGGCAACGTGAGCGGGTCGTCTAGATGTGAGCTTTCACTAGGTTGTCCATTCGGACCAAACCGAGGAGACTGGAGTTACAACGCTTCAGCACTCACCGGAGGGTCCGAATGAACACCCACAAGAATGCCTGTCTCACGTCTCTAGTCGAGAGGAGATGGCGCTTCTGGTGATAGAAGGCGGCCATGCGGCGCGGACCTATGGCGTGCAGCGCGCCGGGCAATCTCGCGATCGAGTACAGCCACCCTCTCATCCAGTGACCGCAGTTGCTCAACGAGCAGAGACAACATCGGGCGAGCGGCTTCGAGTATAGTGGAATCCGCACTCTCAATCGCAGCGACAAGCTTGGCGACGTGGAAGAGGCCCTGCGCAGCCACAAGTCCAAACTCCGCAAGATGGCCCCGTATCGCATTGATCCTCTGGGTCCGCTGCCGAACTACCAGAACGCGAACGGAACACCATGGCCGCCGCCTGCTGCTCTTCGCTCTTCGCTGCTACGAACCGCATGGTCGGCCGCTGTGCAGCTTCACGGATCTCTTCAGCATCAGCCGCATCGTTCTTCTGACGCTTCACAAATGGCTTGACGTATCCCGGAGCGATTAGCCGAACCACCGTGCCCCGGCCTCGCAATCTCCCGCGCCCAATAATGGCTGCCGGCGTACGCTTCCATGGCAACCGTGCAGGCCGGCTGATCAGCAAGAAACCGAAGTACTTGATCACGGCGAAGCTTCTTCCTGAACAGCACGGCTCCCGATACATCCGCGCCGTGCGCCTGGAACACGTTCTTCGCCAGATCCAATCCGATTGTGTTAACTTCCAACATGGACGCCTCCGTTCGATGATGTTTGACGACACCACTTTGGCACAGCGACGCCGTGAGGGGGCGTCCACCCCCATCAACCTGCCCGCCCACAAGGCCGCCGGCGTGCGCGACGCGATTGAGGCCGCAGGGGCAAGCCTGCTCTACCTGCCGCCCTACAGTCCCGACTTCAATCCCACCGACAACGCCTTCTCCAAGCTCAAGGCGTTGTTGCGAGCAAAGGCCGAGAGAACAATCAAGGCTTTGTGGGACGCCGTCGGTCCGCTTCTCGACCTCTTCACGCCAGCCGAATGCACAAACTCTTTAAGGCCGCAGGATATGATGCGGATTAAACAGGACGTGCTCTAGATACTATCCCATCGCTTCACGTGCAGACGAATGCTGAGCCTCAGCAGTTTGTCGCCGCTTTCATTTCTGATTTCGAGGAACAATTGCTGTCCATTGACGTCCCTCAGTGCGTGCCTCGCCAGGTCTTTCAAGCCTTCTAGGCCGGCCCGGCGCGCCTCTTCAAGCCCTGTGCATTCGATACCCACCTCGTCCTCGAGATCACCACTGTCAAAAAAATATCTTCCCATCGGGATAGCTTCCGTCACTGCCCGGCTTCGGGGTTCCTCTGGTGCAGGTAGGTCGCATCGAAATCCGCTGCGCGGACGAGATCTGGCCAGTTCAGGGCTTGCACCCTGGCGCCCGATGTGGCGATCAGGCCCTTGCGGCGCAGTTCCTGCAGCGTTCTGTTCACGTGGACAGTGGACAGGCCCAAAGCGTCGCCAAGGGCTGCTTGCGTGATTGGAATATCCGCGACGTGGTCCTGGATGCGTCCGACCGCACGCAGCCGGCAGATCAGCTCGCACAGCACGTGAGCCATCCGCGTAAAGGCCTCGCGCCTTCCGACATTGGTTACCCATTCTCTGTAGATCGCCGCATCGATCAGCGTCGACCGCCAGAACGCAGTCGCGATGTTAGGATGTTGTTCGCAGATGGCACGCAGCGCGTCGTGCCGAATGAAGCCGACCCGCGATGGCGTGAGCGTCGAGAAGGTGCAGTCCATCACGGAAAGATGGAGCCCGTGCAGATCCGGAATATCCCCGGTTACGAAGAAGGATGTGATCTGCCGCTTACCCTCGCCGGTAAATTTGGTGGAGCCGATCAGGCCGTCGACGAGGACGAACGAATGTGAAGGCCGGTCGCCCTCGCGGACCACGTCATGATTCGCCTGGAATTCCTTCTCCTCGATCGCGAGGGCTCTCAGGACCGCGAGATCGGACTCCCGGAGCTCAGAGATTCTCTGCAGCTTACGAATGACGACGTCCGAGGGTGAGGTGGGGGGCATAAGGGCCGATCACGGTAAGGGTGTTGGCCGAACTTTTAACTGCCACGAATGTTCCGGACCCGGTGGGGGCATCGCTCTGACGCCACGGGCCGGCCAAAACGGAACAAAGCGTCGGCGATCCGGTTCGGCAGGGAAGCGACCGAATTCATGCCATCGGAAATTCATGCCATCGGAACGCCGAGGCAGATGACAGACGAAAGGGAAGCTGAAGATGTCGAAGTCTCGCGACCGCTCGGTTCCCGGCGACGGCAAGATCGAAACCGGCCCGCACACATCTCCGCAACAGGATCCGGCAGAGGGGTCACGCGAGACAATCGATCGCGAACTCGAGCGGACAAACGACGAGAATAGTTCGGATAAAGCGGAACGCTCCCGCCGAGAGCTACGAAAAGAGGTGGCGGAGGAGGCCGATCTGCCCGAACACGGCTCTGCCTGATTGGACGTTCCCGACGGCGCGTCTCGCGGCCTTCTTCGTGCTGGCTCGAACACACCCACCGCGCAGCGAGGTGCGCGTCACCCCCCCGCCGCAATCACCGCCAGGCATCGCCGCCGCCTTCGTCGAAGACAGCAGGCGCCTCCGACGAATTCCACACCGACGTTTCTTAGAAATCTTGAACTTTTCGGCGCCTAACATATGTTATAGGGCGGACTTTGAGTTGGGGTTTGCCTGTTTCCGGTTAACTAGCATTGGGTAAGTTGATCCAAGCTCGATGGCTCGGGATGGCGGCGTCGTCAATTCGACATCGGCTTTGCCGGCACGCGACGCTTACCGCGCACGGCGGTTTTCTGCGGCTTCAAACAAAACTAGCGCTGGCAGTTATGGTGGGCTGATTCGCGCGAGCAAGGTGACGAGCTGGACAAGGGCACTCACACGAAAGACATGGAAGTGAAGTTCAATTTCGACAGCAATGTCTTCCCGTTGTTTCAGCCGCAGAGCGTGGACGACCTGAAGGATCCTTGTCCGGTGTTCGACGGGACGCAGTGGCACATATTCGGCTCCAGCGGTGCCGTAGCTACCGAGACGTGGGCCATCCTGCACGCCACCGCTCCTGATCTCTATGGTCCCTGGACCGAGCATCCGGTGGTTGATCTGCGTATCAGCGGGTCAGGTGTTGCCGCCCCGGGCGTCATTCACGAGAGCGGCGTTTTCCACATGTTCATTCAGACCGAATTCATGAAGTCCGGCGGACGGTGCGAGCATGCGGTGTCCAACGACGGCTTCCACTGGGTTGTGTTGGCCCCGGCGATCAAAGCAATACCCGACACCGGCGAGGACGGCATCTACGACCCGCACCCGGCAATCATCGGCGGGCAGCGCTACCTGGTCTATTCCGGGATGCCCAAGTTCAGCAGGGTGCCTCAACCGGACGTCTATCTGGCACGCAGCCAATCCAATTCCTGGTTCGGCCCCTGGAAACGTGTCGGCAAGATTCTGGACCATGCCGATGTTCCCCATCACAATGGGCGGGAGCATCCTGACTATGAATGGGGTATCGAAGGCGCCCAATTAGTCGAGTTGCCGGACGGCCGCGTGCTGCTCAATGCGACGTGCTTCCTCCCTGAGGGTCACCGCGGCAACCGCCAGCGAGTGTTCTTCGCCATCGCCAACGAGGTGAACGGACCTTACGTAACGGCTGGGCCGGTCCTGGATCCCGGCGAGAACGGGGAGAACGGCCACTCGACGGTCATGATCAACGGTCAGCAACTCACTCTGTTCTACCAAAGTCGGGTCGCGGAGACCAACCACCTATGGCGTTACGGCATGGCGAGGTGCGACCTGTCGCAGGCCGCTTAGCTAGCGCGGGCGAGGGTCAGGCTGTGCCGACCTCCTGCGCGCGTCCGAGCGGGCAAGGTCGCGAGCTGCGGCAATGCCTCCGAAAATTCAAGTTCGGCAGTTCTTCGGCGCTTTTCGGCGGTTCTGACGATCAGGTTTACTGCGAGCAACCGGGAGCGGGGGGCTAACGACTTCGCTTCGGAGTTGGACCGTTCTGCGTCGAGGCTTGGGTCAGGTTTACGACGGTCGGTGCAACGGCAGGGGCATTTGCGGCCAGTGGGGTATCGGCTCGACATTGTGGTTTTTCTACCTCGGAGCGGCAATCCCACCTTTCGTACGAACGATACAACGGCGACTTTACGCGACACGCAGGTAGTGGGCACATGCGCGGTTCACTGTCTGATCAACGGCTTTTCCAAAAAGGTCGAGGCGCACGCCAACGCGGTTGCCCTCCACTTTCATGTACTACAATTTTGTTCGCATCCATGCGACGTTGCGGATGACACCAGCCATGGCAGCTGGCGTGACTGGCAAGCTGTGGGACATCGGCGATATCGCTGCGCTGATCGAAGCGAAGGAAGCTGATAAGCCGATGGCTCGCGGCTCGTATAAGAGGCGTGTCGCCTAAGCTTGACGACGTCTTTGGTCTCTCTAGCCACCGCCAAGTTAACGCAGCTTCAGAATCCCCGCGGACGCCAGCGAGTGGGCCCGCACCGACTGGCGGGGCGATGCAGGCCCGGCCAAGGATTGGGTCCTCGACCAGCAGCGGTGTCCACACGCTCGCTGCTGAGAGTTAACAAGCCTCAAAATACCGGGTTCCGCTAATGTACAAAAAGGCCGGTCACTTTTCGGCAGCCGGCCAGTTTCCAAAAGGGAGGAGCGAAGAGATGGTCAATGGTCTCTATGGGCCGGGGCTTATGGATCAGGCCGAAGCCATTGCCGCAGCCATTGTGTCGGCCGTCAATAAGCTGATCGCTAAACCGCCGGCGCCGAGCATCACGTCTTACCGGGAACAGGGCCCGCCAGCACGCGTTTCCAACCCGTGCCGTACGTCCTGGCGCCCGCCTGTAGCCGGTGCCAGCGCGTTGAGAGCTTAAACATCTTGGGACTGAGGTCTGATCCTTGTGCGCAGAGGAACCTTCCGTCGTCCGTCTTGTTGAAGTGGGCTTACCGCCAAAGGAGAACATGCGCGTGCCTCTGTCCAATGAGTTGCGCGACGTATTTATCGAGTTGCAGTGCCCTGCCTGTTCACATCCCTTTACAAGAATGGGCTCATGGGTGAAAACGATCGCTGGTTTCAGATGCGATGGCTGTGGAGAAACAGTGCGGATTGGCTACGAACAGAAACTGACGATTTTCGAGCGATATCTTAGGACAATGGTGAGCGCTAGGACGGCGCCAGCGGACGGCGCTTGTTAGCTACGCGGCATTTATGCCCCTGCTTCGCCTTCACGGGCCTTCGCCAACGCCATGCGTTGGGTGCGCCATCGCCTGGGAAAGCCCCTCCTGTTTGGCCATACAAGGCCCCAAGGCCCTGAAGTGCCCTGCGGCAATGACGCCTTGTGGTGCAGTAACCAGCGGCCGACCTCGTGTTCTGCTCAGTCGACAGATGACCGCGGGAGTGACGCGAGCCTCGGCCGGGTCGGATCCGCCAGCGCACATCAATGCCAGATAGGCGCGGTGAACCTCGGCCTGCTTGTCCGCGGGCAACTTTGTTGAACTGGTGCACCGTCATCCCGCAACCGATCGCCAGGGCCGCAGTATGACGGTCGTCGCCTCGCAGACGCGCTTCAGCCGCCGACCTTGCCATTGGTTCGGCAAGCGACAGGTGCCGACGCCCTCGATTTCGACTTCGCTGAAGGGAGTTCTTCCCACCATTGCCGCGCCTGGCTTGGGAGAACGTGGGCGGTATTGCATAAGTCGTTACTATGCGCAGGCTGGAACGAAGCCCGCCCCAGACAGTTTTGCCCCCGTCCGAGGCGGGCTGTGGAAGCTGTGCAGCAGCTTCCTTGCCTTGGGAGGACCACGGGAGAAACCAAGGCGAGTGGCAAACTTCACCCGGCGAAGAATGTTCCAGCCGTGGGATCACAGATTCGCCGGTTCGATCTGACGATCTCTCCACGCCTCCGCGCCTTCGCCCTCGATTTTGCCACGCGTTGGCGTTGGCCTGGGGTTGGCGATCGCCGGTTAGCTCCTCGGGAACGTCGCCGTCGGCACAGCAACCCCGGCGTCCGAGCTGCCGTTGAGATCAGCGAAGCCGGCGAAGTCTGGCACGATCAACATTGATGAACCCGGACGATAC
This sequence comes from Mesorhizobium sp. LNHC229A00, assembly GCF_000502415.1. Classification (NCBI taxonomy): domain Bacteria; kingdom Pseudomonadati; phylum Pseudomonadota; class Alphaproteobacteria; order Hyphomicrobiales; family Phyllobacteriaceae; genus Mesorhizobium; species Mesorhizobium sp. LNHC229A00. The sequence continues at coordinate 7,291 of NZ_AYWQ01000040.1, forward strand.
CCATGCGAGAGCTGTGCCAGAGTGATTCTGTATCGGCAGCGAGGTGATACCAGACGTTCTGCGTCGGGGTCCAGGCAAGTTGCGTGTCGGTAGTGGGTCAGTTTGAAATTAGCTTCAGAGTTTTGGCTTCCGCCCGCGCGCTTCGCTAATGAGTGATGACCAATTACCGCTGCCCAAAAAACTGATCAGCTCGCGAGCTTCAGCTTCTGAAATGCCTGTTGGCCTGCTTGCCTTACGCTGTTGGCGTGCTATCCCTGGTCTTAACCTGCGGCGATCCTTTAATGTGAGTCACGGAGTTGCGCAGCAGCGTGTAAGCCCTCGATCTCAGACCCGCCGGGTCAGGGAATAAGCGGACCATGCCGCAATGGGATTTCGCATCTGGAAGCATTGGCCGACTTGGCCACTCACTCAGATTAACCCCGGCTTTCCTGTTGCGAGATCGAAAGGAGGCGGCAGTCATTCAGCTTCTGTCCGCATGGGCGTCACTGGCGAAGCTTCTCGGCGAGTCGCAGCCCAAGGGCCAGGATCGTCAGGGTGGGATTGGCCTGGCTGGATGTGGCCAGGACCGAGCCACCTGCGATATGCAGGTTCGTCAGCCCATGCACTCGGCATTCAGCGTCGACAACACCGTCGTTCGGGCCGGCAGACATTCTCGTTGTGCCGAGATGATGACCATTCATGGCTCCTGATCTTCTTGCCATTTCCACCACTTTGTCCGGCTCAAATCCAGAAATGGTGGCTCCGATCTTCTCCAACTTGCAACCCAGCAGCCGATAGGTGCGGGCAATGCTCTGCAGGTCGTCGTCCGTGAATTTCCAATCGACGCGCAGCTTCGGCATACCCAACCGATCGCGTTCGGTCGTTAACGTCAACCTACTTGCGTGGTTCGGCTCCTGCTCCGAATGGAACTCAAGGTGGACCAAATTGGAGCGCGGCACCAACACCACGGATGGCAGCTTTCGCCGTGCGAATGTTCTGTTCGCCATCCAGCCCGCACCGAAGCGCCCGAGGCGCAACGGCGAAGAAACGACGTTGTGAAAATGCGCGAACGTTTGCTTCAGTGTCACTGAACGTTGCTGCTGACCTCTGACGTTTTTTGGGAGAAATGCCCTTTTTGCGAGATACATCGCCGACAGGATCGGGTCGTTATGGCTGGGATCGGCAGGATCGGGTAGATGGGTGCGAAAGATCTGGTTTAGCAACCCATGCTCCCGCTGCGCTGCGTCCGTGAGCGCCAGCCGCCTTCGGCAATAGATTCCGGACGCGTCCCGCTCGTACCCAAAAGCAACTGCCTGAAGGGCGTTCGGCAACTTTAGAGCTCCGACAGTGCCTCCGAGATGGGCCATATAGTAACGGCCAAGCTGATCTCGGGCGTTGCCTATGCCAGCCTGCATCACGTCATTCGAGGCGAGTAGCAACCGGGTTGTCTCGAAGCCTCCGGCGGCCAATATGTAATGGCACGCTGTGACCTCGCGCTTTGTGCCCTTCCGGTCAACAACGTCAATGTGGCGGACTGAGCGCCCGTTTGGCACCAGGCGAATTCCCGTCGCCGCCGCGTTTAACCAGACGTGGATGTGCTGTGAGCACCGCAGCAACTTGGCAAACCGCTTCCACATGTTCGTTGGTGGGCTAAACCGTTCCAAGCGGGTTCTAAACAAATCGCCGTCGACACCCTGGACGAGTTCAGGTGGAGAACCCGGTAACGCACTTGTTGGGTCGTAGTCGAATGGCCCAGCCTCGAGCACCTCGTGCGCCCGACGATAATAGGGTAGCAGGGTTTCATAAGTGATTGGCCAGCCCGATTGGTTCACCCATTCGCGCTTCTGGAAATCAATGCTATCGAACGGCACGCAGCGGCCACCCCAGGCCCGGCTCGACCCCCCCAGAGCGCGTATACGGAAACTCTGGAGCGACGCATGGACGAGAGGATCTGCGACGATGCCGTCGTAGAGCTCCTGCGAGCCCTTGGTCTGCCACTTTCCGCCCGCTTCCAGAACACAGATTCGAAGCTTCGCGTTTTCGAGAGCCGAGGCAATGGCCAGTCCGACAGTGCCACCTCCGATAATGCAAATATCGTAGGCAAGTCCGTCACCCGCTGTGGTGAATTGAGCGATCAACCTTCACTCCGTCGCGAGCAAGGGATTGCATGAAATCAGAAGGAACCCTCCCAACGCCAACGCGCTAGAAGCACGCCCTCGAAGCCAGGCCTTCCGCCCGGCTTGGGAAAAAGAGGTAGGGCGCGAAGGATCTGTCGGCAACTGCCAACTCGATCGCATCCGAAGCCACATGAAGTTATCGCGGAAGCGGTACCCACAGATGTGGCGGCGATGTTCGAACATCTGGCCGGCTGATGAATGGACGACAGCAATGGAACACCGTATCAGTCTCGACATATCCATGAAAGATTCCGGCAGGACGGAAAGAGGATTTGTCGGGGCAAGTGCGCGTGCGATCCGCAACTGCTTGCGGCAGTGATCCGCCAGCGCCCACCGCATTCATCCGGCGGTGGCGGTCTGCGAATTCACCAGCGCGGCAGGCTTCGGGAGATTGAGCTAGCCTGGATAAACTCTGGGCTATCTCAGTATGCGCGCGACGATCCCAACTTTCAACGCTTCTGCGGCGCTGAGGTAGTAGTTTGTAGAGGCGCGATCATAAAGCTCCTCAACGGAAATCCTGCTTTCCTGGACCAGTTCACGAAAACCCTCCAACTCAAGATCGCGTGCGGTTTCCAGCAAGCTAAGCTGCGCGCGCACCTTCTGAAGAGCGGCTTTAATTGGTTCGTTCAGCTGAATCTGGTGCTCGATTTGTCGTTCATGGACGAGAAGTACGGCGTCCTCCGTCAGGTAACGGTTCGCTCGGGGAAACGCCGCTAGGATCGTCACCCCAGCCGAATAGACGTAGCTCTTGCCGACGCAGTAGGCCTGTTTGCCTGAATGGCGACCGAACAAGCGGATCTCCAGCGCAATACGCCGACCGATGTCAGCGTCTCCGCCCTGCGTGTTAAGTTCCAGGACCAAGTGGGTGCCTTGCTGGCGGACTTCACCGAGGCGCTCCAGGAAGAAGGGTAAGGCGTCGGCATTGATGGAGCCGTTCAATGAGATATTGGGACGGAAGAGCAGTTCATCGTCAGCTATGGCAGGCATCGTGGCCGCTGTATCCATGGTGATATCCGATTCACATGGCAGGCCTTCTTAACCGTCGGCCAGCAGGAAAGTTCCGTGACGAGCCGCGACGCTTTCCAGCGTCATGAGAAAGGAAAAGCGGGTCTCCTTGGTCGTGGAGTCCACCACTAGGCTGCCGCCATGGGCGCGTGCAATTTCCGATGCGATAAACAACCCGAGGACCAGCCCTGGGTGTCGGATGCCGCTCCCCTGAAAAACTGGATCAAGTTGTCCAGCGCGGTCTCTGGAATCGGCTCGCCGGCGCTGGGACCGATAACTCGAGGTGGTAGGGGAGGTAGCCACGACAACTCGCACCGTCTGGACGGATAGCCGTGGGCTTCGTGTCATGGAATTTGTAATGACCCCAGATGCTTTGGAATGGTCCGAGGATCCGGATTCCGCGGCAGCACTCGTCGCGGCCGAAGACAGAGGGAACGGGATGTTGGGATCGAACAGGCATTCATCCGGATTGCAAGGCACGAGGATCAAGGCCAGCCGGATCTCGGTAAGCGCCCGGGCATTTCCCAGGGCCCAAGCACCAACCAGGTAGTGTTCGACCTTCTCAAGGGCCGCTGATCGCAGAGGCATTCCGCATCAGTCGCAGGCCTACAGAGACAAAAGTCCGACCGATGCCCGCCTGCTGCAACAAACCGAGGAGGGTGCTGCCACCGGGCTCATGTCGGTTCCCTTGCGCTGTATGCACACCCCATGCGCATCTTGCTGCGAGGTGCGTCCAGACAGACTTCACCCCGTACACCATGGGTCCCGTATTGGGCGCGCCGCCACGCAATTCGGAACAATCCTCGCAGGTGGATGTTTGGGCAAACTAACTTCCCGGAGAAATGTCCATGTTCATGCACAACAAGCGCCTGCAATACACCGTTCGCGTCTCGGAGCCGAATCCCCGCCTGGCCTGCATGATCATGGAACAGTTCGGCGGCGCCGATGGTGAGCTTGCCGCCGCGATGCGCTATTTCACGCAAGGACTTGGCGAGGACGACCTTGGCCGTCGCGACATGTTGCTCGACATCGCAACTGAAGAACTCAGCCATCTCGAAGTGGTGGGATCAATTGTCACCATGCTGAACAAGGGGCTCAAGGCACAACTTGCCGAGGGCCAAATGAAGGAAGCGGACCTTTACCTGATGATCGGCGCCAGCGGGACGACAGCCAAGGAATCAATTCTGTTCGGCGGGGCTCCCGCGCTGTGCGATTCGGCCGGCGTTCCCTGGACTGCGGCCTATGTCGACTCGCGCGGCGAACCTACGGTGGATTTGCGATCGAATATCGCCGCCGAAGCTCGCGCTAAGATCGTTTACGAACGCCTCATCAACATCACCGACGACCCCGGCATCAAGGACGCGCTCGGCTTCCTGATGACGCGCGAGATTGCCCACCAGAAGTCGTTTGAAAAAGCTCTTTACGCCATCGAAAACAACTTCCCGTCAGGCAAGCTCCCGGGGGTAGAGAAGTACGCCAGCATGTACGTTAACACCTCTCAGGGCGACGGCGATGTCACTGGCCCATGGAATTCCGGCGGAGAGTGGGATCGGATCGATGACCTTGAGGAGGTGATGCCCGTCGATGGCGGAGACGGTCTGGCAACTGTGAAGCTGGCCGCCAAAGACATGAAGGTGGTCGCCCAGATGGCCGACCGTACTCTTTCGGATCCAGCTTCCGATCCGACCACAGGCGCTGATCTAGGTGCGGGCCCAGGAGCTGGCCGCACCAAGAACGCGGATTTCGGCGGCGCGGCAAGCATTCAGGAGGCCCCGGCCGTGGCAGAGGCTGCTGTCAAACGCGCACGCAAGCGTTAGTTCAGAGCCGGCATCAGTGCGGGGCCCAAGTGATCTAACTTGGCAAGGACGCGGCGACGATCGCTTCACCACTCGGCAGATGATCGAGGCCAAACAGCGCCTGCACCTCGCTGCGGATCGCATTGCCGGGGCGAAGCGCCATGGGGTGAGTGACGCACAGCGCGAGGCAGCTCTGGCGCGGGGAGCGCAACGCGAACGGATCATTACCATCGAAGACACCCGCGAACTGAGGCTGCCGGCTCCCAACAACGTCACCCTGATAGCCTCGAAGGGCGACCAGGGCCTTGCCAAAGTTTCAGCGCAACAGCTGCTCGAAGCCTCGCTTCGCATGCGGCCCGACCGTCTGCTGTTGGGCGAGTTACGCGGCGCTGAAACCTTCGCGTTTCTCCAGGCGATCAACACCGGCCNGAAGAAAAGCGACTTGTCGAAATGCTGCACGACACTTCGCCGATGGAGTTCCTGCAGTATGCGGTACACAACCGAGTCTCAATCGTCGTTTCTGGCGGTACGTCGACCGGCAAGACGACGTTCTTGAATGCACTCTTGAAGGAGATCCCGGCTCATGAACGGATCATCACCATCGAAGACACCCGCGAACTGAGGCTGCCGGCTCCCAACAACGTCACCCTGATAGCCTCGAAGGGCGACCAGGGCCTTGCCAAGGTTCCGCGCAACAGCTGCTCGAGACTTCAATTCGCATGCGACCCGACCGTCTGCTCCTGGGCGAATTGCGCGGCGCTGAAACCTTCGCGTTCCTCCAGGCGATCAACACCGGCCATCCGGGTTCGCTCACCACCGTTCATGCCAATTCCGCCCGGGCCGGGCGGAGACATGCAACCGGTGCTGCAGATCGATGAAAAGAAATCTGGGGACCCTCCTGAACTGGGACAGGGCGTGTCGTGACGGTCAGGAGTGAGGAGCGACGTCAGAGGGAGACACATCCCCGTCTGCCATCGGCCGTTCTTGGTGACAATGGCGGCACCGGCCACCAACCCAAACACAAAAAACCCGCACGAGCCCCTTGGGCGGTTTTTTTGGCGGTTGATGGAACAAGGATCGTGAGCATCCGTTCGGGTCGGCTCCTAGCTCTCCGAAAGGCTCTGTCATGGCCACACATCGCATCTTCGCTGCCGTAGCATTCGCAGCCGGCATCATTGCCAGCAGCCAGGCACTCGCCAAAAGCGATTCAGATTTTCTGACCGACGCCATCAAAGGCGACAATTCCGAAGTCGCTCTTGGCACCGTTGCCACGCAAAAAGGCGACAGCAAAGGCGTCAAGGCGTTCGGCCAAACGCTCGTAAAAGACCATGGCAAGGCCAAGAAGCAGGCACTGGCTGTCGGCAAGAAACTGGGTATTGCTGACACCGACGATCTCACCGAAGAAGCAACTGCCGAGATGACGAAGCTGAACGGACTTTCGGGGACGGCTTTCGATCAGGAGTTTGCCACCTACATGGTCTCAGACCACCAGAAGGATATCGCCGAGTTCCAAGATGAGGCGAAGACCGGCAGCAGCAAGGTCGCTAAGCTCGCCAAGAAGACCTTGCCGACACTTGAAAAGCACCTGAAGATGGCGCAGTCACTGGCCAAACCATGAGGAGCGAGTCCGGCGTCGAAACTCGGACGATCGAGGTGGAATACTACGACCGGCCGACACTCTGGTTTCATTGGCTGACGGTGGTTTTCGTTGTCCTGTTGTTCGGTAGTTCGCTGGTATGGAACTACATCACGCCGCATGACCGAACTTGGCGCCCCCTCTTGGAGGGCACTCATGTCTCACTGGGGATCCTGTTCGCCGTCCTAATTCTAGTCCGGATCGTCTGGCGGCTGACAGGAGGCCGGCAATTGACGCCAGAGGTCGGACTTTCGGGAACGCTCTCCCAGCTGATGTACATCGTCCTCTACGTATTGCTTGCCGCTGAGAGCGTGCTGGGCTTCGTGTTGCGGTGGGCTCAGGGAGAGGAGTTTACGTTCTTCGAACTGTTCATGATTCCTGCCTTGATGGCGCAGAATCGAGACCTCGCCCACACTTTCGAAGAGCTTCACAACTATCTCGGATGGGCGATCGTGATCTTGGCGGCAGGGCACGCCATCGCGGCGCTCGTTCACCATTACGTTTTGCGGGATAAGGTTTTTGGCAGAATGTGGATTCAGCAGACGACTAAGGGCAGGTAGCCCGTCAGCAGGTCACTAAAGCCGGAGACCGTTTCTTAGGTATCGTGCACCGGATCGACGGTGAAGCCGCTGGTGCTATGGGTCGCGCGCGGCCGCGCTGCTTGATAGGCCTTGCAGAAGGCCAAACCTACGCCGCGGGATAGAATCCGGTCCCCGCAACATAAATCATTGGCCGTCTCGATCTGATCGAGGCGGCTTTTTTGTTTGACGGGCACCAATCCGCGCGGCGCGCGGCAGAGGGTCGATGCAGCACACTGAAGATCGGAGTGCTGGAGCAAATCCTGCTTAATCCGGATCACATCCTGCTGCCTTGAAGTAGTTTTGGCACTCGGCCGGAGAGAACAGCTCGACGATCGAGCCGACGGCATCCCACAGGGCGCTGATTGTTCGATCTGCTTTGAAGCGCCTTGAGGTTCGAGAAGGCGTTTTCGATTGATGGTGTGGATGGCTCCTGCTCCCGGCGTCGCATTGCGCCATAGTTGGGATGTTGTCGTCC
>NZ_AYWQ01000041.1:0-13503 GCF_000502415.1 Mesorhizobium sp. LNHC229A00
ATACATACCTTTTGCTTGCAGATTCAGGTAATGCAACCCTGATCGGGGCGCAACCCCCAAAGCGAGGTGTGCCGTTGAAACATGTTCTTGTCATTGACGATGATGCCGCAATGCGGCGCCTCATCGCCGATGCATGCCCTGAAGGTAACCGCAGTCCACGATAGCAAGCAGTTTGACTATGTTCTTTCACGTGAGCCAGTCGATCTCGTGGTTGTTGACCTTAACCTAGGCCGGGAGGATGGACTTGCGATCGTCCGCAATCTGGCGACAAAATCGGATGTTCCTATCATAGTGATCAGCGGCGACCGGCTTGATGAGGCGGAAAAAGTGGTGCACTGGAGCTCGGCGCAACCGATTTCATTCCCAAGCCTTTCGGGATGCGCGAATTCTTGGCCCGCATTCGAGTAGCGCTACGCNACCTAGGCCGGGAGGATGGACTTGCGATCGTCCGCAATCTGGCGACAAAATCGGATGTTCCTATCATAGTGATCAGCGGCGACCGGCTTGATGAGGCGGAAAAAGTGGTTGCACTGGAGCTCGGCGCAACCGATTTCATTCCCAAGCCTTTCGGGATGCGCGAATTCTTGGCCCGCATTCGAGTAGCGCTACGCCAGCGCATTTCTAGTCCGCGAACCAGAGAGCAGCGCTCATTTCGCTTTGGGGCCTGGAAGCTNAGCGCATTTCTAGTCCGCGAACCAGAGAGCAGCGCTCATTTCGCTTTGGGGCCTGGAAGCTCAGCGTGAAGCAGCGGCGACTGATCTGTGCGGAGCGTGGCGAGGTCAAGCTTACCGCATGTGAGTTCAATCTCTTGATCGCATTTCTGGAGAACCCCCGCAACGTGCTATCCAGAGAACGGCTTTTGCTCGCGAGCCGTGTGCGTGGAGAAGAGGTGTACGATCGAAGTATCGATGTCCTAATCATGCCCTTGCGCCGAAAGCTGGAGGCTGATGCGGCCAACCCTCGCCTGGTCAAAACATCCCGTGGCGCAGGGTACTTCTTCAACGCTGACANGAGAACGGCTTTTGCTCGCGAGCCGTGTGCGTGGAGAAGAGGTGTACGATCGAAGTATCGATGTCCTAATCATGCGCTTGCGCCGAAAGCTGGAGGCTGATGCGGCCAACCCTCGCCTGGTCAAAACATCCCGTGGCGCAGGGTACTTCTTCAACGCTGACGTAGATGTTAGCTACGGAGGCACGTTGGCCGCGTGACAGTGAGCTATGCTGGAGATGGGGTGACGAGGCTGATCAAGCCTTCCAACAGTACCAGCCTGATCAATTACGGCGAGAGCTACCGGTCCGGAGATCGCATCAGCCCCTCTCTGCATAGGCACGCGGCCGCCTGAATTGCCGATTTCGCTCAGCTGCTGCTGAATGGCGACGGGTTGCGGCGCATTCAGGGCCCTCTGCGTCTCCGCTGGCCACAGCGCTGGTGAATGTTCATTGTTGGGACGACTCACTCGGGTGGCAGGTGGTTGCATGGTCAAGCTCATCCGGCGAAGGGCGGATCTGCTGTTCGCTGGCAGCCAAGACTGGGGGCGGCGGCCCGAACTCCGGCGTCCCAGAGCTTGCGAAAGCCTCCGACACGCTTCTGTTGAGGTCATCCCGTCCATCGGGCATCCCTGGGTTGCTGAAAAAAGATGAGGCGGCTTGATGATCCTGCCCTCGCTGAAGCACCTCGCGAGCCCCCCTGTTCCAGTCGCAGAAGCTCCTCTGGATTGGTTGGCGGCTCGTCAGCTCGACCATCGAACAGCGGCCGGGGCGCCTCGGACACGTGCTGCTCAAAGCCCACTCGCCGGGCTTGGCCCGCTTGCCCCTCTTCCAAGCCGGCGTCCTGCACCTGCGACAAAGCTGTTACACGGGATGGATTTTTTCGCGGGGTCCACACCAGCCTCACATCAAACTGTATCGTCAAAGTCCTGCGCCAATTCACACAGCGGGTCATCGAGTTGAGGTTCGGCGGAGAGTGCCTCCTCTGCTCCCGTCAAGGGCGCCGGCTCCGGGAGGGCGCCTGTCTGGCGTTCAAAGATGCGTTTCAGAATGCGATCCGAGAAATAACGCACCTTCCTCAATTTTAATGGTGGCAGACCTTTGATGAGAACAATCTCGTAGTCGTCATCGAGCAGCCGAACNGTTTCAGAATGCGATCCGAAAATATCGCACCTTCCTCAATTTTAATGGTGGCAGACCTTTGATGAGAACAATCTCGTAGTCGTCATCGAGCAGCCGAACCTGTTCGGGACGCAATAGCGGTGCACCTTGATGTGAATTCTGAATGGTCCAGTCGAACGTTCGCGCCTGGCTGTGGGAAATCGATTTTGCTTCAAACGTGTATTCACCGATGGCCTTGGAAATGTAGTTCGGAGTCTCGTCATCAGCCGTGGCCATGAACACTTGCAGTCCGGTATTGCTGAGAAAATTCTGCTTGCCAGCCTCTCCATAAGCCCCCGTCAGTGCCGAAAGGCTTTGGATGATGAGCATGAAACGCCCCTTGTAGCCCGCGATAGTCGTGATTGCGGTCTCGATCGCCTCCAGCTTACCCAAGTGCTTGAACTCGTCGAGCAGGAAGAGAACCTCGTGCTTTTCATCCCGGCGGGCCAGCGACCGCTGCAGAATTGAAACGATTTGCTGAAAAAACAAGCGTATCAAAGGCGCGATCACCTCAAGGTCGTTCGGACCAACGCAAAGATAGATGCACGTTCTGCGACGGCGAAGATCATAGACCGAAAAGTCCGAGCGACTTGTGGCCGCCTTTACAGCGGGATCCGCCCACAGGTTGAGCCCGCCATCGCCGAGCACGGAAGTGTAGGAGGTTAGGATTTTCGTATCGTTCCCCGCCATGTCGTCGAAGATGCGTTGTGCCTCTTTGTTCTGAGTCTCCATGGCGAGTCGCGCGAAGAGCTTAAACTTCTCCCCCGGCTGGGCGAAGAGGTCATAGACGGCGCCGATTGTTGGCGTGCCCCGCTCGATGCAGGCAAGGATTCCCGCGACAAAGATATCTCGCGCGCCGCTGACGAAACCTTCCGCGCCCTCCCCCTTGGCCGTAATCAGGTTTGCGGCCAAGCGGCGGGCTTCGGTGAATTGCTGCTGTGGAGGCAGCGCTATAAGATCCAACAGCGGATTGTAGCAGTTTGTGCGCCGCTCCGAATCCAGCGGCGCGAATTTAAAAACGTCGTCACCTGCGGCTTTGCGCGCCCTCGAGGTGAGCTCAAAGAGCTCCCCCTTGACGTCCAGAGCTATCACCGAGCCTTTGAATGTAAGTAGCGTTGGAATGACTATGCCGACGCCCTTGCCAGCGCGGGTCGGTGCAACGATGAGGCTGTGAGGCTGCTCGCCATTGGTCAGGTAGTAGCCAGGCCAGAAAGGGCCACTTGTCTTCCCAAACACCGGCCCTGTCACGCCACGGTATCGTCGCAGATATCCCGTGCGTCGCATTTCATCCACTCGAGCCCAACGAGCCGTCCCGTGGTGTTCGAGCTTGCGGCGCAATACGATCTGCTGAATCAGCAAGACGACCGCGGACGTCGAGAGCACGATAGCCGCGCCCCGATAGAAAACGGGGGTTGCGAAACCCAAATAGAAGGGCGTTTCAAACCAAAAGGCACGGACATCAAACGCCATCAGAGCCTCGCCGCTGCCGCCGTGGCGGAAGGTTGCGTAAANTCAAACCAAAAGGCACGGACATCAAACGCCATCAGAGCCTCGCCGCTGCCGCCGTGGCGGAAGGTTGCGTAAAGACTTGCCGCACAGAAGCCCACGGCGAGTGAGCACGCGATGCTAATGGCTATGTTGGGGGGCGTCGTTTTTGTTGAAAGCATTGTTCCATTGCCGGATTAGCCGTAGCTAATGCTGCGCGTGCTTCAGAGACCGAACCGGCGTCGCGCGATGTCGCCGCTCGACAGATCGATGCCGCAGTGGGTGGTGCGATGCTTGCAGCGCATCACCCGGCAGACGTGGTCTTTGAAAGTTACACTAAGCAGGTACGTCAACGGCCAGCGAATTGGAAACGGCAAGGCCGTAGACGGAATTCGGGAGAGAAAGCGTCACTGTACCATGGCCGAGACATCAACGGCCGGAGCGATCTCTGCTTCTGGTGGCCTCCATTAGGTCCTCTCGGGCGTGATTGTAGGCTTGGCTTATGGACCGCCCGACTTGAGCACCCCGCTGCAGCTGTTCATAGGAGGTTTGCGGGCCTACTGTATCACGGACTGCAGCCTCAATACCTGCTATGTGGCCGTCCAGATTCGCACTCCGTTCCTCTGCTGCATGCTGCGGCGGCGGCATGTGCGGCAAGATGTCTTGCATGCCGGGAAAAACTGAGTGAGCTTGGGCCTGTTGATTTGCGTCGAACTGGTGATACATGTTGAGAATAGCATTGGATGCCATGTTTCTGACATTGCCATCCGGATCAGAAGAAGCCAATCCAATGGCCTGATCAAGAATGCGAGATTTGTTTTCCTCAGTAAACTTACTGAAGTGTGGCGCAACGTAATAAGCTCCGAGAGCTTGCGACGGCGGATCCATGTTGCCAATGCGATTAACAATAGCATCTTGCAGCCCTGGCGTTAGGTAATCGCCTAGATTACTGGCCGCTCCGACTTTCTGCAATGCTATGTCATCCGTGCTGTACCCCAATTCGGCTGTTAATGTCGCGGCCAGATTGATGGCTGAACGTCCAAGCCGATTGGTCCGCCTTTCAAATCTCGCGAGGTCAGTTTCTGGCCCGGGTTGAGTGCCCCGAACGGCTGTTCGCTCGTGCGTCCCGAGGCCTTTGAAGCCCCCAAGATTTCGCGCTGTATCGCGCGGGTTAGCGGTTACCAGCCGTTCTGCAACATCGCTCAATGGCCCCTCTGGAACGTCACGGAGGCTACTGCTCCCCACGCCTTGAGATGATCTTGCAGCTGCGCGTGCCCGTTTGTTGTCGCGATCCATTGCTCGCCTCCAAAGTAGTTATTCTACCCAATGAGGTTACCACCGAAGCTTGACCTGCTAAACCGATATGATGTTACAGTTGTAGTATGGCAAAGGGTTCCCAGCTCTGTGGGTCTGCCAAGTGCCCGTCCAAGCCGAAGAAAATACGATGAAGCTGGCATCAAATGCGATGTGAACTGCCCCGGGCATTCCGGTTGCCGTTTCGTTTGAGTCACGCGGCTATGGCTGGTTCATCCAACATGGCGTAGTAGCGTTCCTCGGATTCGGCCGGCGGGATGTTGCCGATGGGCTCCAGCAGCCGGCGATTGTTGAAGCAGTCGACCCATTCGAGCGTGGCGAACTCGACGGCCTCGAATGAGCGCCAGGGTCCGCGTCGATGGATCACCTCGGCCTTGTAAAGACCGTTGATCGTTTCCGCGAGAGCATTATCGAAAGAGTCGCCGACACTGCCCACCGAGGCTTCGACGCCGGCCTCCGCCAAGCGCTCCTGCCGAGCCAGCGGCGTGGCAGAATTGCCATCGCAGAATGGGCTGCGGACAACAGGAGGAACGACATGAAAAACGTCACCATCATTGCATCGATCTGGCGAAGCGCGTCTTCCACGCTCATGGCGCTCACGCCGACGGCGGCGTCGCATTCCGGAAGAGAATGGCTCGCTCTCAGGTCCTCCCGTTTTTGGCCCGACAGCCAACCTGTGTGGTCGCCATGGAGGCCTGCGCGAGCGCACACGAATGGGGCCGGGCAATTCGGGAGCTGGGCCACGAGGTGAGGCTCATCCCGCCCAGCTACGTCAAGCCTTATGTAAAGCGCCAGAAGAACGACACCGCCGATGCCGAGGCCATAGCTGAAGCGGGATCTCGACCAACGATGCGGTTTGTGGCGGTGAAGACGGAAGAGCAGCAAGCGAGGTCGATGGTGTTCCGGACGCGCGACCTCTTGGTGCGCCAGCGCACGCAACTGATCAACGCCTTGCGGGGTCATCTTGCCGAACACGGCGTCATCGCACCGCAAGGTCCGGCTCACCTGAAAACCTTGGCTGCCGCGATTGATGCCGCCGAATCTACGATGCCCCAACTGGTTGTCGACGTTGGTCGCGTCTACTTGGAGCAGGTCGATCGGTTGAGCTGCGAAGTTGCCGAGCTGGAGAAAATCCTCCGCCGCGAAGCCCAGTGCGGGGAGGATACACGCCGCCTTCAGACCATGCCGGGAGTCGGCCCGATCACGGCCATGGCGGTGGAAGCGTTTGCGCCCCCAATGTCGACCTTCAAGCGCGGCCGTGACTTTGCCGCTTGGCTCGGACTTGTGCCTATCCAGCACTCGACCGGTGGCAAGCAGCAGCTCGGCCGAACGTCTAAAATGGGCCAGCGGGACATCCGACGGTTGCTGATCATCGGCGCAATGTCCGTCATCCAGTGGGCCTCCCGCCGCGGTGCGCGGCCAGGATCATGGCTCGCCCGAATGCTGGATCGCAAACCGCTGATGCTGGTTGCCATGGCGTTGGCCAACAAGATGGCTCGCTCGGTATGGGCGATATTGACAAAGAAAGAGGATTACCGGGATCTTGGCAGCGCGGCAGCATGAGCATGCACTCGGCGACTGCGAGGCCATGATGGGCGGCATGTGAGGAGGTCGTGAACGTCAAGGGCAAATGATCGGTCTGATCGGGATCAGGAAATGCACCGAGGCTCCAAGAGCGAAAAGCTCGTCGAGTTGATTTGCGCCTGATCCGCGTATCTCCATGACGGCCAGCGGCACCTCCGACGCCGCATCACAGGCCTGACACATGACCGCACCCGATCACATGCTCGAAGACGCGAAAGGCACTTGCATGAAACGGGGCATCCACACATGGAGCCTCCGATCAACCCGGGGCGGCACACAACAAAGGTCACGGATCAATCTGGGCGGGAACCCTAGAGAATCAGCCCTCAGAGCCTTTGGTAATAGACCGACCCCTCGCACCTGTTTGGGCTGGGTGTACAAGTCAGGTTTTCATCAGGTTGGACGAGTATGTCTGGCAGCCAGAGCGCGACCACTTCCGTGCCCGCCCGCTCGTCTGGCAGACACACAAAGGAGAAAGATATGCCGTCAGCTAAAAGCAGCGCCATCGTTTCCTGCCGCAGATCATCGCCCATCCGGTCTGGCCCTCCTTCAGGTCCCCTTGAGCCTGTGTCTCGTCGAGGAAATGGCCCGGGAGCGGGATCGTGGTTTCGTATGAGACAATCCGCCGGTGCGGCAACAAATGCGGTCCGCATCCGGAGCCATTACGTCGCGGCACTTGATATTGCAGTGCAGCAAAGGTAGAGGGCCGCCCCTTATCGGAGTGTCGTCCATGGTCCATACCAATACCGGTAGCGAGGCAGAACCCGTCGAACAGTCGAGCCATCCGGCAATCGAACAGCAAAGCCCCAAGGTGCTGATGCTAGGCGCGCTCGGCGTTGTCTATGGCGATATTGGCACCAGCCCGATCTACGCGTTCCGTGAGGCGCTGGTGTCGTCGTCGGGCGGCAATGTCGCCGAGCGCGGCGATATCCTCGGCGTGCTGTCGCTGATCATCTGGTCGCTGACTATCATCGTCACCATCAAGTACATCATGTTCGTGCTGCGCGCCGATAACGGCGGCGAGGGCGGCGTGCTGTCGCTGATGGCGCTAGCGCGCGGCAGTTTCCCCAAGCGGTCGGCGGTGATCCTGGGCATCGGCATCGTCGGCGCCTCGCTGTTTTTCGGCGACGCGGTCATCACGCCCGCGATTTCGGTGCTGTCGGNGGCATCGGCATCGTCGGCGCCTCGCTGTTTTTCGGCGACGCGGTCATCACGCCCGCGATTTCGGTGCTGTCGGCTGTCGAGGGTATGAACGTCGTCACGCCGACCTTCCAGCCCTATGTGGTGCCGCTGACACTGTTCATCCTGGCCATGGTGTTCGCGGTACAGCGCTTTGGCACCGGCGGGGTGGGATTGGTGTTCGGCCCGGTGACCGCCGTATGGTTCCTGGCAATTGGCCTTTCCGGTCTCAACCACATCATCGCCGATCCAGAAATCCTGTGGGCGGTGAGCCCGCACTACATCGTCGCCTTCCTGATCAATTCGCCCGACGTCGCTTTCGTGACCATCGGCGCCATCTTCCTCGCCGTCACCGGCGCCGAAGCACTCTATGCCGATCTCGGCCATTTCGGCCGCAAGCCGATCGTGCTGGCCTGGCTGGCGATCGTGTTTCCCTGCCTGCTGCTCAATTATGCCGGGCAAGGCGCCTTCGTGCTGGCCAAGAACGGCGTCGTCGGCCATCCATTCTTCGAGATGAACGAAGGCTGGACGCTGATCCCGATGGTCGTGCTGGCGACGGCCGCGACTGTCATCGCCAGCCAGGCGGTCATCTCCGGCGCCTTCTCGCTGACCCGACAGGCGGTGCAGCTCAATATGCTGCCGCGCCTCGAAATCCTGCACACCTCGGAACGGCAGTCGGGCCAGATCTACATGCCGCGCGTCAATCTGTTGCTGGCGCTGGCGGTGATGCTGCTGGTCGTCGGTTTCGGCGAATCGAGCAAGCTCGCCTCCGCCTATGGCATCTCGGTGACCGGCAACATGCTGGTGACGACGGTGCTGCTGTTCGTCGTCATGACCCGGATCTGGAAATGGCGGCTGTGGGTGGCGGTCGCCATGACGGCGCTGTTCGGCTTCATCGACATCGGCTTCTTTGCCTCCAACATCGTCAAGGTGTTCGAGGGTGGCTGGGCTTCGCTGGCGGTGGCCTTCACCATTGTGCTGGCTATGTGGACCTGGGTGCGCGGCAGCCGCTATCTCTTCGACAAGACCCGCCGCAACGAAATCCCGCTCGATTTCCTCGCCGGCAATCTCCTGAAGAAAGAGCCGCAGCTGGTGTCCGGCACCGCGGTGTTCCTGACGAGCGATCCACTCAGCGCGCCAACCGCGCTGATGCACAGCCTGAAGCACTACAAGGTGCTGCACGAGCAGAACGTCATCCTTTCGGTGGTGACCGCGCCGCAACCGGTGGTGCCCGACAGCGACCGGGTCAAGATGGAGACGGTCAACGAGCTGTTCATGCGGGTGACGCTGACCTTCGGCTACATGGAGCAGCCGAACATCCCGCGCGCGCTGGCGATCTGCCGCAAGCAAGGCTGGAAGTTCGACATCATGACGACATCCTTCTTCCTGTCGAGGCGCTCGCTCAAAGCCTCGCCCAATTCGGGCATGCCGGTGTGGCAGGACAAGCTGTTCATCGGCCTGGCACGCACGGCCGCCGATGCGACCGAATATTTCCAGATCCCGACCGGACGCGTCGTCGAGATCGGAACGCAAGTGACGATTTAGGGCATGCCGCGGTTGAGAAGAATCGGTGCTGTCACATTGAATGAGCGTTAAGGAAATTCAGGTAGCAGCGCGCCCGGCACTGTAAGTTTCAGCGGCTTGATGCAGCGATAGCTGGCCGGGACGGCTGTCACGCTGTGGCGACACACGCGATTTTGTTCAGATTTGCATAGGGGCGTTACGCAGGTCTCGATGTTGAGCCGATGACAGCGCATTGCAGGGAAAGTGAGCAGGTCGGCAATCGGATCATGGATGGAAACGAACCGCTGAAGCTGGCGTGCCGACTTGAAGCGTTTCATGATCCTTTCGCGTCGTCGGGTCGGCTGGTGCGAATTTTCCGCTCGATTATTCAGGCCTGTGTGCGACCGGTGTTCGACGCCGGGCATGAGGGCGCGCATGGCGGCATCATAGGATCGGAGCTTGTCGGTGATCATGATCCGTGGTGTCCGCCCTTGAGCTTTCAGCAACTTGCGCATCAGACGCTTTGCCGCCTTGGCATTTCGGCGGCTTTGTACCAGCACTTCGAGGACGAAGCCGTCCTGATCGACGGCACGCCAGAGCCACTGCTTCTTGCCACTGATAGCCACGACACATTCGTCGAGATGCCATTTGTCGCCCAGGCAGCCGGCTGATATTGATCTCCTGGGCGAAATGCCGTCCGAATTTCTCCGCGCAGCTTCGAACGGTCTGATGCGTGACGATGATGCCGCGGGCCGCCAGCATGTCCTCAACCACGCGCAGGCTGAGCGGAAAGCGAAAGTAGAGCCATACCGCGTGCGCAATGATCTCGGGGGAAAGCGGTGGCGACCATAGAGCGGACCACGAGCAACTTCTGACATGGCCCAATGTACGCACATCTTCATAAGCTGTCGGTTGACTTTACGGTGCCGCGCCAAGCGAGCAGCATCCGGCCGGCGGGGCCGACCCCGTCTCCCGGCCGTGAGCAGAACGGCATCACGCAGGGGCCGCTTCATCCTCGACGCGGCCAGCCTGCTTTGCCGGTACCGCCGCCGCCGAAAGCGCCAGGCGTTGCCGCCAGGCGCCGGTCCGGCGGCAGCGGTTCGTCTCCACCGATGATCCGATTGCCAACCAATTCCACTTTCCCCCATACCTGCGTAACGCCGCTATGCAAATCTGGAACAAAATCGCGTATGTCCCCGCAGCATGACAGCCGTCCCGACCAGCTATCGCTGCATCAAGACGCTGATATCTTTAGGTGCCCGCACGCCCTCTCGCGCGCCAACGGCCAGTCGGTGTCGCGAATTGAGGCGCGCTGAAGCCGTCCGGCTCAGCCGATCATGGCGCTTCGGTTGCCGGGTTCGAGGTCGTGGCCTCTGCCGATGCGCGATTCTAGCAATTGCGCCTTGGAGAGCTCTGCTTCAGCCTCGGCGAGGCATGGCTCGGCTGCGGTTCTCTGCCGCAGAAGGTCCGATTGCGAATTCTTGACGTTGTCACGACGTAGGCGAGCGGCCTTGGCGAACGTCGGATAAGCGAAATGATTGACATCGGAGATGCCGGCCTTCGTTTCCTCGGCGTTTATCTGGAAGTCCAGTTCTCGCGCCATGCGTTCGAAATCGGCAATCATGATGTCTAGCTGGTGCAACTGTCGCCGCTTCTCATTCACCTGAAATTGCTTCAGTCGGACCAGATTACCTCGTGGCTTCATGACTCGGTACTCCGGTACCCATTTCGTCCAATCAAACCGCTCTCTCCCCTTGACGTTAGGCCTACAGCGACTCTCACGTTTTCTGCTGCGAGCGGAAACATATTTTCCAAAATCCTTGGCCGATGGCTATGAGTTCAATGCATCGACAAGCATGCGAGCGGGGGACTTAAGGGGCGGTAAAAAAAGGCGGAATAGGGCGATTTTCACAATGTCTGCATATGAATGCGTTGAGACCTGCGGCGGGCTTGACACACAAAGCAATCGTCAAGATTTGCGACATGGACGCCGGGGGGCATGAATACGCCCGCCGTCAGCTACCCCCCGATTTCCGCCGCCTATTATCGCCCACGCGGTCTGGCTTTATTTCCGGTTTCCGCTGAGCCTGCGCCTGGTTGAGGAAATGCTGCTGGAACGCGGCATCGTGGTTTCGTATGAGACAAGTCGCCGGTGGGGCATCAAGTTCGGGCTGGACTGCGCTCGCTGCTTGCGCCGCAAGCCGCCGTGCCGGAATGATGTCTGGTACCTGAAGGAAGTGGTCGTCACCATCGCCCGGCAAAAAGCTTTGGTTGTGGCGCGCCGTCGACCAGGATGGATATGTGCTGGACGAAATCGTGCAAAGCCGCCGCAACACCAAGGCCGCCAAGCGCTTGCTGACGCGGCTGTTGAAGAAGCAGGGGCTCGCGCCGAAGCGCATGATCACCGACTAGCTGCGCTCGTATGGAGCGGCAAAGCGACAGGTGATGCCGGACGTCAAGCACCGGTCGCACAAGGGGTTGAACAACGGAGCGGAGAATTCCCATGTGCCGCCGCGAAAACGGGAGCGGATGATGCAGGGGTCCGATCGCCGGGAGGCCTGCAACGCTTCGTCTCGAGCTTGTCAGCCCTCCGCAACCTCTTCGTCCCGCCCCGCCCCAAACGTTCTGCTCTCGCCATACATGTTCATCGCCTCAGCGCGATGGCGCTGGTGATATCACGACGCGTTTGTACCGCTCGACCTACGCCACAGGTGCCGACGCTGTGACGAGCTTCGTCGGTCGCGTGTCGAGTGACGGCACCGGGGACAATTATCGTCGACCGCAGTCCATTGCCCAGACCAAGGCGCTTCTCGGCGTCGGCACGATGGCAAATCGCAGCGTCACGATCTCGGCCGCTGCCCCTTCTGGCGGCGTGGACGGTGATTTCTGGGTGCAGCCGTAATGGCCCTTTACGTCAGAGCCTCCGGGGTCTGGGGGGCGGCCAGCGCCGTCTGGGTGAAAATCTCAAGCCTCTGGACCAAGGCTCGACAGGTCTATGTGCGCAGCTCGGGCGTCTGGGAGAAAATGTTCCCGATAGATCTGGTCTTCAATGGCACTCACGAAGACTCGACTGCCACGACCGTTTACACCCACACCAGCATTCCGCTTCTTGTCGCGCCACACGCTAATCGTCGTGTCATCGTGACAACTGAGACCACTGACACCGAAAGTGCAGTGACCGTCAACAGTATGACGATTGGGGGTGTGGCTGCCACCCTTCTCGCTCAGGTGGAAAGCATCTTCAATTCTGGTGTGGTCTATCTGTCAGTGTGGTCAGCCCTCGTGCCAACCGGTACGACGACAACGATCGTGACCACGTATAGTGAGATCGTGTTCCGTGACTACATGTCGGTCTATACGACCACCAATTGGGATGGTGTGGTGGGCACTGTTGCCTCTGACAACAATTCAACGGATGGCCTGACAACGACCGTCAGCATTGGTGCCCTGGGCGCAGCGATCGCAATTGCGGGCAACGCCACCAATGGGGGCATCGGCACTGCGACATGGACCGGGCTGACCCAACAGTTCTCAAACACACCAGTCACGAATAGAAACCACAGCGGAGCAATGGCAATAGCTACCGCCGCCCAAGCTGCCCTCACCGTAACCTGTGCCTACAGCACTACTCCAGCACTTGCCGCACTGCTGGTGGTTCCGCGGTGCGCAACTCCTGACTGGCGACGGCGTCGGCGACATGCCTTACGGACTCGTATTGACAGAGCTTGTAATCGTCGACAAACCAGCCAAGTCGGCTCTCGATCGCCGTAGCAAGCTCGTTATAGTCGAGGCTGTCGAGGCCGAGATCCCGCATTCTGGTTGTCATCGACACCTCTACGTTTTCGGCAACTAGAGCGTTGAGCGTTTTGAGAACCAGTTGTTCAATTTCAAGTAATGTCATCACTAATACATGCCTTTTGCTTGCAGATTCAGGTAATGCAACCCTGATCGGGGCGCAACCCCCAAAACGAGGTGTGCCGTTGAAACATGTTCTTGTCATTGACGATGATGCCGCAATGCGGCGCCTCATCGCCGAGTATCTCACNAGGTGTGCCGTTGAAACATGTTCTTGTCATTGACGATGATGCCGCAATGCGGCGCCTCATCGCCGAGTATCTCACGATGCATGCCCTGAAGGTAACCGCAGTCCACGATAGCAAGCAGTTTGACTATGTTCTTTCACGTGAGCCAGTCGATCTCGTGGTTATTGACCTTCACCTAGGCCGGGAGGATGGACTTGCGATCGTCCGCAATCTGGCGACAAAATCGGATGTTCCTATCATAGTGATCA
>NZ_AYWQ01000042.1:0-8151 GCF_000502415.1 Mesorhizobium sp. LNHC229A00
CCCGCCACAAGGCGTAACAAACGGTCGAGGCTCTAATCGCAGCTGGATGACAGTTCAGTAGCAGGTCAGGACGACAACATCCCAACTATGGCGCAATGCGACGCCGGGAGCAGGAGCCATCCACACCATCAATCGAGAATGCCTTCTCCAAGCTGAAATTGCTCTTGGCCCCACCGCCGGTGATGCAGTAGTGCCCGCCTCTAGACTTCCGCACCTCGGCGGACAAGGCTTGCGCGCTGATCGGCGCGGCCCATGAAACGAGGGCAAGACCGATAATGAGATCAGCAAAGCGAAGGGGGTCGCGAGTGCCTGGGCGCGCAGAGCGGCTGGCCCATGTTGCTCCGGTCAAGGGTGTGGAGAACTTCAATCGGGCAAGCCCAGTCACCGGGCCGACCTTTGTCGATGCGACAATCGCCATGATGAGGGCGCGGAACTTCCCGACGCCGGCACCGTTCGTTTGTATGGCTCCCGTCACCGGATTTGCATCTGCAGTGGTTATTCTGTTTGTGGTGCTGTTGTTCACGCATGCAGCCCGTGACCTTCAGAGTTCTCCGATTTACCACCAAATACGTCGCAGCCTTCCGCGATCACGCCATAACCGTATGTTGTGAAGTCGGTAATGTTGCTTGCGCGGCGGACCTAATCGTTCGCTCGGCCGGCACCATCCTAAGCCCACCCACCCAACTGGTGCCGGCCACCTTTCGGCCGCTACCGCCCCGAAATCCGCCTAGGCAGCGGGTGCCCAACTATCGGGAAGAACCTTTTCACGACGCCAGCGCACATACGCGAGATGAAGCTCAAATGTCGCGTGGAAAGTGCTCCTAAGCGCCTTGGCCGCTTGGCGGTGTCGGATGTTGCTGGTTTAGCAGCATCGACAGGGCTGTAATGATCTGGGGCAGCGCGAAGGGCTTCGTGATCATGATGCTATCAGGAACGCCCTCAGCGCCCCATTGGATGGCGCTGTCTCCGCTGATGTAGATGACAGGCATAGTCGCATTAGCTTGTCGCACATGCCGTGCGACTTCCCAACCGGATTTGTCGTCACCTAGCCGGATATCCGAGATCAGCGCCTTGAAAGACCCAGGATCTGCATCGAAGGTTGAAAGAGCTTTCGTGGCCCTGTCGACCCCGACCACATGGAAGCCCGCTTCTTCAAGTCCAGTTTCGAGGTCGAGCAAAATTAACGGCTCGTCTTCAACGACCAGAACCGCTCCGTTGGTCATGCGCTGCACCCCTTGCTGGCACCGCAAACGGCCTGCCGGCTATTTAGTTCCACCAACAGGCGTAAGCGCGAGCGCCGGACGATACCCAGCCGTAGGGGAGGACGGAGGCGGCCCGGCAGCCGGGGGTTCGTGGCGGGGGTCGACCGCCGGGCCATGCCGGAGGCTCCTCCCGGCGGAGAGCACCATGGCGTTATATTAGCGATAGCGCAAATACCTTCTTGGTGGGTCTCTCTGCTATCCACCAAAAGGCGGCAGCACCGGCCCGGTGGTATTCCACTGGATGAACTCGACTTCCTTACCCGTCGCCTCCCGCACCGCCTTCAACAGCGCCTCATGCAGAATCCGGGTTGAGCCGTAGTGATCGCAATGGGGCGAGATGAACGGCTTGATGATGCTCTTGTGCAGAGCCTCTGCGGCCGTCAGGAAGCGCTCGATTTCAGCCTGCGAGAGCTGCTTTGATGCGGGCCGACCAAGTTTGCCCTTGGCCAGCAGCGCGAAGGGACGTCGGAGTGCGCTGCGTTCGCCCGAACTTGCATTCGATCGGCCTGTTCCAGGGCGCATCGCGAAAAAGCACGCCACCTCTCGGCAGCGGGCAGGGTCACTTGGGAAGACCGCAGGGGAAGCGTGCGGCCAGTTCCCGAACCCTGGCCTACCCAATATGTTCCAGCCACCTACCAGCATAGCTCAGGAGCGGTGTAGGGTTGGTTTCAGCGTTCAACCGCCTCGCAGCACCCGCAGATGCCCGTCCAGTAGGCGGTGACCAGCGACACCAACGCCGCCGCCGTCATGCCGGTGACACCCAGCGCACCGAGTCCCGTCTGCTTCCAGCGGCTGACGCCCTTCGCCGCAACTCGTCAATCTCCCGTTTCATGTCCACGGAACTGGCGACCATCATCGACTTTCTCCGACCCGGCGACGAGCTGGTGGTGACGCGCCTAGACCGGCTCGGCCGCGACACCAAGGACGTGCTGAACCTGATCTACGAATGCGAGCAAAAAGGCGCTTTTGTCACTGTGCTCGAACCGCACGTTTCCACCCGGGGCGAGATGGGCCACATCGTGCTGACCGTGTTGGGAATGGTTGCTCAAATGGAGCGACGTTTCATCAAGGAGCGACAACGGGACGGCATTGAGCAAGCCAAACGTGACGGCGTCTACAAAGATGGAAAGCAACGCCTTGATCGTAACCACGTTATGGCGTTGCACGCTGATGGCGTCGGTCCTTCTGGAATTGCCAAGCTGGTCGGCTGCTCCAGAATGCAAGTCTACCGCATCATTGAATCGTGTGCGTGATGGTGCTCAGAAGGCGAGCCCACTGGCCTTTCTCAGCAAAGCCATTATGAGTTCAGCTATTGTTGCAGCAATCGGAGATACTGCATGTCGGAAGAGACAAGGACCAACCACGTCGAACTGATCGAACTCACCGCCGACATCGTGTCGGCTTATGTCAGCAACAACCCGGTGCCGGTTGCGTCTCTTCCCGACCTGATTGCCAGCGTGAATTCGTCGCTGGTGAGGGTTGGACAGCCCGGCGAGCCGGAGAAGCCGACCCAGGAGCCCGCAGTCAATCCGAAGCGGTCGGTATTCCCCGACTACATCATCTGCCTCGAGGACGGGAAAAAGTTCAAATCGCTGAAGCGCCATCTCAACGTGCACTACGGCTTGAGCCCCGATGCGTACCGCGAGAAGTGGGATCTGAAGGCGAACTATCCCATGGTGGCGCCGAGCTATGCAGCGACACGCTCGGCGCTGGCGAAGTCCAGCGGGCTCGGCCGGAAGGTGGCGGCAACGCCAGTGAAGAAGGCGCCAGCTAAGCGGAAGGCATAGCCTTCCTTTATTCGTCCCGCCAAACGACCTTCTCCATCGGATCGAGACGGAAGGAGCGCCCGCTACGAGGAGGAATCAGTTGAACGCGGGGATTGTGGTGACGGTCTCCTCCTGAAGCTTCGCCTTAATCTCCTCGGCCGTGAGGTCGGGGCCTCCCGAAATCAGATCGTGCTTCTTGAGCCACCAGATCGGTAGCTCCTGTCCTACCGCTTATTGCATGTCAACGCCGGCCACGACCAGGGTCCCGGCTACAACGACATCAACGCTCGGCAGACGTGATCATGCGAAATAGACATTAGCAAGATCGTATATTTATTCTCACCGAAGACCTTTATAGGATTGGTGAACAACACGTTGACATGATCCTATGCATTCTACTTGTCTAGCCAGACGATCCGCTTCTCCCGTCGGATCTCCACCAACTGAACGTTGGCCGGCTGGTATCAGCACCTTGAGGATATCGCGCCGAGGGAGCGGCTCGGCGACTAAGAGGCACGCCGGGCAGAACCGCCGAGCCTAGCTGGCGGCGACGCCAGCCCTAAACCAACCTAACGTTGTGGCTGCCGGAGTGAGGTCGTTCGAACAGACGAGCAGAACAGCCGTACCTGCCCGTTCCTCATAGCCCGCCGCCCCCATTTGCAGCGGGTGGCGTCCCCCGGGGAGCTCTCACTCGAACGCTCTGAAAAGATGCTGGCCGATAATATCGCGCTGCGCAACGGCGATGGCGCGCGGGGCGTCGATGGTCGCCGGCAGGGTGTCGAGATTACGCGATCCGTGGTTAGAGACGACTGTAGCATCAGCACCTGAATAGCCTGTTCGGCATCATCAGGATCGAGAATATCTGTCAGGGTAGCGGTAGGATTGTTTAGGAACGCAGCCATGCTATTTCCGCCCAAGTCGGCATGGCCCGCTGCTGCGCAAGGCAACTTTGAGCACGCCGGTGTTCCGGTCGTTGAAGTATGGCGTTGCGAGGCAGTCGGGAATTTTGAAACCTGCCCGGAACTGCCTGCGGCGATCGCCTGGCGTTGGCATGTCGATGGGTCACACTGATCGCCTTTGCGCCCAGTGCCGCCTTGCGCGTTTAAAAGCTCACCATTAAAAGTGCGGTCGCTTTGCCAATAGAGCAGGAACCAGACTGGGACTGGCTCCCTGCCAGGCAATCTTCGATAGCCGCCGTTGCCATGACCGCTGTTGCCGCTTTGCCGCCTTGCGGCACATGGTAGCCTCCCTTCACATCCTTCCAGAACGCGCCGTGCGCGGCGCAGCATCCAATATCGAGACCCCCACCGGGATCCACTTTTCTAAGGGCAGCATAAACGGCGCGCCGAACGCAGGCTGCCGCTTCTAGGTGGAAGCGGGATTAACCTCGCTGGCGTCGATTACAAGCGCCGACGGCGAATCTGCAACTGCTCTCAAAAGGCCCAGTTTCTGAACGGCAACAGCCGCACCGGGCACGACCTCCGACTCGGAGGGGCCTATATTTGCCGCCGCGAGCCTCAATCGAGCTTCTGGATGCGCCCCTTTTCGAGACGAAACGCCCCGTGCGTTCCGCCTTGACGTTCGAAGTCGGCCTGTAGTTCATCCCATGTGCCAAGATACTCGCCACAACCGACGCAATTGATCGGCGTGCTAGGTTGAGCGTCTTTGGGAATTTGCAGTCGGATAATGCGGCAATAGGGGCATTCCAAAAGATGGTCCAGATACTTGCCGGCCGTAGTTTCAATGATCGTTATCGTCGTCCTCGCCCGTCGCAATAGGTGGACAACGTTGCCGATTACGTCAGCGGGTCGCTTGGGGCCTTTAGGTCCGGTGGGCATACCTGGAACGTCCTTAAAGACAGTGCCCGGGCAAGCGGGCCAACTGCAGCGATCATCTCAGCCGTTGGGATATGCGCGTCAATTGCAGCAACGGTAAGGTTGAACACATGGGACCCGATCCCAAGGCCTTTAAGGTCAGGATGGTTGAGGCAGTTAGCCACGTAACTGTCGAACAGTTCTCGGGCGCGGTCCGACACGGGGTCCCCTCCAAGCTCTGGCTAATATAAGAGTTTGGCACGCGGCACGACAATAGGGTTCGCGCGGCAAATCACCATCACGAGGCGAGCGAGAGCCGGTCAGCAAACAAAAAAGGAGCGGCTACTGCAACCAATGGCGGCCTGAAAAGTTGCAGGGCCTATCACCGTCGAGGAGGGTCTGACCTTGAGCGCTTTCCTGCCTGTGCGGATTGCATTTATGAACCTCAAAAACGACGAGCTTCATCTCGTCGGTGGCCGAAGCCAGAGCGGCAATGGATGCGGGATGGAAGAACAAGCACTTGCATTCATACCGAAAGGCACTCCGATTGCTGGAGGAGGCTCAGGCAGGAACTTGCCGGCAATCCGTCGCGTTTGCAGCTTTTGTCAAAGCCGCAAGAGACCAGGACATGGTTGTTTCAGATCAGCCGAGTGAGGGCCTCAAGCGCCTAGACGCGCTGGCAAGCTCGATCTATGAGCAGGCTCGCCAGTTACCGCGCTCGGTTTGAGCAACAAGTTCACCGCGCTCCCAGCCGCGAACTGGAAGCCCGCGCCCCTCGGCAGAAAAGCGCGGGCCGACCAAGTTTGCCCTTGGCCAGCAGCGCGAAGGGACGTCGGAGTGCGCTGCGTTCGCCCGAACTTGCATTCGATCGGCCTGTTCCAGGGCGCATCGCGAAAAAGCCCGCCACCTCTCGGCAGCGGGCAGGGTCACTTGGGAAGACCGCAGGGGAAGCGTGCGGCCAGTTCCCGAACCCTGGCCTACCCAATATGTTCCAGCCACCTGCCANTTGGGAAGACCGCAGGGGAAGCGTGCGGCCAGTTCCCGAACCCTGGCCTACCCAATATGTTCCAGCCACCTGCCAGCATAGCTCAGGAGTGGTGTAGGGCTGGTTTCGGCGTTCAACCACCTCGCAGCACCCGCCAGATGTCCGTCCTTAGGCGGTGACCAGCGACGCCGACGCCGCCGCCGCCGCCGCCATGCCGGTGACACCCAGCGCACCCAGTCCCATCAGCAAAGGGGATTGGCGTGCCTAGGGGGATAAGCTCTACAGAAGCGCCGAGCATTCGACCTCATCGCGCATCAAGGCTAGATCGTCGCGAACGAGCCATTCCGAGTAGGCCCGCAGCCGTCTGAGGCTGGCAGTCTTGGCGTGCTGCTCGGCTCGTTCGGTTTTCAGCGTTGCTAACGCTGAGCACCAGGCATTAGCATCTCTGATGCTCCGCAATCCCAGCCGCCCGAACAGAACCGTAGCGATCCACTAACTTGATCCTTCAAACTTCGCTCGCCACCAGTTTCTCAAAATATCATCAGACTTGAAGAGGTACGTCGTCCGTCATTGTGATGATATGACACCGGCGAATGTGACGTGTCAGCATCCACTAATGCTGTCTGGACTCTCTCCCGCAACGGATGCATCTCCCCTAGGGATGAAGGGATCCGGACGTGGTTTTGAGAGCCCCCCAAGCGCGCTGGCGGGCTCGCTACGGCGCCTTGGCACCCTGTGAATACATAAATCACGCCGGAAGACTCGGATCAATCACGCCGGAAGACTCGGATCGTTCAGCTCATCGGTCCGCATCTGCATTCGAAGAGAAAGGCTCAGCCTCGCCACTTGGTTGCCCTTCTCGTCCCGGACCTGAATGAATAGTTCCTGGCCATCGAGGTCCATCAGGTATTCTCTTGCTAAGTCGATAAGGCCTTCCATGGCCTCACGACGTGCCTCCTCAAGCCCATCGCATTCGATGCCAACCTCATCTTTGATGACGTCATCGCTGTCGCCGGTGTCAAAGAAATATCGCGCCATCCAGCCGCCTCTCACAGCGTTCTCGCGTTCCTTTGGTGCAGGTAGGTCGTGTCAAAATCTCCTGCTAGAACCAGCCCGGGCCAGTCAACAGCGTGGAATCGGGAGCCCTCGGTGACAATCAACCCGTCGCCTCGAAGTTCCTGGAGCGTTCGGTTCACGTGCACGGTTGATAAGCCCAACGCGTCGGCAAGTTCCGCCTGCGTGATCGGAAGCTCCGCCACATGGTCCTTGATGAGCCCCATGGAACGAAGGCGGACAATGAGTTCGCACAGAATGTGCGCCATGCGGGCATACGCGTTGCGCCTTCCAACGTTGGTGACCCACTCTCGATATATGGCTGCGTCGATCACCGACGAGCGCCAAAACAGCGTCGCTATGGAAGGATGTTGGCCGCATATGGCGCGCAAGGCATCGTGCCGCATGAGGCCCACGCTGACGCGCGTGAGCGGCGAGAAGGTGCAATCCAAGACAGAGAGGTGCATTCCATGGAGATCAGGAATGTCTCCCGGAACAAAGAACGACGTGATCTGCCGTTTACCCTCGCCAGTCAGTTTCGTGGATCCAACCAGACCCTTCAGGATCACAAATGAATAAGTTGGTCGCTCTCCCTCGCTCACAATGTCCTGATTGGGCTGATAGTCCCGTTTCTGGAATTGGATGCTCTCTAAAACGGCGATATCCGACTGGGTGAGGTCAGAGATGTTCTGGAGCTTACGGATTAAAACGTTCGGGGAAGGGACATGTGCCAAAATTGGTGACCGGATTGAGTTAGATGCCGAACTCGGACGAGGAGCTAATGTTCCCGGCCTCAGCCGCCTGATGGTTCACAAGCCGATGAAGGTCGTCGGCAAGATCACCTGGTACACCGAGCCGTTTCGGGGATGACGAAGACTGGACTGCACCTGGTTTGGCAGACAACGCAGGCTCATGCCGCGGCGCGTTGGGAAGGTACTCGGGATGGACCTCAAGCAGCGTTATCTTGATCGATGGCTTGCATCGCGGTTGGAGTCGAATTTCAGCTTCAGAGGATCGACGCCGCCGCCATAGACCATCATAGGGCGGAAAGGGCTTCATCAGGTCGCGCGGATCCTGCTCTCGACCAGCCCGCGCATGTAGTCGGCCGGCTCCAGGATCACCGCATGCGGTCGTGAATGGTCGCCATCAGGTCGTTCGGCTCGCATGTGGCGATGGCAAAGGTCGTTTCGCGGAATTGACCTGCCCCTAAGAATTTCCTCCATCTGAGATTAGAGTCCGGCCCTTGATCGAAGGACGGACTGATGAAGAGA
>NZ_AYWQ01000043.1:0-4736 GCF_000502415.1 Mesorhizobium sp. LNHC229A00
CGGGCATCCTCGAGCGCCGCCTCGGGCAGCGGCATCAGCCTGGGCGTGCCGTTGCGCGGGCTGGTGTCGGTGGGGCCGATGCGCAGGGCGAGCGGCCGGCGCGACAGTGCCGGCCCCAATGCCATGAATTGGCCACGCTCCAGATCGCGGAACGCCTCCGCCTGCCGCCGCTCCATGCCCAGGAGATCGGCCGCGCGCGCCATGTCGATATCGAGGAAGGTGCGGCCCATCAGGAAATTGGAGGCTTCCGCCGCCACGTTCTTGGCGAGCTTGGCCAACCGCTGCGTGGCGATGATGCCGGCAAGCCCGCGCTTGCGGCCCCGGCACATCAGGTTGGTCATGGCGCCGAGCGAAAGCTTGCGCGCCTCGTCCGACACCTCGCCGGCCACCGCCGGCGCGAAAAGCTGAGCTTCGTCGACCACCACCAGCATCGGGTACCAGTGGTCGCGCGCGACCTCGAACAGCCCGCCGAGAAAAGCGGCGGCGCGCCGCATCTGGTTCTCGGCATCGAGGCCTTCGAGGTTGAGCACGGTCGAGACACGGTGGATGCGCGCCCGCTCGCCGGCCGCCTGCAGGCCGCGCTCGGTATGCTCCTCGGCATCGATCGCCAGATGGCCGTAGCGTTCGCCCAGAGACACGAAGTCGCCTTCCGGATCAATGATGGTCTGCTGCACCCACGGCGCGCTCTGTTCCAGGAGACGCCGCAAGAGGTGCGACTTGCCGGAGCCCGAATTGCCCTGCACCAGGAGGCGGGTCGCCAGCAACTCCTCGAGATCGAGTTTCGCCGGCGCACCCGCTGTCGTGTGTCCCATCTCGATCGCAACGGTCATGCCAGACTCATCAGCTCCTTCGCAGACGGGCTTAGCAATCCGATCGCGGCCCGTCGAGCGTGGCATGGCCGGCGATTCGCGTTGCGCACAGCCGAGACAATGACGACCTGGCCGCGATGGACGGCCGCAATCCGGCGGGCCGCCTGCCGTTACAGCCCCGACCTGTGGATAGTAACCACCTGTTCACCATGGGCCGGCGTTCCGCTTGCGGCGGCCGGCCATCCGCTTAGCCTGGTCTTTGCATCGCCCCCCAAAGCGATGCACCCCAACGCCCCAAATGGCGGCCGGCGTTTTCAAGTTTCTCTCCAAACGTATACGCCGGTCGCCACCCGTTTCGACTACAGCCTCGGCGCCGCCTCATGCGGCTCGACCCGTCCTGGGACTGGCGGCAATCGCGGCGCGTCCAGACCCTCGAAGGGATCACGCCAGGCGTCGATCGCTTCAAGCCGCCGATACCAGCGATCGACCAGTCGATAGTCGCCGAGCGGCAGGCCCGCGACATCGTTGAAAGGCAGGAAGGTCGCCATGCGGAAGTCGGCATAAGAGACTTCGTCCCCCACCAGCCATTGCCGGCCCGCAAGCGCGGTCTCCAGGATCGCCGCCGTCGTGTGGAACAGTTTCAGCCCCTCCTTGACCACTTGGTGATCGATCGGCCCGATGTGATAGCGCTGCTTGGTGCCGCGCTCGAAATGCACCATGTCGCAGGCCCGCATGAAATTCTCCTTGCCCCAACTCAGCCAGCGGATCATCTCGGGCTCATCGTCGTTCGTGCGCCAGAAATCGGAACCCATGTCTCGCGACAACCGGCAGGCTATGGCGTCGGTCTCCCACAAGCTTCCGCCGGGCCAGACCAGTATGGGCAGGGAAAGGTTGGGATTGAGGGGCCGGAATCGCTCCGCTTGCCCCGGAGCGAGCGGCGACGCGAATTCGAAGGTCAGCCTCGCCCCGAGATGACGCGCCACCGCCACCCCCAGGCGCGGATTGGGGTTGCGGCTGAAGTACAGTTTTGTTTCCACGTCATCCGGCATCGGCTCGACTCCGTCACTCATGAATGCCTCTCCTTGTCCCGGCGACCGTCGCCAGATCAAGGACGCCAGATCAAGGACGGGCGCGGCTGGTGCAATCCGACAAATCATCCACTCCCCGCGCCAGGCGGAACGAGCAGCCCATCGAAACAGGATGGGTTGCGCAAAAGTTTGGGTTGACCGTCTCCGACGACGAGGCGACACTTCATCCCACAGCAAGGCAGGAGGAAATTAGGATGGACGAGCCCGACCGCTGGCGCCACATGTCGAGCGCACCAAAAGACGGCAGCCGGATCCTCGTTACGGTGCGCCCGTCCGAGCAGGGGCCGGCGGAAGTCGACCTCGCCTACTGGTCACGCGCCGATCAGTTCGGCGACGAGGGCTGGCGCGCCTCCGATTCCTCGCCCGGCCGCGTCGTCGAATATGCCGAGCCGGAGCTGAAATGCTGGATGCCGATGCCCTCGGCCAATCTCAGCCGGGGCGCCTCGATGCCGGCGCCGTGGGAAGGCGACGACGCGCAACAGCTGGACGGCTCGGGGATTTAGCGCGCCGACCGCTTCGTCCTCTCAGAACAGAAACGCCGCCGTCACCGGATTCGGACCGTTACGGCCGTCAGCCGAATCCATGCCGGCGATCGTCTCCAGGTCTTGCGCGTCCAGTTCGAAATCGAAGACATCGAAATTGGCCGCGATGCGGTCCTGGCGCACCGACTTCGGGATGACGATCAGCCCTTGCTGGAGATGCCAGCGGATCATTGTCTGCGCGGTGGACTTGCCGTGTTTGCGGGCAATGCTTGATATGGTCGGGTCGCTCAGCAACCGGCCGCTGCCCAGCGGACTCCAGCTTTCCGTTTGGATGTCGTGCCGGGCGTGACATTCCCTGAGATCGCGCTGCTGGAAGCGCGGGTGCAGCTCGATCTGGTTGACGACGGGCGTCACGCCGGTCTCGCCGATGATGCGCTCCAGATGATCCCTATTGAAATTCGAAACGCCGATCGACTTGACGCGGCCGGCCTGCTTCAGCTCGACGAGCGTCTTCCAGGCCTCGACATATTTGTCCTGGCTGGGCACCGGCCAATGGATCAGGAACAGGGCGAGTTGCTCGACGCCGAGCTTCTTCATCGTGTCGTCGAAGGCCCGAAGCGCCGCATCGCGCTGGTGGGCGCCGTTGCGCAGCTTCGAGGTGATGAACAGCTCTGCCGCCGGCACGCCGGCGGCGCGGATCGCCTCACCGACCCCTTCCTCGTTCCGGTAACCCTCGGCGGTGTCAATCAGACGGTAACCAGCCTGGATCGCCCAGCCCACCACCCGCGCCGTGATGTCGTGATCGACCTGCCAGACGCCAAGGCCAAGCTGGGGAATGGCGGTGCCGTCGTTCAACGTAATCTGTTCGGGCATGGGAGAATCCTTTGTGGGGGATGGTCCAGCCTATCTAGGTTTGGCGTCCCACAACCGCCAGTCGATTTGGGAAAATTCGCGGACCCTCATTTCGGCCGGCGCACCGCCCTCACCACGCCGGCGTTTCCGCTGCCGCAGAACAGTCGGTCGGCGCCATCGGATTCGAGCCCCGAGACGCCCATGCCGGCAGGCATGTCGAGCTTCTCCAGAACCTTGCCCGTCCGAGGATCAACGCGCCGAAGATCGCTTTCGTCGCCCTCCCAGGTGGCGTGCCACAATTCGCCGTCGACCCAGGTCACCCCAGTGACGAACCGGTTGGATTCGATGGTGCGCAGGATCGCGCCGGTCTCCGGGTCGATCTGGTGGATCTTGCGCTCCCGGTGCTGGCCGACCCATAGCGTGCCTTCGGCCCAGGTCAGCCCGGAATCGCCGCCATTGCCGGGGGCTGGAATGGTGGAAAGCACCTCGCCCGTGTCGGGATCGATCTTCTGGATGCGGTCCTTGGCAAGCTGGAAGAAATGCCGGCCGTCATAGGCGGTGCCGGCATGTGCCGCGACATCGATCGAGCGCAAGGCCTGCCCGCTCTCGGGATCGAAAGCGTTCAGCCTGTCGCCCGAGGCGAACCAGACATTCTTGCCGTCAAAGCTTACCCCGGCCACCGTATTGGCACCGGGAAAGGGCCCGTATTCCCTCAAGATTTCGGCCGCCGAATGTTTCATGTCCTTGTCCCTCGATGATGGTCGTCGTCACTATCTAGCCATTGGGAAGCGGCGCGGGGAGTAACAAGGTGGTCGTGAAACCCGCCACCGGCGGCGTCATCCAGCGGCGCGCCCGGCCATGGCCGAAGGACTGTACCTTGCCGGCCTCGGCAAGCGGCTCAAGCGCCCGCTGCACGCTGCGCTGGCCGGTTCCAAGTGCCAGCGCCAGGGCCGAGCTCGACCAGGCCTCGCCGTCGGCCAGCAAGGCAAGCACGGCCGCGTGCCGTTCCTCGATCGGCCGCGCCAGCACCATCACCGCATGGGCCTGGCGTGGCGCCAGCGTGAAGCCATGCCTGGTGGCGCTGATGCCGGCCAACGCGCGAAGCTCGGCACGCAGCCGCCCGATCTCGACGCGCAGGCGCGCGCGATGCGATTCATCGGCATGCTTGCCGCCGAAGGCCCGTGCCACGAGTTCCCCTCGCGACACGTCGCCGGGCCAGGCTTCGGCGAGCGTCCGCGCCAAGGCGAACAGCACAGGCCGGCTCGCCAGCGAAATCGTGGTCCGCCCGACCCGCACGGCGTAGCGGAAGGCATCGACGACCAGCGCCGGCGACCCCTGCAATGCCTCCACCTCTTCGAGCAGCAGCGGCTGCTCCCTGCCCTGCGCGATCAGCCGCGCCGCGGGTGTCTCCAAGGCCAGCCACGCGCTGTCGACCTCCGCGATGAGGCCGGGAATGCCCGCCTTGCGAGCGGCATGGCGCGCCCACTCCAGCGCCGCGCGCGCCG
>NZ_AYWQ01000044.1:0-4577 GCF_000502415.1 Mesorhizobium sp. LNHC229A00
ATTGATGACAACTGGAGGGCCGCGGATGGCGTTGGCCAGCCACATTTCGCCGCCGAACAGGGCCTCATAAGAAAACCTGAGTCCTTTGTATCTGGGGGATTCAAACCAGATGGTGTCGCCCTCCCGCACAGGTTTGAAATCGCTTCCTGGCAGAGGGTTGGATAGTTTTCCCAGCTGATCCCTGACGAGTTCAAGTGCCTCGCGGCGAGCCTCGGCCTTCCCGATGGCGTCGGATGTTCCATTTGACCTGCCGAAATCTTTAGTCTCGTCCCCGGGGTCTCTGAACCTGGGGTCTACTCCGTCCTTCCCGATTGAATCGAATGGGCGGATCGGCTCAATCGGCCGTATTTCTATCGGGTGCACGCCCATGCCGGCCGCAGTGATCTGATGCAGGCCGGTGCCTTGCGTCATTATCAGCAAGGCAGCTATGAGAAATTTTTTCGAGAGACCGTTCATTAGCCCCCAACCCTCCTGATACTACAACGCATAGACAAGGAGGTCCAGCTGACGCAATTTAGTAAGTTGGCGGTGACTTACGCGAATGTTGGTCTGCAGGGTTAACGTCGGTGGCGAGGGCCTTTGCGCCCGATGCGCTTAACATAGCGACCGTTAATACGAACCCACTTGGCCGTTATCTAAAACAATGAAAACACAGGCAATCGCACCATCCCGCGCAGCCGCCGTGAGGGTCGTGCACAAGATGTTTCTAACATGCCAATTGACAACTCAGCAAAATCGTAATGGGGTTGTAACGGGGTCTTGCTTCCACACATGATTTAGATCGAGTTACTCCACCTATAGTGGGACACGAGCTGGTCGAGCGTGTCGACTTATCGTCGAGCAAAGTCGGAGGATTTAAATGTCATCCCCTGCCCCCGCAGCCGGTACCGGCAACCCTGCTCCGGCTAAGCCTCCCGCTGTGCAGAATGCGCCGTCGCCAGGGCAGGATTTGCAACTCAATGTATTGCTGATCCTGTTGCTCGGCGCTTATTGCGTTCCGATCTTCGCCGTGACGGTGTCTTCCGGGTGGCAAATCTGGGACAGCACCAACGGCAAAATCGGCGCCCATACCGTCGAATTCCTCCTCGCGGTCGCGTCTGACCAGTCCCGCTATGCTGGCTCGATCAAAAACCTGCTGCTTCCTGTCGCCACGGCGATTACGGCCGCAAACTACAAGAGTGTTAACTTCATTCGGTGGGGGCTATTCCTTTTCCTCATTCCGCTGACTGGCGTGTTTGCCTGTGTCGCCAACGCTCTGATGTTCGACGTTGCGGTGGAAGCGATCGGGGAAGAAGCAAGGAAATCCGTGGCGTTGATATCGAGCATGTTTCTCGAGACGGCGACAACGCTATCCGGATACGTCATGATGCTGGTCGGCTTGAAAGCTACAAAATGACTGAGGACCGAATGGTTGCGCATCGAGCAAGACTCCTAGGCCTGCTAAGTGGGATTGGAGCCCTCACCCTTATCACATCCTGGTCCCCCGCCCTCGCTGAGGACCGCATTACGATTCAATATTCTGTCAGACCGGCGTCCGAGGCCAAGCAGGGCGGCATCAATCGAGATTTCCGTACAGACCCTGTCTTCACGGAGCTTTCGGAGGCGCTCAAAACTTCGGAAGTGCGGTCAGGGGATGTCGCGAGCCAGCCCTTCGCAGCTTTTGTGAAGTGGAACGACAACTCGATCAGCTCGTTCCCCCTGTTCCTGGTGGCAGCTTTCGAAAAGCAACAGGTCGAAGTAGATTTCTCCCACGTCANACCGAGGACACTGTGACGTCGATCGTCACGATAAGTTGCGTCAGCAGATCGCCGGCTAGTATCGAAGATGCCTTCGACATAATGTCGTCATGTGGGGCGGCAACTCGGTGGCTTCGCAGCACAGACCACAATTTCTCGCCCCTGACCATGAAGGCCCTTAGTTCTTGGTTGATTGCTAACAGGTTCTTGTACGTGAAGAAGAATGGAACCATACAATTCAGCCCATATGGGCTGGAGCCCGACTTGATCGATGCGCTCAAGGAGGTTGCCGACAAAATGGATGAAAATCCCAAAAAGACAAAAGATTTTCTCCCTCTGAAACGCAGCGATATTGCCAATACCCTTAAAGATAAGAACGAGGAGGCTGTGAGAATTGCGGCCTTCGTGCCAAGCCTGGTGAAGGACGGCCGCTTGCCGGAAGCCTTTTCGGCGAACAAGGTCGCGCTTCAAGCTTTCGAAAAGTTATCTGGGGGCGACTCCTCGAAAGTCATCGTCAACGTCACGCGCGACATTCTGAAGAACAATGCTGACTACATAGCCACCCTCGCTCAGCAATCGAAGGTAGAGTTGCATATGTAGAGTCGGCGTGCGGGCGTCCCGAAGCTCGCTGCCCTACCAGCACAGCAGTCGCCTAGCAGGTTGATGAAAAAGTCCCGGAGATACCCGTTTTGAATCTGGTTCGTGCCCCGTCTGATTCTGACACGTTTCGTGAACAAAACAGTGTTTCAACAGCCGGAGCCCAGAGGACCTAGCTAGGGCTGCCCGGTTCGACCTAGGATAGTCCTTCGCAAGACCCCATTCGGTTCTGTGCTGGTCGGGTGTAATGCCGAGCAAACCCAGATAGCGCTTTTAGTCGACTTGAACTTGCGTCCACCCTCAAGGCTCGCCATGTATTTAGGGCTGCCGGGAGAGCTGCAAGACCTGAACTCCCTGTGATACGCTTCTCCTCAAGGTGATTGAGGTTGTTACCAGTCCACCGCTTGCATTCAACCGGCTGGTATGGTCCAGCGGAGAGGTAATGCCCATGTCGCATAACCTATGCGAATAAGTCTTCCTCCGAAGAAGACCTTCAAATCCGTCCGCAAGGCCAGCTATCGACGCCACATCTCCGTATGACGTGACGGGCTCGCCCGTCGAGTTCGCTCCCCTCCTATGTTTGAGCAATACGCGCTCAATGGCACAATTAGGCGTGTGTTGGCTCTAGCTTTGAGTTTGTTTTCTGGGGACATTGGTGGGTAAAAAATCGAAGTGAGACCCCCAATGCCCAAGATGCCTCGGTCCGGCCAGCGCGTAGGCTTGGCACCAATCGCAGCGGCTCCACGGCCGATATTGGTTGATCGGTCCGGCGAAAATTGTCGGATCCGGACCTTGCGACAAGTTGAAGTGGACGAGCGCTTCACTCGCTGGCTTGCCGATCCTGCTGTTGCCGCCGGGTTGAACATGCCCGGTGCGGCAATGGGGCTCGATTGGTTTCGCTCCTATGTCGGCACCTTTGACAACGTATGGCGCAACTTGCAGGCAATCCGGCTGCTCGACGACGAGCCGATTGGCTTGATCATGACCGAGATCGATCCCCGTCATCGCAACGGGTCGCTGCATCTCATCATCGGGGACAACGCACAACGAAGGCTCCAGATTTCATTCGAAGCAACTCGCCTCGCGATCTGGCATATGTTTGTCGAACGCAAATTGGAAAAGCTGACGTTCGAGCCGCTAGCTCGGAATCAAGCAGCAGTGATGGCCTGCCGACTTGGAATGCTGCGCCAGGAAGGCGAACTATTGTCTCACCGACTGGACGCAAAAACGGGCGAACGCCTCGATCAGTTGATCTTTGCGTTGACCCTGGAGGAGTTCAAAAAGCGCGTGCGGGCGATTCCGACCCTTCCGGTTTTTGAGGGGCCGGGATTGTCACGCAACTTTGTGCGCGATGCAGCCAAGTCGTTCGGTCGCAAACCAACTTAGCCCGCTAGAAGTGGTACGAAATTCCGAAATTCAAGGTGCCAAAAGACGGCTTGAACGTCACCTGGTCGGCGCCATTGCCACCGACATGGACGTCACTGAACAAATAGTGGACGTACTCTGTCTTCAGAGACCATTGAGGAGCGAACGCGTATTCGACACCTGCACCAAATGCACCGCCGACTTTAGTTGTGTTGACGTGATCGGTCCCACCGAAAATCCCGGTTGTTGACGAGGAAGCTGCTATGCGGGCGACGGCAATGCCGCCGGTGCCGTACAGCAAAAACTGATCCGACGCTAAGAAACCTGCTCGTGCGCGTGCAGATGCTACCCAAGTCACATCGTAATTGTACGAGTGGGTCTTTCCTCCGAAAATCGGGTCGGTGACGATCTGTGACGAGTTTTGATCGTGAAAACCAAGGAAATCGAAATTTGCCACGCCGCCGTAAACAAACTGGCCAGCCTGCCAATCGTGGCCAGCGTATACGCCACCTATAAATGCTGTGTCGTTAAAATCCGAATTGCTTGTTGATGGAGCCCCATCAAAGCCGGGGCGCGAGAAACCGGCCCCCAGCTCTGCGCCCGCATAATATCCTGTCCAGTTGCCGTCCTGAGCATTCGCCGGTGCAGCCAGAGCAGCCAGAACGACTGAAGCATAGAAGATTTTGATCATGAATCATCCCACCCCGTTGGTTCGACCATAATCGATATAGCATTGAAATGCTGTAGTAATGCCGTCACAGTCGCCGCCGATATGTGCTGGAGTTCGGAGCGGCGATGTTAGTCGGGCCGGCAGGAGGGCAGCTCCGTTGTCCTCATGCAGCCCTGCCTCATGGCTGGCTCCCGCGACACGTTAGGCGG
>NZ_AYWQ01000045.1:0-4194 GCF_000502415.1 Mesorhizobium sp. LNHC229A00
CTCCGATTAATGCGCAGCCTGGCATTGGCAACTTCCGACGTCAAAATATCGGCCGCCATCCCGTGGCCGTGGGGTTCCATAGTGTCCATAGGTTTCCAACACATGGCGGAAGACATCGTTCCCTGATGTCGGGCGAAACGGGTGCCGCTGCTTCCTGGAAAAGGCCGGGACGAATGAAACTCGCGTCATGGGGTTTGGCAGACTGGCTCAGAAAAGCTAACATTCCAAACGCTGGTGGAAGGTGAAGATGCGCGCGATCAGACGTTCCATCGCCGCCTTGCTGGCCGCATCACGCGAAGCTGAGCGCCATGCCGAACAAGAGGCGCGAAGGTCAAGTGCCGAAACACTGGCTTGCGGCCGGCAGATCGAGCCTAAGCATCTAAACGACTGGATCCGATACGGCTGGATGACTTGCCCTGCGACCGAGGATCGCCCGATTTTCCAGACGACCTGCGAAAACAATGCATGCGCCGCCGGCGCCATGTGTCAGCGCCGCGCTGCCCTCGGGCTCTTCGGTGATGGGTCACCAAAGCCGAGGAAGGCACGACCTCTATGCGGAGCGAAAGCCAGAACGGGCAATCCATGCCAGATGCGCGTCGAGCCAGGCAAAGCCAAATGCCGGCTCCATGGCGGACTCTCGACGGGGCCGAAAACAGCAGAGGGGAAGGCTAGTATTGCAGCCGCGACAAAGGCGCGATGGGCCGAATGACCAATGCGCTCCCTGCCAAAACAGCGCCAGAAACAGGTAGACGGCTTCGGCCGCTGTACATCCCCCGCCCGAAGGCCATCACAGGCTCTTGAGGTCTTCAAAGAACACCGTTTGACCGAAGATACTCTGCGCAGGCTGATCAGACGATTTGGCTTGGCCAACCAGACAATGTCCGGCGCTCCGCTGCGCATCTCCAGGGCTGCCTATGGCGCTCGGCGGGGACCATGGGGCGCTCGAAATGCTATGACGAGATGTGCGCGATCACGCTGACGTCACTCGATACTTCACCAGGCTGAGTATCCCGGCCTGCGGACCTCTCCACGCTTGGAATAACTGGTAGCGGTGTCTTCTGCTGCTCTTCTGCCATGCCACGGCTCAGACCGGACGGCAAAGGACCTTTGCAGCTCTGCATTTGCCTGGAAGAGCCTGTACGATGTCTGCACGGTCTTCTGCAGCTCTTCTGCCAGGATAAAGAGCTCTTCTCCTGCGATGAAGAGCTATTCGATGCTCTGCCTTGGCCGGCCAGGCGATTAGAGAAGCCCTGCAGGCCGATATGCATATGGCAGGAGTCTCCCGGCAGGCCCGCAAAGGCCGATACTCCCCGCCGCGGTACCGCTCCCTTAATGACATGCCAGTCCGCGAGGACGGCAGGTCAGCGGGATCAGTCCGCGTCGGCCGTAGGTTCTCACCAAGGGCTTCTTTCGCGCGGAAGCCAACTGCGCCGTCCATTGAACAGGTCCGGAGCCGAGCAGCTCCTAATCCGTCAGCGGGTCGACGGCCTCGGCTTGGCGATGACTTCATATGGATCGAAGCCTACTACCTTGGCCAGGTCGAGAAACTCAACGAGGTCCAAACGGCGATCGCCATTTTCGATGTTCGCGATAAAAGGTTGGTGACGATCGAGAGCTTTGGCGACAGCTGCCTGCGTCAATCCTGCCTGTCTCAGGGTATGGCCCTGCAGTGCATGGCGCTGGCGCGTGCCTATGTGGAGCAGAAGCAGGCCGCATAGTTTTGCTGCACGAAAGCTGACTGGAATCAAATCCGGCGCACAAGCATGGGCGCATAATGGTTCGATGTGGCAGTCGATCCTGAGCACCGTTCCTCCGGAGCCTGGAACTAGCCGTTCTGGACGAGGAAGGCATGCACTCGCTCGTATTCCCCTGCGAAAGGACGATCGAAGGGTGGAAACACGCCATTACCGGATTGCATGTAGATGTCCATCCTATGCATTGGCGTGACTGGATTGAGCCAGATCAGNAGACGTGTGCTCTTCCGATCTCCATCCTATGCATTGGCGTGACTGGATTGAGCCAGATCAGACGGACGCCAGATATACTCCCGGGCGTCCATCGCC
This sequence comes from Mesorhizobium sp. LNHC229A00, assembly GCF_000502415.1. Lineage (NCBI taxonomy): Bacteria > Pseudomonadati > Pseudomonadota > Alphaproteobacteria > Hyphomicrobiales > Phyllobacteriaceae > Mesorhizobium > Mesorhizobium sp. LNHC229A00. The sequence continues at coordinate 2,064 of NZ_AYWQ01000045.1, forward strand.
TTGCCGTTCTCTTCGCACCGGCCGCTGTCGCCCGAGGGGATTACCGAACGCGACCGTCTGGCGGGGATGCTAATTAGCTGCTTTGACCCTTAGCTGCTATTCCCCTCGAGACGATTAAATGGCCTTGGCCGCCATTGCGAACGATACCAAGAAGGTGTTCTTGATTCCACTAGGCTTGAGGTTTGCCTTTTGCAGCGCAGCCTCGCAACGCTCCCGAAGCGTAGCGGCATTGCCCGGGCTCACGACAAGATCGCTCAGAACACCACGAAGCGCACCGACCAACTTTGTGATGTCGTTCAGGCGCAGGGCGTAGCTACCAGCCGTGCTGGCCTTCGCGTCTGCCACGGCTTCAGGCAAGGCAGAAACCCGCACCGACTGGCGATCCGGATAGGCGCCCTTGAACCAAGCCTCGGCCTCGAGGAGTTGGGCGTGATCATTCTTGTAAAGCGGATTGTCCTGCTTCTTACTCTTCGCTTCGATGACAAAGTCAAAGGCTGCATCGGTCCGCCAAAGAACATCAGGGCCCTTGCTATACACCTTCTCGGGACGTTCGGCGTCAAATCCAAGATAGCTGCCGAGACTAGCGAGCGCCTCCTCGTATTGTGCTGCTGACGCGGTCGGCACCAGCTCTGCGACAGCCTCTTCAAAGTCGGCCAGCAGCGCACCGCGCAGGTCATACTCCAACATGCGAGCAACAATCGCGGCAGATTGCTTGCCCGGGATCGGCCGCGCCACATAAGTTGGCCTGACCTTGGGAGGGGAATGATTGTTGCTGACCGAAAAGGCTTGTGTCTGTAGCTTCTGGCCACGCTCCTCATCATTCATCTGGTACGCGATCCGCGCGCCGGTCGCAGCTAGCCAAGCCCGCCGCTGCTTATCATGCTTTAACTCCTCGTCCCCCATCAGCTTTTCGAGAACCTGCATGGCCTTTTCGAACTGGCCGAGCCGCTGCAGCTTGAACGCCTTTCGCTCGCCGCCAGCGACCTTCAAGGCCAGAACGTTGACTGGCGTGGCATGGGCCGCCTCCGCAAGCTCCGAGGCGTGATAGGCTACCCAATCCGGGTCCCGCTTCAAGCACTTCATCACCGTCTGGCCAACCTCCTTAACGGTGGTGACGGTCTCGCTCATCTCATGGCCCATAGCCAGTTGCACTCGCGTGCTTGCGGTCAGGAAGGCGAGATTGCTCTTGCGGCCGATCCAACCGACCAGCTTGCTGCCGATTAGCATGACTGCACAATAGTCGCCGCCCCCCCGCGTTCCACGTCCGATCCCTTGCTCTATACGCTGCGCGAGCATCGAACTGACCGCAGAGTCAGCCACGACGTTCATGCGGTAGACGTCGTAGTCGGACGTGCCTTGGGGCAAGTTGTCCATCACAAGAAAGCGGCAAGCATTTCCGGCGAGATCGATTCCATCGTAGCGGTTGGCAAACACTACCGGCCCGAAGTCGGCGCCTTCTTGCATAGCCTTTACCTGTGCAGCGACGTCCTTCGCCGTGCTCGGATACGAGGCAATGTCGGTCCACTTTTCAGCCGCCGCACCAGACGGTGCTAAGATCGCTGCCCCGCGCTCTCCCTCCGCTAATGTGGTCGCAATCTTCTTCACCATCGGCGTGATCGGCGCGCCGCCAAGCTTCATAAGCTCGGGGACTAGGATCATGCGCTCGCCGACGCCTGCCAGCGACGTCGAGGTGATCGGCTTGCCGACAGCCTCTGCCGTGGCCCCGAACGCCCGCACGATCTCGCTGTCATCGGCGATGGTCGCCGACATGTAGATGCGGCGCCCGCAATCCTCAAAAGTGGGCAGCAGATCGACAGGCGGAAAGATGGGAGTGATCGTAACCGAGCGCCGACTGAACAGGCAGTGGCACACTGGAAGGTTGTCTCGTAGGAACGGCCAGACGTAGGGGTTGATCTTATCGACCTGGCCGGCGAGGTAGATCTCCACCTCCTGCAGTTTGCCCTGCCACGCCCAGCTCGGCACCTCCATGACGCCGTGATCCTTGCCGCTAGTGATGTCGGCGAAGGATCCGCCCCGGTTGACCTCTTTGAATGCCGTACGGAAGCGACCAGCAAGGTCAGCGTAGACGTCCGGATGATCTTTGGCGGAAATGTTCAGGCTAAACGCCTCG
>NZ_AYWQ01000046.1:0-4203 GCF_000502415.1 Mesorhizobium sp. LNHC229A00
GGAGAGCACGGTCAAGCGCCATGTAAATTCTCTTCTCGGCTTTGGTCGTTGGCTCTTTGACAATAACAGGCCGGGATTTGCTGCTCGGCTTGACGAATCGTCGCTGGATCAGGATCGCAAGGAGTACGAGAGCAGGGGTGGCCCCTCGGAGTACGAGAGCAGGGGTGGCCCCTCGATCGTGGCTAGAGCACTGGGTCGTCTCAAGACGTTGGCGGGCGGAGCGCCAGTGGTCGACCGCCCTGTCCGGAATCCCTACCCTGCCGACGCCGCGCTCATCAGAGATTACACAGCGGCTCTCATCAAAGAGTACAAAGAAGCGCCTGCGACCGGGCCGAATCGCGGTACCATTCAGGTCTATGGATCTACTCTTATACGTTTCAGTGAATACCTGCATGAAAACAAAAAGCCGGGGATTGCGGATCGGCTTCACGAGGGGTCGCTGGATGAAGATGCCAAGCGCTATGTGAACTCCGGTGGTAACCGGAGGATCAGTGCACTAGCTCATCTCCGGAAGTTCGCACCCGGGCGCGAAATTGCCCTTGCTGCTCGTCCGGAAGACGCAGTCGGCATGGAGGCTCGTGCCATTGGGGACGNCGGGCGCGAAATTGCCCTTGCTGCTCGTCCGGAAGACGCAGTCGGCATGGAGGCTCGTGCCATTGGGGACGCCGCTGCGCAGCGCAGCGGGACGCAGGAGGCATTGGGTCGGCCAGAGAGGCCCCCTGGGAAAGCTAAAGACGGGCGGGTGCTCGGCGCATTGGAATGGCTAGGCGACGAACATATCCAGAGGGATTACCAACTCCTGGAGCAGGAGTTGCAGGGGAACAATCCAGATCTCGCCGCCCGGACGCGGTTCGTGGATCCCCTCGTAGCCAATTATCATCTGCGCTTGGGCTCCGAGAGCGTCATGCTAAGCGCATTCCAGCGCATCGTCCATCAGAACGGTAACGACACAGCCGACTTCCTGTTCGTGCCAGTGAGCGATGGCGGTAAGACTCTTGCGGAGCGNATCAGAACGGTAACGACACAGCCGACTTCCTGTTCGTGCCAGTGAGCGATGGCGGTAAGACTCTTGCGGAGCGCGGCACCCATTGGTCGCTGCTGTTCGTTGATCGCAGCGACCGGGAACGGCCGGTTGCCTATCATTATGACTCCTACAACGGATGCAATGACACGCTTGCAAAAGAGCTCGCAGAAAATCTGGGCGCCAGCCTGGAGACCCGCGTGGGCGTATCCCGCATCGCCCAGCAGAGCAACGTGGTGGATTGCGGAGTCTACGTGGTGGACGGCACGCGGGCGCTGGTTGGGCGATTGCAATCGCAGCCAGATAACCTGAACCTCAACAACCTCGTCGTCAATCGGCAGGCACTACAAACCCGCCTCAGGGGTGACAATACATTCGGAACGGCAAATAATCTTACGAACTTTGAACTCATGGACCGACAGGCCCGAGACGCGGTTAAGGAAAGCCCCGTTGGGACGTTTCACCAGCAGATCAAGCGGCTCGGCCAGTCAGCGCCAGACGTTGCTCCCGGGGACCCATTTAAATTTCAAAGTCTTGAGAGCAAGGGGGACGCCGCTGCGCAGCGCAGCGGGCCGCAGGAGGAATACAGTTGGCCAGAGTATCTCCCCCCTGGGAAAGCTAATGAAGATGACGCTGTTCTGGCATCGTCTTTCGTGCCAACTGGGCCCCATCACCAAGCCTCGGATCCCGCAGGGTCCTTTCGTCCCCTGAGCTGGCGCGACGGCGACCAGCGCGCGCCGGACGAGCGGATCGCTGCACAGCACAGGAGCAACCAGCTACCAAGCGAGGAGGTCCTCATCAACCGTGAGCATGATACAGCGGAGTTGAGACCAGCGAAGAGGCAAAGGACCCCGAACAGTCGTCTGCAGGACGTTGCCACTGAGCCGCAGCTGAGCGAGATCGGCAATTCAGGCGCTCGCGTGCTGATGCAGGCCCCCACCCATCAAGTGGGTGCATTGCCATGGGANCAAGCGAGGAGGTCCTCATCAACCGTGAGCATGATACAGCGGAGTTGAGACCAGCGAAGAGGCAAAGGCCCCTGAACAGTCGTCTGCAGGACGTTGCCACTGAGCCGCAGCTGAGCGAGATCGGCAATTCAGGCGCTCGCGTGCTGATGCAGGCCCCCACCCATCAAGTGGGTGCATTGCCATGGGAAGCGCAGCCCATGATGCAAGGGAGCGGACAAGAACACGCCGCGGCGCCGTATGCCGGAGGCAGTGGGTCGATGCTGGGTGCCTCGGTGCTGCAGCCGGGTCACTCAACGGCGCGCCATCATCATGCGCCGGATTCGTCAGTGGTTGATCTGAATCCCCCCGCACCGTCCGAGTTGCGTGACCATGCTCGTTCTGTGCCGGCGGCGGTGCAGCCAGATCCTCCAATAGGGGTCTCCGGTCGCGACAAGGGTCCCCTCTATTCCAACGATGCGACCGTTGTCGAAGGGCTGAGGTCAGCACTCTATGCCGGTAAGGTCAAGGAGAGCACGGTCAAGCGCCATGTAAATTCTCTTCTCGGCTTTGGTCGTTGGCTCTTTGACAATAACAGGCCGGGNGATTCGTCAGTGGTTGATCTGAATCCCCCCGCACCGTCCGAGTTGCGTGACCATGCTCGTTCTGTGCCGGCCGCGGTGCAGCCAGATCGCCCAAAAGTGGTCTCCGGTCCCGACAAGGGTCCTCTTTATTCCAACGATGCGACCCTTGTCGAAGGGCTGAGGTCAGCACTCTATGCCGGTAAGATCGGGGAGATCACGGTCAAGCGCCATGTAGATATTCTTTTGGGCTTTTGTCATTGGCTCGTTGAAAACAACAAGCCGGGGATTGCGGATCGGCTTCACGATTCGTCGCTGGATCGGGATCGCAAGGAGTACGAGATCTGGGGTGGCGGCCCCTCGGCCGTGGCTGGGTCACTGGGCCGTCTCAAGACGTGGGCGGGCGGAGCGCCAGTGGTGGGCCGCCCTGCCCTGAATCCCCACCCTGCCGACGCCGTGCTCATCAGAGAGTACACAGCGGCTCTCATCAAAGCGTACGAGGCAGCGCCGACCGGGCCGAAACCCCGTACCGTTGAGGTCTATGGGTCTGGTCTTAGACGTTTCAGTCAATGCCTGGTTGAAAACAAAAAGCCGGGGATTGCGGATCGGCTTCACGAGCGGTCGCTGGATGAAGATGCCAAGCGCTATATGAAAACCGCTGACATCAGTGCACTAACTCATCTCCGGAAGTTCGCACTCGGGCGCGAAATTGCCCTTGCTGCTCGTCCGGAAGACGCAGTCGGCATGGAGGCTCGTGCCATTGGGGACGCNCGGGCGCGAAATTGCCCTTGCTGCTCGTCCGGAAGACGCAGTCGGCATGGAGGCTCGTGCCATTGGGGACGCCGCTGCGCAGACCGCGGCACAAGCTCATGGCCACGCAGGAGAGCAGGGACCCATCTCTCGAGCTCAACAAGTCGCGCCAGCGCCGTTTGAACGGCATTTGGGCAAGAAGCGCGAGGCCCAGGACGGACTGACGAGTACACTTGACAGGAGCAACCTCGTGAACAGCGGGGGCGTCATCATAAACAATGAACATTACACAGCGCTGTTGAGACCGGCGAAGAGGCAGAGGACTGATAATCCGCAAAGCCGCGCCATGGGGCGGCAACTGAGCGAAGCAACCACGACGTCCATCAGCCAAGCCTCCGATCAAGCCCGAGCGGACCTAATGGCTTCCTTCAGAAGCAGGGAGCGCTCCGACGCGGGGCGTTGAGCTCCATGGCTGGGGTCAAGGAGAACAGCTCTCTTGACGACAGAGGCGCTGATGCGATCTCCGGACCGGTAGCTCTCGCCGTAATTGATCAGGCGGGTACTGTTGGAAGGCTTGATCAGCCTCGTCACCCCAATCTCCAGCATAGCTCACTGTCACGCGGCCAACGTGCCTCCGTAGCTAACATCTACGTCAGCGTTGAAGAAGTANCAGCTCTCTTGACGACAGAGGCGCTGATGCGATCTCCGGACCGGTAGCTCTCGCCGTAATTGATCAGGCTGGTACTGTTGGAAGGCTTGATCAGCCTCGTCACCCCAATCTCCAGCATAGCTCACTGTCACGCGGCCAACGTGCCTCCGTAGCTAACATCTATGTCAGCGTTGAAGAAGTACCCTGCGCCACGGGATGTTTTGACCAGGCGAGGGTTGGCCGCATCAGCCTCCAGCT
>NZ_AYWQ01000047.1:0-3912 GCF_000502415.1 Mesorhizobium sp. LNHC229A00
GCTCGTCAGCCGAAAACCGGATGTGCGTCACCTCGCCATAGCGTCGTGACGCGCTCATCACCGCTGCCTTATGGGCGTCTGCGTCCATCTCTCAAGCCCGCTTGCGGGCGCTAAGGCCCGCCAGGGCCGCGCCGCCTATTTTGTGTGTATCACAAAATAGGCTATCCTGCCAGGCATAGGAGGAGGTGCGAAAAAAAATTCGAGGACGCTTTCTCACCGGCGCATCGTCAGCAGCAGCAGCAGCAGCAGCCAGCGCGGGCGAGACATTTCCATCGTGACTTGATGCGATGTGTCTATGATGGGTTGGCGACTTGTTTCCATGTTAACATGGAAACAACGGCACTATGCGCGGCAGGAAAAGCTTAGTCGGAAAATGGGTGGTCGATGGGCCACCCCCTTCTTGCTGAAGACAGCAGCTGCGCAAAAACGGCCCCTTGAGCGAACCCTTGTCGATGCGCGCCTGGGTTGCCAAACCAGCCTTCCCCGTCGACAATGTCACCATGTTTCGACCGTGATTTCGTTTCATGCGTTCATGATGATTTGTTTCCATGTTGACATGGAAACAAGGAGACAACGCCGGAAGGAGGCCCCCATGATCATCTCCGCTGCGATCCCAAAGGGCGGCACTGGCAAATCGACGATGCTGCGTGCCCTCGCATCCGTCGCACTGCATAGGGGGTATTCTGTCACTCTTATCGATGGCGACCGGCGGCAGAACATGAACCGCTGGTTCGAGATGCTGGGCGACGCTGGCAATCGTCCTGACAGGCTCACGATGGTGAGCGCGATGACGCCGCAGGAAATCCTCCGCGCCGCAGCCACTCACAACGGTGAACGCTCGGTCGTCTTGATCGATACGGAAGGCACCACAAACGATAACCTCATGGCCGGGCTCTTCGCCGCCGACATTGTCGTCGTGCCGGTCTATTTTGCCCTCGACGATGTGACCGCCGCTATCCAGATCACCGACCACTATATCCCGCTGACGGTCGAGAGCCGGGGTAGACCGCTGCCTGCGATATTCGTGCTGACCAAACAGACCATCATCGATGGCAGGGCGCGAGCCCTGACCGAACTGCGCGCCATCATCCAGGCCAACGGCACGCCCATTGCAGAACACGTCCTGCACAATCGCGTTGCCTACCGCGACCTTCAGACCGGGCAGACCCTTTACAGCCCCGAGGTGCCTGACACGAAGGCGATTGCCGAGAGCGAAGGGGTCTTCGACGACCTTCTGCAAACCTTCATCGAAGCCACAAGGAACGCGGCATGAGTGAAGAAACCGCACCGAAACCTGGTGACGACAAGAAGGCCCGCATGATGAAGGCGATCTCCACACAGCCGCCGGCGCTGCCCAGCATGTTCATCCCACCGAAGGTCGAGACGTCAGGGACCAAAGAGCAAGCTGCACCACAGATGCAGGAACCGACAAAGCCATCCCCGGCAGTCGGCCCCGATTTCCGCAAGCTGCTGCGGCAGGGTCAGAAAAAGGACCCCATCGCCGGAAAGAAGATTCGCGAGGAGGAGATGATCCGCTGCGGGTACTATTTGACGGCAGTGGAGCAGCGGCAGTTCAAGTTGCTGGCGATCAGCAACGGGCACAGCATGACCGAACTGCTGCGAAAGGCTGTCCAGGATTATATCCGCATTCATAAGCACAAACTGCCGAAGGAATAATCGGCGGTTTGGACTCGCTGTCGGATACTGCGAGGGTGATGTTCGTGGCTCTTTCCGACGCACAAAAAAAGGGCCCGCGACGGAACGCGGGCCCTGAAATGTGTTTGTCTACTTGGGTTGGGTGAGGTGTTTCAGCACCTGGCCGAGGATTGTGTCTCGCCTGGGACGCCCGCTGGCTGCCGCTTGTCGTCGACCTGCTTTGCGGCCAGTTTGGGCGACAGCGGGATGAAGTCGTAGCCATGTGAGATGGCTGCGCGGTGAAGATCCTCAAGCGTTTCGAACGCGCGATCTTGGGTGCCGAGCCAAAGACCGGGCTCGTCGGTTTCTTGGTGTGGGAACGCTTGCACGAAGTAGGTCCGAAGAGGCGGATCGTAGCCGATGACGGCGTCTGGATCCGATCGGCCATGTCCGGTGACGGTGCCTGTGACAGTGATGGTGTAGCGGCTCATTGCAACCTCCTTTTGCCGGTGGCGAGGTGAAGGGGCCGGCCTCTCTCGAAGCCGGCCCGCTCGTGGCTGTCACTGGGGGTTGTTCCAGAGGATGACCTTCTTGTTTTCCTCGCCGCCCGGGGCGGGAGCGAGATTGCCGAAGATGACGCCGATCTCCGGGGCTTCCAGCTTGACCGAGAGGTATTCCTCGCCCGAACGCTGGGAGATGCGGTGCCAGCCGGCTCCGATCTCGAAGCCCGTGCGCTTGTTGACGATCCGGTAGTCGGGGGCGTCTTCGCGCGACTTGTTGGTGTTCGGGATGAGGGTGATCGGGGCATTGACCCGGAGCGTGGCAAAGACGCCTTCCATCGAGCCGTCGGCCTTGGTGGTGAGGTTTGCGATCGTGGTGGCCATGGTAGTTCTCCTTCGGTTGCATCGGGACCATTCCCGATGGCGCCAAAGGAGAGGGCCGTCCTGCTGCGGTCATCTCGGCGAAAATTCTGGAAAATTCTATTTGCCGAAAAATTGCGGGCAGGCCCTTCGCCTGCCCGCGGACAAAAAACAGAAATCGAATTTTCCTGAATATTCGCCGAGTGTACCCCCAACGGGGGTTGACCGCACAAAGCAGGCGGTCGTCTACAAAGGCGACATGAAACGGGAATGGCCCCGNCGTGTACCCCCAACGGGGGTTGACCGCACAAAGCAGGCGGTCGTCTACAAAGGCGACATGAAACGGGAATGGCCCCGATGCAACCGAAGGAGAAGAACTCAGGCCGCCATCGCTTGACCGCCGACGCAACGCTGCCGGATCGCAGGAACATGCTGCAGCCTCTCGGGTCATATCGTCGGCATTGCCAACACATCGAACAGCCGCCCGGCGCGTGGCCAACTTGCATGTTCGGTATGGCGGCACAGCCGTTTCGAGATCGGGGCCGGCTGGCAGCGACCTTCACGCCCCTCGGGGGATGATACCGCGCAGTCAGGTTGGATGACCCGGCAAGCCAAGATGTTGTTCGGCACGCTTGCACCCGCTTCAGAGGCGAGAAAAGATGATCATCCGCAAAAGGCCCTGCGGCTCTGCGCGTGGACCGGGTTCGAAAGGGGCCGGATCAAGCAATCGGATCGGACCCGCCGGGCTGTCGGCGGGACCGCATCCATCATCCTGGCAACGCCAGACGCTCGTCCGGCGTCATGCGGGCTTCGGCTTGGCGGCGAATGTCCGGACCGGCATGGCGGAGCATGGCGCACCAGTTCTCCACATTGTACGTCGTCGCCATCCGGCCCCTGGCCAGATCGCAAATGACGCACGGCTTGTTCGCGATGGCGAGCCGAAGCACGTTGACGGCCGTACCGGGTGCTGCGCCGTCCCAGACCATCATGCCAAAGTCGGCGCGCCGCGCCATCTCCCGGTCCTTGGCAGCGTCGAACCAATGCTCGTGAGCTCCTTCAGGAGACGGAACCTGGTAGGCGGCCCAGTCGCCCAGATTGTTGCGGGGTTCCTTGCCGGCATGGAAGACCCCGACATGCTCGTACTTGTAGCCGGCGAGCAGGCTCTGCGCCTCGGCATCGGCTCCAGGCGCGTCGCCAATCAGCACGCCGTGCTCGGCAGCAACGATTGCACCGATGCGAGCGATGACAGGTTCCGGCAGCTCGAATATCTCGCGTGATCCGCCTATGAACATCATTGACATCGTGACTTTCCCTTCTCTCCAGCGCCCCCGCCCCGCGCCGGCCGCCCTCTCCCCTTGGCCCTGCGCGAGGGATCGTTACCCGAAGGCCGAGACGGCGAAGCCGGCTCGGGAAGCGG
>NZ_AYWQ01000048.1:0-3745 GCF_000502415.1 Mesorhizobium sp. LNHC229A00
CGACCTCGTCCGGCGCCGGCGCGTCGATGGCCGCCGTCGCATCGAAGTTGTCGAGATCGCCAAGCCGCTGGTTGATGCGGGCGATCATACGGTCCATCGTTTGACGGAACGAACTTACGGAGCTTTCCAACCGCTTGAGGAAGCCGACCTTCATCATCGCGATGAGGTATTTCTCACGATTGGCCTGGTCGAAATTGCCGCCCTTGTCATAGAGGGCGCGATACTCTGGGAGCACGAAGGTCAACGGACCATAGAGCGCCAATTCCAACTTGCTGATTGCTGCATCCACGTCCTCGAACGCCGGAAAGCCACCTTGGTTATCGATGTTGGCGAAGACAGATTCGGGTGCCACCCGCTTCGGAAACCCGCCGATCTGCTCCATCGAAGCGGCGTAGTGGCGCTCGACGTGTCTGCGTGATCGCGCAATTGTCACGCCGTCGAGCAGTCCGAACAATGCGGGTGGTAGCTTATTGAGGAGTTGGCTGGCATCCCGGCTACCGCTCTTCGCCCAATCAACAAAGCACCGCCGCGAGCCGCCGATCAGTGCAGCGAGGTTTGGCACGCCTACGTCCGCAAAACCATCGCTCCTGTCCGCAGAGATCAGGTCCAGTTGGGCCTTGAGATCGCTTAGATCATTGTTCACCGGCGTCGCCGAGAGTAGCAGGACCTTGGTCCTGAGCCCCGTCTTGATGACATCGTCCATCAGCCGCTCGTAGCGGCTGCGGCGTCCGCTTGGACTCTTGTTGCGAGATGCACTTCGAAAATTGTGGGACTCGTCGATGACGACGAGATCGTAATTGCCCCATTCGATCCTTGCGAGATCAATGTCGCCAACCCGGCCCTTTTCGCGCGAAAGATCGGTATGGGACAGGACAGCGTAGCCAAACCTGTCCTCGCGCAGCGGATTCATTTCGCTGTTGTTGGCGGCGAGATAGTCGGTCCAGTTCTCCCGCAGCTTCTTCGGGCACAGCACCAGCACGTTCTTGTTGCGCTTCTCGAACCACTTGATGACGGCCAGGGCAGTGAAGGTTTTCCCCAAGCCGACGCTGTCGGCAAGGATGCAGCCACCGTGCTTTTCGATCTTGGTGAGCACGGCGCGCAGGCCATCGCGCTGGAAATCGAACAACGCGCGCCAGATTGCAGTCTGTTCGAATGCCGTTTGCTGGATCAGCGCTTCTTCGGCAGCCTGGTTGGTCAGGAAGTCGCCGAAGAGGTGGAGCAACGTCTTGAAGTAGACGAACTGAGGATCGGCATGAGCATAGCTGGCTTCGAGCGCGCGCAGCACTTCCTCGCGCACGTCCTCAGTCAGGCCGGTGTCGCTCCATAACTCGTCAAACCAGGTCAGGAGGTCCTCTCGGTCGCGATCGCCATCGACGATAAGATTGAGTTCGATATTTGCCGAGTCGCCCAATCCAAGTCCATTGATCGTGAAGTTCGAGCTGCCGAGCACAGCATGCGGACGACGCCCATCGTCGATGTGGATCAGCTTTCCATGCAACAAGCCGGAACGCTTGACCGACCGTATCTCGACCCGGTCCCTGATCCATTGGGCACACCGCAACGCCGCAGCACGTTGCCGGATTTGCTCGGTGAGACGCAGTCCAGATTCGTCAAACGAGAAGGCGGGCGGAACGAGACCCGCATTGTCCGCATCCTTCAGGAATCTTGGCTCGCCAAAGAGGAATCGCATCTGCCCGACATTGTCCAACGTCGCCCGGAGTCGGTCATAGGCGAAGGTCGTGAAATAAGCGGAGACAACCGACAGGCGACTCTCGGGGACCGCATGCTCAGTAATGAACTCGTGAACGCCTCCCCTTCCGCGATTATCTCTGATGCCCGATCTACCCGTCTTCACACTGTCTCCTCATTCAACGTCACTTTAATACGACAGGTGACGATGTTCGAACACCGCGATGGAGCTGCGTGACGGCAAGAACCATCATGTTGCAAAAAATCCGTAACACGGTGGAATTCACGAACCCCTAGGGCTTTTGGCATACCCTTGACCGGGTCCGCAACGACGATGATCGCGCAAGTATGTTCGCAACTCGCCGGCCTGCCCCGACCTGACGAACCGCTTCGGCAATCCCGTCCGACCAAAAAGAATGGTCGCAGGTGCCGCTTTGCCGTGATTGCTCAGGTGATCGAAGAAATCCGAAATGGATCCAAAGTGGATTGTGAATATGAGCCGAACTTAGCGACTTTGAAAAGGTATGTCAAAAATAGAAGATCTACAAAGTTCCAACCGGAACTAGAACTATGCTTAGTATCAAGCATAGTTGTTCGGTTTTAGCCGCAGCTGGACCACAGTTCCGCCGAAAAAGCCCTTTTCGGTGCCGCACAACGTTTCGATGTCTTGCGCGTTGAGGCTGAGAGCATCAACGATCTCGGCTTTCGTTCTGACGTCGTGCTTGATGAGCATATCCAAGGCTGCAACGAGGACAGAAGGAGCTTCTGTTTTGAATGCGGTATCAAGAGGTTCCCGTTTCCGCATGCCCTTCGCAGACAGTTGCCGATAGAGGTAGCTAACTTGTGATGGGGAAAGGATTCCAAGTTCCTTGCAGCGATATACCATTGCCGCCACAGACACGCGCCAGCGTTCTTTCAATTTGAGAAAGTAGTGAACTGATGTTGATACGACTTCCCGAGAAAATATTTCCATAGGAAGCAAAAAGGCTCCAGCGAAGTAATTAGCTTGGCGCTCAATCTTACTTATGTTGTCAGATGTGACTTCCACGCCGTTGTGAAGCAAGATGTGCCCAAGTTCATGAGCCAGATCAAAATTGAAGCGCGGAAGTTCATCTCTATCAGCACTGCATAAAATGAACGGACGGCCACCTTGCCAACGCGAGACAGCATCCATATCCTCGCACTCGACAGGCTCTTTCACAATAATAATGCCGTTAGCCTCCAGTACCTTGGATAGGTGGAAGATTGGCCCACGGCCCAGTTGCCAATAGTCGCGAACGGCGCCAGCAACCCGCTCCAGCGCATTTTCGTCGCCGGACTCCCAGTCCCAATCGAAGGCCGGCAGATTGACTTTCGGAAGTTCGATGAAACCTTCAATGTAGCTAACGATGTCCCATGCCCATTCGAGACGACGCGCGATCCTGACACGATCAGGCTTGTTCATTCGCTTAAGGCCGCGCCAGAATGGGGATCCAAAACTTCCGACGTCGCGCGGCCTGGACGTCGTGAAGAAAGATGGCGGTTGCCCTGTGGCTGCGATGATCTTCGAAAGCGCTTCTGCCGATGGCGCTATCTGGCCAGTCTCGTACTGACCAACCGCTTGGCGCGTTACGCCGAGCAACTCGGCAAAGCTCTCAACGGTGTAGCCCCGAGCCTCTCGGGCTTCCCGAATCCTTTCGGGCACAACGCGCGGGGGAGCCGCCGAGGCTGTACGAAAAATATTCGACATGACTTCTGCCTGCTATTTCTTGTTCTTCTCGTCAGATTTGGTGTCCATGATGCGTTCGATGACATCAAGCTTGAACTTCATTGCCGATGTCGGGTCTGGCGCTGGTGGTACATGCGGCTCTACGGTCGACATGCCAGCGCCGCGCAGAATGTTGACGCGCCCAAGAAACACCTTCTTGTCCGCCTCGGGCATACACCAGCAAACATGCGTAAGACCGCCAGTCTGATCAGCATTGAAGGCCAGCCAGGCATAGTACCGGTCGGGTCCCATGTCTCGGAGCGGAACGACCTTGCCGTCATCAGATCGGAAGAGCGTCGTGTAGGGAAA
>NZ_AYWQ01000049.1:0-3721 GCF_000502415.1 Mesorhizobium sp. LNHC229A00
CTTGTCGAACACCTCAGGCGCGTAGGCATCGAAATGGAACCACCAACCGAACAGTTGCCACGGCTTGTAGATCGGCCAGCCGGCTGCGACAAACCATGGGGGTCCGAGTTGCGGCTGATAGTCTAACGTTTGGGCACACCATTGCGTTGCTGTCCAAACACCAAAGATGACAAAGGCGAAGACAACGGCGATCTGCCCAATTAGAACCTTGGTGGGTGTCATGGCGCTGTTCCTGTGTGTGCCTGAGGCCAAGCATCGAGCCATTCAACACGAACGCGAATGGCCGTCAGGCACTACCTGCTGCGATGATATCCGATCGACGCTCGGCGTGGGGCAAGTAGCCGAAAAGGCACTCCNCTCGCTAGCAAAGCCGATCATGGCCCGCCGGCAGCTTGCGCCCTGGAAATGGGGCCACGCGGGGTCTTCAACTTGAAGGAATTGCTGAAGCAATGAAGCAACGTAGTGAGTCTCTTTGCGGGTCGACGAACACCCCGCGATCATGACCGGGTAGCGTGTCGCCCCTTCAACCTGCGTCGCGTGCGGAGAGAACTCCTCCGCGTAACCAGGCAACGAGTTCGATGGTGTTAGCAAATATCTTCTTACATCCTGCAACAATCATAGGATTGTCGCCAGAGGGTAGCAATGTTCGATCATCGGTCTTGAGACCAAGGCACAACTTGTTGAGCGCACGACCGTAGCCAATTTCAAATGCCACCCCTTCATCAATCGTGCGACCATCCAGTACAGCAACGATACAATCGCACCTTCTAATGGCATTGATGTCCGCCTCAAACACCAATTGCCTCGCAGCCTCCACTGGCATCCCTCCATCCACTAGATCGCGCATGAGCTTTCCGTCGCGTTGGGGAAGAAAAACGTGCGCCATAGGCTCAAGAAGGCTTGTCAGCCGCTCATTGAAGCTGCGCTCAATGTCGTTGAATAGCGGGGCTGCCAGATAGATACGCATGGACATTCGAGCATCATTCATAGCGCGCAATAATCGTGTTGAGCTCGGTCGGTTCATATTCCTCAAATAGAACGTGCCGAGCCACTTTGCGAGCAATGTCACCCGGACTGTTCTCATCAGTTGAGAGGACAAACGACGGATTGTAGATCGTTTTGAGGGTCATAGTCTGTGCATCAAAATAGGGTTGCTTGCCCGCCTCCTCCGGAGGGCGACCTCGCGCCATATTTCGCTTCACTAGCGTCTTGGAGTCAGCCTCAATAAATATGATCTCTCCTTTCTGAAGAGGCTGATCGCGAGTTACTAGATCGCGCAATGCATGAGACTTTATCTTATTCTCGTCATCGCTTTTAGAGAAGGCATAAAGATCCAAAGGGGCACGATCCATAAAATGAAGCCCCGCCGTCGCCGCATGCATACGACGATTCTTCTCCTTCAGTTCCGAATATATGAATTGATCGATAATTGCCTGCTGCTCTTCACCGATTTTACTCGACGCCATATACATCTCACGAGGAGGTGGCCGTGTCCATTCTTCGTGTGTGTGAAAGCATCGCAAGTGCTCAAGCAATGTCGACTTCCCAGAGGCGACAGGCCCCACTATATAATAGTGATACCGAGAGCGCCGATCCTCTCCAAGCGTTTCTACGGTTTCACTGAATCCTCTTTCATCAAGATTAAGGATCTCGAGAAAATCTCCGATCTCAGCAGACGTTAGAAATATCGTTACCAAGTTATAGAGTTCGAGATTGGCCTCGAATATGTCCTGCCTTCTCGCCTCTGATAGGGCCCCTTCTTCCTTGATCCAATATATCATATAGTGATGATTAGCTGGGCTCTTATCACGGTTGAGACGTAGGTAGTTTTTGAGAGAGCTGTCGGCAAGCGAATGACCAATCAACAGCATTGTGTTTTGAACAAAGCGAAGAAACAGATACTCAGAACTGACACCCGGGGAACGTGCACGAGCATCCGCGAAAGAATCTTCCGTGAATATCAGTTGGGGGCTGCGCTTCTTAAGGCTGGCACGGGGCAATATTCCGTTGACGTGATAAACTGTCGTCAGATTCCCTCGATCCGTAAGAGGTGGTTGCCAAGTGACGCTTAGGGCGTTACCGGACTCGCTGCCAAAGGCGCTTTGCTTTACTTGCTCCCCTATCGCATCAGCCAGGAGGTCGTCGAAGTTGAAATTTATTACGAGTGATACTTTGCGAGAAAGATCACGCAGCTGTGCGAGATAGGGATGCGTTTGTATAACCTCGGCGATTGTTTGCGGGACTTTCTCATAGATCGCCTTGTGAATAGCGTCGCCCCATTCATATTCAACCGTAGCGGACCTAAGCTCTGCCGGCTCCGTGACAGGACATGCCCCTCTAAAGCGATGATAGATGATCTGTCCGAGATATTCAGGTTGGAGCCCCGCCGCAACGTGTGCTGCTAAATCATCAGGGAGGCCGCCCTGAATCTCCGCAAGCCTTTTCAATAGGTCCTGCCATCCAGGCACCTTGGCGTCGATTGAAATCCCGGCTCCGGTCACCAGGTTCAGCCGTTGCAGTCTCAGCCTCTGGTAGAGGTGGCACAAAAATCGAGGGAGACGCGGTTGTCGCGCGATGGCGGCATGAAGATTACTAACCATCATTCAGACCTCGAATATCGAGGCGATTGAGCCCGCTGCGGCTGGATCATATTTCCCCCCGACCCCACGGATGTTCCATAGTCCAGATTGGCGGATTTGCGCTACAGGAGATTTGAGGCCGAGCCAGTCAGGACTGGGATAATCAATTGTCCGCATCGATTCGCTCAACAATGCAATCAGCTGCATCTCAACCTTAGCTCGCAAACTTTCCTTGCTAGGTTCGTCATCAACTTCGAGCAGAACCACCTCTAAACCCTGAAGATACCGAGAGACCGCAAGCTCATGCTCCATCTCCAAACTCTTCACCTCGGGGCGCGCGTCCTGACCCTCACCCCAAGTCGGAAGGCTGCCATGGCCGAGGCCGGCCTCCAGCATCGCTCTACCAATGTGCAGACGGAAGATGGAGCCACGATGGTTGCCGATCTGACTGGAAGGTCCTAGGTGATTGCGCAATCGACCCCGCAGAGAGGCCTTCGAGCCAGCGCTAACTGCGTGGGTACCGATCCGCACCACTCGGTAACCAGCGCCCCGGAAGTTCCGTTCCGCGCCGTCCAAGAAGATATAGACTCCGCGTTTTGGTACGGATCTCGACGAAAGTTCCCTGAACGAGAACACACGGTCCGCTATACGCTCTTCAGCAATCCAATTATAGAGCCGATCCAGGTCCTGTATCCTTGCGGCCATTCGTTTTGCTTCCNCCAAGGCGCGACGATATCCAACGGAGAGGCCCTAGCTCTGTTCAGCTCCAGCAACGGCATACTGTATTCGTTAGCAGCAAGCAGCGTCACCTGCCTGCTTTCAGCACGAGCAGCAAGCGCATCAAGCACCTGCTCAGCCCAATCGCGTTGATTGGCTTCAGGCAGATCGGGGAGATTGAGATCATACGGCGCGATAACCATCTCGCCCCCGACGATCCCATGTTTGCCCGACAAAATTGCGTAGGGCGCCCCGAGCGATCGAACAAGATTGATGCAACTTTTGAATCGGTCCGAAGTATAGAGCTGATCTGCGGGGGCGGCTTCTTGGCGCTTCTTTCGGCCGCACCCAATGACAATGAGTGGAACGACACCATTGCGACCCAGCACAGCTTCTCGGAGAAGCATGGCCGGAGCCTCGAACAG
>NZ_AYWQ01000050.1:0-3337 GCF_000502415.1 Mesorhizobium sp. LNHC229A00
AAAAGACCATCCACACTAGGGATTCTATTCGATCTTCAAGCGCGGCATGAAAGGCGTCTACCAGCATTGTGCAGAGCATCACTTGCACCGCTACCTTGCCGAGTTCGACTTCCGCTACAGCAACCGCATTGCCTTGGGAGTTGATGACGGCACTCGCGCTTTCATCGCCCTGAAGGGTGCTGCCGGTAAGCGCCTTACCTATCATAGACCTGCTTGACGAGAAGCGAACGCATTTCCGCAAGCCCGTCCAACTCGAATTGCCGCTCTGGCGATATGCGAGGCACAAGAAAAAGCCGGGGAGGTAATCCCCGGCAAGTTGCGTTGATCGGACGGCTAGGCGGCTACGCCGCTGGCGCCGGTCTTATCGGCTGCGATAGTGGCCGCAAACGAATTCGGTGCGGCCAAAACGGAAACGGTGGTACGGGGCTAACCCAAACCATAACGTCACCTCTTTCAGGCGAGGGGCCTTGAAAAGAAGCGGCAGAGATGCGATTCTAAGGTGTGAACCTCTAGTGGTCGCGGGCCTCTACCGCCCTTTCGATTGCTGGTCCATCTGGGTCGCATTCCCGTCTCACCGGGTTTGCGGCCCTTTGCATTTCCGCCCCTCTGACGCCGATGGCCAGAACGCGAGGGGCTATGCAGGTCTAATCATTACCGCTCCGTCTTTTCGATTCGTTCGAATATAGTCGAAACTCGCGTTATCGGCAACGGCGGATGGCGTTAAATTACTTTATCTAGATAAACCTTGATTTTTTCGCCAGGCCTAGATAAATGTCTGGCAGTGATCCTCGCAAGGAGACTCGGCCATGGCACGCGTTCGCAGCCCAAACTATCCGGCACTCAGCCTACCAGCGGCACTGGACCGCGTTCGAACCCTGCAGGGTCTAGAGGGCAAGAATGCCGTTCCGCGAGAGGTGATAGCGAAGCACCTAGGGTTCGGAGGGCTCAATGGCGCCTCTGCTACGGTGCTTTCAGCCCTTGCAAAATATGGACTTCTTGAAGCTGTTGGTGACGGTGAGGCTAAAGTCAGCGAACTGGCGCTTACGATTCTTTTCCCTCACGACCCGAACGAAAAGCAAGAGGCGATAGAGAAGGCGGCGTTCCGTCCTGTTCTCTTTGCTAAATTGCGCGAGAAGTGGCCAGACCGTGCCCCGACTGAGGAAAGCCTGCGTTCCTATCTGGTGCGGGAAGGGTTCTCGTCATCCGCAGCGGAGCAAGTTATCCAATTTTATCGAGAAACATTAGAAATTGCGGTGCCTAAGCAAACGGCGCATGATTCGTCATCTGCAACACCCACGCACGAGGAAAAGATGACGCCAGCACAAGCCCCAGCAGCCCCCACGCCGCAAGTTACATCTTTGCCGCCGGCCGCGCATGGCCGTCCGTTCACCATCGCTTTTGATGGCATGGTGTTGAGCGGCACAATCTCCATCCGATCCTCTCGTGATATCGATAGGCTGATGAAGGTATTGGCGGCCCAAAAAGGTGCATTCGAGGCGATGGAAGATGACGATGACTGGGATACGGTATCGTCACCCGCTCAACCTGAGAGCGCGCAAAGTGAACGACTTGCGAATAGAATCCGACTGGAGAACAACGAGGACGATGAAGGAACCGGGAAAAACAAAGGCGCATTCGACTAGCCAACCGCAGATCGACAAATTCCGAGAGGCGTCGCGCGAACTTAAAATCGATCAGTCAGACGCTGCTTTTGAGGCGGACGTGCAGAAGATTGCCCATTCGCCGAAGATGACCAAAGAGCAGATAAAGGAATTGGTCAGGCAAAAACGCAAGGGTTCTTAGTCCCTGGTATAGATCGCTTTGAGAGCCATATAGACGGACAGAGGGTCCGATGGCCCGCTACCAAGGAAGTAGATCATGTCGTGGCGCATGGCTTCGGTGAGTTTTGGCTGGAAAGGGTCTTCCCGGTCGATACGCCTCTCTTCATAGAAGTTTATGATGTTGATGCAGAAGTCGAAGGACGCAATAGCCTCGGGCGCCCCGAGGAAGTCGTTTCTAGCCTCTTCCTGTTCTACGTCAGTGCCATTGAAGATTGGATCCGACCGCCTCCCGGAGCTCGCATAGGTTGAGAGGCTTTCGATAAAGGTCCTCTTCGCGAGACAAAAAAGGAGAACGGAGAAAATCTTCGTGTATGAGAGACTTTCGACGTCCTGCTCGAAGAGATGCGTTTGCCAATGATTGCACACGGCAACCCATTCGCGGTGAGCGTCTTCTACCTCAGCCCTTACGAAATCGGCATGGACGCCTATAGCATGCATATAAATATGTAAGTACCGGAGGAAGTCGTAGCTGAACTCCTCGGCACTACCAAGCCACCGTTCGACGGTACCGTTATCAAGGTTTATCATTTTTGCTTTGTCTTGTGAAAAAGGCCGCATCGGAGTGATGCGGCCTTAGCCTAATACGACAAAATAAAGAACAGCTATTTTGCGTCTTCTACAGAAACTCTCTTCCGGTTCCGCACGATCTCATACGAAGTCAGGGTAGGAAGGCTTCCCATCAAGCCTTCCGGGAGTACAGGCTTCCCATTCGGGAAAAGAAAACGGAATCGCGCATTGTCGCGGTGCAAAGGCTGGCCAACCTTGATATCTTCGCTTAGTTCATTTCGCATTTCGCCACCACCTACCGCCATTTGTCCAAATCAGGTTTGTTTGGACGTTCCTCCAGAGAGCACATAAAAATCTTTAGATCCTTTTAACGTGCGCTCGCGCTAAAAGGTTGCAATTAAATTGTCAAGCGTCAAGTGCGTCACATAGCCATTGCGTTGCAAATTACAATGTTTTGATGCCAAAAAAGCGTCTAATTGAAATTCCTGGTTAAATTCCGGCGATTGTTCCGGAAGTGATAATGGCGGTTTATGGCTGCCGCTGAGGGCCTACCAATTCCGGCGAGCCGGAATTCTATAGACAAATTTCGTGACGAAAGTTGGACCGATGGCCATTCCGCCAATCGACTCCAACTCCTGTAGCAGACTCGCCGGCTAGCAGTTTCTGCCAGAAACGTGGCCATCGGCGGCCATCCCCATCGCCACTTACCTCCAGAGGTACCGCTAGCATTCCTCTACGGCTGGGTAGCGCCTTAAGGCCGCGATTATGCTAAACCTATATGCTGGCGCGGGCTGTGGTCAAAGGTGCACTGACCAATCGGGCGCGTCCGCCTGCATAAACAGATAAATGCCGATCACGATCAGCACCGCCAGCACCACCCAGAGCGTGAGCTTCGTCTTGTTCATGGGCGGTAGGTAGCAGACAGCGCTAGAACCGCAATTCACATGGTTGTGGGTGCGGCCCGCCTTGTGGAGGGGCGGGCCTTGTAG
>NZ_AYWQ01000051.1:0-2791 GCF_000502415.1 Mesorhizobium sp. LNHC229A00
CTACACGACGCTCTTCCGATCTCGCGGACCTCATCTCTCGTGAAACGTACATCGCGGTCGGTAAAGGGGAAAGTCGGGGGCTCGGGCTCCCTGGGTTTGGTCCGAATCGGCCGACTGCGAGTGCGTTCCAGCTCTGCCTGTGCCTGGGCCACCATAGCCACAGTCTGATCGTATCGCCTGATTACATCAGGGTTCTCAGCCAGTCGCTGCTCAGGGGTCATGGCTTCAATCTTGCGGTTAAACTCGATCGCCGCTGCGTTACGCCGCATTCTCTCTTTCTTTTCTTGCTCTGTTGGCGGCAGGAACGCATCCACCATCCCCAAATCGCGCACCCGCTTTGGCACTGGGGTTGCAGATGCCCCGTCGACATCGACTACTACTCGCTTCTCCCCCTTGCGCACCAGTTCGACGCTCGACTTTGCGCTCTCTTGAGCGCCTATCGCGTTGCGCAGGATCCTTTCTGCGCGTTCCACTTCCTCGCGCTGCATCCTTTCAGCCGCCTGCCTTTCCTGCTCTTCGGTTTCGTCAAGTTCACGGGAGGAAAGCTTTTCGGCCAAGGCCGAGACGTCTCGGTCGCTCAACGCCGGCAGCCGAAGGTGGCAGGCGAATAGCTTCTCGAGCTGCTCAGCAATGATCTCTTGCTTCGCGACCAGCCCGGCATTGTCGGGTGTCTCTCCGACAATGTCAGTCGCGCGTTCGTCGATCATGTCCTCGTAGCGTTTGGCGATGGCATGTTCCAGAACCCGTTCATCAACCAGCATCAGCACCTGTAACCTTTCGCTCAGAACCGGGTCGTCGACCAGGAGCTTAAGGTTCTCGATCACAGTCAGCATGTCGCCTGGGCTGCAACGATCGAGGTCGTCGACAATCAACAGAACGCGGTCTGGCTTGGGCGCAGATACTATCCAGGGCCCGACAACCATCGCGAAGGCAAATGCGACCCAGGCGACCCAGAAGGCCCAATTGGTAGCCACTTCGAAAGCCTGTTGAGAGGCATCGCTGCCAGCGTCTTTGGGACCTCCCGGAATGAAGCTCGCAATCACCTTGATAACGCGGACGAGAAAGCCATCTGGATGGGGTGTCGGCGGCATACACAATGCACAGGCCCAAGCAATCGTAACGACAGTCAAGATTGACACTGGAAGCCCGATCCTGACCGGTCGGGACTTGCCTTGCCCGTTGGCCGAAGGGGCCTCACTCTTCCCGTCATCGACAGAAGGATCATCGGGTGGTTTCTTGGTCCAGGCCGAAAGCAGCGCTTTCACGTCTTCCCCGATTAGCGCGAGCATGCCAAGCCGTTCTGGCCCTGTGCTTAGCTTCGCGTTCTTCTCGAAAATGGCTCTGATCTTGTTTTGCACCTTGGGCGTAATCGCCGCGATGTGGGCGATTGCGCCCGTCCCGATCAGAGACCCCAGGATCGCAGCAAGCTGAAAGGTTTCGGTGAGCGGGATCACCAACAGCGCAAGCGACAGCAACGCGCCAACGAGCGGCCACGGTCCATAACGGAAATGCGCCGACCGCGCCGCCAGAGCCAACCTTTCGAGTGGCCCGTGGCCCGCGCTCGCACGTTCGACCAGGCTTTTGTAGAGATAAACCCAGGCTTCGGGCGGCTGCCGATACTTCCAGGCGTTGTGAGCTGCCACTTCGTAGGTCAGCTTTGCGAAGAGCTGCTGAGATGCGCCGGTCTGATCAGCAAAATCTTTTGGGTCTTCCAGCAGCGGTTTCAACAGCCTCGTAAGCGTTGTCTTCCCGCTTCCCCACGGCCCGAACAGGGCGAACGTGAACTCGCCCTCAGCGGTCCGAAGAATTGTCGCCAGCGCTTTTGCGTATTCTCCTACGGAAAGCGCCAGCTCTTTGTCATCTGCCTCCCGAGTCATCCTCGGGATACGGCCGGCTTTTGTCTTGGTGGCCCCCTTCATCCCCCGCACCAAGGCACCCAATTGCCATTCTTCGATGCGCTTCGGCAGATTCGCTTCCGGATCGTCAACGCTGCGCAGGATGATATCCGCCAGCCTGATTTCGCGCTGGCCGGCGAGGGTCTGGAACACGTGGCGCAAGCCAGGGCCAGGCCGAACGCCCACGGGGCTCGTTCCTGGTGCGATCCCCCTGAAAAGGTCAGCGTCGGGCAGTGGGACCTTTTGAAAGAACCTCGTGGCCGCGACATCAAGCCGATCTGAAAAGCCGCCTAGGACGAGTTCGCCCCAACGGCGCAATTGATCAAGCTCGTCGCTTGCCTTCACCACACTTCCAGAATCAGATGTGGCCAGCCTGCGGGCAAGGAGAAGAGCCATCAGGAACACAGTGGACGTAGAAAGTATGTCGTTTTGCGTGAGTTTGTTGGGCAGATAGCTGACGCACTCAACCAGCACGTGGGCGCACAGCGGGCTGAGCGTTAGATCGCCTAATTGTGACTCCTCCTCGAATACGGCTGCCAATAGTGGCTCGACCTGACTCCGAACCTCTGGGCTGGCGGCGGGTACAGTCACAGTTGGCATCGCATCCCCCGATCGCGATCTTCCTGCTGCACATCTACCAGTTATCGGTCATTTTCGACATACCGGGGAAGTCCAGCTAACAGGTTTACTTTAGTGACCGGGGTCTTAGCCCAGTCAGGTAGCTGATACGGCTTGGGGCTCCGCCCCCGGCGCGGCGCAGAATTCGTTGACGCCTGCCCGGCGGCTTCCCCAGCCTTCGCTCTTGCCCATTCGCTGCAGGCCGGGTGATTCCCTCCGCCGGCCGCTCTTGCCCCTTGCACACCAGGTCTCGGCGACGGCCAGGGTCGCAGCGCAGT
>NZ_AYWQ01000052.1:0-2738 GCF_000502415.1 Mesorhizobium sp. LNHC229A00
CGTGTTTTACGCCGCGACAGCGGAATGCTGCGCGTCATTGTGTCGGGTTCCGTTTCCGATAGACCACGCCCGGCCGCAACCAATGACCCTCGCCGAATGTCCGGTTTTTGTAGTCGCCCGTTGGATCGTAGATCATGCCGATCTTCTGCATGACCCTTTGGCTCGGCGCGTTCTCCCTCGCCGTGCAGGCAGCGACCTCAGGCAGACCGATTGACCAAGCGTAGTCAAGCCATGCCCGCGCGCCTTCCGGCGCGAGTCCTTTGCCCCAATGCTCCTTTGCGAGCACCCATCCGATTTCGACGCGCGGATGGTTGGGAATTGCCGCCTGCACCGTCTCCGAGAGGACGCCAAGCCCTATCAGACCAACAAGCTCGCCGCTGCCTTTCAGCTCCGCCGCCTGATAGTGAAACCCGTTGGTCCGGGCGCGCTCGATCGCAAGGTCAATCCTGACATTCGCGTCCTCGACCGTCAGCACTTTGGGAGAGAACCGTCTGACATGCGCATCACCGTAAATTCTTGCCATTGGGCCCCGGTCTTTGTCCTCCCAGGGACGTAATATTAGACGTTCGGTCGTCAGCCTCATCGGTACAACTCATCGATATTTCGAGATGGATGTCGGCAAGCTTGTCCAACCTCAATTTCACTTGACGACGGCTTTCATGCGGGCTCGACCGAACCTTTCCACGAGCTGAGAACAGAGGACGTCCTCCGCCCGCCCGCCTGTGTTTCTTCCGTCCCATCAATACATCAAGCTCGGCGCCCATCGCCTTTACGGGACTCCCCCTGCTGGTGGCCGCCAATTCTTCCTGTTCGCCAGGTCCGGGAATGGTGAGATCGACCAATCGATTGAGTCGACGGCACGCTGAAGTATTGCCTCTGTCCCAGCACGGCTGGGTGAAACTGCGATGACATATCCGATCCAATCGCGGAAATCGCCGTTCCTGACGATCGGCATGTTGGGTTTGGCATACAATTTAACCTCGACGACACCTGGCATAGCAGCCGCCCTACGCGCACCATCGATCCAATCGAGGATGCCATCCCGATCAGGAACCAGGATCCGCGCGGCCGCAGTCTGCGATTGCTTTGTTCGCAAATCCCATTCGTCGCCGATGACGAGCTTGATGTGCTCGGTGACGAGATCGACACCGCAAGCCAGCTGAACCAGTTGAGGAGTAGGCACGCCACCAAGGCGCGGATTGACCTCAATGACGACGGGGCCACGCTTCGTCCATCGGAATTCGATGTTCATGGGCCCCCAGCCAACGCCGAGAGCTCGCATACAACCAAGCGCAATACCGACGATACGCGAATGCTCCTCATCAGTAAACGTCTCCGGGAACGTGAACTGACGAAGCACAAAATGCGGTGGGGGACCGAAGTCAGCGGCGGCAATCCCAATGACCTCATTTCCCATGGTTTCAATGCTATACTGGGGGCCTTGTGCGAATTCTTCGACCAATATCCTCGGCGAAGACCGCCATTTGTGCTTCCCGCCCAACAGATAGGTCGTATGTTCGGCCACCTCATCTGCGTTGCGGCACAATCGGACACCTTTGCTGCCTGCGCCCACGGCTGGCTTAAGAACCACCGGCAGGCCGAATTCCGCGGCAGCGCTTTCCACCTCCGCCGCATTTGCGGCGACGCGAAAAGCAGGTACTGGAACGCCGGCATCNGCCGATTTCCGCGGCAGCGCTTTCCACCTCCGCCGCATTTGCGGCGACGCGAAAAGCAGGTACTGGAACGCCGGCATCCGCGAGGAGCTGACGTTGAGCGGGTTTGTCGCAGCATCGTTCAATCGATTCGGGATTCGGTCCCGGTAGATCGAAATGCCGGCAAAGCTTGCCAACGGTTGCGTAGTAATCCTCCAGGGACGACGTGATGCCAGCAATGTCATAAGTAGCCCCTAAATGGGAACATTCGCGGATCAGCGCGTCGAGATTGGCGGTATCGACACAGATTGCCTCATAGTCGTACTGAGATGGATCAGCCGATAGGGTAATTGGATGAAGACCAAGACGCCGGGCCGCTTGGACGTATAGAAGACCAGTACCCGTCGTATCGCCTTCGACCAGGATGAGCGCTCTGCTTGCCATTGGCGGGGTCTCCGTTACGTTCTGTGCGGCGGTTGAGCCTAAACAGGCCTCAAACTTTCAGTTGGGCTCAAAGCTTTGCAGATAAGCTATCATTGCCAGTGGTCGGCGGTCGTAAAGGTTCTGTAAATTTAGTTGAAGGATCTGTTGCGACGTTGAACCGCCTAGTGTGGGGCGGGTTCTAATGGTCGTCGCAACACCGCGTCAGCGCTCTGCAGGCGTTTTCCAGTCGAGCCCGTTCTCGGGCGGGGATTGAGGGCTGCTACCACTGGAAGGCCCCCATCCACCGGACCTCCAGTTCGCCTATGAGGGATTGATACAGCTGGCAAGATGGCGATGGCTCAGTTCGTGGCAAACTGATCGCGGCCCGATCCCGCGCATCTCCGTCCACAAACCTTGTGTCCTAAGCTGGACAAGAATGTCGGAAACCTGACGAAACCGTCACCAGGGCCGGCCATCGGTACGGGTGAGTGGATGCATGCTGCCAGAACGCCCCAATCGGCACGCAACTTGCGGGGGTTAAGGCCGACGGCCGCAATCCGACACTCGGCCAGTGGTGACACGTAATAGAAAGTCGTGCGGTTCGCGATCGCCAATCCTATTGGAGTGCTAATTGGTTCGCCGCTATTATGATCTCCCGTCCTT
>NZ_AYWQ01000053.1:0-2627 GCF_000502415.1 Mesorhizobium sp. LNHC229A00
CTTTGACTTGAAAAACGCCATTCGCCATTCGCTGAAGGCGTTCGGCATCCGCCTGGGCAAGGTCGGGCGAGGAGCCTTCGATCATGCGGTGCGCACCGCGGTGGCGGAAGATCCACTGTCGTCCGAGCTGATGGACGCCATGCTGTCGGCGTGCGCAGCGCTGTGGAAGCAGTATTGCCGGCTGCACGACCTCGTCGTCGAAATGGTGGCCCGCAGCGAACTTTGCCGACGCCTGATGGCAATCCCCGGTGTCGGTCCGGTCACAGCACTTTCGTTCATGACGGCGAGCGATGATCCGTCGCGCTTTTGCCGCTCACGCGACGTCGCGACGTACCGCCGGCTGACGTCGCGACGTTGGCAGTCGGGCACCTCAATCGACGTTCAGGGCCGCATATCGAAGGTCGACGATGCTGACGTGCGACGCTACTTCATGAGGCGGCTTCGGGCTGATGACGTGCTTCAAGGGCTCCGACAGGTCAAGAACTGGGGGCCAGGCGCTCGCCAAACGTTCCTGCCACCAGAGGGCCTGTGTCGCCGTGACGCGCACGGTGGCGGTGGCCAGGCACGCCATGCGGGCCGACGGAACGTTCTATGCTGACGATTCCCGGGCGAGCCGAAGCGGTGCCGCCCGGCGTGCTCATCGCTGGGATCGAATGCTCTTGGGAGCGCATCGATGAGCGCGCGACGGAACTCGAAATGCGTGGCGACGGCGCGCGGACGGGTGCCATCTGACACAAGAGATCCGCTCCGGCGGATGAGAACCGATGCGGACCAGGAACGACGAAACGCACGTTATCCTGCCTGCGGCCCCGCTGATCACGAGACGACCGGGCCGCACCGGATTGCCTGTGACGCTGCTCCGTCAGCCCAATTGAAAAGTGCGCAACGACGGTTCTCGCGCTGCAAATAAGCAGCGCAACTACTCCGTTACAGAGCGCGGAAGGCTGCACGGCGCATCGAGAGTCGACACCAGAATACGGAATCGTGGCATAGAGCATAGAATAGTGTATTATCGTAGATTGGAGGATAATCGACGAGGCCGAATAACATCGCGCAAAGCACAGCCGATTAAGACGGCAAGATAAAAGGGCGCACATTGCGCTTCGGTCGGTTAGTTGTTTTTACTGAGATTTTCGGCGCCCTCGGCACATTGTATGCCTTTGCCGTAATGTGCATTCCGATGCTAAACAATTGTACCCGCTCAATAATTTTCAGTGTGCTTCTCGATTGGCGATTGCAATTGTCCATGAATATTGTGGAAGCGGCTCCGCACCGCCGTGAGGTTAAGCACTGGATGGCTGCCGCGTTGTTATGAGGGGCAGCCTTGCCCCTTGTCGACATGGCATCTTCGGCCGGCAGTCTGCGACATCGATCGCCTAAAGTGTGAACGTTGGACCGGTTGCTATGAATGGATACGCCGGCGCCACGCTGTCTTAAAAGTTATTCAAACCGCTGATAGGCCGATGGCGAGCGATGTGCATCAGCAGCCGCTGCTGACCGTGCGATATCGGCCGCGATCGAACTGAGACCTATCCCGCCGTGCAACTGACACGCCTTGAGCTTTACAACAGGGTCTGCGACAGGCCTCTGAGCAAAATCGCTCCAGAGCTCGGAATTTCCGGCACGGTGCTGGCATCGATATGTAAGCGATATCAGGTTCCCTATCCTGGGTCGGGGTATTGGACGCGTAAATTGCTCGGGCTGCCGGTAGACTTGCCGCCGCTGCCGGAGGCATCGGACGAACTGATCGAGCTAACGGCGTCCACCCCAAAGCCTCGACGAAAGAGAACCGTGAAGGAAGGCTCTGTTCGCAAAGCCGGACCTGCCGCGAAGCCCCATCGTCCGGCGCGCCATCGGCTGCTCTTCGGCCTTGAAGAGCACATGCGAAAAACACGCGACGTAAAACAGGGTGAGTTCCTCAGGCCCTACAAGAGAATCCTGCCGGATCTGATTTCGTCGGAGACCCAGTTGCTTCGCGCACTCTCGATCGCCAACGATCTCTATCTCGCGCTGGACGAAAAGGGATACGGCGTTCAAATCGCGCCGGCCGCCGACGGCCTTGATCGCATCCGCATCAAGGAACAGCAGGTGGCTGCCTCGACCTCGGCCAGAACGCCAAGCGTGTAAAACCCCTTGGCGCCACCGCCATCAAGGCTGAGTATTCGGAAAGTTTTGCCTGTGGCAGTCTTCTTGACCATTTCGCCCAGAAACCCGTCTGTCGCGACACATAGACGAATTATGCTGGCCGGTGTCGAGGAATTCGAGGTTTTCACCAGAAACAGGTAATCAACCGAGCGATATCCGCACTTGCTGCACGAATTGCCACGGTGAAAACCGCTTGTGTCGCGTTGCGCACCAAACACAAGTCGCCTATCAATCGTTGACGTACAACAACGCTTTCCTGGGACTTCTTTTTGACATACATCACAATTGACGGCGACGACATCGGCCGGCAGATCACCGCGATGTACCTGCGCAACGATCCAGTCTCGCTCAGCGCTTTTGCCGCAATGGTTCAGGACAAGGCCGAGCAGATCGCACGCATGCTGCAGACGCAAGGGTTTACCGTGATCTTCTGCGCGGCTGATGGTGTGGTCGGCCACGCGGACAAGCCGCTATCCAACGGA
>NZ_AYWQ01000054.1:0-2417 GCF_000502415.1 Mesorhizobium sp. LNHC229A00
GACGTCTGCCCGACCTGGAATGGGCAACTGGTGGCCCGGCTGAAAGAGGATCACCGGTGGCGCATTTCGCGCACCGCGATGTAGAGGCCCTGCGGAGGCGGTTCGGAGACGGCTTTGCATTTGCTGGCAAAAGAAGCGTTTCGCAGCAATCCGAAGCTGATTCTGCCAGAGCGGCTTGGGCTTGATAGCAAGCGCCTGGTCATGAAGCCCAGCCTGGAGGTCGAAACCGAATTTCTTCGGCTCGAGTATAACGAGCCCAAGAGATCGGAAGAGNAGGTCGAAACCGAATTTCTTCGGCTCGAGTATAACGAGCCCAAGACCATCATTCCCGACCTATATGTTCGCGCACTGGCTATGATCTGTTCGTCGAGGTCGCCGTCACCCATTTCATGGACAGCGCCAAAATCCAGCGCCTCAGGGAACACAAGATCCCCGCCGTAGAAATCGATCTATCCAAGCTTCCGCGTGACTCGCTAAGGGATGCCATCAACGAGGCGGTGCTGAAAACTGCAACACGTCGGTGGCTTTATCATCCGGGCATCGAAGCTGCGCGCGCGACCTACACTCGTCGCTTGGCTATCGAGAAGGTGCAGGGACCGCCAGCCTGGGTCGAAGCGATGCAAACGAGCGCCGCGTTGTTTGCGCTGCCGGCCGAGGCGGCTGCCAACGGCACCAGCAGCGATGCAGTGACGACAGTTAAACGAAGAAGCTGCATTGCCGCAAACCGTTCCTAATCGCCTGGGTGTAGCGAACTCGCGGTGCATCGATGCCACTTCATCTGGTATCCGGCCTGGCCGCGTTTCCCATAGCACCAGCCTGCAGCATAGAGCCTCGTCTCAACGGCATTGCGATCGTCGCAGGACTGCAATGTTTTCGGGTCGTCGCCGGACCCGCCGCGACACAGATCGTTTAGCTCTGCCTCTGCCCGCAATAATGCCTTGACGTTCGCTGGTATTGAGTTTTCAGCGAAGGCTCCGACTGAAATAAAGCATGAAGTAGTCAGGACCACCGTCGACGTGAATAGCCTCATAAACCGCCCTCCAAGCTCAAACTCCGTACAACCACCAGCGGATGATTTTCTTCGCCTCGTGGACAAGGCGCCCTGCGTCGTAGCTCAACCGGCCAAGCATCCGCCAAAGCACCCAAATGATCAGCAAGGCAATGACGAGAAGTGGAATAAGGATCATTCTCGCACCTAGAATCGACCGCTACCCTGAGTATCGCGCCCAAAGGCAAAAGCCTATAAAAAGTACGATCGCTCAGCCAATCCATCGACGCGCTGGCGAGGGCGGCGGGGCCTCCGACACCCCATCCTCAGCCGACAGGGCCATCATCTGCGGCGCCTCGATCTTCCGCCGACCCTTGCGCGACGTATGAGAGATGCCTGTTCCGGGAATGCCGACAGTGGTTGTGCGCCCGGCGGAGCCTATCGTGGTCTTGAAACCACGCGGACCGGCTGAAATGCTCATACTCTTCTTGCCGACATTGAGCCGGACACCCGGCATGAGCCGAACCGACTTACGAAAACGCCACCCCATGACGCCGCCCTCCACCTCTAATTCTGGTTGCTCTCTTTGATAAGCTTGATCAGGTATTCTTGCCTGGTTGTTCCATCGACTCTCACATTGAACAGTGTGGCCTCACTCTCACTCCCTTTCTCGGAAAGGAGCGTACATTCGGAAAGATCTCGGATCGGCGTGCCGTACGCATTCGCCGCGTCGTACCGAATATATTTTTTGAACATGATCGGCGCGCGTTGCGATCCTGAGGTGATGCCGTCGATGCCGATTTTGAGCATCCGCCTCTGGAAGTCCTGCCAATTGGCGTCGGAACTGTTGGCGATCTCATCCTCCTTGATCTTTTGAAACTCTTCTAATGGAACCGGGTCACTGTAGTGATCGATTCCAATCCTCTTGTAGGTTGATGGCGCCCTAAGTCGATCAACCAGAACCTGTTCGCAGACTCTGGTCATTCGGCTATCGAAAGGATTGTAGAAGCCAGTAGCGATAGACGTGCCGACTGCGCACACACAAAAAACCGCGGCCGCGGCGAGCCACACTATAGGCCTCTCATCCCCAAGTCTCCCCCTCGGAAAATCCCCGAAGTACTTTCGCGCTAATGCGGCTCTAGTGCAAGCTGGTTGCTCGAAGGTGGTTGGCGAGGGCGTATCTGTGCTCAGGCTCCGCGTCAGCCGTTGGGATCACCGTGACAAGAGGGCTCTCAGAGGCGCTCGCCGGCAAGCCAGTAGCTCGCCGGTCGACGATCCATTCTGCAGCATGGTCACGGCGTGCAGGGTGACGGGGAGATCTTGCGTCACTGGGCTGGAGACGGGAGCCGTCGGAGAATTCCGGCTGAGGTTCGCAAGGACCCGACTGACCGGGCCCTTTGCGGAATCGCCAACACATCTGATCTCCATG
>NZ_AYWQ01000055.1:0-2346 GCF_000502415.1 Mesorhizobium sp. LNHC229A00
GCATTTGCATGCGATCTCGACATTTCGAAAAATACACGTCGAGGTAATCGACCTCTGTGGCAATCGAGTCGAGGCTGAGGTTGCCGCCGCCCGCGCAGGCGATCATTCCGAAAAACAAGTTTAAGAAGCGCCTCCCCTGGCTTTGCGGCGGGAGAAACCCCATCAGTTCACTATTTGTTCTTTTCCGAAAACGCCTGGCGAGATATAGTCTAGCGTGTCCTAAAACAGATTCCTCAGGGAGCAGCGCGCAGATGACCATCCAGCCGAACAATACCATGCTGCAGGGGGACAGGATTCTCAATGAGCCGACAATCAGCTGCCCAAGCTGCAAGACGGAAATCAAGCTCAATGAGTCGCTCGCGGCCCCTTTGATTGCCGCCACGCGTGAGAATACGAATTACGCCTGGCGCAGAACAAGGCATCGATGGCTGCCAGAGAAGAGGAGCTTAAGCGCCAGCAGGCCGAGATCGCCGCCGCCAAAGAGGACATCGACAACCAGGTGGCTGAGCAAATCAAGCTTGAGCGTGCCGGAATCGCGATCGAGGAAGCCCGCAAGGCAAAACTGCTGCTTTCGGTAGACCTAGAGGACAAGGACAGGAAGCTTGCCGAACTGGAGGCGACGTTGAAGGCGCGCGACGAAAAGCTCACCGAGGCCCAGCAGCAACAGGCGGAATTCCTGAAAAAGCAGTGTGCGCTCGACGACGAAAAGCGCGAGATGGCGCTGACCATCGAAAGGAAGATCCAGGAGGGGCTGGACGCCGTTCGCGTCAAGGCGAGGTCGGAAGCCGAAGACGGTCTTAAAATGAAGGTTGCGGAAAAGGAAGAACAGATCGCCGGCATGCAGCGTCAGATTGAGGAGCTGAAGCGCCGAGCGGAACAGGGTTCCCAGCAGCTGCAGGGCGAGGTTCTGGAGCTCGAACTGGAAGCCCTCATTGCCAGCCGGAGCCAAGGTTGGCTGGGGAAGCTCAGGGCGGATCAACGAGCCGCCAAAGCGGATATCGCGCTTATGATCTCGGAAGCGCTCCCTCCCGGTGTGGAAACCTTCGATCTTCTGGACGGGGTCTATGTCGCCCATCCCAAATGCGCGATGCCGATCGCAATCATGCTGCGACAATCCCTTATCGAGCTGGCGAACTCTCGCCTCGCCCAGGACGGCCAGGCTACCAAAATGGAGCAGGTCTATGGCTATCTGACCGGTCCGCGGTTCCGCCATCGCGTCGAGGCGATCGTCGAAAAGTTCTCTTGATATGCAGGAGGACCTGGCCAGGGAACGCAAGGCCACAACACGCCTATGGGCCAAGCGCGAGGCTCAGATACAAGGCGTAATCGAGTCGACCGTCGGGATGTATGGCGACTTGCAAGGCATCGCCGGAAAGGTGATGCAGGAGATTGAGGCCTNCGACCGTCGGGATGTATGGCGACTTGCAAGGCATCGCCGGAAAGGTGATGCAGGAGATTGAGGCCTTGGATGTGCTGGCAATAGAAGCATCTCAGCCCGATGCCGAATAATATCCGCGGACGCCGAAGCTAATCCCTCTGCAGCTTCCGCTGCCGCTCTTGCCGTCTACGTGTCCATCGCTGGGCTGCGGAGAACTCCACACTCCAGTCCGGCTAGCCTTTCTGATCGAGCCAGACGCCTATTCGACTTCCGACTAAAGCACCTGCGGCAGCTAGGATCAGAGCTACAGTCAAGAAACCGAATCCGGTCGCGCCACCCATCCCAACGACACCAACACCGCCGATCGACATGCCTGCTACGCCACCGACTACGGCGCCGCTCGTCGCCAACTTTATTTCTTTTGAGTGTATGTTGGCTAGTTGCGCGGCTTTCGCGGCACCACTTCGAAGAAATTGCTTCATCGTTTGTCTTTTCGAAAATCATTAGCGGATTAATCGGCGTCAGTGGCGCATGCTTTGGAGCAACCGAATGACCCTCCTCCCAGTTGACGTCCAGACGTCAAACGATCTAGACTCGCTTCCTTCAAGAGGTATCGATTCGATGACGCTGGCGCCAGGGGTAATCAGAGACTCTATCGTGGAGTTCCTCGCGACAGCAGTGGACGACGCGTCAATCAGTGAAATCACGTCGGGTGTCCGAACAACCCTGGGCGAAGTGCCAGCTTCGTCGGTGCGATCATACCTTAACATCAACACGCCGGACTTATTCGAACGTACCGAGCGCGGGCGTTACCGGCTGAAGGCTAATGGCCATTGCGGGCGAGCGGAGCCAATCGCCTCCGCGAAGATCGGCAAGGCGCTCATTTTCCAGGCGGATTGTTTCGAGTGGTTGGCCAACCGGCCCGAGCGCTCGATCCACGCGTTTGTGACTGATCCGCCGTATGGTGT
>NZ_AYWQ01000056.1:0-2148 GCF_000502415.1 Mesorhizobium sp. LNHC229A00
CCCCCCAGTCACGGCCGCAACGGCTTCGCCGTCCTCCGCTCGCGCTTCGGCCTTCGGTGCGGCCGCGCCCGGCGCGCGGCCGGGATGCGCTGTCAGGCCGCGATAGGCGCGGCCACAACCGACGGAGACACCGCCATGACCTACGACATTCCTTTCGATGACGGCTACGAGCCCTCCCACGCCTCCTCGCCGACCGACCGCGTTATCCTCGAACTGCAGATGTACGGCCATCGCCCGCATCAGGACGAACCCGACCCCCGGCCACTTCCCGACGATGAGGTGATCCGGGCCGGCCTCGCTGGGATCGTCGAGACCTTCGCTGGCATGCTCGGCGACACCAGGCTCGAACCCGATCTCGACGATTTGCTCTGGTCTTTCGCAAACGTCTTCCACCGTGCCGCCGAGCGTGTCGCCCGCAGCCTCGACCGCAACGAGGAGGCGCAGCGCTCGAGTCTGCAGGAGCAGGACGGCTCGGAGGTGAAGTCGGTCGAGCTGGAGCGGCTGACCGCGGAAGGCATCAGCTATATCGAGCGCCGCAACGTGCTCGAAATCATGCGCGATGAGGCCGCCGATCTCTACGAGGCACAAACCGGATCGGCATGGCGACCGCGCACCGGCTCCAAGGTCAGCCACCAGGCGATGACGGCTTCGGTGATCGACAGCCGCGACTTCCTCGCCGCCCGCCGACACGCCGAAACCGAGGTGCTCGTTCCAGCAGGGACCAAGATCGCCTTCGCCGGCGGCCTCGACTGCAACGATCACGACAGGATCTGGGACGCGCTCGACAAGGCTCGCGAGAAGCATCCCGACATGGTCCTGCTCCACGGCGGCAGCCCGCGCGGGGCCGAGCGCATCGCCGCCTGCTGGGCCGAGAACCGCAAGGTCACCCAGATCGCCTTCAAGCCGGACTGGACCCGGCACGCCAAGGCAGCCCCGTTCCGCCGCAACGACCAGCTTCTCTCCGTGGTGCCCTACGGCCTGATCGTCTTTCCCGGCTCCGGCATTACCGACAACCTTGCCGACAAGGCCCGTCGGCTCGGCATCCCCGTCTGGCGGTTCGCGGAGGGCGGCGCGTGAGCGCCGCTTTCCCCACGAACCCGAGCGCGCGCGATCGGGTTCGACCCGCGCGAATCGCATCAGAGCCCGCGCGCGCGAAGCACGGCACGCTGCGCCTCCGCGGATCGTATCGACGCGGAAAGGCTGCCGCCACGCAGCGGGGTATTGCGGTTCGCGTTACACGGACGTATATACGTCCGCAACACAGGAGCTTGCCATGGTCACCACAGCCACGAGGAAGGAAACACCCGTCTCGATGCGGTTTCGCGACGATGATCTCACCATCATTGACCGCGGTGCGGAGCTGCTCGGCCTGTCGCGCACGGAGTTCATGCGGCGCGCAGCACTCCACGAGGCCCAGGCGGCCATCCTCAACGAAACCGTCATCCGCGTGTCCCCGCAAGCCTATGACGCCTTCATGCAGGCGATCTCGGCCCCAGCCGCCGCGCCCCCGCCGAAGGCGGCCGAGCGGCTGCGTCGGTCCCCGCCCTGGGATCGCTAGGTGGCGCTTTCAGGCATCGAACTCCTCAATGACACGCACCGCGTCGACAGCTTCGATTGCGGCAAGCCGGCGCTCAACGCTTGGCTGGCCGGCTTCGCGCGAGCGAACCAGGTCCGCGGGTTCACCCGCGTCCTGGTCGTTCACGACGAGGGAACCGTCGTCGGCTATTACGGCCTCGCGCCGGGCGTGATCCAGCCAAACAGCGCACCGCGCGCTATCCGCATCGGACGCCCGCCCGATCCGATCCCCTGCCTGCTTATCGGACAACTCGCCGTCGACCACCGCTATGCCGGACAAGGCATCGGCAGCGGCCTGGTCAAGGACGCGCTGCATCGCTGCCTCGCCGGCGCCGACATCGTCGGCGGCCGCGCGGTGGTGGTGCGAGCGATTGACGCCGAGGCCGAGCGCTACTGGCAGAGCTGGGGTTTTGTCCCGTCGCGGGACAACCCGTCTATCCTGATGCGCTCGATCCAGGACATGCGCCTCTGGTTGGCGGACAAGTCCCACTAGATCCCTCGGTGTGAGCGTGGCCGGCAGCGGCAGCAGCGGGGCCCCGGCCGCGCCGGCCTGCGGCCGGCCGGGCTTTAGTT
>NZ_AYWQ01000057.1:0-2084 GCF_000502415.1 Mesorhizobium sp. LNHC229A00
AAGTTCCATCTGATGCGGAGATCGTGAGCTACACCTGGGCTCACCCAAACAAAAACGGCGGGCCTGACAAGCGCTTCAAAGACAATCGGCAGATCCCTGTATGCCGCTACGAAGCGTTGCGGTTTTCTAGCCCGTCCGGACTTAACGAGCTGGTGGAATTTTCCAAGACAAACGTCAGCCAGCCCTTTTGCCAGGCTCTATCGGCACTCGCGCAATTGCATCGAAGCTCCGACCGCCAATCCATAACGCTAAATGCGCACACTAGGGAGTGATGGTTGGGGATGGGCTCAGCGTGAGCCCAGGTCAGCAAACGCCTTCGCACGGAATCCCATCGCTATCTCGATCCAACTTGCTCCCCCATGAGCAGTTGGCGAGATACCAACGCGCTTCTTCGCAAGATGAAATCTGCGTGCACAAGCGGCGAGGTTGGCATGAGTAGCTCTGTGCTACTTGGCGACGGCTGACAAGCCCAAGGGGGCTTTTGGTTGGGCTCGCAGATTCGGCATGTTGTTGGCGCCAATCCCAAGGGTTGTCAAACGTCCCAATCCAGATTCCAACCTTTGCGGTTTCAGCATTAGTTTGCTGTTGCGCATAGGCGCCGTGGCTATAGCGGGGCCAGTCCAAGGCTTGGCCATGTTCGACCATCCAGGACGCGACGCTGACACCGTCCGCGCGCCGACAATCACCGACGAAGCGACGGTACCGATCCCATGAAACAAATGTGCATTGGACAGGCTGCGAAGCCGCAAGGAAATTCGCCAATGCTTCGGCCGCCTGGCGCCCGCAGGGGTATTGATGTGCGCTAGCGTCATTGCAGTATTGGCGGCTTTCGGGTGCATCGATGCCGTTGAAGCGGACGCGCTGCCCGTGGATCTCTATCGTGTCTCCATCAATCACCGATGCTATGCCTACAATCGGCGCCCGTCTCGACCCGGTCGAGTTTGCTATATCCAGATCACGTAACTGGTCGCCCGAGCCTGTAAAATAGTGGGTCGCGTAATCAGCCAAGGCCACCACGATCACCAGGATCAGAGGCAAGCGCACATCTGGAGAGAAACGTCTGCGGACAATTGGTTCCGCGCCGCGCCTTGGTCGCGCGCGGCGACGATGAGAATAGCGATTGTTACTCAATTTCCGATCCTTTGCGAAACGCAAGCTGCATGATTTGTAACGTGCCTCTGCACCATTCGTAGGCGCCTTTTTCGCTGGCGCTGGTTTGCCTTGTAGTTCGGCGCTTTGAACACCATGGTGCCTTCTCAGATCAGCCCGAAGTCACGACTTTGTAGTTACCTTTTCCGTAAACACGACCATCTTTCCGCGCTGGAGCCTACAAGTTTTCTCGGAATGAAATTAGGAGGCCGATTCAAAAAGAAGTCGGCTTGTGCGCCACTTGGTCGTGGCCGGCGAGGCGGATGCCAGAGCTGCCAACACCTCGTCCACAGATATGATGGCATTTTGTCCGAAAGGGAACCTCGAGATTAAGGTGGGGAGGCGAAGTGTCCGGAACATTAAACAAACATCCGCAATTTTTCCACCAACCCGCAGTGCTCACAATACTAAACGATTGAAGTGTTGGTGGCAGCCATTCGAGGTTGAAAAACCAGCATTTTATGTTGCGGACAGCCCTTGTCTAGGCTCTATGTGTCCAGCCTATCAGGGGGGTGTGAGTGTCGGAAGTTGAAAAATCGGTCTTCCAAAGCGATCTGCCTTTAAAGGAAAAGCTCGAGCGAGCCAGGATGGAATTGCTCGACCTTTCTGCTCGCAACCGACTTTTGAATGTGCCACGGTTTTCAAAGAGCGCGAAGACGATCGATATTGTCGACGAGAGGTCGTCTGAGATCTATCGATTGCTGGTGAGCGAAGGAAAGGCTTTTACCTTCCTGGCCGGCAAGCCGGATCGGCCGAAGGCAGGCCAGGTTGAAAGCAGCCCTCCAGACGAGGAAATCGACTATTCCCCCGTTGCTCTTGCTCAGCCTGAGGACGAAGGATTCGACGATAGAGGGGTATCTGCGCGACATTCTGACACCAAGCTTCAGACGAGGATGACCCCAACGGGGCTGCAGCGCCGGCTCCTTGATCTCTAC
>NZ_AYWQ01000058.1:0-3222 GCF_000502415.1 Mesorhizobium sp. LNHC229A00
ATGGTGGCCAGCTTAAGGTCCCAAAGAGGTCGCTTGGACAACAGACAGTGCTGTGCGTGATGCCGTCCCACAAAGGTGATGGTCTGCACTATGCACTGCCTGTAGGAGGAGCATGATGGTGGGCATGAGGCTCCTCCTTAAGGTCCAATGGATGGTGGGTGTGTAACTAAGGGGCTATCTCCCTAAGGTATGACCATACGGTCCCCTCTATGGGAATACTATATGGCTGGCTATATGCCCCCTCTATAGTGTGTGGTATTAAATGCTCGGGCCGATTGCAAAACCAGACAGATGCAACCGTATGGTCACACCTGCCTGTTTCCGTTC
Source organism: Mesorhizobium sp. LNHC229A00 (assembly GCF_000502415.1). Lineage (NCBI taxonomy): Bacteria > Pseudomonadati > Pseudomonadota > Alphaproteobacteria > Hyphomicrobiales > Phyllobacteriaceae > Mesorhizobium > Mesorhizobium sp. LNHC229A00. Next base: position 328 of record NZ_AYWQ01000058.1, read on the forward strand.
AGCGAGCGCTGGGCCTTGCGGGGCAGGCCACAGAGGCACGGCCATCCTCGATCACCTTCAGGGTCACCAGAGGACAATGATGCTCTGTGACCGGCTTTAGGACGCTCAGGATGCGTGGGGCTCCGTGTCCCCTTGGCGACGAACCTCGACCGCTTCTGCCGCCATTTCTGTGGCGCTAGTATCGCTGTAGCAGCCAAGCCCTGAGGGGCTTTAGCTCTAAAATAGCATTGGATTGTCGATGGGCGGGCACGCGCTAGACCTCGACATCGTCGGCCACAACTGAGACTAGTGCTGGGGAACACCTACTAGCCTGAAACCGAGGGTGGCATGGCGGCGAAGAAGTATCAGGTCTTTGTGTCTTCCACTTTTCGCGACCTTGTTGATGAACGTCAGGACGCCATTAGGAATATTCTGGACCTAAAGCATATTCCTGCTGGGATGGAGCTTTTTCCAGCCACTGATGTCACACAGCTGGACTATATCAAGAAGGTGATAGATGAGTGCGACTACTACCTTCTTATAATGGGCGGCCGTTACGGCTCTATGGACGCCGAGGGGGTTAGCTACACCGAGCGAGAATACGACTATGCCGTTGAAAACGGGAAGGTCGTGCTTGCCTTCGTTCACGACGATCCGGCATCCATCCCCGTTGGCAAGAGCGATGTGAAGCCCGAGGTTGTCTCCGCGCTCACCGTCTTCCGTAACAAGGTGATGGATGGGAGATTGGTTAGGGGTTGGACAACACGACAAAACCTCGAACCCTTAGTGCTGAAATCGCTCATTCACGTGTTCAACGATTTGCCTCAGGTCGGTTGGATACNTGCCTCAGGTCGGTTGGATACGCGGGGATGCGGCGGCCAGCGGGGCCCTACTTGAGCAATCGAATAAACTCCTTCAGGAAAATGCAGACTTAAAAGTTGCGTTGGCTAAACTAAGCTCAGCCAATAGGTTCAACATAACAGACATCGCTGACCTAGACGATAAATTCACTATTCGATATGAAACCAAGCATTATCCCAGAGGCGGAAATTCTTACCACCAAAGCCAGACCGTCAGTCTTACATGGCGCCAAATTTTCTTGTCTTTAGCTGGAGAACTGGAAAAGGCAAAAACCGACCACGCCATTCTTACAGCGTTGGGGGAAGCTATCAGGCAAGCGGGCAGTGCGGATAAGCCTGACCGAATGGATGAGACCGACCGGGTTAGGATAAAGGTGCAGATGGTGGCCCTGGGCCTCATCCAGACCAGTGTATCGAACACAATTCAAGGCGGAGTGGCTGAATTCCTGTATTTGACGGAGAAGGGGCGTGCTCTCTTTATTGAAGGTATGGTCGTTCGCAAAAAGAGCTGACGGATAAGAGTCGCCCGCGATGTCCTGCATGGCATGGGCGCGGCCTCGGAGCGCCGCCGCTAGGGCAAAGGGGCCTCCCCGTGGCCACGCTGCCTCTTGTCCCGTGCCGACTTTGGTAGCCGCCATTCCAACTTCTTAGTGTATTGGATTGGAGGAAGTCCGGCGGCCACTAACACATCCCGGTTGAGCCCCTCTAACGCGCCCCTTCTGTCGGCGTAGAAGTTGGATGCGAATAGTGCGGGCCGCCCTTCCACCATCCAGAACAGGAGCAGGAGAGCACCATAATCGCCATGGTCTTCAAGAACGATGTGGAGTTTTCCGGGCGGCTCATTGGCGAGCCAATCCCGCAAGTGATCCAACAGGGGTGCCGTCAAGGCAACGCGGCGCGGGAAGGTTGCCGCCGTCTTCGTTTTCAGCCCCTCTCGCACTGTGGCGGTGAGCCGTCCCACATAGGCCTCAATGAGACTAGTCGCATCACCGCCGCTGTGATTGGGGGCAAGCAACATAATCTCCGCTGTGGCCAGAGCCAGCGCCTCCAGTCGGCTTTCGGGAGACAGCTCTCGTAGGGCGGTGACCATCTCGCCAGCAAGAAGGGCGGCAGGGGACCGCATGGCTGCCTCACTGCTCACCGGAAGACTCGGCTAATATCCGGAAGACACTCGCCCTGCTGATGCCTAATGCCGCCACGATGTCACCTGCTGACTTCCCCTCGGCCTTGAGGCGCAACACGCCGCCGGCTTGACGGCGGGCGGTAGGCTGGCGGCCAACATACTTCCCCTCGGCCTTGGCCTTGGCGATCCCGTCGCGCTGCCGCTCCAGCATCAGCTCTCGCTCGAACTCCGCAATGGAGCCCAGCAGGTTCAGCATCAGCTTGCCGGTGGGAGTGGTGGTGTCGAGGTTCATGGCAAGAATGCGGAGCCCCACGCCCTTCGCTCGCAAGGCCTCAGTGATTGCCACGAGGTCCGCTACTGAGCGGGCAAGCCGGTCTAGCTTGGTGACGAGAAGCGTATCTCCTTCCCTCATCCAATCGAGAGCTGCCTCAAGCTGGGGGCGCGTGTCAGCCACGGAGGAAAGTTCCTCACGAAAGACCTTTGTGCAGCCCGCCGCGCTTAGGTCGCGGAGCTGGGCCTCAAGGCCTGCCTTTTGGTCGGTGGTGGAAGTGCGGGCATAGCCCACAAGGGTGCCGCTGGACATTGCGTGAGTCTCCATTTGGATGGCCATGTGAGACCATTATGTGAGACTGATAACCGAAATGTCAAGATACCATTCATGTGAGACTGTTTGGCCTGCCTTTTGGGAGACTCACACGGGCTTGCCCTAATGAGACAGCCTGTCCCGCGCTCAAAGCGCGTAATGTGCAGGCCGAATCGCGAGACTGCGTCCGCTATAGCTATTAGAGCCGCAAGGTTGACAGTGTGCTCTACCCTGGCAATCGCCATCGTCGCCCGAGTGATAAAGGCAAAGCGCCGAATAGGTCGATCTTGGGCGGAGATTGCCCGGCAAGCTCGCACCGAGCAGACCAGTAGCGACATCTTGATGGGGGG
>NZ_AYWQ01000059.1:0-1986 GCF_000502415.1 Mesorhizobium sp. LNHC229A00
AGTTCGACGCCGATCGCCTTGCCTACACGAGCGAGCCGTTGACCAGCGATGTTGAGATAACAGGACACGTCGTGGTCCATTTGAACATCACTTCGACCCGAGAGGACGGTAACTTTTTCGCCTATCTGGAAGCCGTGAAGCCCGACGGAGTGTCCTGCTACCTCACCGACGGCCAGCTTCGCGCCTTGCACCGAAAGGTGTGGGCGGACTCACCATTCAGCGCGCTGGGACCACAGCACAGCTACCTGAGACGCGACGCCGAACCGCTTATACCGGGCGAGGCCGCGATCCTGACTTTCACGTTGCATCCGATTTCCGCCCGTGTCCCGGCCGGCTACCGTCTGAGGGTGTGTCTCGCTGGTAGCGACAAGACCACCTTTGCAAATGTTCCCGTCGACGGCGAGCCGCCCATCCTCCAACTTCATCGAGGCCCGGCCGGTTGTTACATCGACCTGCCGATTATCGAGCCTTGAGCAGAAGCCATATTGTTACAAACTAGGGATCTGCCGAATGGGGAGAGGTCTTGGGCGATCCTGTTCGGCGGTAAACCGAGATATGACGGTTGGANAACTAGGGATCTGCCGAATGGGGAGAGGTCTTGGGCGATCCTGTTCGGCGGTAAACCGAGATATGACGGTTGGATGCATCGGTGAACGCACCTCTCGCCCAATCTCCCCAACGCTCCGCTAACTCAAGTCCTCCGTATTCGGCCATGGTATCGAGCTCCTGGTGAAAAACGTAACGACTACGCTGTGGGAAACGTCTGACCGATGTGCCAGAAAACCAGAGGAGGGTTGAAATCAAGTTCTGTTTAAGTGGTTCATGGATTGCCGCATTGATGAATGTGTTATCGTGATCAACGAGTGTAGTAGAAATTTTCTGGCCGTTGACGAAACCAGCCAAGACTGGAACACGCAGTTCTATCACAAAAACTCCCCCCTCATGTAACGCCTGTGCAGCAGATCTGAGGCAAGCTATTTGCTCTTCGCGCGTGGAGAGCAGCGTAAACGTATTATAAACGCAATACACCAGATCGTAGCGTTGCTCTGGACTGAAATCGGCTATGTCCTCGTTCCAGGCCTTGATCAGACCGGTACGCTTGGCGAGAAGTTTCAACATACTGTCCGAATTGTCGATACCTTCGACCTTGACGCCGCGCTCGCTCAATGGCACCGCCACGCGCCCGCTGCCTATGCCAAGTTCAAGAGCACTCCTTCCGCCGGAAAATCGCTCGAGAAAGGCGGCCGTTTCGTCTGCCTCAGCGTCTTTACCTAGCATTCTGGTAATTTGTTCATAGGTCGGAGCCGAATTCTCGTCATAGCTATACTCATTAGACATATTCGATACTCCTGTATTTGCGTATATCCGTCCCAGCAACTGGCCGAAGGGCGGCGACGTGGTCAGGGTTTCAAGCGTGTCACCAGGACGGACAATGACCGGCTCCCTTTCCTGGGCGAACCTCGCAGTTCAAAGAGCAAGCGCTATGCCAACTAGTCGGATCCAGCCGGTGGTGATGCGAGACGAGCTTTACGGAGGCGCCTGCTGCATCCGCCGCAGGCGCGGTCAGTTCAGGACCGACAGTTGGCGATTGTCGGTAACCGCACAAAATTGCGCCGTTGCAAACAGACGGAATCGGTAATTGCTCACCTTTCCGCTAGCGCTGGGCAGTGAGTGGGCGCTGAGGGTTGAGGTTAAACCGTTGAGTGGATTGATGGTCCGTCGTCGGGCGGTTTTGAGCACGGAAGGTGGCGGGGTAGAGCTTGACGGCCCAGAAGATTAAGAGGTCACCCTGACGGGGGAATTGCCCGCGCTGAACGGCATCAGCTTCGCGCGCACTGATACCGATACATTCGTCACACAACTATTGCGCATCCAACATGATTTAAGTATAGATCGATCGCGAATGAGGAATAATATCACTCTCAGGCATTTGCGTGCGTTCGTCGCGATCGCGGAGCGGGGCGGGTATACCGCTGCAGCCCAGTT
>NZ_AYWQ01000060.1:0-2733 GCF_000502415.1 Mesorhizobium sp. LNHC229A00
AGGCTCCTCTCATTTTGGTGCCGGTACGGCTGGAGCGAGGGGCCGCTGGAGAAAAGTTTCGGCTGCGAGCTCGCACGGAAGATCTTACCGCAAACCTCTCCTTGGAACTCTATCTCGACCGCATTCACAAGCTCGCCCTGCCGCGTTTTGAAGTAGGAGACGACTTCGACGTCTCGGCCTATCTCGATGCCGTTGCCGAAGCAGTGTCGACCAAAGAGGGTTGGCAGGTGCTTGCCGATGATATGGTGCTCGGCTTCTTCTCGTTCGCTAAGTTCTTGATGTACCGTGACCTGGATCCGGATCTCTGGCCGGATGGCGCAAAGATTATCGAACAACCGAAGATCCGCTCGCTTCTTTCAGATGGTTTCGAAACACGCGAACCGCTGATGTCGGACGACATTGCGATTGATCCGCATATCGGGCCTACCGAAATGTTGCATATCGTCGACAGTGACAGTTCTCAGACGCTGGCGATCCATGATGCAAGAAAGGGTCGCGACCTCGTTATCCAAGGTCCTCCCGGGACAGGAAAATCGCAGACGATCGCAAACATTATCGGGTCGGCCGTTGCCGATGGAAAGACCGTGCTGTTCGTTGCGGAAAAAATGGCCGCACTTGAGGTCGTGAAGCGACGGCTTGACACTGCGGGGGTGGGGGACGCCTGCCTTGAGCTCCATAGCAACAAGGCAAACAAGCGCATGATGCTGGAGGAGTTGCGGCGCACCTGGCAACTCGGATCGCCTCGCGGACAGCTTGCTTCTTCCCTTACTGAACGCCTGCTGGAGGCTAGGGATAAACTCAATGCACATGCTACAAGGATGCATGTTCCATTTGGAACGTCCNTTCAGACGTGTGCTCTTCCGATCTCTGAACGCCTGCTGGAGGCTAGGGATAAACTCAATGCACATGCTACAAGGATGCATGTTCCATTTGGAACGTCCGAACTCACTCCATACCAGGTTCTTGGCCAGCTAACCCGACTAAGGCAGAACGGGCAAAAGCCAGTTGATATTGAACTTGAGGATGCCACCGCTTGGACGAATGACGGTGTCTCGCAACGTCGCAAACTTCTCGATGAGGTGTCTCAGCGGATCAACGAGATCGGCTTGCCGATCCACCACCCATGGCGGGGAGTTGGCCTGGATGTCGTTCTACCAACGACCATTGAGAGGCTCGTCCCACGCATTGCGTCGTCGCTGGATCAAGCAAAGGCTCTGCACGCCAAACTGGCCGATATTGCTGAGCGGATCGAGGCGAAGCCTCCGCAAATCCTCAGCGACAGCGGCGAGGTAGAAGATCGTGCTGAGCTTCTCGCGTCCGCACCTGGACTTCCTGCCGAGGCGCTAGTCTCGCCGGTTTGGGATGAGCGTCCAAAGGACATTGCATCGCTTCTCTGGACAGGAACAGATTTCAACCGCAAATCCGAGGAACTGTCGGAGCAGTTGGTGGCGACGGCTATCGACACGCCAATTGAAGGTCTCGAGACAGAGCTTGCTAAGCTTCCTTCAGACTTTCCGAAAGATGGTTTCGTTCGTGCGCGCCAGCTAACCGTGTTGCTCCCACGCTTAAGAGAAGAAGCTGAGCGGCTAAATCAAGAACTGGGGTCTACGGTTTTACCGGACACGCTTGCAGGACTCCTCAGGTTAGTGATGACCGGCGAGAGAGTTGCGGCAGCCCCCGATGCAAGCCCTGAGGCATTCGCAGCCACAGTTTGGGACTCCGGGCTGGAACAGGCTGGTGACCTTGCCGACAGCGTAGCAACGCTACAGACTGCTAGAGCCGAGCTTCAGGGCAAAGTTGTTGATGCCGCGTGGAGTACCAACGTGGCCGCGGCGCGGCAAGCGCTGGCCGAGCACACGGGAATATTGAAAGCATTGAATGGCGACTACCGTCGTGCCACTGCACTTGTGCGGACTATTTTGGTGGCCCCTAGCGCGCCTGCGGCGGAGATAGTGGGTCTCCTCGACATTCTAATGAAGGNTGATGGAAGCGAAGGCAAGCACTGTAGCTCAAGCCGATGACGCGTCACGACAGGTTCTGACTGACGTTCCAGATCTGATCAGTGAGCGGGTGGAGATACTGCGCCGACTAGGCAGACTACAAGCGCTTGATCAAGAGATCGAGGACGGGGAAAGCCTTGGCAAGTTCGCATTCGGCTCGTCGTGGCTCGGACGAGGATCCGATTGGGCCGCTCTCGCGCAAGCCGAACTTTGGCTGAGAGAAAATGGCTCAATCCGGCATTTGGCTGCGCGGTTGCCTGAAAGAAAAGAGATCGCAAACTTGGCGCGTTCAGCGCGTGAAGCGGCCCAAGCGGCAGCGCGGGAATTGAAGGCGCTTGCAGGGGATTTGAAAGCCGATGCTCCCTCCTTGTTTGGAGTAGACGATTTTCCAGACGTCGCGATAGTCGAGGTTGTTTCTCGACTGGAGGGGTGGCTCGATCATCAGGAACAGCTCTCGAAGTGGGTTGCCTATGAAGAGCGATCCGAAACAGCCCGAAAGGCTGGACTGGGACAGTTGATAGACGGCCTGGCCGACGGCCAGATTACAACAGGATCGGCGCGATCAGTCTTCGATATGGCCTACTACGAACGAATGTTTCTAGCGATGGCGACCGATGAGCCCGAGCTGGCAAGGTTCGACGGGGAACTGCATTCCAGGGCTGTACGTGACTTCGCGGATCTGGACCGACAGAGGATCAAGGCCGGTGCCATTGAAGTTGTGACGGCTCATCAC
>NZ_AYWQ01000061.1:0-1893 GCF_000502415.1 Mesorhizobium sp. LNHC229A00
GCTGAGCGGATCGCTGGTCAGGAACACCGCGGTGCCGGACACCAGCTGCGGCTTCTTCTTCAACAGATTGCCGGCCAGGAAGTCGAGCGGGATTTCGTTGCGCCGGGTCTTGTCGAAGAGATAGCGGCTGCCACGCACCCAGGTCCACATGCCCAACACGATGGTGAAGGCCACCACCAGCGACGCCCAGCCGCCTTCGAACACCTTGACGATGTTGGAGGCGAAGAAGCCGACGTCGATGAAAGCGAACATTACGGTCAGCGGGACCGCGACCGACAGCTTCCATTTCCAGATACGGGTCATGACCACATAGAGCAGGACCGTCGTCACCAGCATGTTGCCGGTCACCGAGATGCCGTAGGCGGAGGCCAGCTTGCTGGACTCGCCGAAGCCGACCACCAGCATCATCACCACCAGAGCCAGCAGCAGGTTAACGCGCGGCATGTAGATCTGGCCGGACTGTTTTTCCGACGTGTGCAGGATTTCGAGCCTTGGCAGCATGTTGAGCTGCACGGCCTGTCGGGTCAGCGAAAAAGCCCCTGAAATGACCGCTTGGCTGGCAATGACCGTCGCCGCCGTCGCCAGCACCACCATCGGGATCAGCGCCCAACCCTCGTTCATTTCGAAGAACGGATGGCCGACCACGCCGTTCTTCGCCAGCACGAACGCGCCCTGCCCGGCATAATTCAACAGCAGGCAGGGGAACACGATCCATAGCCAGGCGAGCACGATGGGTTTGCGTCCGAAATGGCCGAGATCGGCGTAAAGCGCCTCGGCGCCGGTGACGGCAAGGAAGATGGCGCCGATGGTGACGAAAGCCACATCGGGCGAATGGATCAGGAAGGCGACGATATAGTGCGGGCTGACCGCCCACAGGATCTCCGGATCGGCGATGATGTGCTTGAGACCGGAAAGGCCGATGGCCAGGAACCATATCGCGGTCACCGGGCCGAAGACCAGCCCGACGCCACCGGTGCCGAAACGCTGAACCGCGAACACCATGGCGAGGATGACCAGCGTCAATGGCACCACATAGGGCTGGAAGGTGGGGGTGACGACATTCATGCCCTCGACCGCCGACAGCACCGAAATCGCCGGCGTGATGACGGCGTCGCCGAAAAACAGCGAGGCGCCGACGATGCCGATGCCGAGCATCAGCGCCGAGCGTTTCGGAAAACTGCCGCGCGCCAGCGCCATCAGCGNCGCAGCACGAACATGATGTATTTGATGGTGACGATGATCGTCAGTGACCAGATGATCAGCGACAAAACGCCAAGAATGTCGCCACGGTCGGCAACTTGCCCGCCCGACGACGCGACCAGCGCCTCGCGGAACGCATAGATCGGGCTGGTGCCGATATCGCCATAGACCACGCCGAGCGCGCCCAGCATCAACACCTTGGCGCTGTGCTGTTCGATTTCGGGATGGCTCGATTGGTCGACGGGTTCTGCCTCACTACCAGCACTGGCAAGGGCCATGTACGACACTCCGATAAACGCGCGGTGCTCTACGCTTGCTGCAATGCAATATCAAGTGCCGTAACGTTATGGCACTCATGTCTGCAGCGCGCGGCTTCTTGTGGGCGACGTCGAGCGAATGCCGGTCGATGCGACATTCGCGGGCTCATGTCCGGATCCATGGAAAAACTGCGGGCCGGCGAGCACGTGTCTGTTAAATGGCGACCTGCGTGCCGATTTCAACGACGCGGCCGGTCGGGATCTGGAAATACTCCGTCGCATCGGCCGCCGAGCGCGCCAGTCCGATGAACAGCCTGTCCTGCCACACCGGCATGCCTGAATTGGGCGATGCCTTGAGCGACCGCCGCGAAAGGAAGAAGGACGTCGTCATGATGTCGAACTTCCAGCCTTGCTTGCGGCAGATCGCCAGCGCGCG
>NZ_AYWQ01000062.1:0-1806 GCF_000502415.1 Mesorhizobium sp. LNHC229A00
CCTGCGTCCTCGTTCTTGCAATCACGGCGACGTTTGTTTTCCGGCTTGGCTACGAGCATTTCTTGTATCCATTTTCGAACTTCGATTTTTTCTCGGGCGTCAACGCCGAGCCGCCTCTTTCGGAGCATCGGCCATGGCATCAGGACATAGGGGAAATCTCTCTTGTCACTGACGAGGGCGAGACCTTCATCCAGCCGGAAAACCTGACACTAATCGGACGATACCGAGGTCAGGACCGACTCGACATAGACAGCAGTATCTACCAGAAGCGTGGGCTTGTGCTGGCGGCTGCCCTTACTGAGTTAAGCCGGGAAGAGTGGGTAACCCTTGGCTCACATGCCTCATTCCGGCCAGGCTCGGGCAGCATTCGGGAAGTGCGCTTTGGCGGCGTCACCGTACTGTTCCCGGCCTATCCGCATCGGCCAACATGGGAGACGGTTTTTCGNTGCGCTTTGGCGGCGTCACCGTACTGTTCCCGGCCTATCCGCATCGGCCAACATGGGAGACGGTTTTTCGTGGCTTACTGGGCGTCTATGTCGTTAGAGACCACACGCTGCGGCTAGCCAACGGCAACGCCACGGTAAAGGGTGGTGAACTCGAGCTCATCAAAATCCAGCTAAGCGGGTTCCAATCGCCACAGATTCGTATGTATTGGGTACATGATCCTTGGCGGGCGACCGAGCCCGAGGAGCCAATCTCGATCACAGGAACGTTTGACTCACGCGAAAGCGTATTTGCACCGGCCCCCGGCCAACAATTGCCGTGGGGCGCACTTACACTAATTGATGTACAGGACGGCGGAAAGCGCTGGCGTTTCATTGGCCCGACGGTCACATGGTAGCGGGCCGACCAACACAACTTGGCAGCCGCCATAGCAGTCGTCCGCTGGCGATGCTGATGAACATTCTTTAAGCGCATTGCAATCGCCATGAGGAACCTAGATCAAAAAGCATTATCGTACCATGGCGCCATCGCTTAACGGCGTGTGGGGCGCGAATCACCGAAGAAGGGGCTTTCGCGCGTGCGCCCAATGCGCTACGCTATTGGTGATGGGCTGATGCGAGGCCACAATGGTGATCCGTCGCTTCATTTTGACGGCGGTTCTGCTGGCTGCCTTTGTAAGCGGCTTATGTAAACCGCTGCACTATGCCTTAGCGAATGTTTCGGGAGGATTGGCTTCCGACAGACGCGTTGCGTTGGTCATTGGTAATTCGCGATACGGCTCCGTTGCGCCGCTGGTCGATCCTGAACGCGACTCAAGGGCAGTGGCTGCTACGCTGACCGAACTCGGTTTTTCCAAGGTCATGCTCGAAGCCGATCTACCTCGAGATCGGTTCCTGTCTCGGCTGAGAACGTTCGCCGAACTGGCGGATCATGCAGATTGGGCAATTGTCTATTTCGCTGGACATGGGATTGAAGTTAACGGGGACGATTTCCTGTTGCCCGTGGACGCCCGCGTGCTAACTGACACTGACGTTGAAAGCGAAGCGATTTCGTTGCGGCAGTTGACTGCCGCAACAGCCAAGGCCGCGAACGTGCGTCTGGTAATTATTGACGCATCTCGCAGCAATCCTTTCTTCGCCTCGACGACCCGGGAGATGGGCGACCATCGTAACGACGAGGGCTTGGCGCCCCCGGGTCCAACAGGTGATGTCGCTGTAGTGCTGTCGGCGAAGGCAGGGCAGCTTGCCCGCGAAGGCGGGCAGTTCGCCAATAGCCCGTTTGTTGCATCACTGGTGAAGTCCCTTCGCAAGCCTGGACTTGATCTCGACGCTTCCTTTCATCGGACGCGAAATGAAGTCATCG
>NZ_AYWQ01000063.1:0-1759 GCF_000502415.1 Mesorhizobium sp. LNHC229A00
CTGATCGATTTTCGAACGTAAAACCCCATAGCCCAATCCCCCCAACTCAACTGCCGTACCGGCTAAGGCGCCAGTGTTTTGTCCGCCATTCATGGTTTGGCGCCACCAACCGGCGCCAATTTTGATCGCTGCCTCACCCTTATCTCAATGCGTCTTCGAGCCCTCACATCGCCCATCTGCGCTCCGTCGGTGAGATGATCGCCGGGCAGGATGAGCTGACCACCTGACATCGGCAAAATCGTAAACCCCTTTAATGCGGGCATGTCACTGAGCACACTCGTAACTGAAATCGCGCGCGCCAGCCCAAGGCCGGCATTGTCGGCGGGATGGAGTGAGCCGATTTCCACTTTCCCTGACAAGACCGGTTGAAGCCCCTTGTCCATGTTGGAGGATTCGCCCGCCATCGCTTGTTCGTCCGTGTGTCCAATCACCTCAATCACGTCGACACCGTACGAGGTCGCAGTGCCGGCGATTGTCTTCGAAAGATCGCGCAACTTTGTTTTGAACGGAACCGAGAGCTCTGCGCTTCCGGTATCGAAATTATAGCCATCCAGTTCGCTGAGACTAATGATCGGCGGCCAATCGTGAGGTTTTGTTACTTGCGCCGGCTCTGCAGCCTTCTTGAGCGCATCAGTCAGATCCTGCAGCCCTTTGTCGGTGCCGATGTAACCAAATTCTTTCAAGACCTTCGCCGCATCGATCATGGCCTTGGCCTGGTCAACGCTTATGTTTTTGTCCGCAAGGACCTTCGCGACAGGAGCATTTCGCACGACTTCCTCCAGGGAAATACCTGCTTCCTTGACCGACCTAACAGCATCCTTGGCCAGGACCAGCTCGCGCCATTCTTCGTCGGGAAGGGTTCCTCGGATCGAGGGCTGAAACACCGCTTTTATCTGAGCCAGAAGCCGCTTGTTTTCGGCTTCGAGCTTCTGGACGTTCTCCTTGTTTGATTGACCGGCTCGCAGTGCCTCATCGGTTTCTTTCTGCTTTTTCGTGATGATAGCACCGGCAGCAAGCAGCAGGCAGAACACCAAAAGCAGCATCGTCTCGGCCATGGTCAGGCCCAATATCAAACCGCGGCCGTAACCCTTGCGCTCGAAGGCGACCGAAGTCCCGCCAGCCTCACTCACCGGCCCCACCAACTGTTTCGCTTAGGCGGTTCCGTTCGTTCTGCGGGAGACTCGTTTCCCAGAGATTGGAAAGCGTCTGGTTGGGGCTCAGGCTCGACCCTAATCGGTGCGCTCTCGACGGTGTCATTTGCGGCCAGACCTGCCAGTGGCTGTTCGATCGCGATAGGAGCGTTGATAGGGGGAGCAGGCCTCGGCGCGTGGAGTGTTCTTCCTGCCAAGGTCGCGACAAGGTCTCCGGTGTCCTTGCTTTGCTTTTGCACCACTTCAGCAAGCGCCTGGTTCAAGCGCTGTTGCGCTTGGACGCTCTCCGCTGTTTGCTCTGCGGCTGCCACAGCCCTTTCCACACCTGCGGCCACTTTAGCCACAGCATCAACGATGCCCGCCATGCGGGCTTGCTGTTCCTGCGAAGCCGTCTCTGTTTTGACAGCATACTGAGCGACCGCGCTGCCAAGGAGTTTCACCATCGGCGCCAGATCGTTCTTAAGGACCTCATCAGGGACGACAACCTTCTCCAACTTGGTGGCTACGCTGTCGGCCTGTTCACCCAGTCTGCCAACTGACGAGGACATTGAGCTGTTGGCTTTGTCGAGCAAATCGGCTGCCGCCTCGACTCGCTGTGCGATCGACGA
>NZ_AYWQ01000064.1:0-2635 GCF_000502415.1 Mesorhizobium sp. LNHC229A00
GCTTAGGAGATTTGGCGCGCCCGAAGAGATTCGAACTCCTGACCCCCAGATTCGTAGTCTGGTAACTTTCACGTGCGAGCTTGTGCGAAGGCACTCCCCTAAGCCTCCACAAACCTTGCAAAACGGCCATTCCTTGATTTGCCTTGTGTGCGGCAATGTGCGAGATAACGCGGCAGGGCGCAATATGTTTGTGCCCCCAAAGTGCCCCCGAAGGAATGTACCCCGATGGCGAAGCTGACAAACGACATCGTTAAGAACGCCATGCCTGATCCTGGCAAGCGGCTGGAACTGCGCGACGATGTTGAGGCAGGCCTGATTTTCCGAGTGACTGACAAGGGCGTCCGGTCGTGGTCGGTGCGCTACCGCAATGCCGCCGGCGAGCATCGCCGCAAGAACCTGGGCTCTTTCCCGTCTGTGGGGCTCGCCAAAGCTCGGGAGGAGGCAAGGAAGGCGAAAGGCGCTGTGGCGACAGGCGCCGACGTCGTGGCCATTGCGCGAGCCAGCAAGGCCGAGGAGCGACGGAAGCACCTCCATAAGCTGGCTGGCCTGGCCGATGCCTATTTCATCGCTGCGGCTGAAGGAACGCATAAGGGCGGCCCCAAGGCGGCGCCGAAGCGTGCCAGCACCATTGCCGAGGAGCGGCGCATATTCGACAAGCTGGTGAAACCGAAGTTCGGCGACAGCGCGGTGGCCAATATCACGCGGATCGAGATCCGCGAGTTTGTCACCAAGCAAGCCAAGGGCGCGAAGTCGAACGGCCGCCACTGCCGCAACATCATTCGCCAGTTGATGAGCTTCGCGGTGCGCGAGGGCGTTATCGATCACAATCCGGCGCACGATATCGCAGTCGCCATGCCTAAGGTTGGCACGACCGTGATGAAGGATGATGACCTCAAAGGCTTCTGGGCCGCCTGTCAGAGCCCGGAGGATGTCGACGACCTCACTCTGTCGCCATTGATGGGCATCGCCCTCAGGATGGCGGCTGTGACCCTGCAGCGCGGAGGTGAGGTGGTCGGCATGCGCTGGCGTGAGATCGACCGGAGCGCCAGGACGTGGCTTATCCCTGCCGAGCGGATGAAGGGCAAAAAGGCGCACATGATCCCGCTGAGCGCAACGGCGCTGGCGCTGCTCGACGAGGCAAAGGCCGCGATGGAGGGGAACGGAAGCGACTTTGTCTTCCCATCGCCCCGGTCGGACGAGGACCACCTCGACAGGCGGGCATTCTCGCGCGCTATGAAGCGTATCGTCGAAGCGGTGAAGATCGGCGCCGCCACCCCCCATGATCTGCGCCGTACCGGCGCCACGCTGCTGACCAGCGAGCGAATCGGGTTCTCACGGTTCATCGTGTCTCAGGTGATAGCCCATGCCGGCGATACTGGCGGCGCGGCGGTGGTCACGGGGAAGCACTATGACCACAATGACTATCTGCCCGAGAAGCGCCGGGCGCTCGATGCCTGGGGCCTTCTTCTCGAGGAGATCGTCAGCGGATCCAAGCGGGCCGAGAACGTCATCGAGATTGCCCGCCAAGCCTGAACCGCGCGCATATTGCTCTGAAAATCACTGGAAGTTAGGCATACAAGTACTTCACGTCTTTGACCGGCGTTCCGAGGCGTTCGCGAAGGCGCGACAGATATAGGAATAGGAAGCGTCATTCCGTCGCCTCGATTTCGCGTCTCCGCAATCGGCGCCAGGGGCCTCGGCCGGCAGGGCTTCGAGCAGGCGGCGGCGGGTGGCGGTGGTGGCAGCGAGGNGACCTTGGCGACGATGCTTCGGATCGGCGGCGGCAGGACTTCCACCGGAAGCTCATCATCCTCGGCCAGATAGACGCGCAGGCCCTTGAGGCTCGCGGTCGGCGTTTCCGTGCCCGAATAGTCGATGCCGATGGTGCGGGCGAAGGCGGGCCATTTCAAGCTGCTTTGCGACGCGCTGGGAAAGGTGGAAGAATTATCCTAACGTATTGTATCTACTATGATTATTTAGGTACACGTGCCGTTTCGATGTGGTTCGGGGACAGGAATCTTCTTGACATTCGGCCATGCGGAATGCATATGTGCCTTGTCTCACCTGCCATGTGTAGGACGAGCATTCGAGGCCGCCCCGGTTCACTTGGGCGGCTTCAGCCGTTTCAGGGGTTGGCGTGGCGGAAGGCATCACGCTCCTTTCTGAGTTGCGCGATCCGCCCGCTCCTTTCCGTGCAATAGGCAGTTCTTAACAGCCAATAGCCCTGGCGCTGCCCGAGAACCACAAGATATTCCTCGCGGAACCAGAGCAGTGTGTTGACCTCGGTGCCGCGCCTGTTCTGCCAGATGTCGATCTCGGCGTGAGCGGTCGCGTTCTCAATCACCCAGCGCACCCAGCTGATGCGCTCGCAGCGGCGCAGATCGGGCAAGCGGTCATCCTCGACGCGGCCTTCCTGCACCAGATGCC
The DNA here is from genome assembly GCF_000502415.1 of Mesorhizobium sp. LNHC229A00. Taxonomy (NCBI): domain Bacteria; kingdom Pseudomonadati; phylum Pseudomonadota; class Alphaproteobacteria; order Hyphomicrobiales; family Phyllobacteriaceae; genus Mesorhizobium; species Mesorhizobium sp. LNHC229A00. The sequence continues at coordinate 2,428 of NZ_AYWQ01000064.1, forward strand.
AGAACGACGCCCACCTGCCCATCGCTTCCGGGTGGCGGCGGCACCCTACACGAAGGCCGCCATACTGCATGTTGCCGTTCGCAAGATCGGCGATGAAGATGCGGTGGAGTTCGGTTTCATAGGCGGGCCAGTCGCCGCCGAAGGCAGCGAACGGCACCAGATCGGGCGGATTCATCCAGCCGCCTCCTGCGCCCGCCACATCAGAATG
>NZ_AYWQ01000065.1:0-1661 GCF_000502415.1 Mesorhizobium sp. LNHC229A00
GCCTTGCGGCGGGCGGATTTCGGGCGTGCGCAGGCAAGCATGCGGTTGAGGACGGCGCAGCCGATGGCGACTTCGGTCTTCTGAACGGGAAGCGACCGTGCCCGCAAACGCCGCCCGATGGTGGACTTGTATCGCCCTATGGCGGTCTCGACCAGCGAGCGTTTGCCATAACCGTTGGAGACCTGCCATTTCATCCGGCCGTCTCTGCCGATTGCGGCGATATGCTGGTCCCTTTGGCCGGCAGGTCTATCGTCGAATGGTTCGACCGCGTTGACGCGAGGCGGAATGACGATTGCGGCGGCAGCGCTATGATCGATGACTGCGTCGTAAGTCCGTTTTCCGTCATAGGCGCCGTCAGCAGTAAACTGTCCGATCGGACCGCCAATCTGGTCGAGTAGTGGCTCAACTTGAGAGACATCGCCAGTGTCCTGATCAGTCAGGGTATGGGCAATGATCTCGCCGCTGTCGGCATCCAGTGCCAGATGCAGCTTGCGCCAACTGCGACGGGATCTGGCGCCGTGCTTCTCCTCCAGCCACTGACCCGCGCCGTAGACCTGCAGGCCGGTGCTGTCGACAAGAACATGCACTGGTCCCTCCGGCGGAACCTGGCGATCATGCCGTTTGTTGGGCGATTGCCATGTCCGCGCCCGACGGCTCAGGGTGGTATGATCGGGGACAGCGAGCGCCAGCCCCATCAGTTTCAGCACCGATTCCAGCAAGCCTTCTGCCTGGCGCAGCCGCAGGCCAAACACAAGGCCCAGCGTCAAGGTGGTCTCGATCGCCAGATCAGAATAGCGGTGCTGGTCGCCACGTGTCTTGCGTCTTGGCGCTTGCCACCTGGACAGGGCTTCCGGCATCGACACCCACAGGGTCAAACTGCCGCGATGACGAAGTCCTGCCTCATATTCTGGCCAGTTCGTCACCCTGAACTTCATCTTCTCAATACGATGGCGGCGGCTGGTATTGTGTTTGAAAGGCATGGCTACGCTACAAAGGCTATTGCGGTTACCGCTTGCCTAAACCCACACCAATAAACTATCCGTGCACCAACGCCTTCTTCTGTGGCTACACGCCTGCGGCCAGCCCAACGGCGCTGAAGTCGATGCGAGCCACGATCAAAAGCTTGAACATCCCGCGGCAGACGCCGGGGACGCTGGCTGAAATCGCCCAACAGCTCAATCCACTCCTCCGGGGATGGATAGCCTATTACGGTCGTTACAGCCGTTCGGCCCTGTCCACTCTGGCTGATTACGTCAACCGGAAGCTCAGGGCGTGGATCATGCGTAAGTTCAAGCGCTTTCAGTCCCATAAGACGCGTGCCAGCCTCTTCGTGAGAAAGCTGGCGCGGGAAAATCCAGGACTGTTTGTGCACTGGAAGGCGTTCGGAACGAATACGTTTGCCTGATGGGAGCGGTGTGAATCGAGAGGTTCACGCACCGTTCTGCGAGAGGCCGGCAGGTGAAATCCCTCCGGCCTACTCACCCGTCGACCAACACCAAGCTGACCAAACGCACCGGCTGGGCGCCGAAGGGCGAACGCTTCAGGACGCATGCGCAATTCGGCAAATGGCAGACGCAGACCTTCATCGCCGGGCTGCGATGCCACGATCTTGTCGCGCCGTGGATCGTCAACGCACCCGATGAATGCCGCCATCTTCGAAC
>NZ_AYWQ01000066.1:0-1659 GCF_000502415.1 Mesorhizobium sp. LNHC229A00
GCAGCAATTGAGTCAGTGTGCGTTTTGCCACGGAAGTCCATGATGCGGTCGCTATCGAAACCCAAGGATACCCAACGGGCGGCAACGAACGCGTTCAAACTCGGCTTGTCAAACGTGTAGGTCCGATCGAAGAACCGGAGTAGGTAGCGCTCAGCATCGAATCCTTGGCCATAAACTGCCTTGATCGTTTCGGCCAACTGATCGGAATGTGTGGCCGCTATGAAAATGACGTTGGGGACATCGAAGAGGTGTTTAATCCTCTCCAAGAGGGCAACCGCGTAAGTTGGTCTGCAGCGGTCCAGTTCGTCTACGATAACGAACAACGGCTGCTCGTCTTTCACGCCCTCCGAGAGTCTGCGCCGAAAATCGTCTATCGCTTCTTGTCCCTCGTCGAACATACGGAGCGCTCGTTCAGCATAATCGTTGGCAGACTCAAGGCTTGCGTCAGCAACCGATTTAACGACTTCCTCAGCGATGCCATCTACAGTTGACTGGCCGATCACAAATGCGGCACCGCGACTGAGTAGGCCCTTGCCAGCTCGAATTGCAATTTTGCCGGCATTGTCTTTCAGCGCCTTTTTGAAAGACNTGAGTAGGCCCTTGCCAGCTCGAATTGCAATTTTGCCGGCATTGTCTTTCAGCGCCTTTTTGAAAGACGCTTTCTTCCCCGTCGGCCCAAGGGCTTTTAGTACAGCGGACATAACGGCGAAGATTGGATCTTCTGCGTGATCGTCGCGCCAGGCATCAACCGTGGCTACCTTGCAGCCATCTGCCACGAGTTGCTTGGCCATCTGGTTCACGAAGTACGTCTTGCCGGCTCCCCACGGCGCAGTCACGTTGATCGAAGTTCCTCGCTCACCGACACGAACAGCGAGTTCGTTACGGCGAACCAAGTAGTCGATCAGAAATACAGCGTCTTCTCTGCGGTTAAGAAGATCGTCCAGCCATATGTCCGGCACCCGCTTACCTCCTCCAAATCGGCACACTACTCTTGAAAGTGATAGCGTTATTTGGATCAATTCAGCAACAGCGAACGGGACCGAGACCGGCTCGCCTGTTAGCCCTTACGCCGTCCGGGGTTCAGCGGAGCAATCGGTTCAGCATCTTTCGGCGGGATTGCGAAGAATTCCGACACGTCGTGCCCAAGCACCTTGGCCACCTTTTCGAGCGTGGTGAGTGTCGCGTTCCGTTTGCCCCGTTCAAGGTAGCCGACATACGCGCGCTCGATCTCAGCGGCATACGCAAGGTGGTCTTGCGACATGCCCTTTTCGACACGCAAGCGCCGCACGTTCCAGCCCACCCGTTCCCTGACATCCATTTAGTCAGAGCAACATCTGGCACTCTACGAAACCACGTCATATAAGACGAGTATTAGCGCGATACGGGGGAGGCCAAATGTTCTACGTCATTCGGTTCAACGCGGCCTTAGCAGGCTTGGGTATTAATCCGACTCTGGTCTCTGCAGAATATCGGGAGCTGGGACAGACCCTCGGAAAAAAGTCGGGGTGCACCCCACAGGAAGCGGCACTGATGGTGCTTGCAAATTTGCCAGCTGACATTCAGCGCAGGGCAAATCCTCAAGTCGCTAACCTTTGGATGCACGAAGGTAAGGTGCGCGCAAACCCAGCCATGCACGAAGCAATGTCGCGGATGGGCTGG
>NZ_AYWQ01000067.1:0-1644 GCF_000502415.1 Mesorhizobium sp. LNHC229A00
GAATCATCCATTGAGCGGGATCAGCATATCCATCAAAAATTTCAAAAGCTTTGGCGAGGATGCGTTCCCATTGCTTGGCTTCAGGCCAATAAATATTCTTATTGGCAGAAATAATTCTGGGAAGTCGTCGCTTATAGATTTGGTCGATCTGTTCGCCTCCGGAGGGAAGACATATGAGCAAACCAAACACAACGTAGGCGGCAGACCTTTTACGGCATACCTGGCGCACGTAGTAGACGAAGCGTCGATTCGCAGAGTTTTTCAAGAAAGCACCCTTGACGAGATCGATGACGCAGTTGCCATGTTTGCCCCGGCTACGTTGGAGGCCCTTGCTCAATGGATGTCTGCCGAAGACTTCAAGGGCGTCTCGACAAGCCGACTGCCTCAAGGTATCTCGATTTCGGACGAGAAGAAGACTGTTATTCTTGAGCGCACATCTACGCTGACGTTGCATCGAACAGTGCAGCAGCGCTCGTGATCGACTTCGCCGCCATGTCCGGATGATTGAATTCCCTGGACCCCGCGAGGGTCTCGGCGGTGGCCAACAGGCTGTCTGCGATCTCCACCAGTCGCGGCCGAATGCTACTCTTTGCATGCCAGACCGCCTTAGGTGGGGCCGAATTCCTGCGCTATCAGTGCAAGTATGGGCACACGCGCATCCAACCGAAACAGGGCGTTGTCGCACTAGTGCTTGACGCGGCAAAAGAGTTTGGCGTTGCGGCTGCCGTTAAGATCGAGCCGGATGGTCGGCAGATGGCAGCCCTCAGGGTCGCTTCTGACGATGGTGGGTTCTTGGTGATGGCAACCACGCCAACCGCCAAGGGAGACAGGCTGCACCCTGGTGATACCGTTATTTGGGTTCCGTTGGAACATACCCCATCGGCGGTCCCTCCGGGCACGGATCCTCGATTCGGTTGGGTTGGGTTTATTGTCGCGAAGGTTAAGCCCGAAGTCGACTTGGCGAAGCGCGACTTTGACGTCACGTGTTTCTATGACCGCTAAGTGCGGCCAACTGGCGAATGCCTTGCCGGTCCTGAAGGTTCGATTTTTGCGAGGGGGCAAAGAACATGGCAAAATCCACGGCTAAGGAGAAATGGCTGATCTTTGTAGACACCAACATTTTCTTAGATTTCTACCGCATTGGCGGCGAGAGTGCCGCACGACAGCTTGGCGCTTTGGACAGACACAAGGATTCGATCATCACTGGCGACCAAATTCGAATGGAGTTCTTGAAAAATCGTCAGAAGGTTATCGTTGATAGCATCAAGCAGCTGACCAAGCCGGCAAAGCTTTCGGTTCCGCCAATCATTACAGATACGCGACCTGTAAGAATGCTCGGGAAAAGATTGTCTGATGCACAGTCGCAGTTCTCAAAGATTCGGGCTAACGTCGAGAAGATTTTGACTGACCCATCTCACAACGATCCCGTATTCAAGCTCGTTAATCGGATTTTCAATCACAATTCGCCACTCAATCTATGCAGGCCAGACCCTCAAAGGTTCGTAATCAGAAATTTGGCCCGGAAGCGCTTTGTGCTCGGGTATCCGCCGCGAAAGAGTAACGACACATCAATTGGCGACGCCATCAATTGGGAATGGGTTATTCGCTGCGCACAGAACAGTGCCGACAATCACAACGTGATGA
>NZ_AYWQ01000068.1:0-1555 GCF_000502415.1 Mesorhizobium sp. LNHC229A00
ATTTCCTGATCCCGATCAGACCGATCATTTGCCCTTGACGTTCACGACCTCCTCACATGCCGCCCATCATGGCGTCGCAGTCGCCGAGTAAATGCTCAGGCTACTGCGCTGCCAAGATCCCGGTAATCCTCTTTCTTCGTCAACATTGCCCACACCGAGCGAGCCATCTTGTTGGCCAATGCCATGGCAACCAGCATCAGCGGTTTGCGATCCAGCATTCGGGCGAGCCATGAGCCGGGTCGGGCGCCGCGGCGGGAGGCCCACTGTATGACGGCCATGGCGCCGATGATCAGCAGCCGTCGGATGTCCCGCTGGCCCATTTTCGACGTGCGGCCGAGCCGCTGCTTTCCGCCTGTCGAATGTTGAACCGGCACCAGCCCCAGCCAGGCGGCGAAGTCGCGACCGCGCTTGAAGGTCGCCATTGGGGGCGCGAACGCTTCCACCGCCATGGCCGTGATCGGGCCAATTCCCGGCATGGTCTGAAGGCGGCGTGTATCCTCCCCACACTGAGCTTCGCGGCGAAGGATCTTCTCAAGCTCNAATTCCCGGCATGGTCTGAAGGCGGCGTGTATCCTCCCCACACTGAGCTTCGCGGCGAAGGATCTTCTCAAGCTCTGCAATCTCGCAGCTCAACCGGTCGACCTGCTCCAAGTACACGCGACCAACGTCGAGGACCAGTTGGGGCATCGTTGGCTCGGCCGCACCCATCACGGCAGCCAAAGTCTTCAGATGAGCCGGACCTTGCGGTGCGATGACACCGTGTTCGGCAAGATGCCCGCGCAATGCGTTGATNAAGTCTTCAGATGAGCCGGACCTTGCGGTGCGATGACACCGTGTTCGGCAAGATGCCCGCGCAATGCGTTGATCAGCTGCGTGCGCTGGCGCACCAGCAAATCGCGCGTTCGGAACACCATCGACCTCGCTTGCTGCTCTTCCGTCTTCACCGCCACGAACCTCATCGTCGGTCGTGATCCTGCTTCAGCTATGGCCTCGGCATCAGCGGTGTCGTTTTTCTGGCGCTTTACATATGGCTTGACGTAGTTGGGCGGAATGAGCCTCACCTCGTGGCCCAGCTGCTGTATGGCCCGGCCCCATTCGTGGGCGCTCGCGCAGGCCTCCATGGCGACCACACAGGTCGGCTGTCGGGCCAAAAACGGGACGACCTGAGAGCGAGCAATTCTCTTCCGGAATGCAACGCTGCCGTCGGCGTGCGCGCCATGAGCGTGGAAGACGCGCTTCGCCAGATCGATGCCGATGATGGTGACGGTGTTCATGTTGTTCCTCCTGATATCCGCAGCCCATTCTACGATCGCAACTCTGCCACGCCGTTGGCGGGAGGGGCATCCACTCCATCAACTCCTGAGAAGGTGGAACCATGACAAGCAAGGCGACCAACAAGTTCTCTCCCGAGGTCCGGACCCCCCGCGGTGCGGCTGGTTCTGGATCACGAACGCGAGCATACGTCGCGGTGGGCGGCGGTTTCATCGACCGCCGCCAAGATCGGCTGCAAGAAAGCCGAGCGTGACGGCGGCGTGCGCGCCGGAGTTCCCACGGA
>NZ_AYWQ01000069.1:0-1583 GCF_000502415.1 Mesorhizobium sp. LNHC229A00
GTCCTGATCTTTGGTCGATGCTCGGAGATAAGCGCGGACGAACATGAAAACCCTCTTTGGTTCGATTTAAGTGGTCCCTCAATATGCGGTTCGATTTGAGTTGTCAAACGACATTTATCGAACCAAGCCAAAGAGGGTTCGACAAAGGTACACCCAAAAGACATGCTGACTACGCTGTTCAAAACAGCGCCACGGCAGCGGCTTAATCGGAGAACTGCGCCTAAGGAAGATGATGCGATGAAAGAAGACGAACGCATTTCGGCGGTTAAGGAACTCCTCTTCGCGTACGTGAAGAGCCCATCCCTGCGCCACATCCGCGACCCCTATTCGCTAATCAGATTGGCGCAGGAGATCGTTAGGCGGATTGACCGGGGCAATTCGATCTGGAGGAAGTGGGACGGGCAACGCGAGGTCCTTCTCAAGTCCGCCCTGGGTTGTTGGATACCGGTCGAGGCTCTGCGCGATTTCATCAATGAGATGCCGGGGCCACAGGTAACGGCGACAGATGTCGGCCAGCGCCTGAGAGCGTTCGAGGACGAGGAATACTTCTCATACCCAAAAGAGGAGCTTCGCCCTGGGTGTCTCGCGCTCTACGAGAAGGAAAGGGCCGAGGGCACCGAGCTTCCGGCCATCATCGGCCTACTCAGGGACCACGTAGAACGGGAAGAGGAGCGGCTTCGGGCAGAGCAGCAGGAGCGGTATCAGAGATGGCGTGACGAGGACCGAATGGCTCGAGAAGAGCGGCTCCTGTCAGGCGCTGATTGCAAGTGGACGCAGCTCCAGAAATCTCCTCATTGCCGCGCCAACGGCAGGACATACCGTCTCTCCCCAACGAAGGACAAAATGTGGAACCTCTACCGTGTTAGTTCGGTCTCGGAGGAAGACGAGAGAGCCTTGATCGGGAAGTACCGAGGGCGTGGCGACGCGACGAAAGTGGTTTCGCAAATGGCCTATCGGCCGGAGCCAAAGTGGTAACTAGGGCGGCGGCGCGTGAGAGGCGTTGAACTGCTGGTGTTTCCTGCCGACTGGAATGGCGAAGGCAGACATGCCGCGTTGATCCGCAACGAACGAATGCTAGGCGAGGGTAAGCCCGATCTGGTCGTCGGATTCCCGGGCGGCGGCGGAACCTGGTACACATGTTCCCTCGCCGAGAAGCTGGGAATCACCGTTATCAGGCTGGCCTGACCTCAACGAGAAACTCGGGATCTCACCGCCTCCATACGCCCTAGGGCTGGGGATCCTCCTTAACCGTCGCCTTTGTGCGGAGCGATCTCATTGGCCAAGGAGGTGATCTGGTAGATCAGTTCGTCCGAGCTCATCAGAGAATAGCGGTTGAGGTCGTTGTTGGTGTCGGCACGCTTGCTGTCGATGAGGCCAAACAGTTTCGCCTTGGCCACGATGGCGGAGATTGCCGCAGTCGCCTGCTGGCACTGATGCGCCATCGCAATCGCGTAGTCCAGTTCCGCAGCGAGCGACTCGCGCGTGACGATTACCGTATCCGCGAACTCCGCGACCAACTCGCGAATACGGCTCGAAATCTTAGCACTTCTTAGCAGCCGCGAAGAGTTGGCAAAGGCCGTATG
>NZ_AYWQ01000070.1:0-1500 GCF_000502415.1 Mesorhizobium sp. LNHC229A00
GGGCTCAGCGGCAACCGCCTTCTCGCAAGCCGGTATGGCGATCTGCGGATCGAGATTGGCATAATCCACACTTGGGCCGACGCGCTCCGGGTCAGAAGGATGCCCCGCCGCCAGATCGCAGGCGTTCGGAGCGACAGCGACAGGCTTATCCTCATCCGGGTAGAGGATGACGCTCTGCTGCAATGCCGTGGTATCCCAAGGGATCTGAGTTCCGCCACTTGAGACCACCACGCGGGCCCGGGCCATCTTGAGGATCACGTCCAAACCCTTCCCGCGCGCTTTGAATGCGTTGGCAAGCGCCCCGGCATAGTTCCCGCTCTTCGTACCCACTGAACCGGGCGCGGCGGAAAACGCCAGCAGAGTGCCGGACGGCAGGTTCGTTACGCGCGCGAGCCCATCGCTAATCGCATCTGCGTTTGTAATTTTGCCGCTCCTAAAAGGGTTTTTCTCAGCCGCATCGACGATCACGATCGTTGAAGCGGAAGGTCTCCCGCCCAACTCGTTGAGCAATTGTTCCAAAGGGACGCCGGCAGTCAGCAAATCATCCGCACCCGCCAGTTTCAGGTCTATCGGCGCGAGGTAATTCTTCTGGTCGAGCTGCAAAGCGTGACCAGCAAAATAGACCAGCAACGTCGTGCCCTGGCCAAGCCGACCTTTCGTCGCGGAGATCGCCTGTGCAATGTCCGCCTTCGTGGCATCGGATACCGTCTCGACCTCGAAACCGATCACCTTCAAAGCATCGCTAATTGTCCTGGCATCACTCGCTGCATCCTTGTCCGCAGGGAGTGAGGAATAGCTTGCATTGCCAATGACAAGCGCTACGCTTTTACCTTGTTGTGCATAGGAAAGCGGCATTGGTACAGCCGCAAACAGGCACGCGCCTACTAGAAGGAACNGCATTGGTACAGCCGCAGACAGGCACGCGCCTACTAGAAGGAACCGGAATGGCCGGCAGAACGCCGCCATCGCGGGACCAATCCTGATAGAAAACGTACCCACCGACAACAATGGCAAACCATTCAGCGGCCGTCCATTTGCCTCAATAAGCCGAGCTGTTGCCATGTTCGGAGCCGCGCGTCTGAGCCGTCTTGCCCGCTACCTTGTAGCAGCGACCGTTTAGAGCTTCAAAACCAGAATCGCAAACGACTGGCTTTCCAGCAGAGGTCTGGCAGCCACTTAGCATAATCGAGGTGGAAACAAGTGCTGCGGCCGACGCGAGCTTAGCTATCAAGAATTTAGCCATTGATACGGCTTCCCATCTCGATCTGGAGGGAGCGCTTCACACGCTGCGAAACGCTCATCTATGACAGAAGACCGTATATTATGTCCGCAGTCAAGCCAGAAGCACATTCCTTGAACCTTGCCAGCGCGCGCTTTTGTCCATCGTAACCATCCAAGGACAAGAATAATTCTGAAGCAATTTACAGATCAGCCAAATTCGTCAAGATGATTTGGATGCTCGAATCAATGCAAGCGGAGCGAATTCCGAGATGATGTTTC
>NZ_AYWQ01000071.1:0-3440 GCF_000502415.1 Mesorhizobium sp. LNHC229A00
ATCACAAAGCGCCTGGACCGCAGGACCGTCATGTGGACCATGACGCTGCTGCTGATCCTGTCGGACGTTCTGGCGGCCGGCGCGTGGTCGCTGGCGGTTCTCCTGACTGCACGCGTCGTGCTCGGCATAGCGCTCGGAGGCTTCTGGTCGATGTCGGCAGCACTGGCGATGCGGCTCGTTCCAAGCCACCTCCTGTCGCGCGCTATGTCGATCATCCTCACCGGCGTTTCCATAGCTACCGTCTGCGCAGCTCCAATCGGCGCTTATGTCGGCGATATCTGGGGATGGCGAAGCGCCTTCATGCTCGCCGCAGCCGGCGCCGCCGCTACACTGCTCGTGCAACTCATAACCATTCCGAGACTGCCTCCGATTGGAGTGGCTAGCTTCCGAAGCCTGCTGGATGTGGCCAAGATTCCGATGGTCAAAATTGCGCTTTTGGTCGTCCTGCTGGTCGCTTCCGGCCACTTCGCCGGAATCACCTATATCCGCGCCTTCCTCGAGAAGATTCCCGCGCTGGATGTCGAGACGATCTCGCTTGTGTTGCTGGCTTTTGGCATCAGCGGATTCTTCGGCAATCTGGCCGGCGGGCTTCTGGCCGAGTACAGTCTCAAGGCAGTCGCGGCCCTTGCACCGCTGCTCATAGCGATAGCCGCTGTTTCGCTGCTGACGGCGGGAGCATCGGCCTTGGCCTCGGCGATTGCTGTTGCCGCGTGGGGGTTTGCCTTCGGCGCCGTGCCAGTGGGATTGCAGACGTGGATGGTACGGAGGGCCGTTCCCGAGCAGGCCCAAAGCGCCGGTGTGCTGCTGGTCACAGTATTCCAAGTGGCAATCGCAGCCGGCGCGATTTTCGGCGGACTATTGGTGGAGAATGCGGGGATTACAAGCGCCATTGCCTACAGTGCTGTTGCCACGTTCGTCGCTGCCCTCATAGTGTTCCTGGTCGGCCCGAAGCGCGAAACCTAGAGCAGAATCTGATCACTCAGGCTCGTATCCTGCGGCGCAGAAGTAGTTTGAGCACTCCTCGNGCGCCATTGCCTACAGTGCTGTTGCCACGTTCGTCGCTGCCCTCATAGTGTTCCTGCTCGGCCCGAAGCGCGAAACCTAGACCGCCTGACAGAAGAGGCCTCAGCAGCGCAGCGCGGCGACAGATGCAATCGCATGCACGGCGCGGCGCGATCCTCCGCTTGCATGGACCAGCGGAAGCGCTGCGTCGGCTTCACCTCCGGGCCATGGCGACCGACACCGGCATCTGCCGCACCGTTAAAGCCAACGTACAGCGACCTTAGAGGCTCGCGCATACGCATCTGAGACACTCAAGGGTAGAAATTTCCTAAAATGCAAGACGATAAGAAAGCCTCTCGGTTTGGCGTTGATCGTTGACACAAGTGCTATATCAGCGGTCTGCGTCCCTGAGCTCCACGTCAGGAACATACTGTCGGATGCAGACTATCCGACTCGACGGACGATGCAGTGTTCATCGAACTGCGCCGCAGACTGAGTGAATATACGGCGTGATATACGCTGAATTCGAGCAACCGTACAAAATTGGCCGCACTGAGCTGGCGCAAACATCGATGTCGTACGTAACGTAAGATCTCAAGCAGGTTCGCGGAGGAAAACGAGTTCGTCACAGCTCTGCGCGCCGGCGAGTAAGGACTGATTGCACGAATGCAAAGCATGAGGGACCATTACTACCGACTTGAGCATCGTTTGGAGGACTGCGATATCCCCANACGAATGCAAAGCATGAGGGACCATTACTACCGACTTGAGCATCGTTTGGAGGACTGCGATATCCCCATATGAGAGATTGGGTTCGGCACCGAAAGCAGCAATGCCGATCCATCGCGACCCTGAGCTTTAGCCTCCGGACGTTCGGCGCTTGCTTGCCAATCAACCAGCACCGTCGGGCCAGCGGATCTCGAATCCGCCGGTTCCAATGGGCCAGGCCAGGCCAAAGCCGTTGCAAACGCCAGACTTAGATCGTTCTTGCTCGTCACCTTCGCACCGACAAGGATTACCTGTCGGCCAATCCACCGCTGATGCTGGCGGTAGTCGAGCAACTGGCCGATCGCGGTGCGAATGGCGAAGCGCATCGTAGCCGCATCAGCAGGCTTGATCTCGACCATCACTTCCGGCATTGCGTCAACCGCAAACCGAAGGTCGTCGCGAAAACAAGCGGGAAAATCAATCCGCGGATATCGCTCGCTGAGAAACGAACGAACTGTTTGTGCAGATTGTCATGCTGAGGATGGACATTGATCTCGTACTTCCGCACATACCGTTTGTAGACGTCGGACGCTGCCGCTCCAGCCGGTCGGCCACGACCTCCATCATGATCGGGCGATGCCCCGACGGGAGCGACTGGCTCGCCTTCGATAAATGCCTTTACTCTCTTGACGAATGCTCTGGCGGATCGATCTGTCGTATCGTTCGCATACCACCAGCTTGCCTGGCCACTCCACCCTTTGCCACGCCGCAATCGTAGGTGCCTATCCTCCGGGGGTAGCACGAATGCATTTTCGGCGAGCGTCCCAGCCCTGAACGACCTGATCTTATCCTTGTAGTGCTGGGCGGNGCGCACCTGCCGATCCAATTCGCCCTTAATCGTCTCGAAGCGCCGTAAACGTACCCGTCATCGGCTGCAACAAAGTTGCATTCTTCCGCGCAATAACCCTGCTTACTCGGAAATGCCCCGCCACCGAGAGGCGGGTCATCCGCGCTCCGCCCGGCGTAGTCGTTCATCCACGCAACATTGCAGAACAAGATAGGCATTTCTCAACCTCTATCGAAGGGACGTCATGACGGAATTCGATCGAAAGTTCCTATGTCAGACGGTTGGTCAGTTGAACCGCATCGTTTGAGGCGAATTCTAATCGAGCCTATTCCAGCTGGTGGATGGTAGATGCTGGGACAACAGCCTTGGCGATTTCACACAGGTGCTTGTGGTGCGTGAGATAGATGACCTGACCTGTGTTCGCCATCTCCCCAAACAATCTGAAAACCTCCTCCGAGCGAACATGGTCAAAGGTTTCCATGATATCGTCGGCAATGAAGGGAACCGAGGGCCGGAATTGCGCGAACTCGTAATAACCGGCGAGCCTCAGTGCCAGGTAGAGCTGAAAGCGCGCGCCCTTCGAAAGCGCGTCAGCGAGCTTCGATTGCCCGTCGCGCTGCACCGCGATGAGAACCTCGCCGCCTTTCACGGGCTGGGTTGTAAGGCCTGAATACTGCCCACGGGTCATTAGCTTGAATGCGTCTGATGCACGCGCCATCATCCCCGAACGGTGGTTCTCACGGTAGATCCGCAAAGCATTTCCAGCCGACATGATGCCGAGCTTCAGCTCGATGTAACGAACGGCCTTCTCCTCGATTTCCAACAGCGTTGTGCGCCGTTCGGCATCCAGGCGTGCAACCGCGCTGTCGCCGCCGATGGCGTC
>NZ_AYWQ01000072.1:0-1539 GCF_000502415.1 Mesorhizobium sp. LNHC229A00
GCCTTCATCAGCGCAATGCTCAGCGAGCTGAATCAGATCGCGGGGTCTCACAGGCTGCAGTTCCTAGGATACCTTCTGGAGATGGCGTATATCGAGTCGTACGACATGGTCCGCAAAGAGCGCTCCCACCATCAAAGCAAGGCCATAGATCAGGGATAGCCCTGCTGAACGGAGCGCTGCGGCAGCTTCAAATCTGACCTCGGCACTTCTATTTCCGCAAAAAAGACGCGCAGTGCTCCAGCGTTCACGGGCGGTTGGACTGCAAAAACCAGTTGGAATATCTGACAGCGCGGCAGGATCACGATTTGCCCTCCAGTGCGCGAGCAACGACATGGATTCAATCTCCTTGTTTCGAGAAATGGTCGGACTGTTTCGCACAACTGACATCAGTTTCGGTTGAGTGGATTCGTGTGGGTCTAGTGGCCCCTCACTGAGGCCCTATGCGAAACCATAGGCCAGCGGATAATCCAAAAAGTCGTGTGACACGCCAATCGCATCGAGGAGGATTCGCGTCGCCCCTGTACAAGCCAATGCTTCGCCACCTGAAAACGCGCGAGCTGTTCGGAGCCATTGACCGGGTGCCGGCTCTTGGCGTGCCAGCAAGCGAGCGGACCTTCGAGGTATCGAACCCTTCGACCGGCGAAGTGCTGGCGGAACTGCCGGACATGGGTGTCGAGGAGACGCGCGCGGCGGTCGACAAAGCTTATGTGGCGCAACCTGAATGGGCCGCACTGACCGCGCGCGAGCGCAGCGACATCCTCTGGCGTTGGCACCAACTGATCGTCGACCACACNGAATGGGCCGCACTGACCGCGCGCGAGCGCAGCGACATCCTCTGGCGTTGGCACCAACTGATCGTCGACCACACTGACGATCTTGCAGCGATTCTCACTGCGGAAATGGGCAAGCCGATAGCCGAAGCGAAGTCTGAGGTGGCGCATGCGGCCGCGTATCTGCAATGGTACGCCGAAGAGGCTAACCGCATCTATGGTGAGACGATCTCGGCACCCTCTACAGACCGTCGCATGCTGGTTATCAAACAGCCAATCGGCGTTGTCGGTACGATCACGCCATGGAACTTTCCGGCCTCAATGGTTGCACGCAAGATTTCGCCGGCTCTCGCCGCCGGCTGCACTATCGTGCTCAAACCTGCTGAACAGACGCCTCTGGTGGCAGGTGCAATGTTTGCTCTGGCCCATCTTGCCGGCTTTCCCGAAGGCGTCGTCAACCTCATCTACGCCTCCGAAGGCGATACGGTCGGCCGCGAACTCTGCTCGAACNAATGTTTGCTCTGGCCCATCTTGCCGGCTTTCCCGAAGGCGTCGTCAACCTCATCTACGCCTCCGAAGGCGATACGGTTGGCCGCGAACTCTGCTCGAACGCCAAGGTCCGCAAGATCAGTTTCACGGGCTCCACCGAAGTCGGCCGGTTGCTCATGCGCCAGTGCTCGGACCAGATCAAGAAAGTCGGTCTAGAGTTGGGTGGCAATGCGCCTTTCATCGTCTTTGATGATGCCGACGTCGATGCTGCCGTCGACGG
>NZ_AYWQ01000073.1:0-1536 GCF_000502415.1 Mesorhizobium sp. LNHC229A00
GACGATCTTCTTCGAAGCGGCTATCTTGATCGTGGCACCAGTCGACGGATTGCGACCCTCACGTGCCGGTTTGTTCTGCACCTTGAATTTGCCGAAGCCATTGAGGCTGATTTCCTCGCCCTTGGAAGCGGCATCCGCAATGCCTTTCAACACATCTTCGACCACGGATTTCGCTTGCGTTTTCGACAGGCCGTGCGCGTCTGCAAGGCGTTCGGCAATATCGATCGTGTTTACAGCCATCGTTTCCATCCCTTCTGAGTTGGTTCAGCGATTGGCCTTATGGCACATGCAGTTCCGCACTGTCATCGTAGCGACGGACGGAATCCGGCGTAAACCAACGGTCAAACCGTATTTCCACCACTCTTGCCAACAAAAAGCCCAGCTGCGCTTCTCTTCACCTCGGCATCAAACGCCCGACGCGAGGGGGGGGCGGACCTTTCCCGACAATGCCTCACGTGCGTGGGGCGTCAGCGTAGCCGTGTCATTCGGCAACGAGGAGGATCAGGTGCGACCAAGACATACTCGCCTTCGATCTCAATCTTTCCCGCATCGAAACGACCGACGGCAGGAAATCGTTACAGCGTAGGATGCTTGGGAGCCGGTGCCCTCAGCAATCGATCGCCTTGGAGCTGCCCAGAACGCGATGGCGGTTCAGCTCCAAGATAGGGAAATCGGAGGTCCCTTCATCATCTATTGGCGTAGTGGCCGACACTGTCTTGGCGCCTGAGATGACCTTTTTTGATCGAAGCGTCGAAGCGTTTCGGCGCAGGACGATAGGCCCTTGACAGATCGTAGCCATTGCAGCGTTTCCTTTCGCCCGTTAGTTCCAAGCCTCGCCCACGGCGTCCTCGAATGGATTGGGTCTGACCGAAGACCGCCTTCGCTTCACTCAGCTCGATCGTCTTCCCGCAACGATGGCGCTGCGTTTTCTTCCCCTGGCCGCTGCGCGTCCATTCCTCGCGATCCAAGAAAGCCTCGCGTCGCCGTCTTCGACTTCGTTTCAGCCCCTAGTCGTCGATATCGGGCATTTCGTCACTTCTGGTCAGTCAGAGATCTGAAACTGACGTAGCGATACCAACGGGCTTTTAGATACCAACAAAAATACCAACAACTTGGCTCTCGGCATTGGATTAGGTCCAGCGCCCGAGAAAATGCTCAAAGTGCGCCTGCGTCGGGGGTTCGAAAAGATTCAGCGTGTTACTATAGGTGAAGCTCTGCAACTCGCCCTTAGAAGAAAGTGGCGGGGAAAGACAAAACGGGAATCGAATTGACGTTACAAGTAACTGAAAAGGTAGAGCGCTACATCGCAATATCCACTATCGAAGAGGCGTTCTTCTGCTATCGGAGCATGCAGCTTAGTCCAAAACTTTCCAATTGGGACAGCGCAAGCCTTGCCCTCAGAAGGCATGGCTGACGGTGGAAGCGCGACTGGGCAGCTTCCTGATCAAAGCGCGCAAGTGCGTTGAACGGCTGCTCAAACAAGAGCTTGAAATAGTCAGGTTGAACTGCGGGTATGTCGTCGGCAACTGGGCGCAT
>NZ_AYWQ01000074.1:0-1534 GCF_000502415.1 Mesorhizobium sp. LNHC229A00
GGGCGGGCAGGTTTCGGGCGATTCTAGCTATCTGACAGGGCTTTCCCTTCCCGACAGCAAACTCTACGCGTTGATCCGGACGTGGCTAGCTCCCGAGATGCCTCGGCCCGGTTGCGTCTGGAGCCATGTCCTGTTGCTCGATCATTCCCTTATGGCGACCCAGATCGATCTGGCGGTGTTGGCGGACCTCCACCGAAGACCCGACGGATACGCCGCCGACACAAGCTTTTCAGCTCCCATCAGCCTCAACCGCCGGCTCCGTGCAAGCAAGGCTGCCAACCGCACGGAAATCGAGAAGGTTCTCCTGTGCTGCTACGCTGATCTCGAGCTGGACGAGGCGCACGAAGACAGGCTGCGGCTCGAACAGGCAATCCTTGCGGTCTGGTCCCAGCAATGGCCGCGTCTGCGTCGCCAGTTCACCTTCAGGTCGACTTCGACGACCTCGAACCTTAAAGAGCAGTTCCTGCGGTTGAAGCGAGGGGCACCTCCGTCATCGGAAGGGTCGTCACCTCCGTGGCTGGAGGATGCCGCGACCGACGCGACATCGCAGACGGTCACCTCGTTGCGAAAATTTCTCTGGCGCTATGGAAAGGATATCCGCTCCGACCGGACTGTGCTGCCGGAGCTTGTCCAACTGTATGGCGCCACCCGTTTCGATGCGCTCGGATACGATGTGGCGGACCTGATATTGACTCGCTTTCCTCCCGGACAGGCAGATACTCTGAAAAAAGATGTTCTCGGATTGTCGCCAAGCAAGCTGTCCCTCATTGCGAGTGTAAACGGCGTCGATCTGATGCGCCTTTTGGCGGAGCACAAAAACTCGCACGTTGGTTACGAAAGGGCAGAGCTCACGTCCATCTTTTCACGTATGGACGCAGATCATCTCGTAGAATTATCAGCCGCCTTAATGATTTCACGCAACAAGCTCGGCAACATATTCGAACTCGTTTTTGAGGCTATCCTCCCGATCTTGGACGCTCAAACCGTCGAAGATGTAGAAACGTCTGTCGAGTTTGCTCTCCTAGCTGTTTCTAACAGGACTGAACTGTTGACACCCGCTGTCATCGGCCGTTTCTCGAATGAAGATCTAAAGCATTTGTGGACGTTGGACTTGTCGGTAGAGCAACGTAGACAAGTGATGCGATCAGTGATGCAGCGCCCGCTTGGCAACACTTTCGACGAATTAGCATTGTCTGATCCTAGTCAAACGCTCCACGACGCCATAGCTTTGAATAGTGCGTCAAAACTTCACAACAGCTGGGTTCGTTTTTTTAACGATAATGCTTCGATGTTTGTGGACGTGGTTGCGCAGCTTGCAAGCGGCGATGATTTAATTTCCGCAGCACATCTACTCGGCTATCCTGTAGAACCCGAAAGCGTTGTGCGACCTTGGTACTTAGCTTTTATCAATAACCGCTCAACGCTATCGCATGACGATGAGACCCGAGCCCTAGTGTATCTCCTTGCCCTGTCTATTAGGCATGGCATTGAAAAATATCCGGACATTCTTGTCGAAATTCTCGATCGCCTTCGC
>NZ_AYWQ01000075.1:0-1525 GCF_000502415.1 Mesorhizobium sp. LNHC229A00
CGGGCGTACCCGCGGATCTTACAAGGGGAGGGGAATCCACCCGCGTTGCGTGCACCAATTCCGGCGTCAAAGTTACGCGCCGGGCTTGTCGGTCTTTCACGGGACTTTGCCGAAAGATCGATAAACATTAACCAAGTCCGTTAGAGCATAATTTGCGACTGCCATGTTAGCCGGAGAGATATTCGTTTGTAAGGATCAAGGCATGCGGGGGTTAGCAGGTAGGTTTGTCAGCTCAAGGAGCGGCTCGTTCGCGCCCATAGTTGTCCTCAGCATGATCCCGCTAATCAGCGCGGTTGGCTTTGCGGTCGACTACACCTCTGCGGTGCAGACCCGGTCGACCGAGCAAGCGGCACTCGATGCCGCGATCCTGTCGATTACCACGATGGATACGGCTTCGACAAAAGCGCAGCGCCAGGTGGCGATGCAGGCTTCCTACGTGGCCAACGGTGGACAGGGCGACTCGACACTGAACACTTTCACCGTCGCCGCCGATGGCACCGCCACCGCGCAGGCCTCGGCGAATTTCGCCATGCCGACCCTTTTTATGCAGATCGCCAGGATCGACACCGTACCAGTCGGCGTCTCCTCGGCTGTGAGCAAGACGCCAGCGCTGGTCGAAGCTACCTTCAACGTCGATCACGTTTCAGGCTACTGGAACAAAACCATGACCCTGTACGGCCTTCCGTTTGGTTGGAACTCCAATACAACGGCTACCGCCATGATGAAGATAAACTACGCCTACAAGGCGTATAATTATTCCTATACGAGCGGGGGTAAGACTTATACCGCTGCCGACCCGAAAGGTTACGGTACGACCACTATTTCCACGGTCTCGGGGACAACCGAGAAGGTGGTTCAGAGCCAAGTGTGCACGCCAGTAGGACAAACAACCGATTTCACTCCGACTGCGGGAACTTACAGAAGCACCTCGGTAGCAAAAAGCGGAAATACGACCGGCTCCACCATCTATTTCAAGACGACGTGCGCGACCACGAATTCCGCCGGAAACAGCAGTGGTGCAACAGTCGACGTGAGCATGATGGACCAGGTCTATCTGCAGATGGATGTGCCGTCCGGACCGGTCAACCCCCTCAAGTCGAATAGTGCAAGCACATCGAATCGGCTCTACCTCGGTGCCGGGTACAGCACTGCGGCACAAAAGGCCCTGAGCCCTTCCAAATACCTTCCCGTCGAGGTCAACAGCAACACAATCGTCGACATCTTCGCCGCTGTGCCCTGCAGCGAGACCAGCGACCAGGCATGGGAAGACGGCGGCAACAATCCTCCACTTCCAGACGTTACGAACGCAGACTTCTTTTACAGCGTGATGGGCAAGTGCGCCTTTAACAAGCGGGCATCCGAGACGCTGCTGACACAGTGACGCTGCCGATCTCCCCCCGTGTGGGGAGATCGGATGCGGCGACCGTGTTCGCCAATATCTGACGCCCGCAGGGAAGAGGCGCTCTTCAATCACAAACCGGTGAGCGCTGTAACGAAGCGGTCGGTGGCGGCGAAGTGGGGACAT
>NZ_AYWQ01000076.1:0-1518 GCF_000502415.1 Mesorhizobium sp. LNHC229A00
CCCGAAAAACCCTGGACTTCGAAACACCCGCCGATAGGCTACACAAGGTGTTGCAGTGACCGGTTGAACCCACCCCTGGATAGAAGCTATTGCCTTTGACGGCCGCAATCCAATTCTCAATGTAGGGAGAGAGTTGGGCTCGGTCGGCCGGCTTCTCGATATCCAAATAGACGATCGACCCTTCCGCAAACCCGGACGCATGCATGAACCTTGCGGCCTTTAAGCCATGCTTTTCGCCGAGCTTCGGTTTCAGCATCATGTCTTTAAGATCACCGCCATTGTAGATGGGGAAGAACGCCCAGCCACCCATCGCCAGCATCGTCCACAGGGCTGCAAAGCCCGCAGCGGGTGCGGTCAAAGGCTCTGTACACACCATATGCCAGTGAACAAATCGCCCAGCGCCCGGCATCGGAACAAGATCCCGCGCCGCCGCCTTTGATAATCTTGCTTAAAGTACCCGAACATTGCTAACGGCACTCGGTCTATCCGGCTTTGGATCTCTGCTCGCGGAATCGATCGCACTTCGATGCATGTAGTTTCGGAACTCCAGCTCGGTCATTCTCTCGTGCCGAGCGTCGTAGGTGGCGGGGGTCTGATTGTAGGGTGAACTCGTGCTGAAGAACACGAAGCTTCCCTTCAGGTATCGGGTCAGACCCCTCGCGCTGGCCGGCAGCTTCTGCTCGTTTTCACGGTGATATTCCCAGACGTCGGGATGGGCATATTGTGCCGGCGCAAGCTCCGACAAGTACTCATAAAAGTCGCCGTCCTGAACTTCGTAATAGCCGGTTGCCTGGACAGGCGCGGCCTCTAGCCTAAGATAATTCCATTTTGGATCCAGGCCGAACGAAACGTAAGTCAACTTGGATGGCTTGAGCAGGATGGTCAATCCAACGTCCAGCTCGATAAACCCCAGTTCCGGGGCTCTTCTGGCTCCCAAAAGTGTCATTCCGCCACCACTGGGGACGAACATGTGATTGAGGCTTGGCACCTTGGCCACTTCGTTCAGCACAGTGGCCATGGCATCGATGTCCGTCCAGGTGGCATCTGTGGGGGTTTCGATCGGGAAAAAGCGCTGGGCAAATTCTTCCCACTCGCGGGCGTTCCGCAGTTCGAAATCATCCATCACCCGCAACCAGTCGCGCAGGCGATCCACCAGTGTGGCTATGGTAGGCCGCGCGGCAGGATCATGCTGGGTGCAGTCTGACATCAGGTGGTCCAGTGTTGTCGTGTACTCCCCGGGAAGATAGTTTCGCAGTCCCACGGATGATGAGGCGACATAAGGTCCATCAAAGCCCAAGGCTTGCCCGGTAAGGCATATCCACAAGGTTTTGGCGAACGAGAACACGTCTGCGGCAAGGCCGTCCGCCGCCGCCGCCTCGCGTCGCATCTCTGGCGCCATGGTGAATTTAGCGCCCACGTCTCGCCTGTGAGGAGTAATCGGCTTCAGGTCAGGATACTTGACCAAGCCGAAATCCGAGAAACAAAGCCTTCCTCGATATGCGAGCAGGTTCTGCGGCT
>NZ_AYWQ01000077.1:0-1438 GCF_000502415.1 Mesorhizobium sp. LNHC229A00
ATGGGCCCGAGCTCGGATCCGAAGCCGACGATCCTGCTGCCGGTTGGCTCCGTAAACGGTTGCCGGTTTGGGGCGAAATAGACCTTGATCTTCATGCCAGTCCCAAGCCTCGATTAGGTCCATAGGATCGTTAAACCAAAGCTTACCTGCCTCATGTCAGCGACAACGCTGGCGGGTGTTTCAATAAAACCAGACGGCTAACATGTTCAGCCGGCAGTCGCCTTCCTAGCGAGATACAGTCTCTACAGTACGTTTTTGACGATCCCTACAAAGTTGCGACGACCATCCCTGATCTTGCCCTGTGAATCCAGCTTATAGGTTGTTCGGGTCACGGCCTGTTTGACGTTCCCACCGATGACGTCGGCTTCACCTATGCGAAGCTCGACCACAATGTCGCAATGGCTGCAGAAACTGTCCGCCTTTTTCTCCCGGATCTTTTTCAATTCCTTCTTCGCATCGGCAAAGCTTGATGGCGGGGTTCTACAGTCGTGGCCTGTCCGGCTCGCCCATAGGAGGTCGCCAAAAGCGAGCGGCGTTGCCTCCGGATCTTCGAGTGATAGTCCAGCAAATTTGCCAGAGTCGATTTGCGACACGTAGATTGAATGATTGTCTTGATATGGGAACCGCTTTTTGGCGCCGGCTTCCTTGAAACAATAGCAGATGAAGGCCGCTGACCACGCTGGATCGTCTCTACCGTCAAGGTTGCTGCCAATCGATTTCCAATATTCCCCAACGTACGTCCAAAATGGGTGCTTCGCCTCCATGCGGGGATCGGTGAACCCGAGTAAGGTTCCGTCAATCTTCTCCATGGGGCCGCCCCAACGCGTCCATTCGCGCCGTGCCACCTTTATCAAGTCATCAGAGAATGCCATTCCNGAGAATGCCATTCCCGCCTCCCTCAGACAAAATCACCCATCGAGCGGGACCATTTCTTTTTCTTGAGTCCGTCCCGACGCGTGTCGAGAGCAGCCTTCAAGTTCTTAACTCGCTCAGGCTCTCCATGGCCGCCGACCTCCAGCAGAGCTTCAAAAGGCTTCTTTGCCCGAAGTGCCGCCTGTAGATCATCAAACCCGGCGCGACCTTGGTGACGCACATCCATCACAACGCAGCAGATGTCGGCCCCAATGCCGTCCAAGCCCAACCTCTTGTCCGACTCGGTTACCAGCCGGCGCGCTGTATTAATCATGTGCTGAGCCTGCAGGAGCCGGGCTTCAGGATGGGCTCCAGTCCAATGAATGAGCTTTGCGGCAGCGATGACCTCAGCATCCTCCACATCGTCCAGAGTGGGATTGAGATATAATTGAAGGGGTTCTGTCGATGCGGCATCTTCCATCGGAATAACCTTGGTGTCCTCAACCTTCACGATGCGCCCGCCTCGCACTTCCAAGTTCGGGAAATAATCCACAACCTCTGGCCGCTGCAACATGTCTCAAAACCA
>NZ_AYWQ01000078.1:0-1450 GCF_000502415.1 Mesorhizobium sp. LNHC229A00
CTTGCAATGTGCACACCGGATCATTGACCGCTTTGAGCCTCGAAAATCGTATCCGAGCTCCACGAAAGGCCGGCTATCGATCGGGGGAACACTTTGGATCAGGCCCTCCAGACCTTCCGGATCGTCGGTGGTGAACTTGATCCGGAGGAGTTCCTCGTCAGATAGCCTATCCCAGCGGCCGGCCGGCTCGGTAGGTATATTGAGCTGTGTCGCGGCACTCAATTCGATGCACCTCGCGAAAGCTGATTCTCGCAGCTCTTGTACCAGATAATGTGGCGTCAAGCGAATCGATTGCGACATGTGGTGGACGGCGCGGATATTCACAGAATTGACTTAGTTAGCTGTATCCGTAATGCAATACACGCTCAAGTTGCGCAATCCACATTATGAAACTAATTCGCTCGTGTGCAACCAGACGGCTCGGGCGACTTCAAAGCGGCCGCGAAGATAGAGGCTGACGCGATCAGATATTTCAGCGCGGATCACAAACGGCTTTTCCAAGATCGAATAAAGCTGTTTCAGGCACGACCAGCGGCCCACCGGCAAGAAGCTCCGCGAGCTGACCGTTTTGCCTGTCGCGTCATCTAGGAGGAAACGCGGAGCAATGTCTCCACCCTTGAGCGCGCGATCAGCGAGACCACTTGCAACCAGGTTTCGGATGCTTTCCATGAGCTGCTCAATCAGGGGCTCAGGAATCCTGCCGCTCTTGATGAGATTAGCGGTGATTTGATCAAGCTTGTCTTGCAGTGGCATGGCTCACCTCTCGTAGATTGAGGATGCCCCTCCACTTGCCGCAGAACATGAGTCATTCAGCTTATTTGGGGTAGGTGGATGAAGTGACTATCACAAATGCAGATACCGAAAATATCTCGTGTGTTGGAGCACTCGGGCACGCGCGATTTATCGAGCATTCTGCGACTGCAAACGCGAGATCGTAGTGCAGCTGGGTTTGGCTCTCGAAGTAGCAGCTACCGGCTACCAAACAGCTATCCTTCGGAATCGAACACGTGATCGGGTATCCAATCGAGCGTCAGTCCCCGCCTGAAGCGCCAATTCGCTAGGAATCTACGACAATTCCGGGCGCTTGCCGCTAGTCGAGGTCGGTCGCCCCGATGTCGAGAGCCCGCTCAACCAAGGCGTTGTAGAGGTCATGCCTGAAGCCCGGGGTGTCCTGGTCGCGATGATGTTTGACGACGCGGTAGGGATTCCATAACTGAACGTAATGCAGGTTGCCCGAAACGCCCGGCTTGGTTTTCAGGAAGTCGAGTTCTTCGAGCCTTCTGACCCGCTCCTTCCACGTCGAGACCGCCCTCTCCCCGCAAAAGCCCGATGCGTAAGCCGTCTCAGCCTGCTTGCTCAGCGTGACGAAGCCATCATCATTGCTGCGACACCAAAGCTCGAGGTAAACAGTCGAGAGCGGTTTCCCTTTGCCGGACAGGCCATCCATGAT
>NZ_AYWQ01000079.1:0-1362 GCF_000502415.1 Mesorhizobium sp. LNHC229A00
AACGGACGAGTCCGACGCGGCATTCGATGCTGTGGTCAACAAGATCGCCCACGCGCCGAAGCTCACCGACGAGCAGATAAAGGAACTGGTGCGCCGCCAGCGTAAACAGAGCGGGGCGTGACCAAGGGGTTCGATCCCTTTTGCCGGAACCGGCGACGTTATCCCCACAATCCGCGTTTGTAGAACAATAGTAGAACGCGAGTCCTTGTTGCCGCAGGGGAATCCTACATAATCGGGGTCCCTCCCTCGATTCGTGAGCTTCCCCTAATGTCATCCAAGACAGTTATCTTACTGCAGGTGATTTTGAAGTATGAGCCCGAGCATTGCCTTCGAGAAGTGAACGCGCTTCGCAAGGCGCTCGGTGCCGACACCTATCCGTGCATGCAAGGGAAACGTCATGCGGCCTTTGTCACAATCCGATACGGCACGCCGGCAGAACTAGTGGAACGTTTTCGGAATTGGCTCGAAGTCGATGCCTTCGAAAACTACTGGGCCTTGATCCCCTTGAAGCCTATGGCCGGCAAGTACGGCAGCATCGATAGCCTTCCGAGCCGTATCAAATTCGCCTATGCCGCTTTGCAGGCGGGTCCAGCCAAGAACTTTGCCCAGAGTAAGATCTTCGTCAAAGAGCGATACCGAAAACGCACACCGTGACAGGTGTTCGTCAAAGGCTTCGGAGTGTGGAAGCTTTCGCAGTAGGCGAACGGCCCATATTCCGATCGATGGCATGACTACTCTCCCAACTGGCGTGGGAGTGTGCACCGTCAATCTTGCGTGAGCCATTCGCCATTGGTCCTGTAAAAGTTGGGCCAAGAGTAGGATTATAATCCTACGTTAGTTCGATGGCGGTGTCTAGAGCCATTCCCCTACGGCTGGGTAGCCTTCGGAAATTGCGCACGGTATGTTTCCCGTTCCATAGATTCTTTGAGGCGATCCATGCCACTTCCGATGTTTCTTTTTGCTGCAACGCCAGTCGTCATACTTATATATTTCAGTCTTTTAGACATAAAAACGAATCGGTGGCAAAAGACCGAGAGAACGCCCCTACTATACGTCTATATAGCACTTCATCTCGCCGTAATTATAGGGATTATTGTATCCTTTTTTGAATTATATATTAAAGAGTGATAGCGGGGCTGAAACCCCCCTGCGCCGGCCTGTCAGGACCATATTCCTATTTCGCCTTGGGTTTGTCAACCAGATAATCGCCTACCGAGTGGACGTTGGCAGCCGAAGCCAGGCCGGCGGAGGTCATGAGCAAGCCCAGTACCATGGGGAAGAGGTGATGTTTCATCGTTGTTCTCCCAAAATCGGTTTGATTTCAGGGCGCTCGCGGTCTCGGGAGCACCCGGCGAACAAGAC
>NZ_AYWQ01000080.1:0-1341 GCF_000502415.1 Mesorhizobium sp. LNHC229A00
GTTGGAAAACGCCGGCAGAAGCGCTTGACGAGTTGTTGCCATGAGTGAACACAATCGGTGTTGCGACGATCGCTTGAATCCGCCCAATACACGAGCGAGCAGTTCCAGCGCCTGATGGCCGATCACGGCATTACGTGTTCGATGAGCCGGTCGGGCAACGTATGGGACAATGCTGCGATGGAGAGCTTCTTCTCGTCGCTCAAGACCGAGCGGACAGCCCGCAAGGTCTACAGGACGAGGGATGACGCCAGAGCGGATGTGTTCGATTACATCGAATGCTTCTATAACCCCCGGCGGAGGCACTCGACGCTGAGCTATCTTAGCCCCGTGGAGTTCGAGGAACAAGCTATGTTAGCTTAACCTCGTGTCCGAAAAACCGGCAGCAGGCCAGTCAAAGCGACCTTATAGCCGATTTCTACAAGGAACTTGTCTAGACGCTCGATCAGTCCTGGCGACTGCTCAATATGGACGACAACCCATTGGAAGGCGCTGAGCGCTGCACGTTGCTTGAGCGGGTCCCAAAGACGAGCGATCCCCAATAGATCGATCGGTGCGAGCGCAATCAGCCCGTTTTCCTCGATCGCTTCTCGGACGCCGTTCTGGAAGCCTTCCGCTACAATCATGCCCAAGGCGGCGCGCTGACGGACCTCATGGGAGAAATGTTCGAACGTGGCCACCTGGTCCATGCTGACGACGAAGTGCTTCACCTCCGCCGAGATAATCAGCCGGTCACCCTCCCAGGCATCGATGTCACCTATGCCCTTCGTTCGAGCGGACCCTGCACGGACCTTTCTCGCCTCGACTTGGAGGTGAGGCGCGTCAGCCCGAATGAAACCGAACACCATCGCTTGGAAGACGGCCCCGGTCGGCTCGCCTTTCGCTCGCGCTCGGAAATCGAACTGCTCAAGCAGGAGCTTAAATACCGGTGGGTCTACACGAACCAACGAAGGATCGAAGACGACGGCTTCCATTTCATCGAGCACGAACTGCTTTGCCCGCTCGCGGACCTCAACGAGTTGTTCTTCGCTGAACGTGACGAGAGCATCCAGCCAATGCCGATAGTCGCCCCACTTGCCGGTCGCGTAAGGTGGGGACCGCGGGAAGCCAAGGCGCTTTTTCTCGAAGATATAGAAATAATGGATCCGCTCGTACGCCGGTCGGATCGTTTTCTGACCTTTGCCGTATCGCACGGTTAACGTGCTTACACCCTCGGTGATGAGCGGATATTCGGCGAGGAAGGCATCGAAGTTGGAGAAACCACGACCTGGCGTCGGGATTTCGAGGAGGAAATCGCAAAAGGCGGGAAGAAGGCCGCCGACGTATTTTCGGATCCGGCGACCG
>NZ_AYWQ01000081.1:0-1320 GCF_000502415.1 Mesorhizobium sp. LNHC229A00
GGACATGGCGGTGCACCACATCACCGATGCCGTAGCCGCGACCGGGATGGACCCGAACGACGCTCGGGCGCTGGTCGCGAAGGGCGCCGACATCCTCTGCGCTCACAACGCCGCGTTCGACAGCCGGTTCATTCGCGGTCACAACCTGCCGTGGATTTGCTCATTCAAAGCGGCGCGCACCGCCTGGCCGGAGATGCAGTCGCACGGCAACGGATCGATCCGCTACGAGCGCGGGCTCTGTCTCGACGATCCTCGGACGGAGCCGTCGCACCGCGCCGGGCCTGACACCTGGGTGACCGCGCATATCTTGCTCGACCTCCTGAAGCTCTACACGCCCGAAATGCTGATCGACATGTCGATGAAGCCGGTCACGTTGATGAAGGTCGGGTTCGGCGAGCACTACGGGAAACGCTGGTCTGAGGTGCCGACCAAGTATCTGGACTGGGTCCTTCACAAATCGACGATGCCGACCGATCCCACAAAGGAAGACGTCGTCCATACCGCGCGCCTGGAATGGGTGAAGCGGACTTCCGATCCCCAACCGAAGCCTGCCGCACCGGCGCCGACCAGAGAGGTCGTCGATCCAGATGCGTGGCGCAAAGACATAGGGAAGTTCTGATCATGACCCAGACCAAGGAATTCCCGACGCGCGACGTGCTGTCGACGATCGCCGGCGTTCTCATAAGCGAGATCGGCGGCGTCTATGAAGTGCTCAACTGGATGACGGGTGAGAGCGTCTACACGCATCAGATCCCCCGCATCAGCCGTGAGGCAACGCCCGTCGTCCTCAAGATGCACCCCCAGCTTGAACCTACGATCGCCGAAGCCGAGCATGTGACGCCCGACAACTATCTGGAATGGCGCACGACGTGGGAGGAGCGATACGGCCTCACGATCGCGGTTCCGAAAATGACGATCGCCGAACACGAACGAATCGATCCAATCTCCGAACTCGCCGAGAAGATGCACCCCGACAAGATCATCGTCGTCAACGTGGATGACGTGTGATGCCCGGCCTCCGCGAAGCCAAGACATTCGAGGTTCTCACCGCTCTGGGTGACCATGAGGTCACCACCGCGCAGAAGCTGGCGGCGCGCGTCAAGGTCAGCGAGCGGACGATCTACCGCTATATCCGCGATCTCCGCTCCGCCGGTGCCCCGATCCTTTCAGAGGCCGGCCTGGGCTATCAGCTGAGGAAGCGGGGTAGCAGCAATGGGTGAAGTCACCGCAATCTCGTGGTGCGACCACACGTTCAATCCTTGGGTAGGCTGCACAAAGGTCTCACCAGAGCGCGACAGATCGGAAGAGCACACGTCTGAA
>NZ_AYWQ01000082.1:0-1307 GCF_000502415.1 Mesorhizobium sp. LNHC229A00
GTTGAATTTTCCGGCATCGGCCGCACGCGGATTTTTGCGGCGATCAATGCTGGGCAACTTGTCGCCCGGAAATTCGGTCGGCGCACAGTCATTTTGCGTCAAGACCTGGAAGCGTTCCTTGGTGCGCTGCCCGCCCGAGCGCCAAAAGAGCTGCCCGCCAATACAATCCGGGCAAGCGCCTTTTTGACCAATAAGGAATTTCTTGGTCAGGAGGCGATTGATGAGCAGATCTTAGATTCATCCGCCGCGACCGACAAGGCCGCACAGTGGCTCGCCAGCACACCGCGCGAGCAGCGTCCGCGGCCGGTCATGGTCGAGCTGCGCGAGCGGCTCGGTCTCAGCGCCGTTGATGCCTGCGCGGCTATCCGCGAGGCGAACCTGATCCGGGCGAGGTCGCCATGAGTTGGTACCGCAAGGTCGACATCCGCGTCTGGAATGACATGAAGTTCCGCCGCCTAAGTGACGACGGCAAGCTGGTCTTCCTTTACCTTTTGACGCATCAATCGATGACGCAGCTCGGTGCCATGCCGGGCACGGCGCCCGGACTAGCTCCGACCTTGAAATGGTCTACGGAACGGTTTCACAAAGGGTTAGCCGAACTGTCCGCAAACAGCATGGTCGAGTATGACGACGAAGCGGGGATTGTCTGCCTGCCCAACTTCCTCCGGTATAATGCTCCGGAAAATCCGAACGTCGTCAAAGCGTGGGGGTCCAGTTACGATATGCTTCCCGAGTGCGATCTAAAAATAAAAACACTCTCAAGGGCTTACGAAGCGCTGAGGGGGAGGCCGAAATCGTTTGTGGAAGCATTTGCCAAACTATTTGGGGAACAGTCGGCGAATGGTTCTGCAAACCATTGGCGGAACGGTACGCCAAATAAGGAACAAGAACCGGAGCCGGAACAAGAGCCGAAAGAATCCGCTTCGGAAGAAGGGTTAGCTTCTACGCGCACGCGCGAAGCCAAGCCCTCCGTTGATGACGAGGACATTTCGTTCGTGCGCGAAGACGATGGATACGTGGATCAAGAGGGGTACGAAGCTCACTGCAGCAAGAGGGAACAGACGAACAACTACGCGGCGCAATCGAGGGGGAAGTAGCCATGACCGCCTCCGCCGGAGGTCACGTAGCTGCTCCTCCGCTGCGGCCGCCGCCAAAACTAGCTAGCCGCCTATCAGAAAGCTTTCGCCAAGGTTACTCGGCGAAGGCACTCGACGGCGGCCAAGACGTTAAGCCGCCTTGATCCACGTGATGGAGGTGGCGCTGGGATGGAGTTGCTACCGATGATCCTCTCGCCGCTGATGCATAGA
>NZ_AYWQ01000083.1:0-1266 GCF_000502415.1 Mesorhizobium sp. LNHC229A00
GGTATCGGCCACATGGGCGATGCCGCCACTGTCGGGCGTGTCGGTAGTAAGACCATGGCCTGGTTTGTTTCCGCGTCAGTCGTCTCTCTGGCGCTCGGTTTGTTGATGGCCAACCTGCTGCATCCAGGCGTTGGCATCGTGATCGCCGATCAAGGAGCCAACACCGCAAACCTGTCGACCCAGAGTTTCAGTCTGTCCAGTTTCGTCGACCACCTGGTACCCACTTCGGTGTTCAAGTCATTGGCGGAGGGCGAAATCCTTCAGATCGTCGTCTTCGCGGTGTTCGCCGGGATCGCCCTCATGGCTCTTGGCGACGTCGGCAGGCCGCTGATCGATCTTGCTGATCGCGTCTCACACATGATGCTGAAGATCACAAGCTATGTGATGCTGATGGCACCCATCGCGGTGTGTGCATCGCTTGCTTCCGTCATCACCAAGTCCGGTCCTGGAATTCTGCTGAACTTCGCCAAATTCCTGGGCAGCTTCTATCTCACCTTGTTCATTCTGTGGATGTTGCTGATCATTGTTGGCTACCTCTTGCTTGGCCGGCGCATGTTCGATCTGGTTAAGCGCATGCGAGAGCCGTTTCTGCTGGCTTTTTCCACAGCGAGTTCGGAAGCCTCTTATCCCAAAATCCTCGATCAGCTTGTGCGTTTCGGTGTGCCCAAGCGCATCGCAAGTTTCGTATTGCCGCTCGGCTACTCCTTCAACCTCGATGGCACGATGGCCTATACGACCTTCGCAACCCTTTTCATCGCACAAGCCTATGGCATTGATCTGTCGATGGGCACGCAACTCGCGATTGCTGGTACACTTATGCTCACGTCCAAGGGCGTGGCAGGAGTGCCCCGCGCGTCCTTGGTGGTGATCTTGGCTACTCTTCATCAGTTCGGCCTGCCGGAGCCAGGCCTGTTCCTCATAATTGGCATTGACCAGTTTCTGGACATGGGGAGAAGTGCCACCAACGTCATAGGGAATTCGCTTGCCGCGGCGGCCGTAGCCAAATTCGAGAACAGTCTGGATGAGCCAGGGGTCAATGCGATCAAGCCCGCGGCAATACCCGGTCCTGGAATTCACGTTTGAAGCCCACCTCGGTTGTTGCCAGGACAGGGGCAAGCGTTGATGCCCAGATAGGCTTCATCGGTCTTGCAGGCCTGACGCGTTCGGCACGGATGGTGATGACCGCGCAACGCAAGACCGTTTTGTTCAAATGACCGGCGAAGCGCTGATGATCGCGGAGCTGTTTTTGAATCGGAAGCTATCGAC
>NZ_AYWQ01000084.1:0-1247 GCF_000502415.1 Mesorhizobium sp. LNHC229A00
CTTGCCGCCAATGGGGCGGTCACCAACGGCAGCGCCAGGGTGACCGGATGGCTGCCAGCGGCAGTTGACATCACCATGGCGCGCTCGCTGGACGCGGTTGATGTGGCCACGGGCACGCAGCTTTATCTTAGCAGCAAGAGCACTGTCGATGTCGTGGACGTCAGTACCACCTATTCTTATTCCGACGTCGGCTTCTGGTCGTCTCTCGGCTTTGGTGCTCTCACGCTGAGCGTGTCCCATCAGGAACGAGTCATTGGATGGTGACGGAGCGCATCAAGTTTTGGGCCAACCAGTCCGGAGCGACTATGGTCGAAATGGCCATAGTGATGCCGCTACTGTTGACGCTTCTGCTTGGCTTCGTCGATTTCGGCTACGCCTTTTACCAATGGAATGCAGGGAACAAAGCGGTGCAAGCCGGCGCAAGGCTGGCGCAGATTTCTACACCTGTCGCCAGCGGGCTCCTGGTGGAGACGATAACGCAGAGCGATGTAACTAAAATCGGCACCGCGGTGGCTGCAAACACCTACAACTATATCTGCACCGCCAATACCGCGGGAAGCGTCACTTGCACTTGTGGGGTGGGCGCTACGTGTCAGAACCTCAATGTAAGCCAAGCCGCTTTTGATTTCATTTTCAGCGGCAACAGCAGCCGGGCCGGAATGCAGACTTTCCTGCCAATGCTGGCGAAGTCCGAGGTGCGGATCCAATATCAGGCCTCCGGCCTCGGTTACTGGACGCGCCCCAGCGGCCCGGTACCAACCATCACCGTCAGCATCACCAATCATCCCTTCCAGTTCTTCTTCCTGGGTGGGCTGCTCGGATTCGGAACCATCACCATGCCCTCCATGCTGAGCACGGTCACGGGCGAAGACATGAAGAGCACCTATCCATGAACGCCATCAGCACCAAGGTTACCCCGACCAAGCGAAAGCAGGTCGCGCTGTTTTCGTCGGATCCGAATTTCAAGCGCGATGTGGCGACGCGGCTCGATGCGCTGGCGATCTATGATGTGCGGGTCGCCGAGACGAGCGACTTCCTCAAGGGGCCGCCGGCGGACACGCGTCCGGGCATCGTCATACTCGATCTCGGCAAAGGCGAATTGCTTGGCAGTCCAGGCATTGTCGAGGCGCGCGCGCTGTGGGCTGGTGTGCCCCTGATCGCGGTTTCCGACGAGCTGACGTCGGAGCAGACGCGCGTCCTGGTGCGCATGAATGCCTCGGACTGGCTGCACAAGCCGCTTGACGGCA
>NZ_AYWQ01000085.1:0-1238 GCF_000502415.1 Mesorhizobium sp. LNHC229A00
CGGGACAGGCGCGGCCATTCTGCGTTTAAGGGAAGTCCAGGGCATCTAGAGCTGTTTGATGACCCGATTGCCCTTCACAAGCTTGCGCACGCCGTCATTCTTTCGCACCGGATTGTTGCGGAAGACGTACCACTGGCCACCCAAGCTGGGCCGTTGATAGACGACGCCATCCTTTTCGCGATGCAGAAAGCAATTAATGGCGCCGGTTCCTCGGTCGTTCTTGGAGGTCCAGAGCGCACGCATGCAGAGCTGGCCACCGCTGGTTACATACCAGTCGCCTTCGCCATAACCAGTTTGCGTTCGCGCCACGAAATGCTTCCGGCCGTGCTCGTTCTCGGGGAAGTATCCGGCTCCGTTCTTCTCCCACAGCCAGGTGCGATTGGCATAAAGGTGCTCAACCGCATCCGCCTTCATGGGAGCCGCGGCCGCAGCGAGCCTGGCGGTGTCATCGACAGCCCGCTTCGGCGCTGCGGCGGTATTGCCCGCCGAGAGGATGAGCGCGACCAGCGCCGTATTTACAATAGTAGAATGGACTGACGACATTTGCTTGTTTTCCGATAGGTGGGAGAGAGAAAGGTCCGTCCGCAAATTGCGACGACCAAGTGATGAGCGGGTCAATTCGAAGTCGGTTTAGCCGCTCCGTTGGTTTCGGTCGTCAGATTCAGCGGGTGGTCTGCCACGCGCCAGTCAGGCCGCCCGACGTTTCGCGGCCAAGGATAGACTTCCACGTCGTTGAAGTAGACCACGGCAGTCATGGCGGGGAATTCGGCATGCGGCTTGTTCGCATCCGAAGCCCAGTTCCGCACGTAGCTGTCGTTGCCTTCGTAGCCGAGCTCGGCTATGGCAATGGGCTTGCCGAAACCGGCCACGCGGTCGTAGCCCGGCTTCGTTCGCTCCACGAATGTCGTATCGTGACCGACTTCGAGCTTGTCGTATGGCTGATAGCCGAAGACTGAGAGGCCGATCACGTCGACGTATTTGTCACCCGGATAGTAGGCCTGAAGACCCTTGTCCCCTTTAGGCGACCACATGTATTTGGCATTCGGCAGGTCCTTGCGACAGACGTCAATCACGTGCCTGTAGGCCTTCACATAGCTGTCCGCATCCCAGAACGCCCAGGTGAACTGGCCGGTCTTGTCGTCCATTTCCTGCGCCCAGCGGATGGTAACCGGACTCTTCAGCTGTGCCGCCGCGGAGCAGACCGCGGACATGTTAGCATCGTAGCGACCAGCAAGAAT
>NZ_AYWQ01000086.1:0-1466 GCF_000502415.1 Mesorhizobium sp. LNHC229A00
ATTCTCGACGGCGCCGGCGGCATAGGAGGTCGAGGCGATATATCGGCCGTTGCCGAAGCGAGCGAATCAAGCCCAGTCTGTGGGAGACTCCGAATCAAAGGCAGTCAGAGTACGCCCGAATCGATCGAAGGTGGCAATAGATAGCATCTATTGTTATATCTCTTGTGCGACTGCGTTATTTCCAGGAGGTTGCCGTGCCCAACTACGCTCTGAACGACCACTATGAGAGCTTCATCCGGAAACAGCTCGAATCAGNGCTTCGGCGTCCGTCGTATCTCCTGGATGACGAGAGCAGATTGCTGCAGCTATCGATGGCGAGGTCTATTCTCGACGGCGCCGGCGGCATAGGAGGTCGAGGCGATATATCGGCCGTTGCCGAAGCGAGCGAATCAAGCCCGGTCTGTGGGAGACTCCGAATCAAGGGCAGTCAAAGTACGCCCGAATCGGTCGAAGGTGGCAATAGATAGCATCTATTGTTATATCTCTTTGTGCGACTGCGTTATTTCCGGGAGGTTGCCGTGCCCAACTACGCTCTGAACGACCACTATGAGAGCTTCATCCGGAAACAGCTCGAATCAGGTCGCTATAACAATGCCAGCGAGGTTGTCCGCGCCGGCCTGCGAATGCTCGAGGATTTCGAGGCGGAGCGGGAGAAATGGCTGCGCGAGGAAATCCCGGCGCGCCTGACCGAGCTTCGGCAGGACCCGGCGAAGGGAATTCCCGCCGAGACGGTTTTCTCACGGCTGGAAGTGCGTCATCGCGCGAAGCAGGCGAGAGTGAAATAGCGGATGGAGTATAGGATTGTCTTCCATCCCAAGGCGGAAGCCGAGCTCGGACAGCTCTAGGACGACATAGCCGAACGTGCGTCGCCGGTGGTTGCGTGGAATTTTGTTACGGGCATTCGCGACCATTGCCTGGCCCTGTCGACTTTTCCACAGCGCGGCACAGAGCGGGTCGAAATCGTGCCTGGGCTGCGGATTGTTGGTTATCGGCGCGCGGTCAGCATTGCTTTTGCGGTCGACGTCGAACGGGTGCTGATCCTGGGCATCTTTTACGCTGGCCGGAACATCACCCCGGAATTGCTGGAAGACAGGCTCTGAAGCAGGGATCAGGCTGCGTGGCGGCCGACATTCCCCTGCGGTTCTCAGGCCGATCATACGCACCCGGTGCCGAGGCGCGGCGAGCCTCGGCGGGAGCGATCGGCAGCTGAACGCCACTCGCAATTTCAACCAAGCCAACTCATGAATATCAGCCCCGTGGATATCTCCACGAGAAATCGAAAAAACATTTGGGAACGGTGTTGACAGTTTTGGTTGGCGGCGACTATATACGCCTCACGAACGAGGGCGGTGCGCCGCTGGCGACGAAGAAGTTTGCTTCTAGGTCTGCCCTCGGCGAAATTCAAGAGAGCCGCGTAAGCGACACTCGGACGGCCCCGGAGCCAAAAGCGAAGCGGGCCACGACAC
>NZ_AYWQ01000087.1:0-1197 GCF_000502415.1 Mesorhizobium sp. LNHC229A00
CTCTTCCGATCTACCGAGAAGGTGGATGTGGACGGCGTCCAGGATCCACCACTGCCAGAAATAGATCAGCGCGGTCGCCCAAATAGCGACGCCGATGACATATTCGACGCGTTTGCGGCCGGTGAAAATCGGAACCATCAAGGGCTCCTCCCTTGTGGGCATGTCGAGCCGGGACTTTTTCATCCCCGTAGCTCGAGGCCGAAGGTGGGAGCCGCGGAGCGGATGATCGTGTCCAGGTCCGAATAGACCGCAAGAAACCCGAGCTTCTCGGCCGCGAACGAAGGGTCCGCATAAAGCGCCGGTGGGTCACCGGCCCGGCGAGCACGAATCTCGATCGGCACGTTGCGGCCGGTGACACGGCTGATGGTGTCGAGGATTTCACGGATGGACGTCCCGCGGCCGGTACCAAGATTGACCGCCAGATTTCCACCGTAGTTGCTGAGACGTTCGACCGCCAGAACATGCGCGCGAGCCAGGTCGATGACATGGATGTAATCACGGATGCAGGTGCCGTCCGGCGTATCGTAGTCGTTGCCGTAAACATCGAGAAAATCGATCGTGCCGGCAGCAGCCATCAGCGCACGTGGAATGAGGTGCGTCTCAGGATCATGAGCTTCTCTCAGCTCGCCATCGAGATCGGCGCCGCATGCATTGAAATAGCGCAGCGCCACAAAGCGCAGGCCATAGGCCGCCGAATAATCGCCGAGCATCTGTTCCGCGATCAGCTTCGTGCGGCCGTAAGGATTGATGGGCTGTTGGATTTCCTGTTCCTGGATCGGCAGGTTGTCGGGGACGCCGTAGGTGGCGCAGCTCGAGGAGAAGACCACGTTATGCGTGCCGGTCATGCGACATGCCTCCAGCAGAGACTGCGTGCCGGCGACGTTGTTGCGATAATATTTGGCAGGGTTCTCGACGGACTCTCCAACATAGGCAGAAGCGGCAAAATGGATGACCGAGCACGGCCTGTACTCCTCGATCGCAGCGACGAGGTGCGCTGTGTCTAGGATCTCGCCCTCCACGAATGCTCCCCAACGCACCGCCGCGCGATGACCCGTCGAGAGATTGTCGTAGACGACGGGCTCATAACCCTGCTTCGACAGCAGCTTGGACGTATGGCTGCCTATAAAGCCTGCCCCACCGACCACAAGCACAGTGTTCGCGGTCATTTTACGCAGCCTCGACGAGCTTCGCGGAGGT
>NZ_AYWQ01000088.1:0-1168 GCF_000502415.1 Mesorhizobium sp. LNHC229A00
CTTTTCTTGAAATCTTTTCATCGGCCTACCTCAGAACTTCTACGAGCGCCCCTATGGATTCGACTCGGTCCAATGTCATCGCTCCCGCGACCATCCGATACGATAGACGCAGCCGGTTTGCCGCCCCTCTACACTCTTCACATAGGCCAGCACGACATCTGACGTTGCCACCGGCTTGGTTCCAACAAAGAAGGGCCCGTAAAGCGTCGAAGAATCTCGCAGCATAGTAGGACTTACCAGGTTGATCCTTCGGTCGCTCTCGAGCTCGATTGCCGCACCGCGAACAAACCCTTCAAGGGCACCGTTGACCATTGCAGAAGACGTACCAAGCGGAATTGGATCTTCATTGGTGGGACCGGAAGTCAGCGTGAACGAACCACCGTCGCGAAGATACTTCCGTCCCGACCTTACGAGATTGACCTGCCCCATAAGCTTGCTTTTCAAGCCGATCGAGTATTGCTCAACTGAGAATTCTTGAAGCGTCGCAAAATGGACAGCTCCGGCTGTGCAAATTAGACAGTCGAAGTGACCGGTTTGGTTAAACAGCCGCGCGATTGACGAGGGGTCTTCAATATCGACATGGAAATCGCCGGAACTTCGATTGACCGCGATTATCTCGTGCCGTTTGCCAAGTTCCGCCGCAACGGCCCTGCCGATTACGCCACTTGCACCCACATGAACAATTTTCACGACACTCTCACTATCGCCAAAGCTAGGCCTAAACTCCCAACGGCTCTAGGGACCGGCGAAGAAGAACTTCTTGGTCCGCGTCGAGTTTTCTCAGCGGCCGACGGACGTTGCCTGTTCCAAAGCCTCGCAATTGCGCCGCGCGAAGAACCGACGGCGTGTATGGCGCCCTCCATACGAAAAGGATCGATGGAAGCATACGTTGCCACAAGGCCAGCGCGTGCTCGAACTTCCTGCCTACAACGAGATCATAAAGTTCTACCGCTTCGAATGGCATGTAGTTAGCCGCACCCCAAATCACACCGCGTGCTCCCGCCATGAGAGCGTATACCGTGGTGGGATCGGCGCCGTTCAGAACGGTTCCACCGGTCTGGAGAAATTCCTGATGGACGGTGAAATCGCCTGCACTATCTTTGATATAGTTGAAGTTTTTCAGTTGGCTCAGTCGTTCGAACAAATTTGGGGACACGGAAATCCCCGT
>NZ_AYWQ01000089.1:0-1110 GCF_000502415.1 Mesorhizobium sp. LNHC229A00
CAAATGATCCCCTCGTCACCCCTTCGGGTCTGAAACATGGAGATTGCGTGATCTTTTGCCACCTTTTCGGCGTCAAAGATCACCTTGTCGATGATGCCCTGTCTTCCATACCAAATAACGGTGAACGCCATTCGCCGCCTCCATTCGAGGCACCATAGGCGCTCTTACCGGTACCTTCAAACGGCGTCTGTGGCCAAAGGCGGCGCGAAACGGCCGCCTTTCCCGCAAATTCAGCCACCCATCTTCTTGGCCATCGCGCAGAAATCCGCATGCGACTTGTTGATCGTGGTGTCGCCGCAGTCTTTCAACACCGCCTTCTGTTCATCTGGCTTCATGGACATCCATGCGGTCTTGAAATCCGCTTCCGACCTGAGTGTTTTCATGCCGGCATCGGTGAAGAACGGCGACATCTTTGCCGGATCGTCGAGAGCGGAGGTGCCGCCACCAGATGCAGCCAGCGCCGAGCCAGTCATCATTGCGAGCGCCATCGCGCCCATAGTGAGCATTTTGAAGGTCACTTTCATCTCCTCACGATTTACGTCGATCGTATGCAACGATCATCCCTTGAAACGTCATCGTGCAGGAAAGGTTGCCCGCCTGCGTCGAAAGATGGAATTCTATTCCGGGAATGCAGTTGGGACGCAAAGGGCGCGGAGACTCAGCCTGAACCGAAGTCCTGCCGTTGCTCGTCCAGCCGCCGACCTGACCTTGAGCAGCGCGAGGCTCAGGTGCCCTGCATTGGCGGCCAGGGTCCGGCAGCCTCCCGCCTCACCAGATGCTACCAACAACCATGCGATCCAGGCTTTTGCGCAGATAGCGGTCCAGTACAGCGGACTTTGGCGAAAGAGGCGTCACCGGATTCAAACCAGCTGTCAGGCGTCGTCAACAGGGACGGGACACATCTGACGGCTGGATCTATCAAACGATCTCGGGTCAGGCGCTTGGTCCGGCTGGACCCCGCCAACTCAACACATCGTCGGCTTTGAAAACACTCTCGCGGAGGCGATGCTGCCAGGCGTCGTTGTTCCCGGCGTGTCAGCAACAGCTCTTCCGCTTTCTAGTCCCGCCATCCCGAAGGCCGACGTTCCGCTGATGATGCGGTGGACGGCT
>NZ_AYWQ01000090.1:0-1105 GCF_000502415.1 Mesorhizobium sp. LNHC229A00
CCTCGTTGCTGGGCGCTGGGGTGCTGCATGCCGATAGCCAGGACCGAATTTTCCATCGAACCGGATTTGGTTTTTCCCGAGAGTGGTCAAGTCGGAACCTTGGTCGATACGGGCGATCTTGTGATCGAATTGCGGAACGGGTCAACCGACCATGAGTGTCATGTCATTGAGTTGATCGGGGCTGTCACCGGGCCGGTTACCGACCTGAAGGACGCAGCAAACGAGCAGAGGGGAATCTTGGCGCAATGGCTTGACGTCTTGGCTTTGGTGACGCGAGCGAGATTCACGATCATCAGGCCCATACGATCAGTTGAGTGGGAATCTCGCAAGGTCGAACGGAGACTATTCACTTTCGTCGAGCAGGATGCCCGCTATCCCCCCGAACCGGCACTCGCAGACGATCTGCTTCAGTCTGTTCGAACGATATCGCAAATGGACCTTGAGCCCTATGCATGGAAGGCGCTGAAGTACTTCCGCTACGGGCTTCTAGAGGGGTCATCGGAAGACCAGTTTGTGCGGTTTTGGCATGCGCTAGAGATCATGGCCGAAAACCTCAAAACCAACGAACAGGTGCCGATAACCTGTCGCCATTGTCATTCACCTTTGGTCTGCTCGTGCGGCACACCAGCCACTCGATTTCCGATGGCCAAACAGGCAATTGATGAATTGATAGCGCAAATTGCCGGCAAGAAAGCCGAAGAAGTATCCAAGCGCTTTTTTGAAGCTAGAAATACCCTAATGCACGGCGGCCGCCCCGAAAGCGTCGAAAAAAAGATCGGGAGGCCGATGGTGGCAGTAGTGAACGAACTGGCGTCTCTTACTTGGCATACGCTTATGAGGTCGCTGCCCAATTCCAAGGAGGAGGAGCTAGCGCTCGCTCAACGTACTGATGTGAGCAACGGAGTTCTGACCGTGCGAGGCCATATTCTTTTTCAGCACAATGAAGACAGCGATCATCCCGCTCTCGACAAGATACCCGACGTCAAGACATCGATACTCAACAGCTTCAAGGATTTTGGCTAGTTAGTCACTCGTCCCGCCATACCACACGCCTCTCCCATCGGATCTCAACCAGCCGCCGGAAGCGGATTGTGACCAATTCCTG
>NZ_AYWQ01000091.1:0-1098 GCF_000502415.1 Mesorhizobium sp. LNHC229A00
TTGGTGCGAACTATGTGCGGCGGAGATGCTCGAGCTGATGCAGCTACAGGAGAAATACAAGGACAGCGGACTTGAGGTCGTCGGCATCGCGGCTGATGAAAACGCTCCAACGGCCGTTGAGGCCCGAACCAGGTTGGACGCGTGGTTGACCGAAAAGTGCTCAAACCTGAACTTTCGGATCGCGTTCGACTACACAGGCGAAATGAACAAGCTTTGGATGGAACCCAGCTTTTCTGTCGGGATTCCGACCTCGTTCGTGGTCGACCGAGACGGCCACATCGCCTTTATCGGTCATCCGACGGAACTCGATGAGGTCTTGCCGAAAGTGCTTAACGNCCGAGACGGCCACATCGCCTTTATCGGTCATCCGACGGAACTCGATGAGGTCTTGCCGAAAGTGCTTAACGGCAGCTGGCGCACCAGCGATCAAGCGAAATCCGCCGATACGGAGCGGATCGCCAAAAACGAACCCATGGCGCGCGAACAAGCGTTGAAGAAGCCGATCAATGACAGATTTTGGGCGGCGGTGAAGACAGAGGATTGGAAGACGGCGCTCTCGGCGATCGAAGAGGGCATTGCCCTGTTGCCGGACAACCTCAATTTCCGCCTGGCTCATGCGAATCTGGTGCTTCACAAAATGCACGACATGTGGACCGGCTTGCCCCTCATGCACCAATTGGTTCGCGACGCGATCGACAGAAACTCCGAGGACTGGATGATCGCGGCGCTAAACCAACTCTTCCATCCGAACCTTGACCATTCGCGCTTTCCGTCTGCTGAGCGCTTCGCGATAGGCAAAGAGCTGTCCGAACACGTGCTGGCACTGAATCCCCCGCAAGGCGACAGCCCAAAGTTCTGGTCTTATCCGGCGGTCGCTCGGTATTATCATGAGAGCGGCAACAAAAATCGCGCGATCGAGTTGGTGGAGCTGGCACTGAAGTCGCTGGACGGTCCGGAGCCTATCCCTGACGAACTGAAAGAGCACCTTCTACCGGAGTTGCTACAGGCCTTGGCCAACTACAAGGATGAGAAGGTTTGTCACGGCGCTCTCTGCGCGGCACCGCAAAAGAATTTTTTGCCGAAGGTGTCAAAGCGCCG
>NZ_AYWQ01000092.1:0-1094 GCF_000502415.1 Mesorhizobium sp. LNHC229A00
TGTTCTGCGCATTGACGACATGAGCCGTAATCATCGCGCGATCCCCCGATCGTTCTTGGGGGAATAGTTGCAGCATGTCTAATGTCCGTCACCTGTCCGATCGGACAGTTGACAGAGTTACGGGTGAATAAGGCGCCTGCGCACGGCCTCGACAACAGCTTGCGTGGTTGTCGCGACGTCAAAAGCCTCGCGGGCGCGTGTCGCGTGCCATTTCACGGTGCGCTCGGTCAGGCCAAGTATCTGCGAGGTCTCCGACGAGGTCTTGCCGGCCGCAGCCCACAACAGGACTTCCTTTTCCCGGTCGGTCAGCGGGCCCTCATCGTCTTCATCCTCATTCGAAAGAGCCTGGATCGTCATGCCGGCATAAACAGCCATGGTGACAAGTTGCACCTGCTGGCGCGGAGACAGCTTGCAGGATTTCGCCGAAGAGGCGAATGACAGCACGGATTGCCAGTGATGAACGCTCAACATCGGCACGGCAAAGCCACTCCAGATGCCGAACTCCGTTGCCTCGCCGGCAACGCGCCGCGAAGCTTCTGTCCCGGACCACTTGGCAGGAACCTCGGACCAAAGAAACGGCTTCAAAGTTTTCGCCGAGTAGATGCAGACGCCATCCACCGCAGCGTGCTCTGCTTCAACATAGCGCTCGAACCAGCCTTCGGGCCAACCGTTCAGTTCCACCATAGGCGCGAGCTTCTGCCCGCCCAAGGGGACGCCACTCAAGATAAGATGCTCGAAGCCGAGGTTCGTTACTGTTTTGAGGAGATCGCCCAAAAGCGCTCCGGTTGCCGTGTGCGTTCTGCAGCGTTCGACAAAGTCGAATACATCGGAGTCGATCATCGCAGGGACCCAATCTCACCCGATCGATTTATAGCTCATCTTAGCATCTACGAATACTGAGAATTAGGGAATAGAGAACAGCGGGAGTGCCAAGAGGCGGTATTTCCAGCGATGAATTATCGACCGCGCGGGACGTTTCGCACTCAAGCTATAGTGGGCCGGTGCTTTTGCGAGCAGCCTTGCTATGACTTGATGTCACGATGCCGCCTGCGCAGCGGCGTACCGGCCATGATAGATCGGAAGAGCACACGTCT
>NZ_AYWQ01000093.1:0-1040 GCF_000502415.1 Mesorhizobium sp. LNHC229A00
GGGGAGATGATTGGCATGGCAGGCACCATGCCAGACTTTGTTCACGGTTTGAACCGGTTTTTATGGGGCGATTATCCGGTTGACAAACCCAACCTTTTTGTGGGAATATTTTCCTGTGATCCACAAAACACGGGAGTGAACCAAATGTTCATGCGCATGTTGAGTTCAGTTAAGGGGGCCTGGTCGGTGAGTGGGAGAGCAGAAATGGTTCTGCACTCAGACGACGATGCGGCTTTGATTCACGCTTACCCGCGCGGCTCGAACCACGCTGTACCATTTCTTCTATCTCTAACACCGGAAATAGAAGTCGCGTTACACCGCTGGTTGGGCGAGCGGATTCGCAGACGCAAGAAGGCAGTGGACCAGCAGCGCTACGAGGTGTTGCGACCAGCGTTTGAAGCTATACTCGGACCCACATTGAGCGCTACCCAGCCGTAGGGGAATGGCTGGCTGGCCACCTTTCTGTTAGAAAGTGCCAGCCGTAGGAAATGNAGAAAGTGCCAGCCGTAGGAAATGGCCGGAAAATCTGAGCGCTGGCCGCTTGAAAAGGTGACGGCGGCACTCCACATATTTTTTAACGGAAAGTTGGCTCCTTTCTGGAACTCTGTTGACACGAAACCCGTTTTTGGTCAGTGTCAATTACGACTACAAGGGTTGTAGCTATGGAGGTTACGATGCTCGTTAGGGAAGGTGCGCGGGACTAACCCGTGGATTGCACATCACTAGCTAATTCAGGCGCGGCACAAGCGATATACGTTTGTGCCGCTTCGTCGTTTAGCTGGTATGATCTCTTATCACCTATGATCATTCTGATTTCCGTGCTTGTCGCATGGGGCGGCGTAATGTCAGCCAGAGCGCTTGGCAGACAGCGCGCGACCCTAGACATGATCGAAAAAGTCGAATCCACACTCCACTATCGTGATCGGCAGAAGGTTTTTTCAGCAAATAGGCTACAGGGGAGTTTTGCCCATTTGCACAACCCAGCGACTGAAGCTCTGAAATTAGAGCGTCATCATGTCTTGGACTATCTCAACCACTAC
>NZ_AYWQ01000094.1:0-1079 GCF_000502415.1 Mesorhizobium sp. LNHC229A00
TCGGCGCCGGTACTTTCTTTTCGTCTACCAACCCTCCGCGTCGCGACCTCGAGGACATCGCCGCTCAGTTCGAGAATCTTGCCGTTGACCCGGTGAGTACAATGTCGGCATTCGAGAAACTGCATTGTTTCGGCTATAACGGCAGGAAGGACGCCCGTGGCAGCTTCATGCGGTTGGCATTTGGGTTTGGCGACACCAGCAACAAAGGCATGGCCACACTTCTCAAGCAGGTTTCTGTGCTGCTCGAGAGGATTGAGGAACAGATCGACCGCCTCGCCGAATTGCCTGCCTTCTTCCAACCTGCAAAGCTTGAATTGATTGCCAATTGGGGAACGGCACACCATCTTGGCGGACATTTCCGGGCCGAACGGAGAACCTTGATCTTTGAGCATGATGCGGGGTCTACCCATCAAGTGGGACTGCCGGCAGGTTATAGCGTCCCCAGCATGGCTGGCATTGAGCTCTTACGGGCTATGATGAGCGACAAACAGGGATGAGCTGTCGGCATTGGAGTCTCATCCCCATCTCGCCAGGACATCGTGATTTAACATAATGAATATTATGAGAATGATACATGGCGTTGTCTATAACGTATTATTTGCAGTGAAGCCATGCACCAGGTCGTTGCAGGCCAAGCTTTATCTCTGACTGTGACCTTTAGACTATGCAACTTTTAGACTTACAAGCATCTCTCAATACGATCAGGTGCTCCGCAGGATTGCGGCTTGGGCATCCCCAAATGGTCTGTTCAGAAGGCGTCATGCCATGGAGGCCCATTCCGACGTGAATGAACTCTCATTGGAGGTTACGACGGACAAGAAGCGGCCGGCTGATGCAACTTCTTGGATGACGTTCGAACCTGGGTGACGCCATGTGCCATAACGATCGGCGGCGACCACAAAAATCTCAGCATTGATCGCCGTAATCAATTGGCGGTCGCAGTTGTGATCTGAGCCGTGGTGCGGCAAGGTTAGCGTCACGACTTTGGCCAATAAATTGCCGAAATGCTGCAGAAAGGCCTTTCGTCGGTGTCCTTCTTTGAGAGCGGCGTCCCCGGTCGTCAACCATGCGATCCGATC
>NZ_AYWQ01000095.1:0-1078 GCF_000502415.1 Mesorhizobium sp. LNHC229A00
CATCCTTGCCCCGGCGCGGATCGTAGCCGACTTGGCTATAGATCATGTCGCGAAGACGGGATCCGGCGAGAATGCGGTAGTTGTCGCGGGCTTTTTCCGAGACGTTCACCCCGGCGTCTATGGCGTAATATTCCATGATCGCAAGGCTGACATCTGCCGGGTAGCAGTAGTGGGTTACGCCCCGGTGCGACACCTCGATATGAGCGGTTGCTGGGACTTTTCCGACCTTCTCGAGGATCGCCTTTATCCGCTGAATGCGAGGTTTTTGATCGACATCGTTCCACTGGCTGCTGATTGTGCCAATGTGGGCGTTCTGCACGTCGCAAAGCGCCGCGAGACCGCGCTGATTAAGGTAAGGCGTCCCGTCTGAAAGAACGCCCATAATAACGCCGTCAATCTCCCGCTCTTTTTCTACAACGAGGGGCAGATTGGGCTGATTTCCTTTTGGGCCGATCTGGCCAGATTTCATCGCCAAGCTATTGATTTTAAGTGACATTTTGGTGATTTCCTCAGACTGATTATCTGCAACCCTGATTTGAGTAACCTAAAGTAACACAACCTAAGCGATTTCTAATACGGCTTGCGAATGATTCCTCCTTGATACCCGGTTTTCAAGGCAAACAGCGCACAGACGGGGGGCTTAGGCGACACTCTCGCGTGTTGATCCTGTCTCTCCGATATAGGATGATAATCCTAGGTGGGGCGATTCTCGTAGAAGATCCCGAATGGCTAGGTCGAAACCGTTACAGCAATTATCGCAGGCTGAAATCGAGCGCTTTCTGGTGGCAGCGGAAGCGCTGCACCTAAGCATGGATCAAGCCGTTCATATCGCCACACTGCGACCACTACCGGGCAACGCGTGTCCTGAATGAAGTGCTGTTGAAAGCCGTGCGGGACGTGACCGGGAAGGAAGTAGAGTTCATCCGCTGGTTTGGTGGCGGTTCGGCCTAGCGATTAGATCGCTAGCTTGCCCACCCCCTACGGCTGGGTAGCACCCTAGGATCCCTCGTCTTTCAGCCAGTTCCAGCCACGGCCTT
Source organism: Mesorhizobium sp. LNHC229A00 (assembly GCF_000502415.1). Classification (NCBI taxonomy): domain Bacteria; kingdom Pseudomonadati; phylum Pseudomonadota; class Alphaproteobacteria; order Hyphomicrobiales; family Phyllobacteriaceae; genus Mesorhizobium; species Mesorhizobium sp. LNHC229A00. The sequence goes on from NZ_AYWQ01000095.1 coordinate 1,038, forward strand.
TGCGGGTCTGAGGGCAATCTAGAAGATATGGAGCGAGCGAC
>NZ_AYWQ01000096.1:0-1074 GCF_000502415.1 Mesorhizobium sp. LNHC229A00
CTGCCCTTGGAAGTAACGGCGATACGCTACAAAGATGACTGGCTGTTGGGCTCATGGTGGGTCCACGCCACAGACGCAGTAACATCGACCACAAGCATAATGCTGCTCCCTGACCGAGTTGGCAACTTAGTCGTAGAAACGCAAAGACCTTCGTATGGCTGGATCGACGAGGACACCGAGACGCAATCAGATGCAATTTCCGCTCAAACGGTCTTCGCATTCCACTCCGTGGTGGGGCAAACTGGGTCGACCCCGGCAGTAGGAAATGAAAAATATAGCNAAACGGTCTTCGCATTCCACTCCGTGGTGGGGCAAACTTGGTCGACCCCGGCAGTAGGAAATGAAAAATATAGCGGCCCACCAACCTCGGCTTGTGCGGCTATCATCCAAAATGCATGGAGACTTCACAACGGCCAAGTGGTGCTTGACAGCGATCCGATGATACAGCTGGGATGGAATACGGCCCGGTATGTGGGTAAGCCCGAACCTCCCGACTGGAACTGCTTTAATGCTGAAGTGCAAACCATGCTTGGCTGGAATCCGGACTGGGGTGTTCAGAGGAGTTGTCCGGCCGGTGCGCACTGCCACCTTACTCCGGATGACATCAAATCTCATTCTACTGCTACGACATTGCCTTTGGAACGGTGCTCGCGTTTCCGCCAAACGGTAGTCCAGATTTGCCCTAATCGAGCTAGCGTTAGCATTACCATTGGCGGCAATGCGGATCAGCCGAGCCTGTGGACAGTTACCGTCCCCCGACAGATATATCTGCAAACAGGATGGGAACCAGATACTCGGCAGACAATTCCCAGTTATAAATCAAAGCCAGTTGAGGTGAAGATTAAAGGTGACCCTAAAGATAGCCTGAGTGAAGTAAAATTTGTTCCTATTAACGGAAAGTCACCGTCAGGAATCCTCGGCAACGGAGATGTTGGGGGCCTACACTATTCTTCAAATGGACAATTAGGCGACGAAACCTTTTATCACTACGATGTTAGGTACAGTGGCGACCTTTTCAACCCGAACTAGGCCGTAGACTCATAAGCACGCAGCCACAGGCGCGTTGAGGCGAGC
>NZ_AYWQ01000097.1:0-1073 GCF_000502415.1 Mesorhizobium sp. LNHC229A00
GTCCGAGTGTAATATCCGGGCGGCCATAGACGCCGGAGCGGACCCCAACCAGAAGAATGCCGAAGGCTATCCGGCTCTCGTCTACTCCGCAGCGTTAGGAAACCGCTTTTCGGTCGGGTTCCTGATGCTGCGCGGGGCCGATCCGGTCGCGGTAGGCCCGCGCGGCCTCTCCGCGCTCCATGCCGCCTATGCCCGACAGGATGGGGAATCGGATGTCATAGCAGAAGCAGTGATTGGCAGTCTTGCGTCCCTGTCGCTCCAGCAACTCCTGAGCCTCAAGGACGATAACGGGAGATCTGCGGCGGTCGTGATGGCCGCTCACAACACGTCGAGCCAATCCCCCTATTTGCGCACCCTGCTGATCTCCCGACCTGCTATCGCCTCCTTGGCCAACGCGCCGGACGGAGACGGCATAACCCCGCTCGAGGCTGCCGTGCTCGTCGACAACGATGCAGTCGTGAGAGGCTTCATCGACGGCGGCGCTACGCCCGCGAAGACGAAAGAAGACATGTCCCTGCAGGACCTCGCACGCGCCAAGGGCGCATGGCGCGCTCTCTATGCGCTGCCGAGCGACCGCGTCATGCCCGACGGTCTCGAAAAAGGAGCGCCTTCTTCTGCAAAGAGGGAGCTGCAGGCGCTCCTTTCCCAATGGGGCTACTACAAGGGCAAACAGGATGGAACGTTTGGTAAAACGTCCCGGGCCGCCGCCGTTGCCTTCTTCAGGGACAGGGGCAAAGAGATGCGCAAGATTGCGACAGATCTAGGTGAAATCTCGCGGCTCGAACATCCCAACGGAAAACCTGGCGACACAAAGCTCAGCATGGGTTTTCGCGGCAAGGGAGATTTGTGTACGTGGAAACTCACCGAGTGGTATCCGAACGGCAAGGCCTCCGTCAGCTTCGTCGGCTGCGTCAAGGGCGACAAGAAGTGGAATTCCAACGGCATCGGATACACGGCCTACGGAGACGGGTCGGATTCGATCCAGCTATTCGGCGACGGCGGATGGGAAGGCGCCGTCGATCTCAGATGAATCGGAATTTGGACCGATCGCATTCGGCCGCCACCCTGTCCCT
>NZ_AYWQ01000098.1:0-1308 GCF_000502415.1 Mesorhizobium sp. LNHC229A00
TGCGTCGTCGCTGACGTTGATACGACACGGTAGCTACGCCCAGCCTGTTCCAGCGCCTTGAACACCATTCCGCGCCATGGGCATTCGCTGTATTCGGCAGGTCGCCACGGGCAACCCACAGGTGAGGTCGACAGTGGCAAAGGATCGCGGAGATGCTGGCGGTGCGTATTTGACGTGATCCATTTCGTCGGGCTGCGCCAAATCTCGACCGCAGGCCATTGCCGAGGCTCGAGTCCCGCGCGCAACAGGACAAGGTCGAGTTCTCCCGCCTTCAGGTTCAAGGCAAGCTGGCAGGATGCGCCGATCTCGACCTCGACCTCCACCGCCGGCGCCACGTGGGCGAAGCGAGCCAGAACCTTCGACAGATGCTGTTCGGAAAGTTCCGCAGCGACGCCCAATCTTATCGTGCCGTGCACCGGGGCGGCACGCATCGATCGCATGACGTCGTCATTGAGAGCCAGGAGCTCTCGCGCGCGCTCAAGCAGATATCTCCCCTGCTGGTTCAGTTCGACGCTCCCGCCCTTGCCGCGAACGATCACGATCTGACCAAGGACCCCTTCGAGCCGTTGCATCTGTAGTGAAACTGCCGACTGCGTCCGTCCGACCCTGTCGGCTGCGCGGGTAAAGCTCCCTTCCTCCGCGATGGCGATGAAGCTCCGCAGCAGATCGAGGTCCAATCCCGTGGGGATGCCCATGGGAATGAGAATCGCTCATGAGCCCGATTTATGCAACTCGTTTCCAGCGACCGAGCAGACCGAGCATCCTTCAATCACCAAGGAGGAAACTCAAATGCACACCGATCAAGTCGCTCCGATCACCGCCACCTGGCGCCCGCTCGAAATCTTCTCAGGACTCTGGAGGCGAGTAGGCAAAAGTGTTCGCGAAACCATGGACGCCGCTCGCTCCGAACAGGTGATGTCAAACCCTCCGGCGTATCTTGGCTACGACACAGGAGAACTCGACTATCGCCCGCCTCATCCAGCGTCTCTCGATCAGGTCCTGAGAGACCGGCGGACCTCACTTGAGTGGATGTGGCTGCGGCACGGCCTCTAANGTGCCCGGTGCACCCATCAGGACCCCGGTAGCCTCGCTCGAAACCCACCTACGAAACGCAGCGATACGCGGATCCGTCCAGCGATCTCTTCTGCCACACAAGTGATATGCCTCGGTGTCGTCAAAGATCTGCATATCCTTGAACGGCAGCACCAGTTCTCCCTTGGCAATCTCGTCGTGAAGCACAGAGAGGTCTCCGATCGCGACGCCCTGGCCCATGGCCGCGGCACGATAGGCCATATCGGCACTGGGAAA
>NZ_AYWQ01000099.1:0-1052 GCF_000502415.1 Mesorhizobium sp. LNHC229A00
ATTGATCGAGAGCAAAGTTCGCGCGGATTCCCCTCGCTTGCGCCGACTGGTTGCAGTGCAAATGCCGTCGGCAAGCTAATGAGCAGTCGTCGGGGCAATATTGAGCGCTGCAGGGTGGAGCAGGCCGATCAGAGATGGAGGGCGTCGTTCCAATCAACAGATCTCGTCCAGACATCGGATGGTGTTGCCTAGTCGTGCTGCCTGCACCGCTTGCTAAACGGCTCAGTCGACAATTTGGGTTCAGATACTATGGGGGCGTTGCCCACTGTCTCGGAACACTAGGCCCATCGCTTTCGTGTGCACTATGTGCAACGAGAAATGTGATATGGCCGAATGGCTTTCAGTGTCTGCGGCATAAGTAAAATACGCCAGTTTTACGGTGCACGCATCTTGCCAATTGGTCAGTCTTCCAAGCGGGTATTGGACGGACTGAGTTCCCACGACGAAGCCGCCGACAGCGCTTTTCGGACGCTCTTTTGCCGACGATATCGTTCGCTCCTAATGCGGATGCTCGCTACGATATCCATGCCTCCTATTGTCCGATGCGACGCGAAACGTCAGCGTGTCACCGCGTCCGGTGTAGCCCATCAGCGGTTCAATGACCGGCGCGGTACGCCGCTCAAAGACCAGCCGCCAGCCTTTCGGCCGCGCTGGGCCCGAGGTCATGACTGAGCGGCAAGGCTTGTAGATTCGTGCGACCGCATCATGCGGGAACTCGGCCGAATGACAGCGCGCCTGCCGTTCTCGTTTGCCGGTACGTGCCTATACTCGTGGGCTGCAATGTGCTTTCCAGCGCGGCAGCACCTTGCTTGGGAATGGGCTTGGTTTGCAAAGTCGCTTTCTTGCACCCTAGATATTTCCATGCACAAGGAACATGTCCGCCCACTGTTGTTTAGGCCGCAATGACAATCACGCTGTCATGACCATGATCTACTGTCTCGCCCGCTAGGCAGGAGGGGCAACGGGTGCTGTCACGGTTTACCGTCATATCGGTCCGGTTGCGATCCAGCCAGGTTGCGTTCGTTGACGGCGTAGATTGTCAGCCATCTTTG
>NZ_AYWQ01000100.1:0-1041 GCF_000502415.1 Mesorhizobium sp. LNHC229A00
AGACGTGTGCTCTTCCGATCTATTCACGTCCATGCATGGATAAAGTCCGCTGGTTCAGCCATCCCTCTAGATTCGAGCTAGTCAGATCCCGATTTAGCCCGCTCTCCGAACCTCATCAGCAGGGCCGATACCACGAGCAGAAAAATACTGATTCCGGTAAGCAAAGAGGCGATGGCCGTGATCGTCGGATTGATCTGGAGTGCCAGCTCATTAAACATCCGCTTCGGAACGGTTTCATAGGTTCCTGAGATGAAGGTCGTGACGATGACCTCGTCGAAGCTGGTGATAAAAGCGAAGATCCAGGCGGCTCCGATACTGGGAAGAACGTTAGGAAGCAGGACTCGCCACAGCATAACTCGCGTAGAAGCCCCTAAGGTGAAGGCCACTTGCTCTAATCTGACGTCGAAACTCCGGAAGGCGACGGTCATCACGAGGACTACTACCGGAACCCCAAGGACCATGTGGCCGATGATAAGCGCCGGCAAGGTTCCCAGCAGACCGGTACGCGCGAACACAAGATATAGCGCCAGCGCGGTGATGATGGATGGAATCACGATCGGCACGATGAAATTAGCCTCGATAACCAGCCGTCCGGCAAACCTCCCACGCACCAGGCCGTATGCGGCCGAGCCTCCAAGCAGTAGCGCCAGAGTGCTTGCAGCAACCGCCACTTCTAGCGAGGTCCATAGATCGTCGATCCAGCGTGGATCCGTGAAGAATGCTGCATACCAGCGAAGCGATAATCCAGGTGGTGGAAATTGGAGTGCGCTCGCGCTCGAGAACGACATTGGCACGACAACAAGGATCGGCAGAGACAGGAAAAGGAGGATTGAGACCGCCGCCGCACCCAAGATCACGCGGTCGAGGGCAATCTTGCGCTGGTGCACCACGATCGGCACAGCCTCAAATGCACTCGGGGTGATCGGCATGTCGTGGCGGTCGTTTCGGCCTTGTCGATTGCTCATGATACTCCTCACATGCCCGAATGCGGCGCGACGCGGCGATAAAGCGCGTAGAGAGCGAGGCTGGCCGCAAGTAATA
>NZ_AYWQ01000101.1:0-1025 GCF_000502415.1 Mesorhizobium sp. LNHC229A00
CCGAAGTGGACCATGAAGCTGAAGCCGAAGGATTGGCAGCCATTGCCCGAGGTGTACCGAATAGCGCGTGAGGAAGAGCAGGCGGCCGCGCTGGAGCGGATCCGTGCAAAGCAGGCCGTAAACAGGGCAAGGGTGCTGAAGCTCACCGAGCGCCGCCCTACGCCAGCGCCAGAGTAATGCATGCGACTGGCCACAGGCGGGCGCCAAGAAGCGTGGGACTCGTCGGCGGCATGGCCGGCGGAAAAACGCGCGCTGGCGAGGCTCTGATCGGAAGGGCGGAACCCACTGGCGGGCGCCAGCACCTATGAGCCGGTTTGCGACTTTTGGCATTGTGACATATATATACGCACCGGTTCACCGGGATTCGGTCGGAAGGGGCGAGAGCATGACCGACGCAAACGACGAGGAAGTGCGCACCAAGAACGTCGCGCACTACATCATCAGCCACTCTCGCCCGGACAAGCTCGGGGCGACCAAGCTTAACAAGGTTATGTGGGATGCCGACGTGGCGCACTATCGTCACTACGGCAGCACGATCACCGGGCAGGAATCCTATATTCGCATGCCGCAAGGCCCTGTGCCGAACCGGTTGAAAGTGGCCTTGGCGACGCTTGAGCAAGACGGCAAGATTGTTCTGCGGCCCGTTGAAACGCCGGTCGGTGTACGCCACGAGTTCATCGCGATAGAGCCTATGTCGCCAGCCGAGTTTCCGGTCGAAGCGCTGGAGATACTGCACAGCGCAATCGATGCGATCTGTTCGCTGAGCGCTGCCGAGGCCAGCGCGGCAACCCACGACGCGCTTTGGGACAACATCCACAACGGGCAGCAGATGCCGATCCGCGCGGCGGCGATCATCCCGGGTGATCTACAGCCTGACGATATCGATTGGGCGCTTGAGGCGATCCGTACCGCTCCCGAATGAGCACCTTCCGGCCCGCCGACGGGTTTACCATCACATGGACGGAAACCGTGAAGGCGCTGGTCGCAGCCGAGGTCGCCTGCAATCCCGACTTCGCGCATTATTG
>NZ_AYWQ01000102.1:0-1910 GCF_000502415.1 Mesorhizobium sp. LNHC229A00
AGAAACCGGGGTTGATAAGGATTTCGAGCTCCTGCGGTTCGTATCAGGTCGCAATCGGGCGGAAGGGCGGAAGCTCGAAACGCTCTACAAGAGAGCCGGGCTTCGGGTGCCAGAACAGTTTGGCGACGAGGAGGCTGGCACGCAATCCCAGCCGGTTTCCCCTGCCAAGGCGAAGATCGAAGCGGTGCTGGCCGCGCTCAAGCTGGCGAGCAAGGAATTCGATCAAATTTTCAAGGCCATTCGAGCACGGATGAATTGGCGAAGCCGCTTTAAACTGATCTCGGCCGTCATCGGCGCCGTGGCATCAAGTTCGCTGGTGGCAATGCTCGGGTCCGACAAGGCAAATCTGCCTTGGGGTTTGATCACCGCGATAGTCGCCCTGTTGGCTTCGCTGGCGACAATCGTAGCCGACCGGTTGGGTATCAGTGACAAAGAATTTTGGGACAAGCTCACGCAGGCTTCGCAGCTCAAAGCTGATTCCAGTGTGGTCCAGGCCCGGTTGGATGGAGTAGCCAGCAGCGGAGCCTCCGAGGCTGATGCTGCCGCCTTTGTCGCTCGCGCCTGGGAGATCGTCGAGGGTCTAACGCGATTGAATGCGGCGCTTCGAATTGGCCAGGTCGATCATTAAGCGTCACCATCCCAACTACCTTCGACATCTTTCAAGCGAAAGTAGCATAAGGTATGCTGTGGAACTGACGGTGCGGGTCATCGCCAACTCCTCTTCCATCGCGCTCCATCGTATGTGAGGCGCATACCAGTTGCCGCCGACAGGCGCGATGCGGCCTTCCTTCCCAAGCCCAACGATTTCGCAAGCGCTGATCGGGTGGCCGAATAGCTGGGGGCGACCATGGGATAATCCTCCGACCTCACGCAGTCAGAAGTGCTGGTGCTGATGTGCATCGCCCATTTCGAGCCGATCACCCGCGCCGAGTTTGTCGTCTTTCATCGGCAAGGAGATCAGCCGCGATTTTATTGGTCATATGCGCGGAGCGANCATCGCCCATTTCGAGCCGATCACCCGCGCCGAGTTTGTCGTCTTTCATCGGCAAGGAGATCAGCCGCGATTTTATTGGTCATCTGCGCGGAGCGAAGCTGATTGCGTCCGGTCCGCGCTCCCCGACGTCGGCGCAGGCGACGCTGACGACCAGCTCTGCCTCATCATCTCCGAGTTGCGGTAGCCTTCGGGACCTTTCGGTCGCGGCCGCGATTGGTTCAAGACACCAGGCGTCTGGAGTTCATGGCGAAGCTGGCTTCGTCGCTCTGGAACAAGAACGGCTTTCTGGCTGCCTGGGTAGCCGACAAGGTTAGGATAAACGAAGGAGCCGACGCATGGAACAAAATGCTCCAAGCCTGCCAGGCTGATACGGACTTTGGAGTGAGCAAGTGCGAGATCGATGAGCCGATCACCAAGTGTCCGTTGGACAAACAGCGAATGCCTCCGTTTCCTGAAGGTCTATCTCAACATCTCCAGGAAGCCGCGTACACACATGTCTACGTAGAATGCACCCCCGCGCCAGCTCCGGCTAGTGCCCTAAGCACGCCTAGTCCGCCACAGTGCGGCGAAACGGTGGCGACCGGAATGTCGGGGTCGGGTTTCTTTGTTTCAGGCGATCAGCTGCTGACCAACGCCCATGTAGTCAAAGGGTGTGACGACGTCGATACTTCCATCGGTGGGATACGATCTCCCGGTAAGGTCATGGCGAGGGACCCAAGCAATGGCCTGCTGCCGGTTCCATGGACACCGAGTTAAGGTGTTGAAGATGGAACCGGAGTTTTCCCATGGAGAGAAGAAAGTTCAGCCGCGAGTTCAAGCTGAGGCTGTGAGGCTGGTGAAGGAACGGGGTGTTGCGGTCGCGCAGCGGCTCGGGATCTGGACCTGCACGAGAATGTGCTGCGCAAATGGATACGTG
>NZ_AYWQ01000103.1:0-980 GCF_000502415.1 Mesorhizobium sp. LNHC229A00
GGAAGCGGTAAGTCTGCTTGCGGCCCACGAACTTCCGCGCGCCGATCGTTTTCTCTTCGGCCAATCAAGGCCGAGGAGAAATATTATGGGTTACTCTTTCCAAAGGCGTCTCGGGGACAGCACTTGGGGATATCCTAGATCGATTCAGAGGCGCGGGGGCAGGATCAAAGGTCGATTCTTGGGTAGGCGCTGGGCCGAACCAGCCAATCGACCCAAATGACGTCGAAGCGGCAATAGACGAAGACACGCTGACGTCCCTCTCGATGCAGACCGGCCTTTCGCGTGAGGAACTCATCAGCAGGATCACCCGGGATCTGCCCGAGGCCGTCAACAAGATGACGCCAAATGGCGCACTGCCGCCCGAGTCAACGAAGGGCTCCGGTGAGGCGACCCTCCTCGACGACGTGCCCCCACATAGGCCGCAAGTCAAATCAACCGGGCAAAACGATGTCTAGAATGAAGGCCATATCTCAGGAAGACCTCCTGAGGCGTGCAAGCTCGGCCGTTCGGATAGGTGGGCTGGGCTTTAAGGATCCCGAGGCAGCAAGCGTAGTTGCCGAATTGGACTTGTTTGCGGCGCTGCTTGATTCCCGTTGGCGGATTCCGGGAACCTCAATTCGTTTTGGACTGGATGCCCTCGTGGGCTTGGTGCCCGTCCTCGGAGATGTGGCAACAGGTATCGTTTCGGCTTACATCGTTTTGCGAGCCCGAAGCTGCGGCGCTGGAAAGATCTTGGTCGCCAGAATGCTGGGGACGTATTGCTTGATACGGTTGTAGGAAGCATTCCTGTTCTGGGCTCGATCTTCGACGTGTATTTCAAGTCCAACAATCGCAACATTACGCTGCTTCGCCGCCACCTTGGTAAAGCCGAAGGTGGCCGCCGGCGACACTGATTGCGGCTCAGCATTCGCCCAAGGAACTTTATTGGTTTATCGCACGTTCTGCCGCCGAACCAATTTCGGTTCAGGTAAAGGGGAAAA
>NZ_AYWQ01000104.1:0-1895 GCF_000502415.1 Mesorhizobium sp. LNHC229A00
CCCGCCGACGGTGGTACATAGCGAGTAGTTTCCGCCTGAACACATCGCCCGACGAGGCGGGCTTGGACTCACTCCAAGTCGACCCGACGGCCGTTGACGTCGACACGACCCGGTGGGAAACCCAGATGAGCGGCGGACTGAAGGTCGATTATGGAGATCGGCGACAGTTCGATGCCTCTCGCCTCGCCTACACGAGCGAGCCGTTGACGCGTGACATCGAGATCACCGGACATCCTATCATCCATCTGAAGATAACTTCGACTCGCGAGGACGGTAGCTTCTTCGTCTACCTCGAAGCCGTAAAGCCGGACGGGATCTGCTGTTATCTCACGGAAGGTCAGATGCGCGCCCTACACCGGAAGGTGTGGACCGAGTCACCTTTCAGCGTCCTTGGACCGCAGCATAGCTATTTGAAACGCGATGCCGAACCGCTCACGCCGGGCGAGCCCGCCATCCTTGAGTTCACGATGCATCCGATCTCCGTTCGGCTGCCAGCGGGTTACCGCCTGAGGGTATGTCTCGCCGGCAGTGAGAAGGTGTTTGCCAATGTGCCCGCCGACGGGGCGCCGCCCTTCCTGAAGTTTCATCGTGGCCCAGACGGTTGTCACATAGATCTTCCGATCATCGAACCCTGAGCAAAGAAGCCCATCCGGATCAGCAAAAATTGGCGGCGCGACCTGAGCCTCCGGTCAAAACGAAGGAGTGGAACATGACAATCTCTCGGCGCGATCTATTTAAGATAAGCATGGCCGCAGGAACGGCTTTTTCGATTCCGTCGGTTCTTCGGGCCCAGACATCGTCAGCCGACGCTCGGACGGTCCGCATGGCAATGGGAGATCTCCGCATCTTCGATCCGCTCTTATCGACAGAAAACATGACCTACCAGCACGCCCTAGCGATAGATCGGAAGAGCACACGTCTGAACTCNCCTATACGTTCGAACTCCGTGACGGCTTGGGCTGGCACGACGGCACACCCGTTACTGCGGGGGACTGCGTGGCCTCGATCCGTCGGTGGACCCAAGTGGATTCCGCCGGGCAGCGGCTTATGGAGCGAACCAAGGATATCTCGAAGAAAGACGACAGGACATTCGCGATCGCACTGAACGAGCCGCTGGGGATTCTTACGGAGCTGCTGGGGTCATTGGCCGGGTATTATCTACCTATTATGCGCGAGAACGATGCAGACCGCCCTCCAACCGAGCAGGTGACGGCGAACATCGGATCGGGGCCGCTCAAATTCAATCATGCTCTTTACAAGCCCGGCGCAAGCTCCACTTATGACCGCAACGAAAAATACGTGCCACGCAGCGAACCAGCCAGTGGATACGCCGGTGGCAAAGTCGTAAATGTCGACCGTATGATCTTTGAGACTATCACCGATCCGCAGACCGCTTTGGCAGCTTTGCAGGCCGGCGAGGTTGATTTCCTCTCCGGACCCTCTCCCGATCTTTACCCTGTGATTGAGAATGATCCAAATCTTGAACTCCAGGTTTTAAATAGAGCCGGTAACGCCTATTTTGTTCGCATGAACTTCCTACAGCCGCCGTTTGACAATGTGAAGGCGCGCCAGGCAATGCTTCACTTGATCGATCAGGACGCTTTTCTGCAGATTATATCTACCGACCAGAAATACCGCCGCAATATTACTTCAATGTTTGGAAACAACACCTCGTACTCGAATGACGAAAATACGGAATGGTTTAAGAAAGGAGGCGACCCGGAAAAGGCAAAGCAGCTATTCGCGGAGGCGGGATACGCCGGCGCGAAAGTCGTCATTCTGCAGCCCACGGATTGGGCGACGGGTAGCAATGCCTCGCAGCTTCTGGCGGCTTCGCTGCGCAAGATCGGCGTTAATGCCGATCTTGCGCCAATGTCGTTATCCGAACTTGCCAC
>NZ_AYWQ01000105.1:0-945 GCF_000502415.1 Mesorhizobium sp. LNHC229A00
ATCAGAGCGTTGGCTACCTGCTCTTCAAAGATTGAATCCATTTCGCGAACCGTGGCCTGGGCAAGCGAAATTCGCCCTGTTCTCGCGTAGTGCAAGAAGAGCTTGAAGGCGAAGATGCCTTTCCCTTTGCCACGCCCCAGGTCGATGTCCTCGTCTGTGATGGATGCGAATACTTCGCAGCTGCGCTTGGCGCGGCTTATGAGGACGTTGAGCCGACGCTCGCCGCCTTCCGCACCAAGAGGGCCGAAACGCATGGCCATGTACCCCTGCGCATTCTTGGCATACCCCACTGAGATCATGATCACGTCGCGCTCATCGCCTTGAACATTTTCAAGGTTCTTGACGAAGAATGGCTCGCTGGGGTGCGCGTGAAAGAACTCCTCCGTATCGGGATTTAGTCGCCGCAGCCATTCGAGTTCATCCTGGATCGCGCGGCGTTGGCTAACCGAAAATGTTGCAACGCCTAGAGTCTCTCGCGGGTTCACCTTCGCATGACGGATGATCGCTTCGGCTACTGCTCTCGCCTCTACCGGATTGGTTCCTGTGCCACCGGAATCGAAGACCCCCTCTGGCACATGATGAAACCGCAACCCCATGCCTGCCTCTTGGGTATAGGGGCTTGGCACGATGAAAAGCCGGTTCTCATAGAACTGGCTGTTCGATACGGCGATCAGAGATTGGTGACGGCTACGGTAGTGCCAGCGGAGCATACGCTGCGGCAAGCCGCGGGCCGTGAACAGGCCGAGGATGCTTTCGATGTCGGCGACCTGCGCGCCCTCACCCTCGTCATCTTCAGCCTGCGAGCCTGTCACCTTCGCGAAGAATGTCGTGGGGGGCAGTTGGCGTTCGTCGCCAACAACGACCACCTGATTGGCCCTGGCGATCGAGCCAAGCGCGTCCACAGGCTGTATCTGGGAGGCCTCGTCCATCACGAGCAGATCGAAG
>NZ_AYWQ01000106.1:0-944 GCF_000502415.1 Mesorhizobium sp. LNHC229A00
GTTTGATGGATGCAATCCGGGCGACGGCTCGACGGTCGACAGCTGGACGAACAATCCGTCTCGGCGGCAGAAGAAATGGGAAGATGCATTCGAGGATCCTCTGACCAAGCTTCCCGACCAGATTCCCAATGGAGAATCGGCGAGCCAATCTCCGATCATGGCCGGAATTCAGAAGATCAAACTGTCGCTATTCGATAGCGGTTTGGCGAAAGAGAAGATCGAAAAACGAATAATAGTCGCGTCAGATATGATTGAACATACGGCGCTGTACTCACAATATCGTTCGGGTCTCGATTATCAGAAGTACCTTGATAGCGCGGCTGACAGGACCTACGGGACATCGCTTGATGGCGTTGGGGTCACGATACTCTACGTCGATAGGGCGAAGAAGCCATTTGGCTCTTTCGAGCATGCAGAGTTCTGGACCCGGTGGGTTCAAAACCATCATGGCGAGTTTCAGAAGCTGGTAGGGTTGGAGGGGTTAAACTGATGCCCAAGAAGCGAGGGGAGTCTTTCTTAGGACATCCGAGGCTGCCCCTTGTCGTCTTTGCGACGCTAACCCTGGGTGGCTGCGTGTTCATCGCAATAGCCAAGCTGTCGGGCGTAGACCCGATAATGGCGGCGAGCGCACCTGTATGCCTGATGCTCATCTATCTTGCCGCGTCCGTCTTCACCGGCAAGCTGCGGCTCCACGATGAGCAGACTGGCGACAATCTTTACTACATGGGTTTCCTGTTTACGCTCACGAGTCTCGGCGTATCGCTGTTTCAGTTTGGTTCCGAAGGATCCACCGACACAATCGTGAGGAACTTTGGTATCGCGGTAACGTCGACGATCACGGGCATTGCTCTGCGGATCTTTTACAATCAGATGCGCCGCGATCCTGCCGACATCGAACGGACGGCCAGGCACGAACTCGCGGATATGACGCGTCGTGTAAGAGC
>NZ_AYWQ01000107.1:0-917 GCF_000502415.1 Mesorhizobium sp. LNHC229A00
ACTTTATCGGTAGGAGGCATGGCCGCAAGCAGCATTGGAGCCGCGTTGCCAATGATGAAAGGAGCGCCAAAGCGGAAAGGATAGAGCTTGTCACCTGACTTGTTTCTGGCGCTGCACGAGGGGCAAGGTCCCGTTCCATCGCCATGAGATGTTAGACGGTAACGGCCCTCACCGCCCGAATCTGCCGTACGGCCAGTCGCCTTGTCTATGAAAAGGGGCAGCAGACCTGCATCTTGCAGCGAAAAACAGTGACGAACCGACGGCATGTCTAACGCGGGCACTTCCTCGATAGCCTGATCCTCCCCATCATCTTCGACTTCGCGGACCGCTTCGAAAAGGAACTCGTCAGAGGGCGGCAGATTGCGTGGCGGAGTAAGGCGATCGCCTTTCTCCTCGGCAATCATGAAGGCTTCGCCGCACTCGTTGCATGTGAACAGTTCGGCGACGGGCATGCCGCATGACGGACAGGTTTCTTCACGCTCGTAAAGAACACTTCCGGCCGACCATCCTTCACCCATTTTGGCGGGACAATCTGGATTGGTGCAGGACCAAAGGCCAGGTGAGGCGCGATGGAAGGAATGGACGCGCAGAGGCGCCAATGTTTCTCCATTTGCATTCTGGGCGCGCGCCAGAGCCATTGCCAGTGTTTCGCCGTTCACCCCGATCGCGCCGGCCAATCGTTCGAGCTCTGCCGCTGGAACCGATCGATCCTTAAGCCCTTCCACCAACGACCACACAGGATTGTGGCTGCCTAGCGCGTCGAAGAGAGCTTGCGGAGACATCGTCCCGAGATCGGCCACTTTTGGCGCGACGCCACCAGTTCCTGGACGGCGCGGAAGCCGGCGATGTCCCGTGATCATGGTCACTTGGTCGAGCTGAATGCCGCCTATGTTTGCAAGGAAGCGGCGCAATTTATC
>NZ_AYWQ01000108.1:0-908 GCF_000502415.1 Mesorhizobium sp. LNHC229A00
CCATGACCGCCTCCTACCGTAAGATTCGTGCACCGGGTTTCGAAGAAATCAAGAGCTGAAACCGTGCAAAGTCGTCGGATACGTGGTGAAAATTTCTGAGCGGGTGATCGGATAACAGGCCCACGGCGCCAGCGTGGGACGTGACGCGCACGACTAGACCGCGCGTAATGCGCCCGGTTCTCTCCCATTGTCACGGCATTTGTCGCAGGCCCAACGCAAACCCTCGTGATGCAAGGCATAGGACTAGATACGTTATCCGATCCTGCCACCAGCGGGGACCATGAAGGCCGGCCAAAGGGTCACGCTAGGGCTCACACTGGGGTTGATGGAATGCCCTTTCCAATCTGGAATTTTTATTCCCTTGTCGGCCTTGCAACACCCTTAGTCCGCCTTCAGGTCTCACGCTAGGTCACGCCTTGCCCAGTCTTTAGCTCCGCGCGCAATCATAGGGGCCAGCCTGGAGCCGCACTTGGCGCGGCGCTCCTCGTCGGGATAGCGAGCCGGCCAGATGCGGCAGACGTAGCCACGGTCGGGCAGGAGGTTGTAGATCGACTGCTCGGTCTGCACCACCCTGATCCTCGATCACTGGGATGATCTGCTTCATCTGGCGGCGTCGATCACCACCCGTGCCGTTGTGCCCTCGACGATCTTGAAGAAGCTCTCGGCAACACCGAAGGAAAGCCAACTGGCCAAGGCTCTTCGGGAACTCGGCCGCATCGAGCGATCGCCTTTCATGATCGAATGGTATTCGAGCTCGACATTGCGTCGGCGCTGCCAAGCCGGCCTCAACAAGGGCGAGGCAGCGCACAAACTCAAACCGCCGTCTTCTTCCATGAGCGTGGCGAACTCCGCGACCGGTCGTTCGAAAGTCAGGCATTCCGCGCATCGGGCCTCAATCTTGTCGTCAG
>NZ_AYWQ01000109.1:0-1587 GCF_000502415.1 Mesorhizobium sp. LNHC229A00
ATGCACTTGGGCGATAACGGGCGTTTTCATCGTCTGAATCTGTTCGCAAACGCGCTGCCCAAGCGTGATATAGGCCTCGCGCTCATCGCGCGTCCGGACGCCAGATTTGTGGGCCTTTAGATCGGCACCCGCACAGAATGCCCGACCCTTTCCGGAAAGGACCACACAGCGTATATTTGGGTCGTTATCTGCATACTGGAGGGCATCCAACGTTTGTTGATAGAGGACTTCGTTGACGGCATTCAGCCGCTCTGGGCGGTTGAAGGTAATGTGAAACGCTTGATTTTCTTGCTTCGTAACAACTTCGTTCATGGATATTCTCTTTGCGGCTGATCCCTCCAGTGTCGCCAAAAAATATTGCGCGTCTAACATTTTTTGCACATAGATTGATCGTTAGAGCGCAATAATCGGTAGGCACTCCGGACATTCGTTGCTGGCGCGGATCGCGGAGGGAGCAACGCGCACTGCTGGTTGCAAGACCGTCGTGCCCAGCTTTGAATCGATGGTCGACGGCAGGTCGCGCGCAAAATCCGGACGGTGACGCCGACAAAAACAATATCGAAATGTCGGTCACGAGCTTAGCGATCGGCGGTCAAGCAGTTGGGGTTCTCATCCTTCCTTGAACGAACATCCGGCGATGTAATCGCCTTCGTGCCACTAGCCGATGAGCGATGTTCAAAGACNCCCACAATCGCAACCAACACGCAAATACCTGACCAGCCAGGTTTATTAGTGTCCTTTTGCGATCAATCTATACCCAAATAATGTTGGACGCAGTGCTGTAGTACGCGCCAATGATTCCGATCGTCAGAACGAGCCTCATCTGCGGATCGTACGCGATAATGGCATTTGGGAAAGATTAGAGAATAAGGAGACTTGTATGAGTCGCTCTCGTCAGGGGACGCCAAATTCGATTTTCCGATTCGATCTCGATGGTGCTGCTGCGATGCCCTTTGAGATCGGACATGTGGTATCGACATACGTGACGATGCGCGACGGCGTGAAACTGGCCTTGGATGTTTCTCGCCCGTTAGACAAGGATTCCAGTACTGGTCTAGATACTATTCTGATCATGACCCGCTATTGGCGCGGGATCAAAGGCCGTCCGTCCAACCACCTTGCCGACCAATTTGTGCCGCACGGTTATGCCGTTGTTGTTGGAGATGTTCGCGGAACCGGAGCCTCTTTCGGAGTGTGGCCTTATCATCGCGCGCGCGATGAGACATTGGATTTCGGCGAGGTGCTTGACTGGATCGTCGCGCAGCCTTGGTCCACCGGTGGCGTCGTGGGCTACGGCTTTTCTTACACCGCCATCACTGCCGACTGGATGGCGGAACGAAACCACGTTGCGCTCAAGGGCATCATTCCGCGCTTTCCAGACTACGATCCTTATGAAGATGACTACTTTCCTGGAGGAGTGCCGAATGCCTTCATAGGGGAGACGTGGGGCAATCGGGTCAAAGATCTCGACCACAATCTGTTGACGCTCGCGGACGGCGAGAAATCGCCGGGCGTGCGTCCAGTCGGCTCGAACGGCGAGCCGGAGCTCGACGCGGCTCTGCGCGATCACGAGCGGGTTCCGTCTGT
>NZ_AYWQ01000110.1:0-894 GCF_000502415.1 Mesorhizobium sp. LNHC229A00
CACCAGGCCTTTACGGCTCCTATGCCGTGGCATCTTGGTTGAAGGACCTCAGCAGCGCCGTATGGACGGTCGAGCTGCCTCGGGATGCGGCAACCGCAAGCTATGATCCCGAAGAGAACCCGCAAGGTGCAATCCGCACAGGCTGCGCCGCCACACAATACCTTCATAAGCACATCTTTTCGACCGTGAAGGGGTTTTCTGGAGGCGACGGTACCTATGATCTATCCCGATCGCTAGCGGCAGATCCGTCCCACACGGCTTGCGCTGCTGCCGCCTTTAAGATTCAAAAGCTAAAGTAATGGCTCGCCAGACCTTAGTGTTAGGAACTACGGCGTCGGCAGAAACTGAACCGTTCCCGCCGTCGACGGCAACCCCACGACTTGACAATACAGTGCTGTGCAGATCCAACCCGAATAAACCCTCTCAATATCCGTATCCGCCGTCGGAGTCTCACTCTATGCAGTTCAAGTCCCGTAATGTTCGTGCGCTGGCGGAGTGCGTCGTCGGTGATGCTGCTTACTTCCCATACCGATCAAGCAAATACATCACCGAGTTCTTCGAAGATTGCGATCTCCCATTCGTTCACGATGGCTCCACCCGCTGGGCTTGGGCCACGGACCGTCTGACAGAACTTTTAGCCGAACCTTCGCTGCAGCCTCACGCACTTCCTGGCCGTTTCGTCCGTGTCTTCCGCATACTGATGGACCGGTCGGAGGCCGTCGATGAAGACCTCGGCCGGTCAAAGGCGCTGGAGACCCTCAACATCCCTCTGAAAAAGGAAGGCTATGAGGCATACTTCGACGAAACGGGTACGCTTCAGTTCCGGCACATTGCGACGAAAAAGGTTTCTGAGGCCTCGAACCCTCACCGGCCTTTGGCGCCTGAGGAAATCAA
>NZ_AYWQ01000111.1:0-883 GCF_000502415.1 Mesorhizobium sp. LNHC229A00
ATTGAGGCTCCACAGCAAGAGCATGCCGGACGCAACCGCACATCAGGGTATACTCCGATGTGCGCCTTGCCCTCTGAGTGCGAACCGGTCGAGACAGGGCAGTCGCTTTATTTGGTCGCCCAATAGCCTCGCATAAATGCGCTTTCTCAGCTATCGATCAGGCAATGTTGAGAGAGAGCTCCATCGATGGCTAACGTCACCATCCTTCATTTGACTGACATACATGCCGGGCGGGGCCAATATTCAGACGTCGACGAAAAGGTCAAGCTGACAGGTGCCGACGGGCCGACGCCGCTCGCACGCCTATCCGACTACCTCTCAGCATTGTCTAAGCGCCCTGATTATGTCGTCGTGAGCGGTGACATGACCAATCGCGGCGACCAAGGAGGGCTTAATGACGTTCGCCAGTGGCTGCTCCAGCAGGTGAAGGCAGGCAAACTTCCCGATCGTGATCACATCCTCGTGGTTCCAGGCAATCATGATGTAACCCGCAGAATGCGTAAGACCGATCCTGACACGCGGTTTGATGGCTTTTGGAGAACATTCGGCACAGCCTTTCCACATGCGGTGGTACCGCATCGAGATCCAGCCTCGCCAACTCCTTTAGTATCCCCTGCGATGATGATCGGAGGAATTAGCATTACCACAGAAGACGGAGAGGTACGACTAATTGAGAGTCTCCCTTTCATCCTCGACTTAAACGCCGACGTTCTAATCTATGGATTTAATTCGGCGCATGCTTGTGGTTATCCCCTCGAGCCGGACGAAAAGGTCATCGAACCAATAGAGGCGGCAATCCGGACTGCTGAGCCGCTGATCGCAAAGTTGCTGAGAGGATCGGCTGACGCTTATCTGAACTCGCTAGTCGTTGATGGGGGAGAGG
>NZ_AYWQ01000112.1:0-880 GCF_000502415.1 Mesorhizobium sp. LNHC229A00
TTCCAAGCGGGCATCGCAGATCGCTTCTGCGGGAAAAAGCTTTGTTGCGAGGTACTATCGGTCGGCTTCATCCAAATGGCCTCCGCTAACAGCAAAGGAGGCGCAAGCTGTGTCTGGCGCCGGGTTGAAAATTGTAACAGTCTGGGAGAGCGATTCGGATCATCTGTCGCATTTTTCACATTCCGCAGGCGTTGCGGAGGGCACGTCCGCTTACAGGCAGGCAATGTCGGCCGGGCAGCCCGCGGGCACTCCCATATATTTTGCCGTCGACTTCGACTGCGACGGTGAAGGTATTTCCGGACCTATCAACGACTATTTCCGTGGGGTTAACGACGGATTCTCGGCAATAAGCTCAAAGAGCTCTGCCTACTCGATTGGGGTTTATGGTTCTGGGAATGCGTGTGCTTGGTTGGTTGGGCACGGAAGAGTTCAGTACGCATGGTTGGCCATGTCTACCGGGTGGGGGGGCTCAAAGACGTTTTCAGGGTGGAATATCAAACAGGGAAAGGCAGATTCCCGGCTAACCTTTGACCACGATACTGATGAGGCGGTGCCCGACTACGGTGGCTTTTCGGTCTAGCTTGCATGGATTTCCATTCCCCATCCCGCCAAGAGGCCCGAGCGGGTCACGTGTAAGCTTCTTGGCACCGGCTATCTCAAACCATCTTTTCGGCGAGGAGCGACGATGACTACCGTATCGAGAAACCTGATTCTGGGTGCTTGTGTGGCTGGGTCGCTCATTAGCACGCCGGTATGCGCCGGCACCATCAAACATGTGTTTGTCATTGCCATGGAAAACCGCGATGCGACAGTCATTTATACTGACGCTCACAGAACCCCGTTTATCCACGGCGAACTCCTGCTGAAGTATTCCCACGCG
>NZ_AYWQ01000113.1:0-879 GCF_000502415.1 Mesorhizobium sp. LNHC229A00
AAGGCGGCATCGGGGTGAAGCAGCGTCTCCGCGCCTACCGGCAAACCCACATGGAGCCCGGCGAACGCGTCGACTTCGTGCTGCTGCCCGCCCGTATCGATCTCTTCGCCCGACCTGGGGAGCAGGATGTCGAAACCAGCCGCGGCACCGATGCCCTCATCGCCGAGATCAAGGCGTGGTCGGAGACCTTCACGGTTCCCCTCGAGCTCGTCGTCATCGATACCTTGGCGACGGCCACGCCAGGCGCCAACGAGAACGCCTCCACCGACATGTCTGTTGTCCTCTCCAACCTTGAGCGCATCCGCGACGAATGCCGGTGCACCGTGCTGATGGTCCACCACAAGCCCCGCAACGGCAATAACCCGCGCGGCCACTCCTCGCTGTTCGCCAACGTCGACAATGCGATCGAGCTTGAGATCACGCCTCGCCTCGACATCGCCTTCCGGGAGGACGGCACGCAGCTGACCCGCCAGATCCACAGGGCGACAATCCAGAAGAACAAGGATGGCGAGCGTGGTCACGGTTGGGATTTCATTCTGAAGCAGGTCGTCCTAGGAAAGAGACCAAACGGCAAGCTGCTCACCTCGGTCGTCTGCGCCGCCCCTGGGGGTCAAGGCCCGGAGGTCACCGACGACAAGCGGTTGAGCGATCAGCAGAACATCGCGATGCAGGCCCTGATCAATGCCCTTGAACGGCATGGTGAGGACACCCCTGACATGCTGAAGCTGCCGAAGAGCATCAAGACGGTGGTGCGCATGGGTCACTGGCGCATCGAGTATGCCGCGCTGTCCATGCAAGACGACGAGGATCCGAAGAAGAAACAGGAGCGCATCAAGAAGGCGCTGCAACGTGCCGGCGAACGGTTCTTCGGTGCGAAAT
>NZ_AYWQ01000114.1:0-864 GCF_000502415.1 Mesorhizobium sp. LNHC229A00
ACTTCGGGAAATCAATTTTTTCTCAGCGCCCCGTTCTTGAGCTAATCTCGCAGCGGCTGGAACCGACCATTTCCCTGTCGATCCTGACGATGATCGTTTCGGTGACGATGGGGGTCTCCTTCGGCATCCTTGCCGCGTGGCGAGCTGGGCGTCTTATTGATCGCACCCTGACGGTATTCGCGACACTTGGTTTTTCCGTCCCGGTGTTTGTCGTCGGCTTCTTTCTCGTATACCTATTCGCGATCAGAACACATTGGCTGCCAGTCCAAGGATACAAGCCTATCGACCATGGCTTTAGGCCATGGTTTGTGCACCTGATCCTGCCGACGGTGACTTTGAGCATTCCCTACACTGCCTTCATCGCCCGGATCGCGCGGGCGAGCATGCTCGAAGTTCTGTCGGAAGACTATATGCGAACAGCCGCAGCCAAGGGCGCATCGCCGTATGCCATGCTTTTCCACCACGCTCTGAAGAATGCGGGGGTCCCGATCCTCACCGTGATCGGCCTAAGTTTCGCAGGTCTAATTGGCGGTGTCGTCATCACAGAAACGGTGTTCAACATACCTGGTGTCGGTCGTCTGGTGGTCGATGCGATCAACAACCGCGACTATCCCATCATTCAAGGTGTGCTCATCCTGGTTTCAGGTCTGTACGTCTTAATTAATCTCTCAGTTGATCTTTCCTACACTCTGGTCGACCCCCGCATCCGGTACTGATTTATGACGCTCCTCTCCGCACCAATTGAATACCTGCCGACGGGCCGCCTGCGAGTAGCTGACCTTCCCCGTCTGGCAAGGCGGCATCCGTTGGTCGTGATAGGCGGCGGCCTGTTGGCGCTATTGATCATTCTGGCGCTCGGTGGCC
>NZ_AYWQ01000115.1:0-857 GCF_000502415.1 Mesorhizobium sp. LNHC229A00
GTTTTTGCGTTGGCATAGCTCTTGCGTCTCAAATCGTGACGTTCACGAAGGACAGAGCCGTTCGATATCCACATAGATGATTTGGATGTAACCCTAACAGTTATATAGAAAGGGTATACTCTTGCATGTTACAATTCATCCAGCCAATAGATCCAATATATAATGTAGGAGAATCATATGACTGACAAATTCATCTACAACGAGGATTGGGCTTCAATCTATGAAAAATTTTCCATCTTGCGAGGCAAGAGGGATGAGGCGGCCGAGACGGCCGCCTTTCTTGAGCGATATGCGAGCGGAGGGAGTGCTCTCGAGCTTGGTATTGGCGACGGACGCGTGGCAGTGCCGTTGAGCGAGCGCGGCGTCAGGGTCGAAGGTGTCGACAATTCGGACAGCATGTTGAAACTTCTCGCCAGGCGAACCGATCTGGTCAAGTTTTGGAAGGCGGATATTGCCAATTTCAGATCAGAGCAACGCTACAACCTCGTGTATTGTGTTTGGAACACGTTCACGTTTGTAGTCACGCGCGAAGCACAAATAGCTTGCCTGCGATCTGCCGTGGAAGCGCTAGATGATGGGGGGACTATGGTGATAGACGTGGGCGTGCCGCCCTTGGATGGGCTCGTCAGCGGCCAGCAAACCAGTACTCTACTCGTGGATCATGAGAATACGATCCTCAATGCTGCCGTCCACGATCCACTAACTCAGACGTTCGTTTCAACCCTCCTCTGGTTTTCCGGTACACAGGTCAGACGTTTACCACATCGCGTTCGTTACGTTTATCATCAGGAGCTCGATACGATGGCCGAGTGCGCAGGACTGGAATTAGCGGAGCGCTGGGGAGATTGGACGAGAGG
>NZ_AYWQ01000116.1:0-1073 GCF_000502415.1 Mesorhizobium sp. LNHC229A00
AAAATTTATCGGGGGACGGAATTAAATGTTGGAAGTATTAGTTTCGCACCCGGTTTCCTGATATCCGAAGTCGGCCAAATATTTTCAAAAATTGAATTTTTCCGGTCGAGCGCCTATTTATCGGACAAGTTCGCTTTCACGATTTCATGCGCAAGGGAGATTTCTTCAATGGCCGACGGCAATCAGACGATCATGCAAAAAGCTGAAGCCCGCTTTGTCGACAAGCAGNCCAAGGCCTACGGCCGCACCCGCAAGAGCCTGTATGTGCTGACATCGGATGATTTCGGCTGAGACGCAGCCGCAACTCCAGATAAAGCGCGAAGCGATCTTCAGTCCATGAATGCGTCAAGGCGATGAGACGGGGCAGGACTTACACTCAGCCCTCTCCCGGCACTTGACGTCTCGGACACTCATCTGATCGACACCATATCGGCATTTTTCGGGTTCATGCCGACCATCACCCTTTGCCTGAGTACTGCAGGCTGACCGGTCAAGACATCGATGATGGCCCAGCCTTGGGGCAAGTCCATGCGCGGTGCATGATTGGCCATGCGGTGTGGCTCAGCCTCGCAACACGAAGAAGACCATGCCCAGGACCGCTACCGTCCAGGCGACAACCGAAAGCTTCAGCGCCATGCCGCCATGCGCGGTCAGCATCTCCCGCAGGCGTGCCGCGCTACGCGCCGACACGGCCGGTGCGGCCACCAGGGCGGCGGGTGCCTTGGCGCCAAGTTTTCCAAAGACGGGCAGCGGCGACGGTTCACGCACGAAGTTGACCTCGAATGTCGGGAGTTGGCTCGGCGAACTTGCCCAGCCCCTCCATAGCACCCTTTAGCGAACTCGCTGCATGCCAAATCGGCGCCCGTTGCGGTTCGGCCCGGGAGATACCGGAGTTTCAACTGGCGCACGGCCACTTGTGAACCGGCTCCGATGGCCGCGGCTCGCTCACAAATCCGATCTCGCCAGCAGTAGTAACTTTTCTCTTGAACCGGCCATTGATGTGGCCTAGCCTCGAGTTGAGAAAAGGTTTTTCCAGACATTCCCGATCGGGTTCGGCCGTTGGCCGGCTCTAT
>NZ_AYWQ01000117.1:0-835 GCF_000502415.1 Mesorhizobium sp. LNHC229A00
TCTCTGGCGCATGCCCACATAGCGCTCGAGCGCTGTTCGAAGACGACCTGATCTCGCTGCTGGCGAAGTCAAAGCCGTTGAGATCGCGATAGGCTGGAAAGCTTGCGATCTTGAGCTGATAGGCTGTCGACCTGACCTCGCGTTCCGCCGTCTCGGCCTTGAGCAGTTGCGACAGGATCGGAATGGCGGCTTCAAACGCTGGCGCTCTCTGTTGCGAACAAGAGCTCGGTTTTTGTCAGGCTGATCTCTGTCGGTTTTGTGAGCCATCAGAGCCTACGCAGGCCGGCCATCGATGCTCCTCAGGCTTTGACGCTCACCAATGAACCAAAGGCCAATGTTGGATGAAGTGCCTTGGTCGGTTCTCGACGCATGCCGGTCATTGGTGAACTCGGGGATCGCTGTCGAAGGAACCGGCGCCGAGCGGTCCAGCTTCCGCCTGGCGAGTGATAGCGTCCCAACCTCACGGGCCAGGAAAAGGCATTGGTAATCAGCCGTGCGACCGGCGGCCTAAAACTTAGAGATCCTATGGGGCGAGTCGCACCACCTGATACGGTTCGGCTTGTTGAAGCGGAACAGGAGAAAGGACGATGCCCCAAGAGAATGAAGCAGCAATAGCGGTTGAAGATGCGTCCATTGGCGGCGACGTTTTCGTTTCAGTGGAAATGAGCCGGTCGAAATGGGTGGTTGGTCTCAATACGCGGCTGACCGACAAGATCGCGCTGCACACCATTGCCTGCGGTGACGTGGATGCCCTTTTAGTACTGATTGAAAGGGCGCGGACGAAGCTCGCCGTTGCAGCGACCAGCTCGCCGACCGTGATCGTCTGCTACGAGGC
>NZ_AYWQ01000118.1:0-832 GCF_000502415.1 Mesorhizobium sp. LNHC229A00
CCCAACCTCATACGGCGTTCCTCGCATAAACCAGCGACGAAAATCGGCGCGCTCTATCAAAGCATTCGCGATTGGTCGAGCATACTTGAGTTCGGATGCTGAGTACGAAGCCATGTCAGACCCTGATATCGATGTCAGCGCAGACCCAGGCAGCTGAAGCAAACTTGTGTAAATTGATGATCGCGTGCCACTCGCTCTTTTGCCGCGCCCCAGAGAACTGGGCGCAGTCCTGTAAGCTGAGGCTCGACCGCGCTTTCATATCAGACAGCTGATCGGACGCTGGGAATGAATAGCTGCGGTGATGCAGGATCTTGTTGCAGCTATCGTAGAAATGCAGCGGGGTGGGATCTCGACCATCCCTGGAAAGCAATCCAACCTCTCTTTCCGCGAACTGCCGCCATTCGTCGCTTCTCATCTCCGGTGGATACTTTTCAAACACCAAGTTCCGGATCATGCCAGCAGTGGTAAGTAGCCTTTTAAGAAGCATGGCCTCGATACTCGTCTGGCAATCGTCTAAGAAGTTATCGACCTCTGAATTTCTCTTTATCGCCTGTTCTGCGTTCTGTAACGCGAGAACAAGGCATGATATTAGGAATGCATCTTCGATGATGCTGGAAACGACAACCGGATTGCCCTCCATTTACTATCGCCTCGCTTTGCGCCAGCCGGCCGCTCTTGCCTCGGCCTCGCTGCAGAACCACCGCTCGCCGTACTGAGCGCTGATCTTGGTCTCCCAATAATGTTCCTGGCCCGGGACGTGGTAGATCCTCTCCCCGGTATTGATGGAGATGTTGCCCTTGATGTTGCAGGTCAGGTTGCCGAGAAGCCCGAA
>NZ_AYWQ01000119.1:0-832 GCF_000502415.1 Mesorhizobium sp. LNHC229A00
TCGCGACGGGCAATCACGACTCCGCTTCAGGCGACAACACGCCGAGTGCGCAGCCAGGCACGCTGACACACAATTATGGCGCGGACGGCGCGGGCCACATCGCCCTGGTGTCCGGCTCGGAGACGGTGAACGGCACCACCTACACCTATACGGCCAATGGAGCGGGCACGCAGATCATCGCCTCGGCCGGCGGCATCAATGTGTTCCAGGTCGACCTGACGGACCCGGTTGCCGGCACCTATACGGTGACGCTGCTGGCGCCGGTCCAGCATCCGACGGCGGGCACCGAGGACAATCTCGACTTCAGCCTGAGCTACAAGGTCTATGACGCCGACGACACGGCCGCCACAGCCTCAACCGGCACGCTGACCGTGACGGTGGATGACGACATGCCGGTTGCGGTCAATGACGGTCAATCGGCGACGGAAGGCGGCGCGGCAATCGTGGCGAACGCGGCCAATGGCGTTCTGGCCAACGACCATGTCGGCGCGGACCAGCCCGGCACGGTCACGGCGGTGACGGGCGGTACGGTCGGCAATCCGATCGCGACGGCCTATGGCACGCTGACGCTGAACGGCGACGGCTCCTACATCTATACCCCGAAGGCGTCGGTGCCGGCGGGGACGGTGGACAGCTTCACCTACACCATGAAGGACGCGGACGGCGACACCTCGCAGGCGGTTCTGTCGTTCACCTTCTCGGGCGACAACAACCATGCGACGGCGGGTGTGTCGGCAGCGCTGGTCGACGAGGACGACCTCGCGACGGGCAATCACGACTCCGCTTCAGGCGACAACACGCCGAGTGCGCAGCCAGGCACGCTGACACACAA
>NZ_AYWQ01000120.1:0-825 GCF_000502415.1 Mesorhizobium sp. LNHC229A00
CGCTTTTCTCCAAAGCAGGTTCAAATTCAAAAGTAGAGTCGGTATTTGAATCAGATTGCTGCCGCTCGTTTTGGGAGTCATTGCCGCTAGAATTCGTGGATTCCATATGAATTTCCAGCAGGTTATCCACTTCGTCACGCAACGCGGCCAGATCGGCCCCGATAGCTTCAAGCTCGGCAATGCAAGCTCGGCGCGGAATTGCCTCCACAACGCCGCGGAAACGCTTCCACAGGCCTCCCCAGTCGCCAGGCACATCTTCCTCAACGGCAGCCTCGATCAGCTTGTGCATGTCGCGGCGGTGCAAGGTGATCCGCTCGCGCATAAGCCTGAGCGCCCTGTTGTCGGCGCGGACACGCTCGGCGGCCGCCTCGAACTCGTAAGCACGAGCCAGCAGCGGCGCCAGGGAGAAGCCAAATGCTTGCTCAATCTCCCCTCCCCTGCCCTTCCGTGCATAACGCTTGCCGTTCGGGCTGTCCCGACGGATGATAAGCCCGCAGCCCACTAGGGCCGCCAGGTGTCGCCTGACAGTGGCATCAGGCATTCCGTGCGCCCTGAGGGACAGCTGTGCGTTCGAGGGAAAGACGATGAGGCCGTTTTCCTCACTCAGCTCACTGTCAGGATAGAATGATAGCAACGCATTCAGGACGGCCAGAGCGCGATCGCCGATGCCGACGATGCTCTTGCCCTCGCAGAGGTTGCGATAGATCTGCCACTTGTCGACCACCCTGCCCTTGGGGATCTCACGTGACTCGTTTTGCACTGCCAGCATGGCAAGCGACATCGGCCGCCGCCCAAAGGGCGTCGTTGCAATACCCGTCTCCATTT
>NZ_AYWQ01000121.1:0-813 GCF_000502415.1 Mesorhizobium sp. LNHC229A00
CAGTTCCTTGCGTTTAGCGACGTCACTGACGGAGAATGCCTTCTTGAGCTTCGCGTCAAAGTCAGGATTGGAGTAGGATGTCTCATTCCATGCCTCGCCGGTTCGATAGGCCAGCGCCAGGACTTGAACGCCGAGGGGTCGCATGTACCAGACCGTAAGAGAATAGGGGTATTTCGCCCAATCGTTCCAGAATGTTGAACCCGGGAGCACGGTGCGCTTCACCTTGAAGCCGGCTTCGCGCAGCTGGGCCGCGATGGCATCGCCGGTATTTTTCTGCCAGTCTTCGTCGATGGATATCAGTTCATGTTCAAAGTCGGCATGGCCGGCTTCTGCGATTAGCATTTTGGCGCCATCGAGGTCCCGTGTCTTCTTCGGCAAAGGATAATACTCGGGATGAATCGGGCTCACGTGGTGATTTTCGCCGACCGTACCGCGACCTGCGTAGCCAAGTTGCAAGACAGCATTATTATCGACGGCCATCTGCAGTGCGTTTCGAACCTTCTTGTCGTCGTACGGCTTATTGGCAGTGTTTGTGCGGCATACCAGCGTTGTTGCGGTAGCCACCTCGGTTTTGACAACATCCATCTTGTCGAGAATATCAATGTAGTCGGCGGGAGTTTGTAGGTCGAGATCTATCTCACCAGAGTCGAAGGCCGCTATCGTTGCTTGGAACTCAGTGCCATAGTCTACAAAGTGAACACCGTCGAGTAGCGCTTCACCGCCCCACCACTTGCCGTGTTCGCGACGCTTGACCTCAGCCTTGCTGCCCACCGAATACGTCAGCAGTTCAAACGCTCCCGTCCCGATCGGTTT
>NZ_AYWQ01000122.1:0-1043 GCF_000502415.1 Mesorhizobium sp. LNHC229A00
CATGCTCAGGATCCAGGCGACGCAGGTCTACCATGATCCGCTGCGAGCCGGCATCAACGACGTGCAGGAACTGTCGAAGACACATGAAGCGATCGCCAGGGCCAAGACCGAGATCCAGCACCGCATGCTGACACACTACCAGCCGCTGTATTTTCCCGAGATCGATCGCTTCCGGGGGAACAGCCGCAGCGATTGGTTCTTTGCCTTCCTCCATGCCTTTCCGACCCCAGCAAGCATCACGGCGCTGACGAAGGAGGAGTTTGTGGCAGCAGCTTGGGATGTCGTCGGCCGCAANACGAAGGAGGAGTTTGTGGCAGCAGCTTGGGATGTCGTCGGCCGCAAGGTCAGCAAGACACAGATTCTGATCGATATTTTCGAGACGGCGCGCCCATCGATCGGATTGCCGCTGCCACTGGATGACTTGATGCGCCTGCCATTCGCATGTTCCAGATGGTCATTGACGAAGCACGCAGCCTGATCCGGCAACATAATGAGATCGAAGCACAGGCCGACGATCTGCTGCGGCACAGCCAGGATTATCAGCTCCTGCGACAAATCCCGGGCATCGGACCGATCGAGGCATTGACCGTCATTGCCGAAGCCGGCGATCTTCGCCGCTTAGGTCATCATCGCCAGTTTCTAAAGTTTTGCGGGCTGGACCTCTCGACACAGAAGTCCGGTGAGGCCAGACCCGCCTTTCCAACCCAGGCACACGACCCATTCAATAGCATTCCTAAGCATACTGACCAGGGCGACCTCGACCCCCCTAATCACAGCGGTGAGCTCGCAGNTGAACACTATTGATTGGCCGAGCTTGAGCGGCATCTCTATCACATTGATAGCCTATTAGGCTGGTCCGGCGTTTTATCGGACCCGTGATCCATCCGAGCAGCTTGTGAGGGATGCAGCCGAACCAGGCGCTGCTCCCACAGTCTTCGCAGGTCCTCCAGCAGAGCTTCATGCTCAGCCTGATCCGGCGCAATTATATTGAGGTGATCGCTTAACACGGCTTCGCCCTCAATCCGCATCAGCAGATTAAACAG
>NZ_AYWQ01000123.1:0-798 GCF_000502415.1 Mesorhizobium sp. LNHC229A00
CTGGTTTCACCTTATGTGACTACAAGCGCGGCTCTCCATATCGCCGGCAGGAGGACGTGGAGCACTGGCTTGAGGGTCTGCGGAAAGCAGGCATCGCAGATTAACGGATGACCGATCAACAAGCGGGGCGGTTCGTCGAAAGCGGTACTGACAGTAGATTACTGACGAGTGACGTTCTTAGTGCAACCCGATCGGGTGAATGGCCGACATGAGGCGCATTTCTGACCGGCAGTTTTGGGGACGAATTAGGGAGGTCGGCCCATGTGCGCCCGAAGGGCGATAGCGGACGTTCCGCGAGCGGTGCGACCAAGGTGAGAAGCTAACCCAATAGCAGCCAGCAGGCGTGATAGACTCCACACCCGAGGGCCCATACAATCCGTGTGATTTCCTTCGCTCTAGGTTGCCGCATTGCGAATGGCCGAAGAACGCAATCAGCGTCGCCTTGCCGCCATCCTCGCGGCCGATGTGGTCGGCTACTCCAGGCTCATGGGTCGCGACGAAAGCGGAACCCTGTCGGCGTTCAAGGCGCATCGCCACGAACTGGTGGACAGTAAGATCGCCGAGCATCAGGGCAGGATCGTCAAGCTGACCGGCGATGGGTTGCTAGTAGAATTCCCCAGCGTGGTAAATGCCGTGGCCTGCGCCACCGACATCCAGCACAAGATGCGCGAGCGTAATGCCGACGTGACGGCGGACAGGCGCATCGAGTTCCGCATTGGGATCAACCTCGGAGATATCATCATCGAGGACGACGACATCTTCGGCGATGGCGTCAACATCGCGGCGAGGATCGAGAGT
>NZ_AYWQ01000124.1:0-797 GCF_000502415.1 Mesorhizobium sp. LNHC229A00
AGTTCGCCAGGATCGACCCGAGGCGAATGAGGGGTAAGCGGTTCTTCGAGCATAATTTCAAAATGCAAATGCGGCGATTCGCCGGCCGCATTACCTCCGGTCCCCGTGTATCCAATCACTTGGCCTTTGAGCACCGCGTGTAAGTTCAGAATTTTGCTGAGATGGGCGTAGACGGCGTATAGCTTACGGTAACTTGGGAGGCCTACACAGATTCTACTCCACGGATCATATTTAGGATTGTCGAATTCTAGGACGATGGCGTCCCCGTACCCTCTAACGTTATGAAATCTGTGTATTATTCGCCCATCTGCAACAGCGTAAACTGCCGTGCCAGGGCGAGCAGACAGATCCCATCCCATATGCCGTTTGGGTTTGTTATTTTTGTCCTTTCTAGTCAACCCAAATGAGTTACCCATCGCTTCATGGGGTCCATCGCTCCGAATCCTGTTCACGTCCAGCGGCAGTTTCATGCTACGTGCTCCAGCAGCAGTTTCAGCATTGCGGAAAGTGCGGCGGCGACACACGCAAGGTCGCGCACCGTTGTCATGGTCTACCAGCGGGACCATTCGGGGCTATCCTGGCCTAAGCCTCAGAGCCCGCGATGGATCGCTTTCGACTGGCAAAAAATCATACGCTTCCGCTTGGCCGTCAGCGAGTCCAATTGTTCTGGGTTTTACGTCCTGTAGCCTTTCTGTGGGCCGCCGCATGATCTTGAGGTGTGCGACCTCGGACACACGCAGGCCCGCGCCATAGGCGACGCCGAGTGCCGCCTTGTACTTGATGCCTGGTGCGGTTTC
>NZ_AYWQ01000125.1:0-794 GCF_000502415.1 Mesorhizobium sp. LNHC229A00
CTGCGCGCCCTTCGGCCTTATAGCGCTCGACCCAACGCGCCACGATCTTGGCCGACACGCCGTAGACGCGCGCCGCATGGGCTTGGGAAAAAGCACCTTCTATCATCGAAAGCGCCATCTCCTCTCGACGCAAAGGCGTCAGACGGGCATTCTTGTGGATGTTCATTCGGACCCTCCGGTGGATGCTGAAGCCTGGTAACTCCAGTCTCCTCCCTCCGGTTCGAATGGACAACCTCCCGAAAGCTCACATCTAAGTCGCCTTCCTGGAACATACGGGGGCGTGAGGATCCCCCTACGGCATCCATCATCGTCAGCAGAGCGTGAAAAGTGCGGAATGGGCCGCGCTCGATAGAGCCACATATGATCTGGGCAAGAAGATCATGGGCAAGAGCGGCATACTCTCCTATGCACCCAAAGCCTCTTGATGCATGGCCCTCGTTCACGCCGCCGACATCCAGATCCCATGCGGATAGCAGCCGGCGATGTGACAGAGCGAGGTTGCGATACAACTCTGTGGGAGATGACCGTGATTGTTAGATTGTTACGGCAATTCGTCGTTCGCCGCTCTGCCTGTTCGAGCGGCGACCATCGAACGGCTCCCGGCTAGCCTCACGCCTGCCAACGCGGCCTGCGGCGATCGAAGAAGGCCGCGATTCCTTCGGCGGCGTCGGTCGTTTCCCATGCATTGGCCAGCAGAGCGACCGTCTCTCCGATGACCGCGTCGTCGATTGCCGGCCCAAGTCGGCGCGCAAGCGCCTTGGAGGCGGCGACGGCCTGCGGCGAGGCCGAGCGAT
>NZ_AYWQ01000126.1:0-793 GCF_000502415.1 Mesorhizobium sp. LNHC229A00
CTTCACCTCCGCGGCGCTTACCTTCCACGCCTGCGGCGTCTCCCCGCGGCCTTTCCGGTCCTTGCCGCCCCACCAATCGATGCAGCTCTGGAAATGCTCCAGCCGGATCGGCTTGGTCATCGAATAGGCTTTCTGGCCTTCCGGCACGCGGTGCTCGTAGAACCAGATGTCTTTCGTCGGCGTGCCCTTCTCGAAGAATAGCAGGTTGGTGCCGATCGAGGCATAGGGCTTGAACACGGAATTGGGCAGGCGGACGATGGTGTGGAGGTTGCACTCCTCCATCAGATGCTCCTTCAGCCGGGTCTTGACGCCCTCGCCGAACAGCGTGCCATCGGGCAGCACCACGGCGGCGCGGCCGTCTTGTTTCAGGAGGCGCACGATTAGGGCGAGGAACAGGTCGGCCGTCTCCTTGGTGCGGAAGGTCGGGAAATTGTTTTCGATGCCATCTTCCTCGCGCCCGCCGAAGGGCGGATTGGTGACGACGATATTGACGCGCTCATCCTTGCTCCACGAAATCAGCGGCCGGGCCAGCGTGTTGTCGTGGCGCACGAAGCTCGGGTCCTCGATGCCGTGCAGCAGCATGTTGGTGACGCACAACATGTGCGGAAGCTGCTTCTTTTCCACCGCGCGCAGGGCGCCCTGCATCGTCTCGCGCTGCTTCGGCGTGCGGACGTAGCCCTTGGCCTCCATGTGACGGATGGCGCAGGTGAGAAGCCCGCCTGTGCCGCAGGCGGGATCGAACAGGATTTCGCCTGGATGCGGGTCGATACGATCGACCATGAAGGCGGTGACG
>NZ_AYWQ01000127.1:0-784 GCF_000502415.1 Mesorhizobium sp. LNHC229A00
GATCGGCGCGTTGATCTGTGCCGAGAACGCCGTCAATTCCTGGAACTGGAATGGCAGATAGGTCTCGACGCCACCGCCGCGCATGTCCACGTCGAGCGGGACATCCCATTCCGTCAGCGGGATTGTCGTTCCGTCTGAAAGCGTGATCAGCACCAGCGATGCCAACGCAAACGCATCGGAATTGATGTCCGTCACCACACTGGCCGGGACGGTCCTGCCGACCATCAGGGCGCCTCGACCAGAGGGATCGACGACACCGATCCGACACGGAAGAATTCCATCACATGGCTGAGATCGTTGGTGTCGAAGCGAACCCTTTCATGAAACTGACCGCCCCACGTCACCGCCTTCAAATTGGCCGGCGCATGGCCGGTGACGAAGGTAACCGCACCGGTCTCATAGTCGATGACGTAGTCGACGGCCTCGGTCTTCAGGACGCCGTCAACGGCGACCAGAACCGTTCCGGAGACCGGCAGGTAGACGGTGCGATCAATGGCGATGACCGAGGTGTCAACCTTGGTGACCTTGTATTGCTTCTTCAACTGAAAGGCGAGATTGGTGCCGTCACCAATGCCGATGGTGGCGTCCAGGGCGGTGATCGTGCCGGCCGGTTTGCAGGTCTTGTAGTCGATGAGGTTCTGGATTGCGAACGTGTGCGATGGACCGTCCATGACCTCGAAGAAGGACAAGATGTCGTAGACGTCGTCGACGGTGCGGATATTCTTGGCAATGTTGCAACGGCGCAACCTGCGCGACCGCCTCGATCGCCGCTGTTCGTTGCCGG
>NZ_AYWQ01000128.1:0-783 GCF_000502415.1 Mesorhizobium sp. LNHC229A00
GGTAACAGTCATGTCGGCGCCCCCCACCTTGGCATTTATATTACCTTGGCATTTATATTACCTCGGGATTTATTTGGTCAGGGCGTCCTAACTGACCGCCCGATGGACGACCTTATATTAGTCTAAAATATAATATCGAAGTACAGGGGATCGACGATAATCCCGGGAATTGCCCCCACAGGATCCTGGTCAATTCGTATAACTCCAATGCTAGCCTGCTTGTCCAGCGCCTCAAGGAGTTCGGGAAGCGGCATGTTGCCCCATTTCTTTAGTTTGGCCATCTCGTGGTCCACAGGTATCGCTGCTATCTTGAGTTTGCTCATGAGCTCCAAACCCGCCTGTCGCAGTGTAGCGTTGTGGCTGCCGTGATGTCCGACCTTGTAGAACACTGTTCGGGCCAGCAGGTCGGGCCCAGTTACGGTCTTGTCTTTGACTTGCCAGGACAGACCCTGCCACGATAGCCAATTCCCCACTTGGGCGTCCGCAGCAAACAGCAGCACATCGCCATCCCCAAACTCGATGGCGAGGACCAAGCTGGTGTTATTGGTGGCGCTGTCGAGCGCCAGGGCAAGTTCAGAGGCGCCATCCAGCCAAGCAGTGTCGATACGCCGCCAAGCCGGCGCGTCAGCTGACGGTCCCCAGTAACGCTGACGGAAGAAGGCCATGCTCTGGGCGCTGCTGAACGGAACGGAGCGCCCAGCCTCGAACGGCGCATCGGCATCACTCACCGCCATGACGTCGCTTAGCGATTGAGTTCGAGCCGCAAGCCCATATGTCTCGGGG
>NZ_AYWQ01000129.1:0-780 GCF_000502415.1 Mesorhizobium sp. LNHC229A00
CTAGTTCTGCGCAGAAAGGCGGCGGGTTGTCGGACCCGTCGCCACCCTTCCGACAAAGGAAATCCAGTGAAGAACACCTTCAAAATCAAGGTGGGCGACACCCCTTCGCAATGCACCATAGAAATGAATGGCGTACCGCTTAGAGGAGTCACTCGCGTCTCATTCGACATCGATGGTGCGAAACGGAACGCAGCTAATTTTCTCAGGCTGGAGATTACTGGCGAGGTTCTGGTCGACGGCGAATTTCACGACCGCATCATCGCTTCGACAGAGCCGCATGACCCGGAACGGACCGTTCCCCGCACTCAATCTGAACCTTCCGACAAAGGATCTCCGACATGACCATCAAGCTCGGCAGCCTTGCCGCCAACCTCGTCGCCGAACGCGAGGGCGACTGGATCGAACCGAAGGAATGGCCGGGGCTCAACCCCGACAAGCCATTCGAGCAGGTGCCGCTGCCCGGCCTCGCCTTCCTCACCCGCTCGACCAACTACCCTCCCTATGCCACCGCATACCAGGCCGAACTGGAGAAGCTGCGGCAGGCCTATCCCAGCGGGACCATCCCGGCTGAAGTGCAGGCCAAGGCCGAAGGGCAGCTGGCCGTCGAACATCTCCTGCTCGGCTGGCGCGGCCTCGATGTCACCTATTCACCCGATATCGTCGGTTCCATCCTCACCGCCGAAGAGCATCGTGTCGTCCGCGCCATGGTGCGCTGGTGCGCCGGGATCGTCGGCAAGCGCAAGGTCGAGTTCGAGGAAACCGCCTCGGGAAACTGAAGGC
>NZ_AYWQ01000130.1:0-771 GCF_000502415.1 Mesorhizobium sp. LNHC229A00
GTTCCGCTTTGGAAAGGAGCCTGTTCACCTGGCCGCAAGAACTGAGACAGATCGAGGAGCAAGCAACACGAACAAAGCCTTCGCCCGAAAGGGCGATGCGGATCGTTACCTGGGGACGATGGGCGAGGCGATCTCGTTGAGAGTCCCGAACCTGCCGGCCCAAGCGCGGCAAGGTCGTGAAACAGATTGAGACGCCTCGCTCTCCTGACCCCATCATGCGGCGGCCCAAGCGCTGACCGCGAAGAGAAGCGAGTGACCCACGGAACGGTCCAGAAATAAGTGCAGGAGCATCTTGACCAAAACGACCCCAATCAGAGAGGACTCTTAGCGCCAACCAGCCAAATTGGGCGAGCCCTCGAAAACTGTTTCGTTGCAAGCCGCTCGCACAGGGTTTGCCAAAGAGGATCGCAGGCGAACGCCAGTAAGCTGCCCCACGCCTGATTCAATGGCATCGCGCCATAGCAGTCGATCAACTGCTCAAAACGGGAACCACGCTGCGCGATAAGACTGAACGGATCGATGCGGCTAGGCGAGATCGTGCGATGCCCCCACATACTTGGCTCTTCATCGGACCTCAGCGAGGCGGATAGGCTATGATTTGCAGGTGACGGAAAGTCGGCGAGGGCAGACAAGAAGGCATGGCGCATAATTGGATAGTAGACGATCTGGCGACTGCCGCCGAGCACCCGCAGTCCAGGAAGTATTGACATCACCAAGAATGACAGGAACAGACTCGGTATGATCTCACGCTCATCCAAGGATTTGAGAAGC
>NZ_AYWQ01000131.1:0-766 GCF_000502415.1 Mesorhizobium sp. LNHC229A00
CCAGTTTTCATTGGTCTCGACGGCCAACGCCCTGACCAGGCGCAGGCAGCTTTCGGTATTGGGGAAGATGCGCACGACATAGGTGCGCCGGCGGATTTCCTCGTTGAGCCGCTCCAGCATGTTGGTGGATTTGAGATGCTTGTGGTGCTGTCTCGGCAGCCTGAAGAAGGTCAGGGTTTGTTCGATGGCATCCTCGGCCCAGCCTGTCAGGCGCGGATAGCGTGCCGACCATTTGGCAAGCCATGCGGCAAGATCAGCCCTGGCCTCTGCGAGATCGCGCCGGTCGTAGAGCCAGCGCAATTCCTGCAGGCAGTCGTCGCCGTGCTTCCTCGGCAGATGATCGAGCGCGTTCCTGAGGAAGTGCACGTAGCAGCGTTGCCAGGCGGCTTCGGGGATCACCTCGCCGATCGCTGCCACCAGGCCGGCGTGATCGTCGGACACAACCAACTCGACGCCCTTGAGGCCGCGCGCCTTGAGGCCGACGAGGAAGTCCCTCCAGGCCGAGCGGCTCTCGCGATTGGCCATCTCCACGGCCAGGATCTGGCGCCTTCCGTCCCAGTCGATACCGACCGCGATCAGCACCGCCTGGCTCATGACAACACCGGCTTCACGCACCTTCTCGTAGCGCGCATCGAGGATGAGGTAAGGAAACGGCTCTTGAAGGGGGCGCCTGGCAAAGGCAGCGAGGCTCTCGTCCAGCCGCTTGTTGATGGCCGAGATCGACGAGGCCGAGAAGGCATGGCCGCACAGTTCTTCCGTGATCGCC
>NZ_AYWQ01000132.1:0-1252 GCF_000502415.1 Mesorhizobium sp. LNHC229A00
ATCGAAATAGAGCCGTGCCGGGCTCGCCAAGTCGAACGTATAGCGGTTCTGCTGGCCGGCATGGGCGATCGCGCCATCCATCGTCGCGCCGACCGTCAACGGTGCCGTCGTGTCCTCGACCTTCTGAACCGCAAAGCTGAAATCCACCGGACTCGCGTTATAAACGTAGCCCTCGATCGACAACGTGTAGGTGCCGCTGAACGCCAGCGTCTGGACATCTTGGTCTGCGAAGCCGTTGACCCAGACTTGCTTTCCAAACGGATCGATCAGACGCCAATAGACATTGCCGCTGCCGGTTTGGCTTTGCTGGTCGAAGAAGAACCTCTCGCCGACCTGCGCATCGAAGCGGTAGAGTGCCGTCTCCTTCCCGGTCGGCAGCTGGCCCGGGACCGGCGTGCCAGAGGCGATCGGCGTCGCCGTCGCAGCATCAAGCAGCCGGAAGCTGTAAGTGCCTGTCTGATCGCCGTAGGCATCCACGACCAGCGCGTAACTACCCGCAGGCACGTCGAGCGGCGGGTTAATAGAGAGATACCCATCTGAACTGGAAAAATATTGGGTGCCGACCTCCTCGCCCCGCGGTCCCACAAGGCTCCAGGTCAGGTTCGGGATTTGGCTCGGATCCGTCAAACCATCGAAATAGAGCCGTGCCGGGCTCGCCAAGTCGAACGTATAGCGGTTCTGCTGGCCGGCATGGGCGATCGCGCCGTCCATCGTCGTGCCGACCGTCAGCGGTGCCGTCGTGTCCTCGACCTTCTGAANACATAGCCCTCGACCGCCAGCGTGTAGGTCCCGTTAAAGGCCAGCGTCTCGACATCCTGGTCGCCAAAACCGGCAGACCAGACCTGCCGGCCGAANGCTTTGCTGGTCGAAGAAGAACTTCTCGCCGGCCTGCGCATCGAAGCGGTAGAGCGCCGTCTCCGTGCCGGTCGGCAGCACGCCCGGGACCGGCGTGCCCGAAGTGATCGGATCGGCAGCGGCAAGATCCAGCAGCCGGAATTTGTAGGCACCCGTCGCGTCGAAAGAGCCATCCATGACCAGTGTGTAGGACCCGGCCACAAGATTGAGAAGCTGAGTGCCCGACGGTCCGTCCGAGTTCGAGAGGCTGAAGGGCGTGCTGGTTACCTCCCCGCGTGGACCGATCAGCCTCCAGGAGAGGTTCGGGTCATTGGTGAGGCTGTCGAAATAGAGCCGTGCCGGGCTCGCCAAGTCGAACGTATAGCGGTTCTGCTGGCCGGCATGGGCGATCGCGCNG
>NZ_AYWQ01000133.1:0-744 GCF_000502415.1 Mesorhizobium sp. LNHC229A00
TCGCCTGACACACACTTCCGGCCTCGGGTCCCGAATCGTCTTGCGTCGTACTTCAGTCGTTGCAACAGATCGTTCATATAAAATTTACAGAACCTTTGCAACCGCAACTGGTTAACGATGCTACCTTCGCCACAACGTCTGGGGTCAGGCACGGCTAGGAAAGCTGATGCCAACTTATCCTCGGGCCGCCAGCAGCACGCAACGGAGGTAAACGCCAATGGCAAAAAGAGTGCTCATCCTGCTTGACGGCCTCGTTAGGACTAGTCTGCTATACGTCCAAGCGGCCCGGGCGCTTAATCTTCATCCAATTATCCTGTCGTCTGATCCAGATCAGTACGACTATCTTGCGGCGGAAAGCATTGAGGCAATCCGTGTCGATACAGACGATCTCGATGCGCTGATCTCCGAATGTTCTCGGCTCGGTGCGAGCTATGACATTGCTGGCATTACGTGCGCCGGGGATTCGTTCTATGCCACAGTTGGCAAGCTCTGCCGGTATTTCGATCTGCCGGGACCGAACGCCGCATCCATTGAACGATGCTGCGACAAATTCAGTCAACGTCAGCTCCTCGCGGAGGCCGGCGTTTCAATACCTGCTTATCGCTTGGCAACGGACGCGGCGGACGCAAAAAGCTCTGCCGCGGAGATCGGCCTGCCGGTGATTGTTAAGCCAGCGGTAGGCATCGGCAGCAGCGGTGTCCGATTGTGCCGCGATGTCGATGAATTGACCGAACATACGACCCA
>NZ_AYWQ01000134.1:0-743 GCF_000502415.1 Mesorhizobium sp. LNHC229A00
CTCTATGGCGCGACGGATTGGGTCTTCAATCCGACCAAGAAGATCGTCGTCATCACATGGGATGGGGTCGGGGCGTCGGCGACAGAGGTGACGCTGTCCGTTTTGAACGGCTTTGCCCGTTCGTGCTTCTATGATGAGGAAAGCGATTCCGTCATCATCACCACGACCTCCGGCAGTATCTACGTCTACACGCCCGATCTTTCGACGTTGTTGCGGTCGAAGGTCAACAGCTTCAGTCTGACCTACACAGATCCGCTGCTGTCGAAGCGGATGAAGCTGGCGTCCGACCAGATCGCGATCAAGGTCCAGACCGGCACCGGCATTACCAACGATATCTACATTTACCGGGTTTCGGACCTGAGCGAAGTCGATCACATCGACGCCGGCACCTCGTCATGGGACGACGCCGGTGCATCGAACAGATATTACGTCGGGTTCAATGAGCGCTGGCAGGCGGCGGTCACGATGACCGACGTCAACAACGATTCGACGAGGATCTGGTATCTGCCGCGCGCCCAGGTGGTGCCCGTTCCCCTGTCGGACGTTCTTGAGGCCGAATGCCGTTTTGTCGGGCTGACCGCTGACGCCTCCGCGGTCCTCAACACGATCTATGGCTATGGCGATCGCGCCGGGACACCCCCACGCGGTGTCATCGAAGATCTTGCCCGCGTCAATTTCGTCGATTGGGCGCAGATCGATGGTGTCCAGACGTTCTTCCCAAGCCAGACCGCTCCGTTCAGGAC
>NZ_AYWQ01000135.1:0-1206 GCF_000502415.1 Mesorhizobium sp. LNHC229A00
GTGGTCATAACGCAATTGTCTTCCGGCTATCTTTCCAGAGATTCGACAATCCAGTTGGTGAACGTCCCACATCGCGCAATCATTGATGCGCTTAGGTCAGGGCATGCGCCCATCCGCAACCATCTCATCAAGAGCATCGATCCGAGACACCAACATAGAGAATTGCTTCCCCATGAGAGAGGCCTCGCGGCGGACGTGAGATTGCGTCACTCTTCATGATCGCGGCCTCCGAGGATGTCGGGATCGAGCCAGTGCAACGGCACGATAGGGCGAAGAATCTGGCAGCTCTTGCAACTGCCGACCTCGATGGGAGAAGCCATATCGCGATCTGTCCGGCAGAGACACCAGGTTATGCACTGTCCGTTCATGAAGGCTTCCTGCTGGTCTCCATAAGAGAAGTATTCTGGTGCAGAAGGTGCCCGACTAGCTATTCGGAAAAGACGACAGGGACGTGCAAATCGGGCGNGGGACTCTGCGAACGCATCAGCGAAACGTCGTCCATGATCATGCGCACCGAAAATGCCGTCGCCGCAGTGAAAACCGCGCTCTCGCCTGCCATCAAGCCGCCGAAGGCCGGCGCGTCTTGGTCCAGGCGGGCGATTGCGCCGGCTTCGAACACCTTAGTGGGCCTGGAAAGCTCCTCGCGTGA
This sequence comes from Mesorhizobium sp. LNHC229A00, assembly GCF_000502415.1. NCBI lineage: Bacteria > Pseudomonadati > Pseudomonadota > Alphaproteobacteria > Hyphomicrobiales > Phyllobacteriaceae > Mesorhizobium > Mesorhizobium sp. LNHC229A00. The sequence continues at coordinate 650 of NZ_AYWQ01000135.1, forward strand.
CGGCGAGGGGGGCATCCAGACGGGCGGAAAAGGACAAACGTCGTTGCCCCACGTCGCCGGCATGACCCGTCGATTGTCACCGCGCTGGAATGCGCGGGTCTACATGCGAGGACCCGAACGCGCAGGACAAATTCTCGCAAGCCCGGTCGGGACTGAGGCTCGAAGTCCGTGAGCGGAGGCTAATGGCTATTGCCGATATTCGCCGCGAACAAGCCGCCTAGTGGGAAGACGCTATAGGAGAAGCAGGTGGAGTTATCTTGCGTTGGGATCGGTGCTGGCCCGTCCAATTTGAGCCTTGCGTGTCAGATACACGAGCAAGTTGGGAAAGGGGCAGTGTTCCTGGATCGGCAGGTCGACTTCCGCTGGCATCCAGGCATCGCATTCGATTCCTCGGAGCTCCAGGTCAGCCACTTCAAGGACCTGGTCACTCTCGTGAACCCGCGATCAGCCTACACTTTCGTAAACTTCCTGCACGAGAACGGGCGTCTGTATCACTTCCTGAACGCACAGTTCGAAGCCGTGCTCAGAGTGGAGTTCGAACAATACCTGAACTGGGT
>NZ_AYWQ01000136.1:0-715 GCF_000502415.1 Mesorhizobium sp. LNHC229A00
TCAATCGAGCTTCTGGATACGCCCCTTTTCGAGACGAAACGTCCCGTGCGTTCCGCCTTGACGCTCGAAGTCGCTCTGTAGTTCGTCCCATGTGCCAAGATACTCGCGGCAACCGGCGCAATTGATCGGCGTGCGAGGTTGGACGTCTTTGGGAATCTGCAGTCGGATAATGCCGCAATAGGGGCATTCCAAAAGATGGTCCAGATACTTGCCGGCCATAGTTTCAATGGTCGTGTCGACTTCCTCGCCCGTCACAATGACGTCCTCAACGTTGCCGATCACGTCAGCGGGTCGCTTGGGTCCGGTGGGCATACCTGGAAAGTCCTTGAAGACAGTGCACGGGCAAGCGGGCCAACCGCAGCGACAATCTCAGCCGTTGGGATATGCGCCTCAATTGCAGCAGCAGTAAGGTTGAACACATGGGACGCGATCCCGATGCCTTTGAGGTCAGGATGGTTGAGGCTGTTAGCCACGTAACTGTCGAACAATTCTCGGGCGCGGTCCGATACGGGTCTTCTCCAAGCTTTCGCTAAAGCATCTAGGAGTTTGGCACGCGGCGCGACAATAGCGTTCGCGCGGCAAATTTCAAACTGAGGCAAACGGTTACGGACCTGGACGGGCAGCGTCGCGGACATGATCGAGACCGACGCCGTCTGAGAACGCGGCTATCCGCGAGTGGGGACGAGCTCGAGCGGGTGACGACGAAAATCGTCTC
>NZ_AYWQ01000137.1:0-1377 GCF_000502415.1 Mesorhizobium sp. LNHC229A00
TGCACGCTCACACCAACCCCGGACCAGGCGGTCACCCAGCCCGCGCCGCCCAAGGCGAGTGCAATTGCCGCCATCGCAATCGACGATGTCATTGCCAGTGAGAGAGAACACGCCGCACAGGCCACGCAGGAGAGCCTCATCAGCCGCTCCTGCGACAAGCTCCGTCTGAACCGGCTGTTGGAGAGGCCAGCGAAGACGGCTCCGGTTCCGAAGCCGGCCATGAGCGCGCCATAGGCGAGCGGGCCTCCTCCCAGCTGATCGCGGACAACCACCGGCAGCAGCGCGAGTATGGCGATGCTCGCCAAGCCAAAGAGGGTTCCGCGCGCGATCGCGGCCTTGATTTCCGATGACATCGCCGTGAAGCGCAGCCCGTCATAGATCGCCGTCCTCATCGACTCGCGGGGAAGAGGGGAAGAACGAACCTTCCACTTGCAGCGCCAAATAGTGGCCAAGGGTACGAAATAGGTGAGCGTGGTCACCGCGAATGCCGCCATAAGCCCAAACGACGCAACTACAATGCCGCCGAGCGCCGGGCCCACAGTCCGGACGGTATTGAATCCAACAGAAAGCAGGGTGACGGCAGCGGGAACATCGCGTCGATCCACAATATCGCCAACCGACGCTTGCCAGGCCGGATCATTGAGAGCACCGCCGCTTGCGATCAAGAAGCTGAAGCCGAGGATCATCCACGGACTGACAAAGCCCAGCGCCACNATCAGATCGGAAGTCGAGATCGTTGCCATCAGCCAGCTGATGGCGACAGTCTGCATCAACCAGCCGAGGCTTGAAACCTGCGTCGCGAGCCAGATCGAACGAAAGGTGGGCTGCAGAAGTGGCCCAAAGGTCGTTGGTGCAGCCAAATCTTCGTTTGATCCAGCCACCCTACTCATTTTGCGAACCTTTGCTTTCCGTTATTTGTCGCTTCCCATGTAATCTAGGCTGAACCGTGGCGGCTGGAAGAATAGATGGAACCCATTTGCCCGACAAATGTGGCCACAGTTCCTCCTGACCAGTGGTTAGGCGGCCGAGACGCAGAAATGGGCCGGCTCACTCGCCTTCGACCACATCTTGGTGAGCCGGGATTCACATGTCATTTGAGGCACCATGCTTGATCGACGCGCTGCCNCTTCGACCACATCTTGGTGAGCCGGGATTCACATGTCATTTGAGGCACCATGCTTGATCGACGCGCTGCCGAGCGATGCCTTTTCGCGAAAGGCGACCCTTTTCTTTTGTTGAAAACTCACTCATCAGCGGCGTTCGATGCTGAGTGGGGCTTTCGAAAAGTGAGGACGCTTGCAGATCTTTGACAGGATCGATTCCCTGATAGACGCAGACGATTGCCGGGCCGCGATCGAAGAGGCGCGCGCCTTGCTA
>NZ_AYWQ01000138.1:0-689 GCF_000502415.1 Mesorhizobium sp. LNHC229A00
TCCTGTCCCAAGCCATTCGTTTCTCCTGCCCTCAAGCTGCCGCGCGGGTCGTGCGCTGTTCGATGCGTTTCTCATGCTCGCCCTGGATAAGGCGATGCACATAGATCCCCGGCAGGTGGATCTGATCGGGATCGAGGGTGCCGGCAGGTACGATCTCCTCGACCTCTGCCACACAAACTCTTCCGCAGGTTGCGGCCGGCGGGTTGAAGTTGCGTGCTGTTTTACGGAAAACGAGATTGCCTGATGGGTCCGCTTTCCAGGCTTTGACGATCGACAGGTCCGCGACAATGCCGGTTTCAAGCACATAGGTCTCGCCGTTGAAGCTCTTGTGCTCCTTGCCCTCCGCGACCAAGGTGCCCACGCCGGTCTTGGTATAGAAGCCGGCGATGCCGGCGCCGCCGGCGCGCATGCGCTCGGCGAGCGTCCCCTGCGGATTGAATTCGAGTTCCAGTTCACCGCTCAGGTACTGGCGCATGAACTCGGCGTTCTCGCCGACGTAAGAGGAAATCATCTTTTTGATCTGTTTCGACTTCAACAGCACACCGAGACCGAAATCGTCGACGCCGCAATTGTTCGAAGCAATCGTCAGGTCCTTGGTGCATGCCTCCCGGATCGCGGTGATCAAGAGTTCGGGTATGCCACAAAGCCCAAACCCGCCCGCGGCAACGAACATCCCGTCGAACAACAAA
>NZ_AYWQ01000139.1:0-685 GCF_000502415.1 Mesorhizobium sp. LNHC229A00
GCACAGGCGGCCGACCATTGAGCGGGCAGGTACTGCTCGATGGTATCGTAGGTGGTAAGGCTGGACATCAGCAGAGACCCAAAACTGAGCACCAGATCCAATGCGATTGAGGCTCGCCAGCAACGGCCAGGGCATACGAAAGGCCCATCGCGACCGCGAACATCGCGATGGCCACTAGATATGCGGTCACGAGATTCATCAGAGCGCGTTGATCACGAGGGCGGGATAGGTCAGCGCTGTGCCGGCGGCGCGCCGCTTCGTGGTGCGCTTGAGGCGGTATGGGGCAAGCGGGCTGATGCCGCCGGGCACTTCGACGTACTTCATCTCGATCTTGAAGGCGTCTTTGAAGCGATAACTCATGGCGTTTTTGGCGCCGTCGAAGTGCCGCCGGCCCGGCCCATTATAGCCGGTCTCGATCTTGCGGGTCGACGGGTAGGGGTTGAAGATAATGACCTCGGCGTCCGGCCGAAGCTTCGAATAGTCGGTGACCACGGTGCGGCCGCCGACGATCACCACGAAAGAATTCGCATATCGTCCCGATCGACGCGGACTGCGTTTCACCAGCTCGGCCAGCCCGGCATTGATGACGAGCGGCCAGTTCGAGAAAACGTAAAGGATGCTCCCCGGAACCTTGACTGCCTCTTCCGCCAGGCCCGGCACGTCGTTGACGTAGCGGTCGTATTGC
>NZ_AYWQ01000140.1:0-625 GCF_000502415.1 Mesorhizobium sp. LNHC229A00
AGATGATCGCCGTCTCGACCACTTGTATGGCGGAGGTCATTGGCGATGACCTGCACAGCTTTATCGAGAACGCCAAGGACGAAGGCTCGGTCCCGCGCGACTTCGACGTCCCATTCGCCCATACGCCGGCCTTCGTCGGCAGTCACGTCGATGGCTACGACGTCACGCTCAAGGGGATTTTGGAGCATTTCTGGAAAGGCGAGGAACGCACGGAAGCCGAGGGAACCATTAACATCATTCCGGGTTTCGACGGCTTCTGTGTTGGCAACAACCGGGAACTCAAGCGCCTGCTCGATCTGCTGGGCGTATCGTATACCTTCATCCAAGACGCCTCTGACCAGTTCGACACGCCGTCCGACGGCGAATACCGNGATCTGGTAGGTGTGTCCTATACCTTCATCCAAGACGCCTCTGACCAGTTCGACACGCCGTCCGACGGCGAATACCGCATGTATGACGGCGGAACGAAGATCGAAGACGTGAGGAAGGCACTCAACGCCGAGGCGACACTTTCGCTACAGCATTACAACACCCGAAAAACACTCGAGTATTGCCAGGGGGTAGGGCAGGCGACTGCCTCGTTCCATTACCCGCTCGGAGTCCAGGCGACCGACGACTTCCTGAT
>NZ_AYWQ01000141.1:0-662 GCF_000502415.1 Mesorhizobium sp. LNHC229A00
GCTTTCCGATCTGACCGGCGAAACACCGGCCGATGTCGCTGCCAGGCAGGCCGAACTCGACAGGAAGGCAGCGGCGGAAGCCTTGGCGGCAGCTGAGCGCAAGCGGGCCGACGACAAGCTGGCCGGGCTGGCTCAGGTGGTGGAGCGGGTGGGAAGCCGGCTTGACGAGATGGGCAAGGTCAAACCCGCTCCGACCGTGACATCTGCGCCTGAAGTGCGCGAGGTCGTCAAGGAAGTGGTCAAATATGTGCAGCCGGAACCGCCGAAGAACGTGACCGTGGGCGTATTTCGTGGCGTGAAGCTCGAGACATATGACGTGCCGCGACAACCATGATAATAATGCGGCATAATACCGCGCGACACGGTGGCTGCCATCGGCAGCATTTGGGGAGACGGGGAATGAAGGGGCTTTGGTTGAGGATGGCGACGGCCGCGCTGGTCGCGCTGCTGTCGAGCGTTGCGGCCAATGCCGCCGACCGCTTCATCGATGTGTCGAACCCGAGCGTCCATCGTATCTTCCTGCCGATGTCGCAATCGGTGACGCTCCAGGTGAATGCCAATCTCGGTGACATCGTCGTCGGCGACGAGAAGATCGCCGATGCGCAGCCAATGACTGACCGCACGCTCTATGTCATCGGCAAGGGCGCCGGCACCACCACGGT
>NZ_AYWQ01000142.1:0-655 GCF_000502415.1 Mesorhizobium sp. LNHC229A00
ACTGAAACCGTTGTCGCAGATAAGGTCTCGGCCGGTGTTCCGCTTGAGCAAAGACCGAATTGTTTTGAGCCGCAGTCAGAACCCCCCACGAGGACGGCAATAGGGCCACCCCAAGGACCATGGCTAAGAACACGGCGAGAAGCCCGAACCGTTGCGGTCTGCGACGTTGGATGTAGGAATCGATCTCCAACGGGTCATGCTCGGGCAGCTCATGCCAGGTGACCTGGCCCAGATCGCGCATATCGACTTGCTGGTCAGTCCACGAACCCTAGTCGGTGCTGCCCCCGTTTCCCGAACATGGAAGACCAATCAAAGGTGGTTTGTCAGGTCCGGTCTGGAGAATCATGCTGCAGTCCATGAATTGAAAGCCACGCTGAGCGATATGAGTGATCTTCCACGTCGCAAATCTGGGAACTCCACCCGAATGAGCGCAGGGACCTCGATCTTCAAGGAAGCAGGTCGAGCGATTTTTGTAGACAGATTTTGTCCCTTCACTGTCCTGCCGGATGATCTCCCAACCAAGCCGTTCGCCGTGCGCCAGGGATGCGGAACCCCTGGGCCATATGCTGATGTCGTAGGGCTTAGACCTTGTAACCGAGGGCTCGCACGCCCGTTAGGAACCGGTCTCGATCAGATCGGAAGAGCACACGTCTGA
>NZ_AYWQ01000143.1:0-649 GCF_000502415.1 Mesorhizobium sp. LNHC229A00
GCTCGATCGTCCATCTCACCAAGCAGGAATCGGCCCTGCTCGCCGCGTTGGCGTCAAGACCGGGCATGCTGGTCACCAAGGCGATGTGCATGCTGGCGCTGTACCAGGGCCACAGCGAGCCGCACGCCAAGATCATCGATGTCTTCGCATGCAAGCTCAGGAAGAAGATCGCGGCGGCGACCGGCGGACTCGACTGCATAGAGACGGTCTGGGGGCACGGCTTTCGCTTCGTCAGCGAAGGCTATCGACCGGAAGTCGGATCATTCGGCAAGAGGCTGATCGTATGACCAAGCCGATTGCCCGCCAGAAGCTTGCTCCGGGGATGACCGTGCTGTTGGGTATGGCCGGGCACAGCATGCCCGGCGAATGGTGGCTGGGTGCCATCATCTGGGCTGATGGCAAGGAGATCCTCGTCGAGCAGCAAGGCATGGCCGGCGCGGGTCAGCCGTATAAGCATTTAACCGAAATCTCCCATGTGCGCGCGATCGGCACCATCCCCGAGCTCAACGAGATACAGCGGCGTTGCAGAGAGGAGCTTAGGCCTCTGACCAATGCGGTGAAGGCCGCCGAGGAGGCGCTGCGCGCCGCCCGCGACGCCGTCTATGCGCGGCTCGACGAGATCGCCGCTGCCGAACCGATGCGCGAAGCT
>NZ_AYWQ01000144.1:0-631 GCF_000502415.1 Mesorhizobium sp. LNHC229A00
ACGCGGTCCCATAGCGCTTGCCGTTTGTGAGCCTTAAACGTGACGAAGGCGCCACCGGCATAGCGGCCCTTGTCCGCCATCAGCACCATCGCGGGTTTCCCGGCCTCACGCTGCACGCCAATGATGTCCATTTCCTTTTCGGCATAGCACTTGATCTTGCGCCAGTTCATCGTCGGCCCGCTGCGATAGGTGCTGTCCTTGCGCTTTGAAACCATGCCCTCCAGTCCGGCCTTGTCGACAAGGTGATAGACGGCATCGCCGGTTCCCGGCATTGCTTCGCTGAACTGGATGCGGCCACCAGTCGGGATCAATGCCTGGAGAATGTCGCGGCGGTCTTCCACCGGCATGTCGCGCAAATCGTGGCCGTTGAGGTGCAGGAGATCGAACGCCACCAGATACAGATCGCGAGAAGGGTTGCGGCTGGTAACGGCTGATTGCAGTGCGTGGAAGTCCGACAGGCCGGCTTCGTTGATGCTGATCGCCTCACCGTCGATGATGAAGTCTTTCGCTTCGATCGCCTCTGCTTCGCCGGCGAGTTGGATGTAGCGCCCGGTCCAGTCATAGCCGTTTTTCGTGATCAACCGAATCCCGTCGTCATCCTTGATGACCTGGGTCCTGTAACCATCGAACT
>NZ_AYWQ01000145.1:0-624 GCF_000502415.1 Mesorhizobium sp. LNHC229A00
CGCCTGCCGCGGTCAGCCGTTCAACCGTGTCATCGGTGCTGCCGGTGTCGGCGACAATGCGGTAGTCGGCGTCGACAGCAGAGTTGGCCCAGCGCTCTGCGTTTGCGGCTTCGTTCAACGCGATGGTGTAGACGGCGATCTTCACTGTGCTCCGCTCACTCGCGCGCTGGTGCAAGACTTCGCCTGACGGACAAGCCCGACGCGCCTTTGCGGATAGCCACGAGGCCACCAAGCAGCTTTGCCCGGTTCAACTCATAGTGGCTGTCGAAGAACAGGATCTCCGCGAACTGATCGGCAAGCGCGCTCACACCCAGCGGATCGACCGAGCGGGCCGTGCCGTGCTGTTGGATTTCCCGCAACAAGGTCTTGGTCAGCGTGATCTTGCCGAGGTCCTCGCCGGGCGGCTGCCAGTCAAGGTCTTCCAGGAAATACCATCCACCTTCGGCGAGCAGCGGGAAGAATTCGCACAGGGTCAACTGTTCGTCGAACGAGGCGTGGCTGCCGTCGTCGATGATCACATCGAACGACTGCGGCTCGAGCGTTGCAGCGACCCCACGCAAATCGCCCAGCTTGGATTGGTCACCGACAAACGACTTGAACCGGTCATTGTTGAGTTGCGAAAAA
>NZ_AYWQ01000146.1:0-616 GCF_000502415.1 Mesorhizobium sp. LNHC229A00
AAATAGGTGGACACCAAGTGATGGAAGAAGATGAGCAGAAACTGCGGGTGAGGCTTGTCGGTCGGGACGGGCGACGCCGATACGACCCCGCATCGAAGGAGCGTCTTGTCTCGGCCTGCCTTGAGCCTGGCGTGTCGGTATCGAGGCTCGCGCTCGAACATGGGGTCAATGCGAACCTTCTTCGGAAGTGGATAAAGAAGCGCGCGGAGACCCAGTCCCTCCCGCCGTCCTCACCACCGGCGTTCATCCCGGTCCAGATTGAAAGCACTTCCGATCGGGCCTTGCTGCGACAGAGCAGCATGGCTGCGGTGGCTTTGCCGGGGACTTGCGATGGGGCGCGTGGGTCGGCATCGAAAAGGACTGCGCCTTTTTCCTCTCCAGCCAAGGTGAGCGCGTCGCTGCCGAACGGCGTGAAGTTGACGCTGGAATGCGGTGATGTGGATGCGTTGACGGCGACCATCGGAGCACTGGGTCATGTTCAGACTGGGCGCTGACCTGAAAGTCTACCTGCACCGCGAGCCGATCGACTTCCGGGCCGGCATCAACAGCCTCGCGGTTCTGGTCCAGGAGACGATGGCGCTCGATCCGTTTGCTCCGGCGGTTTTTGCGTTCTGCA
>NZ_AYWQ01000147.1:0-612 GCF_000502415.1 Mesorhizobium sp. LNHC229A00
GACGCTCTTCCGATCTATCCATGAACAATTCGCGTCTGAAAGCACTGCTGGGAGCAGGATGCTTTTCGCTGGCTTTGGTGGGTGCGGCGATGAACCCGGCGCATGCCGGCGGACTGGAGCGTGGCTGGTACGATATCGACCTGTTGTTCGATCCGGCTCAGGTCACAGGCGAACTTTCAGGCACTTATGTGATGCCGCAACGGGATTTGAAGAACGCAAAGGATACCGATCCGTCAGACGGCACCCTGAGTGGGCCCAAGTTTTCCACCTCGGCACGTGACACAGAAAGCTACTGGGTGCCCAACGCCGGCATCAAGGTCGGCATGGGCCCGATCGATTGCCTGGGCGACTACTCTCAGCCCATCGGTGCCTCCAGCAATCCCGGTGCTAACTGGGCGGGTGCACAAAGCAATGTTGACACGCAGGTAAAAAGTGAAGCCTTTGGTGCCACCTGCTCGTATAAGATGGACCTCGGCAAAGGTCAGTTTCGTTTCATCGGCGGCGTGTTCCATGAGGATGTTTCGGGCTTCAAGGAACAACTGGTCGCTCCGCTTCCTTCACCGCTTTTGGGCAGCGGCATCGGTCGCCTTGATCTCCAGGGAGACGGTTGGG
>NZ_AYWQ01000148.1:0-594 GCF_000502415.1 Mesorhizobium sp. LNHC229A00
TCGAGATAATCGAGGAACTACTCACGGTTTCTTACCGCCGATGCGACCGTAATGCGTCGGTCCTCCGCCCCCCGGAACACGCACACAGCAGAGCGTGCCCTCGAAGGAGGGGTCGCTGCCGGTCGCCAGCACGCCGGCATTTGTCACCCAAAGCATCTCTCCGGAGAAGACGCAGTTGGTCGTTGCCTTGCCGCAGATGAAGAAACCTTCCGCGGTACCGTCGGGCTTCAGCACATGAATGCCGTTGGCGGCAATATCTGTGACATAAAGGCGGCCATCGGCGCCGACCTTCAGCCCGTCCGGGATCGGATTAGCCCCAGGCAAGCGGCCAAGGTCTTCGACGCAGCCATCCGGGCGTTGCCGCTTGACGTGACCCGTGTAGGACTCAGCCCAGACGATCGAGCCGTCCGTCTCGATCGCCACTCCATTCGGGAAGGTCGGCTCGTCGAAGCCGACAGAAAGGTAGGCAGTGCCATCGGGGTTGACGGCAAAGATGTAGCTGGGGTCCGGATTGCTGGGGTTGTATGTGCCGGGATCGCTGAAGATAAGCCGGCCATCAGCAGCAAACACGAGATCGTTTGGACCATTGAGCCG
>NZ_AYWQ01000149.1:0-588 GCF_000502415.1 Mesorhizobium sp. LNHC229A00
AGGTTCAGCGGCAAGGCAACCCGGCTCTGTGTCCGGACCTTGGCATCTCGCGCAGGCTCCCCTCAGGCTGGTCCCTTCCCTCCCCTCGCCTCGTTTCCTTCGACGGCTTCACGGGTACTATGAACCAGTCCGACTCCCGGCCTCAGCTCGGACGGCAGCTCTGGCAGTACCTTGCTGCTGTCCCCCGCTGGAGACCAATCCAGCGGACCCGGTCGGGCCTCTCATGTTCCGATGATTACCTTCCATGCGTGATCCGGCCATCGACCCCGACGGAGCGGCAACGTCTCGCGTAACGACGATGCTCATGTTGCCTTCGTGACTAGGGAACAGAACACACTCGGCCTCCGCGAACATCCACCTTTCGAGGCTCATTCCCGCACCCCGCATGGCTCCTGTCTACACTTCAGACCCCGCGTTGCCGCGACGCCCGCAAGACTCGGTCCCGGCTTGCCCGCTACGGCTTTGGCCGGATGGGACTTGCACCCACAAGCAATTATCAGCTTGGCATGACGTACTCCCCACAGGTGGTGTAGCTCGGCGGTAGCGAAGCCGCTCGCGAGCGCGCTCTCGATAGCGCTGTAGCGAGCG
>NZ_AYWQ01000150.1:0-582 GCF_000502415.1 Mesorhizobium sp. LNHC229A00
ATCGGCTATGTCTCGGCGCCCAGCATCTGCGACCGCAATGCACACGAGAGCTGGTCCGCCCGCGGACGGCTCTATGTCGAAGCAAGCATGCACGGTTCGCTGCAGGCCGGCTACAACGGGGGCTTCGCGACGGTCTGCATCGGATCGCACTATGCGGTCCGTACGGCTGCGTTGAAGGAAATTGGTGGCCTGGGCCCCGAACTCGCTGAAGATCATTCGACGACCCTTTTCATGAACGCGCATGGCTGGCGCGGAGCGCATGCGCTGGATGCCATCGCACATGGCGACGGCCCACGCACCTTTGCTGACCTCGTTACGCAGGAGTTTCAGTGGTCGCGTAGCCTCGTGATGATCCTTCTCCAGTATACGCCGAAACTGATCGGCCGCATGCCGTTGCACTTGAAGGTGCAGTTCGTGTTCTCGCAGTTCTGGTATCCGCTGTACGCCTTCTTCCTGGCCATGATGTTCCTGCTGCCGGTGATCGTCCTGGCATATGGGGATAATTTCGTCAGCGTGACTTACCCGAACTTCCTGCAGCACTTCATGCCGCAGTCGCTGATGATACTGCTGCTGGCGTTCTGG
>NZ_AYWQ01000151.1:0-575 GCF_000502415.1 Mesorhizobium sp. LNHC229A00
CTGAAGGACTCGCACGCATATTCGATCAAGCTGCAGAGCAACGCTGGTCGGAAGACCTGCGCAAGGAGCTCGGCTATCGTCATATGCTACACTTGGCCGACGTGTTCGAGGGATGGGCATTCGACAGTCGCATGACGCCTGAATGGACAGCCAAGCTGGCGGGATGGGCAGGGTCAATGCGCACGTTGGCCGAGGAGGTTGGGTCGACATGGGATCCTCCAAAACCGGCGGGTGCACTCTCAATTGTTGGACTTATCGGCCGCACTCTGATGCACGAGTAATGTAAGCGCGGTCCATATGCTGGCCTTCAGGCGTGCGCATCGAGCTAGAGGTTTTTGACGCTATGTCGCCAAACAGTACGGCGTCAGAAGAGTATCCACCGCCGGTGGAACTGCATCGTACGGTCGGGATCGATCGGAGCGGGAGCCATTAAGATATCGTTGCCTTGTGCAGGGTGGGACTTCCAAGTTTCGCAGATCATAAGGTCTACTAAATTTGCATAGCGAGGTCACTCTAACTGTTTCGAATGGCCTTCTTGCCTTGTTCGGCCGCCTTTGTGTTGGACCGCTGCATCA
>NZ_AYWQ01000152.1:0-572 GCF_000502415.1 Mesorhizobium sp. LNHC229A00
ACTGCGTCCAGTTCCCGGGCTGTGTGCCGACTGAGATCCGTGCCCTTTGGAAAGTACTGTCTCAGCAAGCCGTTGGTGTTTTCGTTGGAGTCTCGCTGCCACGGGCTTGGGGATCGCAGTGCGCAGGTCGGCTGCTGCGCCATTTCCGCTCCATGGTCCCAAGTCAGCGACTGACGCAGTTGCTCGGGAAGTGCCCATGGATCGGGGCTATGGCTCTGCGGACTGCTTCAGCGCCGTGGCCGGCATGGACCGTTCTTGATGCGCAGGCTCTGCTGATAGCCATGCATGCGCGGCAGGTGAAGCACGCATTGTGAAGCGTGAACTTCGTTCCACGAGCGTACCGATCGCCTAGCTTCCGAGGCCAAGAATGAGGTCGCCTTCCCAATGTCCGGGGACAGCCCGATCGGCAATTTCGGCCGGACGGTCGCTTATCCGTCAGCATTCGATACACCGAGCGCTTGGCGGAGGCCGGCGTCGAACCCTCGGTGGGCAGTGTCGGCGACTCTTTCGATAATGCTCTCGCCGAAACGATCAACGGTCTTTACAAGGCCGAGGTGATCCATCGACGCGGA
>NZ_AYWQ01000153.1:0-572 GCF_000502415.1 Mesorhizobium sp. LNHC229A00
CTTCCGATCTCGAGCACGCTTCCAGGCCGATCCGCTCAAGCGGCAAGCCGGTCCCCTTCAGCGCGTCACACAATGCCTGCGGATCGCTCAACGCTCTCGCCTCCTTCACGATCCGGCCAGTCTCCTCGACAATGCAAATAGAGGTCTCTTCCAAAGACACGTCCAGTCCGGCAAAGTACTTCATGGCTGCTCCTTCCAAATGTTTGTGGCGACTCACATCGACCACGTTTTCACATTTCGACAGGAGCAGCCGCCATGATCTGGCTCGGTCGAGACCCCAATCACCCCATCTGTTTTGAAATTCACGGATGAGCGTTTCGGCGGATGAGATTGCCGCCCATTGCGACAAGGATCATGGCGTGAGAGACGTCGATGCGCTGCTCGTAGTCGCGCACGAGGCGGCGCCATCGGGTCATCCAGCCGAAGGTCCGCTCGACGACCCAGCGGCGGGGTAAGACTTCGAAGCCCTTCTGGTCGTCGGATCGACGGATGATTTCGACCACGAAGTCGAGATAGGTGGCTTTGTCCATGAGCTTCAGCCGGTCATAGGCGCCGTCGGCGAACAGATGCTT
>NZ_AYWQ01000154.1:0-567 GCF_000502415.1 Mesorhizobium sp. LNHC229A00
AGGGGTTAAATGACTCACCCGACGAGATGAAAATGGGAACTCTTATGTCATTGAAATTCTCACGTAACTAGTGGATCACCCTCTAGGTTACTATTTCCCCGAGAGCGTAGCTGGCCTGCCTATTGTGTCGTGGCGACATCTCCAGAAGCGCATTTTCCGGTCAGTCTCCCTCGGAAGTGATTGTCCACTTGCTGGCACTGCCATCGAGGTTTTCAAAACGCCTCCTCTTACCAGACGCGGTGCTCAACACGGGGACCTCTTAGTCGTGGTGGGACAAGGGGGGCGATTCTGGTCAGATGTTGAAGCTATGCGAGCCGGACGGGAATTAGTGCCGGAGCAGAGCCCTATTTTTGCGCCTGTGTCTCAGGCGAAATTATATGCACCTGCTACATGAGCAGGGGATTTTACGCTGCGCTATGGATACCAGCGACGGCCTCGCGCCCAGTCTGGTTGAGCTTGCTCAAGTGAATGGCATGACGATTCAAGTACGACTTGAAACCATGTGACCTGCTACTGAACTGTCATCCAGCTGCGATTAGAGCCTCGACCGTTTTTGTTACGCCTTGT
>NZ_AYWQ01000155.1:0-567 GCF_000502415.1 Mesorhizobium sp. LNHC229A00
TTCGCGGTCGGGAACTGACCGATCTTATCCTTTGGCAAGAGGGCACTAAGATCCGGGCTGGTTCCGGTATACGAAATGACGGTCGCCGCCACAGCCTGATTCTCCGGCATAGTCATCTCGTGCAGCAGCTTCATCGCGGCAGCCTTTTGCGCCGGGTTGGCGCCGCGCGGGACGGCGAAGAAGCTGAGATCGATCAGACCTTGGTTGAATGAGTAGTCCAGCTTCGGCTCGGTGGTGACCCGCCCTGACCATGCGATAGCATACTGAACTTCATTGTCATTCAGGAGTTGGGGCGGCTGGGCACCGGTGGACCACCAGACGGCAACCTCGGGGCTAAGCTTTTTCAAACTCTTGAAGGCTCGGTCAAGATCGAGTGGATAGAGCTGTTCAGGCTTAACGCCGTCGGCCAACAAGGCCATCGGAATAGCATAAAATGCAATGTCCGGGAGGGCGCGCTTACCCGGGAAATCTTTGACATTCCAGAAATCGGCCAAGGTCTTTGGCGCCTTGGCGTCCTTACGCCACGTCATGATTGTTGAATAATACTCATATCCCAGTGCGTAATCA
>NZ_AYWQ01000156.1:0-565 GCF_000502415.1 Mesorhizobium sp. LNHC229A00
CATGTCGCGACGATGCTTTTCCAGATATCCGGTGAACTCCATTCGTCCTCCCCTTCAGGTAGATGAAAAAGGAAATTTCCCAATCCATAGAAGATCGGAGCTCCCCGGTAGACTTCAATCGGTTGCAACACCGGTGCCCCGTGGCTAGCGAACGCGTTCGCTCCCGCATCTATACAAGATCGCGCAAAAGACTGAACCCACCCGGGAACTTCGCGCCAATCCGGTTCCCAATGATGATGGTGAAGGTAGGAGATGACGAAGGCACCCGCGGACGAGGCCTTCCGGATCGCCGCAAGCTGACTTTGTAGGCTTTCCTCATCGAGGATGATCCTGCGGCAGTTCTCGGGCGATCGGCGAAAAATGGTTCCGTAAAAGTCAATCTCATCGGACGATGCCGGTTCGCGAGGATCGTTCGGCTGCGCGTAGTTTCCGCGCTCCATAGCGTTGCTTAGGAACATTTCCTGAATGGCACGCAGATTCGCGAATTTTTTATCATCGACCTCGAATACCCGCGAGACGTCGAGTTTGTTCACCCCTGGTCGAGCAGGACGGGTGTCAGTCGCAT
>NZ_AYWQ01000157.1:0-563 GCF_000502415.1 Mesorhizobium sp. LNHC229A00
AAGCCGGGGCTGATCGGCCGCGTGAAGCACCTCTGCGGCGAGGAAGACCTTAGGCATGCCTCGCTGCAGGATTTTCGGGAGGTGTAGGGAACCGTCCAGCGTCTTGGAAATTCTATCCAGACTTCAACAGCGGGAGGGTTCCAAGTGTTCACCGATCACAAATTGAGAATGATTGAGGGCGCTCTGGCGGCCGTTCTGCCTGTCGCGTTCGTGGCGTTCCTCCTCTCCATCTGGGTTTCATGAAGCCTAACCGGCTATCGCCATTCATGCGCGAGCGCGCTAATTAGCCCGATGGGCAAGGGCTGGACATTTCAATCGCTGATCGATGGCAAGATGACGGTGACGGCGCACTGCCATCATTCACCCTGCAACCATAGCCAAAAGCTCGACCTGGTGAAGCTCCGCGAGCGGTTCGGCCCAGAGGCGCCGGCAATGGCAGATGACATTATTCCCAAGCTGAAATGCGCCAAGTGTGGCGGGAAGAAAGTCGGGCTGATCTATTAGCCGGACGCCAGCCCGATCGCCTATGGCAAGGCCCAAGGGCAGCTAACCGGCCAGGGCCA
>NZ_AYWQ01000158.1:0-542 GCF_000502415.1 Mesorhizobium sp. LNHC229A00
GGTCTTGTTCACCTGCGCCTTGAGGAACGCCTTCGTGTGGCGGGTCTCGATGCAGACTACGGGCAAGCCTGCTTCGGCCAGCTTCCAGCCCGATTCGGACCAGTTGCCATGCGGAGGCCTGGAGCGCCCGAGCAAGGTCTTCCGGGTGGCTGGGCACCTTCAGCTCCCGGCAGATCGAACCCGTTTCGTCCACGATGCAGATCGAAGTCTCTTTGAGAGAGACGTCCAGTCCAGCGTAATGCTTCATGCAGCCTTCCTTTCCTGATGCTTGTGAGGCGATACTCTCACGCTATCATCAGCTCGAAACGCTGCATCCCTAACCATTGCCGTCGCAGACAGGGCTCAAGCCGAATACCCATCAAAACATCAAGCCTTGCCGAGCGACGACTTGGCCGAGACCTCATCGATCAGCATCTTCAGCCGCTCCTCAGTGCCGCCATGAGCGGAGCGCTCCCGGCCTTGCGCACCGACAGGTGCTGCTCGGCGCCCATGCCGCGGATGCATTCCTCGATCCGGTAGATCTCGGCAATAGCGGCGACCTC
>NZ_AYWQ01000159.1:0-523 GCF_000502415.1 Mesorhizobium sp. LNHC229A00
ATCTCCAGCATCTCACCGATCAGCCCGAAATGCTGAAGGCGAAGTGTCATTCCCTGCAGGCTGACCTGGTCCTTTGGCGGACAGGCTACCGCGCCGATCCGCTGAAGTTCGACGGCACCGTGAAATCTCTGCTCTCGATCTATGAGACGCACCCACGGAGCCCATACCACAAGCTGAAGCCGGGCTCGCTCGTCCCTTACAACCACTATCTGAAGAGCCTGAAGGGCCATATCGGCAGCGTCCGGATCGACGACATAAGTGGCGTCGATCTCATGGACTGGCATGACGTCTGGTCGGAGAACGGGCGCTATCTGGCTGCATCATCCACGGCGCGCGCGGTGCTTTTCGCGGCAACAAGCTTTGGCGTCATGCTGCGCCAGCCGGGGTGTCCCGAATTGCAGGTGGTTCTCTTAGAGACAGGGAAGAAGCTCCCGCAGCCGAAGCCCCGGAAGCAAGCCGCAACCGCCACTCAGATCACCGCGGCTCGCGCGGCCGCTCACGCCGCGGGTCGCCCGTCCTCAGC
>NZ_AYWQ01000160.1:0-521 GCF_000502415.1 Mesorhizobium sp. LNHC229A00
CCGCCGGCGAGGCGATGCACAAAGTACATCTCAGGCCCGCCTCGAACCTGCACGCCTATCAGGATCTGACGGCAGAGCTCGTATCCTACGACCAGGAGCCGATCATATCGGTCGAAGCGGGCCGTGCGCGCGATAACGCAGTGAGTCCAGACCAAGCCGCCACGGCCGACGACCTACGCGAGCACTGGAGCCGGCTGAGCGACGTGCATCAGTTCTACCATATGTTGAAGACACTGAAGCTCAGTCGCTGCCAGGCAATGCGTATGGCCGACGAAGATTACGCTTGGCTGCTCGACAATGATGCCGTTGGCGCCCTGTTCCAACAGGCGGCCGAAGACGAGATGCCTATCATGTGCTTTGTCGGCAATCGTGGTTGCATCCAGATCCATTCCGGCCCGATCAAGTCGGTCAAGCAGATCGGGCCGCGGATCAATGTGCTCGACGAGACCTTCCATCTGCATCTGAGGACCCATCACATCCGCGAGGTCTGGGCCGTGCGCAAGCCGACGAGGGACGGTCAC
>NZ_AYWQ01000161.1:0-514 GCF_000502415.1 Mesorhizobium sp. LNHC229A00
TATTGAAGCGCATGGAGTGGCTGGTTGACAGCGTGACTCGCGACAGGTGGTTCGAAGCCCGCGTGCTACCGCAGCTGCACGTTATGCTCTGGGGTAACAAGAGAGCCGTCTAGCCCAGGCCTTTTCCACCGGAACTTCGGGTGAACGGGTTGTCCAACGTTTGACGGTGCTGCCGGGGTGCTTGCGGAATTCTGCCTCCGGCCCAAGTGCGTGGTCAGCCGCTTGCACGGCCCTGGCGGATTCTGTTTGCAAGGCCGCAGGGAGTTGTCCGCCGACAACCATCTGGCCAAAACGTTTGTCGTCTGCTTCCGATACAAGCTGCCGGACTCGACGTGGCTCTTCAAGGACACGGAATTCGTCGCCGGAAGCGGACGATTGTCGCTTGCCAAGACGGGTCTGGTCCGCTTCGAACCGTCTCGGCACGACGGTCGCCGGTCAACAGTGGAAAACGATCGCAATCGATTCACGATCGAGTGAGAGCCATGACCGTTCCTCTGCGGTGCTCAGACTGCCG
>NZ_AYWQ01000162.1:0-510 GCF_000502415.1 Mesorhizobium sp. LNHC229A00
ACCACAACGCTCAGGGCACCCTGACTGACCGAGATCAACTCGCGCGTATCCGGACTATGAGCATCCGCGGAAAACACGTCGCCCGGCATAATGACCCAGCTCCACAATTCGAACATCGTGCGTCCCGAGGTCGACGAATGCAGTTGTGCAGAGCTTCCCTTGGCGCTCGTCCAAAGCCTCCTGGTCTCTGTCCGCTCGATGGGAAGGCACACCGTGGAAGGGTGCTCGTTCAACAAATCGGCCACCGAGAGCGAAAACGCCGCCGCCAGCCGACACAGTATGCCGATACTGGGGTTCGCCCTACCCTGCTCCAGCGCGACCACGGTTCCCTTGGACAGGCCGCTTAGTTTAGCCAGTCGATCCAGGGTCAGGTTTTGGTCACGCCTCAAGTCTCGGATCCGGGCCGCTATCGCTTGCCCAAGGACCTGCTCGGCATCAAAGGCTGTCGTAACATCGGTCATTATATTGACTTAGGACCTCGGCTCACCTATTGCGGTCAGTATAATGACC
>NZ_AYWQ01000163.1:0-509 GCF_000502415.1 Mesorhizobium sp. LNHC229A00
AGGATCAATTGGCATACCAGCACTGTAACGTCGATCGTGGCCCGTGACGAACTCGCCGACTTTGCAATTCGACGCGGAAGGACTCGAAATAAGCTATCCGAACAATCGCTAGTTCCTGACCGCCTTGGGCGAGTTCAGGCCTACATAAGGGGTGCCAGCCTAATCAACTACGCGAGCGCAACCGGTCCCGACAACGCATCTCCTAGGCCTTCGTCGAGGCCGTCAACGCAATCATCTCCAAGCGGTTCGCCAGATGAACAGATGCCCGTGCATCAGGATCGCCAGACACCTTCTGCTGCAACCTGCACGTAGA
Organism: Mesorhizobium sp. LNHC229A00; assembly: GCF_000502415.1. Lineage (NCBI taxonomy): Bacteria > Pseudomonadati > Pseudomonadota > Alphaproteobacteria > Hyphomicrobiales > Phyllobacteriaceae > Mesorhizobium > Mesorhizobium sp. LNHC229A00. Next base: position 314 of record NZ_AYWQ01000163.1, read on the forward strand.
CTTTTAACTGCTCCCTGCGATAGACGACCGGGTAACGCCAAATCGCGCTGACTGCGCCCACCGGCGGTTCAAATCCAGATGCCTCACACCATCGTTTTCGTTTCAATCGCTGATGACAGAGTTGCTGTGATCTGGCGAAGGGAAAGGACACCGAGATGCCGGCCCTTATTGTCGGCTACGAAGGCAGCCCTGCTGA
>NZ_AYWQ01000164.1:0-509 GCF_000502415.1 Mesorhizobium sp. LNHC229A00
GGCTCCGCGCCTCCGCCGGTGCTCAACCCGCGCCACAAGGCGTAACAAAAACGGTCGAGGCTCTAATCGCAGCTGGATGACAGTTCAGTAGCAGGTCACTGGCCATCAGCATGCCGAGACCGTCCAACACCGACCATGCCAAGACGCCGGCGGCAGCGCCATACCACTACGGTTCGCAATGTCGAGTTGGCAAAGGCCATCGATTGGAGTGCCTCCGATTAGCCTGCGCCCAGCGTCGACAATCGGCATAGGGGATCAGGCTCTTTTTGCGAGCCTGCTGAGTGTCGATCGCGAGCAACCGGTAGCGGAAACAATACTGTTCCAACTTTGCCCGTCCTTAAGCATTTTCACGATAGCCGCATTGCGTTTCGCGTCTTCAGGTCGGCCTCGATAAAGACCGCTGCGCCTAGCCTTCTCGATACCTTGCGACTGACGACGACGCCGGTCCTCATAGTCCTTCCTGGCGATAGCCGCGAGCATGTCGAGCATCATTCCATTGATCGCTGCGA
>NZ_AYWQ01000165.1:0-504 GCF_000502415.1 Mesorhizobium sp. LNHC229A00
TGGCTTCCGCCTCATCCATGAGCCCCGGCCCATAGAGACCGTTGACCATCTCTTCGCTCGGCAGCACGCCAGGCGGGCAATGCTCCTCGATTGTGCGCCGGATGAGCGTCAGCGCTGCCCTGCATTCGGCGGCTTCTATCTTCATAACCATCGAAACATTCATTTTAGCTAAAATGTTCCGGAACCGATTTCAGATTGGCGGCTTGAATCGCCGGACGGTGGGTCAGTGCATGCGTTTGAAGTTCATCGAACCGTTGATGCCAACCCTTGTGGAGAAGCCTCCCGAAGGCGACGCCTGGTCTCATGAGGTGAAGTTTGACGGCTACCGTTCCCAGATGATCATCGACGAGGACGGAACGCGGATTTACACCCGCCGCGGGCTCGACTGGACAACCAAATATCGCGACATAGTGGCGGCAAGCGCAGAGCTCGGTGCCGAGAGCGCAACCATAGACGGTGAGATCGTCGTGTTGAACGAGGCCGGCCTGTCGGACTTTGCCGCGC
>NZ_AYWQ01000166.1:0-504 GCF_000502415.1 Mesorhizobium sp. LNHC229A00
GGCGCTGCATGCGGAGATGAACAAGGTGTTGGCCGACCTGCCGGTCGGCGTCGGCGTGCATCTGGTGGCCGACCAGCCTGTCATCGTCGAGGAGGCGGTCTCAGGGTTTACGCGTGCGCTGTTCGAGGCGGTGGCGATCGTGCTTGCCGTCTCTTTCATCAGCCTTGGCATGCGCGCCGGCTTCGTGGTGGCGCTGTCGATCCCGCTGGTGCTGGCCATCACCTTCACGGTCATGGAGTATCTGGGGATATCACTGCAGCGCATTTCGCTCGGCGCTCTGATCATCGCGCTCGGGCTGCTGGTCGACGACGCGATGATCGCGGTCGAGATGATGGTGGCGCGGCTGGAGGTCGGCGACAGCCTGCGCAAGGCGGCGACCTATGTCTACACCTCGACCGCCTTCCCGATGCTGACCGGCACGCTGGTGACGGTCGCGGGCTTCATCCCGATAGGACTCAACTCGAGTGCTGCCGGCGAATACACCTTCACCTTGTTCGTCGTCAT
>NZ_AYWQ01000167.1:0-500 GCF_000502415.1 Mesorhizobium sp. LNHC229A00
CCAGAGCCAGATCGCAAGCGGTCACGGCTCCATGCCGATCCGCTCCGTCTCCGCAGCTCCTCAGTCCCGCCCGCATCTCCCAGTCGCGCCCGGGTAGCCATTGCGCTGCAAGGCGGGTCTGATCGCTACGGCGGCGCGGCCACCGTCTCCATCAGTCGGTTCGGCGACAAAGCCAATCATCTCCCGTAAGAGAAGTGCTTTCGGGCAAGTTCCGCAGGTTCAAGGAGATCGTTGACGGCGCCGCACTTGGAGCTGCGTCGAGCGCATGGTGTCGAGCTTGCCGCCCAAGGTACGTGGCTTCGAAACGCGTGCGATTGCGCCTCATAAACCGCTGCGCGGCTGGTCGCGGACATACGAGGGGGCGCAGGCGCCTGAAACGAACCCGTCGGTCACGACGGAGCAATCCTGCCGCCTGACCAGGCGCGTGGAAAAGTATCACAACGGTGACCACAGCGTCGCTTCAGGCCGTCAAAAGCTATTGCCGTGCGTCAAGGCGGGCT
>NZ_AYWQ01000168.1:0-497 GCF_000502415.1 Mesorhizobium sp. LNHC229A00
TGATCGGCTTTTTCCGCGGCATGTTCGCGGCCAAGATGCAGGAACTGCCGTCCGGCGTGCCGGAGCTCGACGACGCCTACGAGTTTCGCACCAACAATGTCGAGGCGGCCCGGCCGCTGGTGACCGGCCGCCTGGCGCAAGCGCTGAAATGGCTCGGCGAAGCCTGGCCGGACGAACCCGCGCGTGTCGCGCTCAACGGCAGCGACGGTTTTCTGCTCCTGCCGCAACCGAAGAACTTCTTCGAACTGCCTGATATTTCGGTGCCGCTCGACTATGCCAGCCATGTCGCACCGATGATTTCGGACCTGGGTGCGATGCTGGCGACCGCGGCACTCGTGCGCAAGATCGGCGCGAAGGACGAAGCTTAGCTGGCGGCGTCGTCAGCAGTCGAAGCCGTACTCGTCGCGCATACAGTCGACCTACATCATGCAGACGCCGGAGGCAGGGGCTTCGGACAAGGCCAGGAACTCGTCGAGGCTGGCAAGGGCCTTTGCATC
>NZ_AYWQ01000169.1:0-494 GCF_000502415.1 Mesorhizobium sp. LNHC229A00
CATTGTTGTCGACCAAACCAAGAGAGCCGCGCTGTGTTCCCGTGGCGGTGTCCGAAACCTGCGTCAGTGCCGAATGCTTCGCTTCTGATCGAATTGGCAACGCTCATTGCCAGAGCTGCGATCGATGGTGGACAGTTTGTCGAGTTCGACCTCAATGAGCCTGCGCGGGCGGCCAAGGCGGCCATCCGCTCTCGGGTCGTCACCGGGAGAATGCCGCAGGCCGGTCGGCGAACTGTACCTGGGTTCGAATCCCACTCGCTCCGCCATCGGGCATTGATTCCATTGTGTGATTTTAGACTTAGCGGAGCTTACCCGCCATAATGCCCATCATTCAGAATGACATTGCTTGATTTCAATTGCGACAATTGCATGCCTCGTTCACGGGTTAGGAGAGCACGAAGTTACTTTGTTTTTCCTCCGTATATGCGCCCCCCGTCACCTTGATCAAACCGGCCAGGTCGACGATGGTGATTTCGCGGCGCTTAGCATGGATC
>NZ_AYWQ01000170.1:0-877 GCF_000502415.1 Mesorhizobium sp. LNHC229A00
CGGGCTTGGTCTCGGCGGGGGCAACGGCGGCGACCGCCTCGCCCGGCTCGCGCTCGAAGGGCACTGCGGCGCGGGCCACCACCTTCACGCCGTCGGCGTCGAGGCCGTCAACATGGATGGTATAGCTGCCGACCGGAATATCGCGCGTCGCCTCGACCAGGAAATGGCCGTCCGACGAGGTCTGCGCGTCGCCGAGCAGGATGTCGTTGGCGTAGGCGCGCACCTTGCGGCCTGGATCTGCGAGGCCGGCGACAAAGATCTTGTTGCCATCGATCTCGACTGCCTCGACCACGATCTTTGGTTCGGCCGCGGCTGCCGCGGGCGCGGCCGGTGCCGCCGGAGCAGGTTTTGCTGCAGCCACGGCTGGCGTGGCCGTCGCCGGCGCGGCNGGCGCTTCAGCAGCAGGAGCGGCAGCCTGGTCGCCGGTTGCCGGCGCTGGCTTTGGCTCAGATGCCGGAACGGTGAGCAGTTCGGCCGGCTTGCCCGGCTCCTCGACCATGGCCAGCACCTGGCCAGCCGCATTCGCCGGCACCGAGACGACAGCGGTCTGCGCCGAGGCGGTCACCACCGCGCCGACCGTCGAACGCAGGGCGATTGTATAGTCGCCGGGCTTCAGCGGATCTTCGAGCACGATGACAAAGGCACCATCGGGACCAGCAACCGTGGAGCCGATCACCGTCGCGCCGTTGAGAATTTCGACCTTCGAGTTGGGCGCCGCGTTGCCGGCAACGACGATCGAGCCGTTGCTCTCGACCCGCACGACATCGAAAGTCGGCGCGATCGGACCCGCCGTCGCGGGCGCCGCAGGCGCCGCCGCATCGGTTGCGGGCGGAGCCGCAGCGTCCGTTGCAGGTGCTGCCGGGGCCGTCGCCTGAGG
>NZ_AYWQ01000171.1:0-484 GCF_000502415.1 Mesorhizobium sp. LNHC229A00
GTCTCAGCGAGGCGTCCAACGAAAGGCTGTCACCGGCTCGCCCGAACATGAAAGCCAGCCCAGCCAAAAAAATGACATTGTAGGTATGCGACCAACCGAAGCGAAATGAATAGGTGAGCGATTGGAGGAAGAGTACCGATAGGATGCTGAAAACCATGGCGGGCCGAGTTAGGAGACCGACGATTGCAAGCGCCGTCGAAATACCGGCGAGAACCGAAATCAATTCGACAAACCAGACAGGAGGAGGTGCCGTCGAGAACAGTCGAACCAATCCCTTAGGCTGGTAGCCGGCCGCAGAGACTTCCTGATACCAAGTCGCTACATCACCTGCATTCAGCAGGAAGCCGGCATAGATGGTGCCTATCGCCGTAAAAAGCGAGACGCGAACAATTCCGATTCCGCCCTTTCCGCCCTCCACTCTCATGAGTAGGTCTCGCAATTGTGAGTCTGACGCTACCGTAGCGCGGCACGAAAAACTATGCAT
>NZ_AYWQ01000172.1:0-482 GCF_000502415.1 Mesorhizobium sp. LNHC229A00
TGAGCAATCCTCGGCCTGCGCGATTGAGCGCGACGGCATGAGCTTCGTCGTGCGTACGCCGGAAGGCGCGGTGCGGGCGAAAGATGTCGTGTTCGCAGGCGGTGCTTACACGCGAGGCGTATCACCCCAAATCGAGCAAGCCATACTGCCGATCGCGACCTACGTGATTGCAACTGAGCCGCTCGGTGCCCGCCTTGCCGAGGCAATTGACGCGTCGCATGCAGTCTATGATACGCGCTTCGCGTTCGACTACTACCGACCGTTACAGGACACGCGAATTCTTTGGGGAGGGCGAATCTCGGTGTTCAACCGTGATCCGGCCGCTATCGCGCGCCTACTCAGGCGTGACCTTCTACGCGTGTACCCGCAGCTCAAAGACGTTCAAATCGATCACGCTTGGGGGGGAATGATGAGCTACGCGCGCCACAAGATGCCGCAGATTGGTCGCACCGCTGACGGCCTCTGGCACGCGGTCGCATTTG
>NZ_AYWQ01000173.1:0-470 GCF_000502415.1 Mesorhizobium sp. LNHC229A00
TGGGGGAGCTTGGCTGGATCCGGAGTTCCATCGGCAAGCGCCGGCAGTGGCAATGCGTCGAATTTGAACTTCATCTTCTCCGACAAAGCCGTCAGTTCCTCCGTCTTCTTCACCGAGTTGGGCTCACTGCGGTCGAACAGGAGGCCGAGATGATCGAAGCTCGGCAGGTAGCGCTTGATGCTCTTAATGTTGACGCTTTCGGGAACTCGGTTTCGGGTACCGGTCACATTGGCGCGGCCAGTCTTTTCGTAGCTTTCGATGATACCCGCACCGATCGGATCGGCTACCACGGTGAACACCACGGGGATGTCATTGAGAAGATCGCTGTTCTGCTGGTCTTTCAACGTGCCGACCATGCCTAGAGTAGTCTTGGTGCCCCAGGTGACCACCACGTCAGCCTTGCGGTCGCGTGCATCCTTGACAAAGTCGGGCAGCTTGCTCTTGTCCTGTGCCGCATCGTCGACGACGAA
>NZ_AYWQ01000174.1:0-460 GCF_000502415.1 Mesorhizobium sp. LNHC229A00
CCTCACTTTCGCGTCGGTGTTCCTGCACGACTTCGCCGGGCTTGGCACGACGGCGATCAGCGCCAACCTCGCCGCTGTACAGGTCGGCGCCATGGTCATGCGCGTCTGGAGTGGCTGCTTTACCGACCGCCACGGTAACCGTCGTCAATTTCTCCGCTTGTGCAGTGCGCAGAGCGCGCTGGCCTTCGTGGTGCTCTGGTTGCTGGTTCTGGCCGCTCCCGCGATGCCTGCCAGCCAATCCTTCCTGATCGCTGTCCTGCCCCTGGTGCTTGTCGTTGCCGGCATCTCGGTCTCGGCCTGGCACGGCGTTGCCTATACCGAGCTTGCCACGCTTGCCGGTGCCGGCCATGTCGGAACCGCGCTCAGCCTTGCCAACAGCTTTGTCTTCGTCGGCTTCTTCCTGGTCCCAGTGGCCATTCCAGGGCTGCTGCACCTCTGGTCATGGCCTGGCGTGTGGCTG
>NZ_AYWQ01000175.1:0-456 GCF_000502415.1 Mesorhizobium sp. LNHC229A00
AACAGGAGTGGCGATCCACATTGACCCCCAGTCAGCGCGGCCGGCCGTATGGACGAGAAGAGACGAGCGATTTCAGCTGCCGGACCGCCTTGATTTAACATTCCGATAGTTCCGGAGGGCTGATCGGGCGTCAGTCTCGGACGGCGTTCACCGTCGGGCGGCGCTAAATGCAGGATGGTTGATCTCTTTACGTATCATAAGGCTGATGCATGATACGCGAACAGATCATAACGTGTTGACTCGATCACTGGATGAGGTACTCTGCCATATCATCTAGCATTGGAATGGATCGCTTACGTATCATATGGACCCTCAATCGGAAATCCTACGCGAAATCGGTGGGCTTTTCAGGCAGGCGAGGCTGGCCGCTGCCATGACGCAGGAGCAGGTCGCCGACTTAGCGGGTATATCCCGTCCCCGCTATCGCGACATCGAAAAGGGAGCCGCAGCCGCACG
>NZ_AYWQ01000176.1:0-619 GCF_000502415.1 Mesorhizobium sp. LNHC229A00
ATCGTCCCGGTCGTCGCCATTTTGAGGGCCGGCCACAACGGTGCGCTGGCGCCGCTGGTCGCGCTCGTCACCTCGGCGCAAGGCACGCCCAACGACCTCGCCTATTTCTGGCTGACCGGTGCATTGTCGTCCTTCCTCGACAATGCACCGACCTACCTGGTGTTTTTCGAGCTGGCGGGCGGCGATCCCCGCCACCTGATGACGGAGTTCGCCTCGACACTTGCCGCGATCTCGGCCGGCGCCGTGTTCATGGGCGCCAACACCTATATTGGCAACGCGCCCAACTTCATGGTCTATGCCATTGCCAGGCATCGCGGCGTCAAGATGCCGGGCTTCTTTGGGTATATGCTGTGGTCGGGGCTGGTGCTGGTCCCGACCTTCTTGGTCGCGGGTTTTCTGTTTTTCGGTTGATCAACCCACGCCGACATAGCGCCGAGATCGGAAGAGCACACGTCTNCCTGATGACGGAGTTCGCCTCGACACTTGCCGCGATCTCGGCCGGCGCCGTGTTCATGGGCGCCAACACCTATATCGGCAACGCGCCGAACTTCATGGTCTATGCCATTGCCAGGCATCGCGGCGTCAAGATGCCGGGCTTCTTTGGGTATATGCTGTGGTC
>NZ_AYWQ01000177.1:0-453 GCF_000502415.1 Mesorhizobium sp. LNHC229A00
GAGAAGGTTGCCGGCGTCGGGCAAGTCAAGGACGGCCTCCTCCTCAGTACGGATCCGTTCTCGGTGAGCGTTTCGTAGCTGCGAAAAAAGCGGGCACGCGGAGCAGAGTCCCTTTGGTTCTGCTCCCTTCCACATCACTTTACATGAGGCCTTCGGCGAGTTCCTCCGGCCTATAGCGCCGTCATGGTTGGCGAGCACGCTGTCGGCAGCAAGACGCCCGTCCTGACGGAAATGCGATGGCCGCTGCCTGTTTTGGTGGGGCTTGGACCGGGGCTTCCTGTGGACCTTGAAGAGCGGCCAATACGAAGATCTTGACGGCTCCGCCGAGCGGGTCCTTATCGATCGGGAAGATCCGCGAGGCTGAACCGGCTGGCGACGCCAACGACTGTGCGGATGCTGGTCGTCAGTCGACCTAGTCTTCGCTGGCGATTAGATCGGAAGAGCACACGTCTG
>NZ_AYWQ01000178.1:0-450 GCF_000502415.1 Mesorhizobium sp. LNHC229A00
CCGTCGACCTCATATGCCTTCTTCTGTGCCATGGAGGGTGGTTAGCATGATGCTGGGAGAGAGTGAACGTCTTCCTGCTCGGATCGCCAACGTCGGCGAACCGCAAAGTCCAGCACCAATCACCTTCTCTTGCGGCAACCAGCGCGGAACCATACGCCAAATTGCGCGCGGCCGCCCAACATCGACAAGAAATTTCGCGGACATATCTTCATCTTGAACGCGGGAAGCCGGATCGGCCGGCGCGGCTGGAACCGCCTCCCCGACGCATTCGCACTGGCGGCGCGGATATGCAAATATCCCACCCAGGCAACATTGGAGGACTCGAGGTCATGGCCGATGCTGGGATGTTGCGGTTTCACGTTCCGGAGCCGGAAGTGCGACCGGGCGGGACGCCTGATTTCTCCAATGTGACCATCGCCGAGGCCGGCTCCGTGCCACGCCCCGACATCG
>NZ_AYWQ01000179.1:0-445 GCF_000502415.1 Mesorhizobium sp. LNHC229A00
TAACGCCATTGACAAGCCAGCTATAGCAGTTTTGCCCTTCGACAACATTGGTGGCGACGAATCCTCGGGGAGGCTAGCCGACGGCATAACCGAGGACCTCATCACCGATCTTGCCGGGTTTCCTGAGTTTTATGTAATTGCTCGAAATTCCACTGCGGTCTACGCCGGAAAGCCCATCGACGTCCGTCAGGTCGGCGCTGATCTGAAAGTGCGATATATCCTTGAAGGCTCCGTCCAGCGCGCAGCCGATCAAATCCGCGTGACCGCTCAGCTTATTGACGCTAAAACCGGCGTCCATATCTGGTCCGATCGCTGGGATCGACCGGCGGAGGATGTGTTTGCGCTCCAGACGGAAATCGTGAAGCAGGCTGCCAGCCGCCTCGGCGGCACTGGGGTGATCATGGAGGCTGAGCACAGGGCAGCACAGCGCAAGCGGCCGGGGAAC
>NZ_AYWQ01000180.1:0-438 GCF_000502415.1 Mesorhizobium sp. LNHC229A00
GAAGGCGCACGCCTGGAAAGTGTGTTTACGGGAGACCGTAACGCGGGTTCGAATCCCGCTCTCTCCGCCAATTATCCGAAATAATACAATAAAAACAACTACTTAATGGATTGGGTCCCGCGCCACCAACGTTTCTACCCACGACATAACCGGTTATATCTAGCCTCGTTTTGCGGAGCGCAGCGATTTCCCTCGCCAGAGCGCTAGGCGATTCGCCCAGATGGTATGGGCGTTGTACGGGATACAAAAGCCATATCTTCGCGACTCCCCCTACGGAGACCTTTTTCGCGCGCGCTGGCAAAAACTCATCCAAATAAAGTTTAAACCTCTAGCCAGCATTTATGGTATGGCCTTTATAGTCTGTAATAAAAAGTGACCCAATACACACATTTGGGCAACATCTAGGAACATCTAGGACACACGCAAATCGGAACCGTT
>NZ_AYWQ01000181.1:0-436 GCF_000502415.1 Mesorhizobium sp. LNHC229A00
ATTGCACACCGAGATCGACATGCATACCGCGTCTGCCAAGTCGGTAACGCTGGAGGCGACGCCGGTGATGGAAAGCGGCCAGTTCAAGCTTTATTATTCATACCGGGCAAAGCCAAAGACAGTTGGCTACGGCGCCTACACGGGCACGACCATATTTGATATCCGCGAGGTGACTCTCGCCAAAACAAAGGCGTTGGAGCTCTCCGGGTACTATTACACGGATCGACTGACGCGAGGATCGACACGTTTGCGGCAAATCAGTTTCATCGTGGATCGGGACGTCACATTCTATTGAGCGCCAACCAAGGCTGGTTTAGCAGTCGGTTCCTGACGGGGTGTCGTCACGTCACCGCATCCTGGCTGCGAGAGCTCGTGGCATTCTGGTCCTGACCTTTAACGAAATCGACCACCTTGCCGACCAAGCCAACCCATCGAG
>NZ_AYWQ01000182.1:0-734 GCF_000502415.1 Mesorhizobium sp. LNHC229A00
AGTCGATTTTGGCATCACTTCCTTTCCAAAGGCGAAAGGACGGCTGGTCTGCGAACGGATCGTGGCGGATAGACTGATCTGCATATGCTCGAAATCTCACAGATTTGCGAACATGGAAACAGTGTCCTGGAACGACTTGGCCGGGGAAGACTTCGTCGCATTCGATCCTTTGAGCAGCATTCGCACGTGTGTGGATCGCGCTCTGCAAATTGCCGAAATTCAACTCGGGACCGTCACAGAGGTTCGTGACGTCGGCGCGGTTGCGGGCCTCGTATCCGCCGATCTAGGCGTGTCCGCNATTCCGACCGGAGCCAGATGGTTAGACAAGTCGCAACCTGATCCGACGAGAAAGAAATAGGAAACCGAGCGAAAGCGCACCCACTATTGCAAATTTCGGAGAAATCCGTCCTTGATTGCTGCTGATGGATGGAGTGCTCAGGGTAGCACCTCCGATGTCGATAGGGCTCGGTAACGTCTAGCCTGCACTAAAGGCCGTGGTAGATCAGTCAACCATCGTTGCTTCGGTTGCGCTGCGCAGCTCGCTGTCAGTGATGCCGTCGGCAAGTTCAACGAGCTTTAAACCGCCTTCGACGACGTCGAGCACGCCAAGGTTGGTGATGATCCGATCGACCACGCCCTGGCCCGTCAGCGGCAGCGTGCAGGCCTTTAGCACCTTCGACTCCCCTGCCTTGTTGGTATGGTCCATGACGACGACCACCCGCTTCACGCCGGCA
>NZ_AYWQ01000183.1:0-436 GCF_000502415.1 Mesorhizobium sp. LNHC229A00
GGAGGAGGAGCGCCGGTTTGGAGAGCAACGCCATGGCTATTACTATGCGCTGCTGCTGACCGCCGGAAAGCTGGTGAGGGTAGGAGCGCATGATGCGCTCCGGATCGGGGAGGCGGACCGCCTTCAGCATTTCAAGCGAGCGCCGATACGCCTCCTGCGTCGACACTTTGTCGTGAAGCAGGGGCACTTCCGTAAGTTGCTCGCCGACCCTCATGGCTGGGTTCAGGCTTGCCATGGGCTCCTGATAGACCATCGCTATCTTGTTACCGCGGATCGCACGGAGCTCCTCCTCGGACATTTCCCCCATGTCCCTACCTTGGAATTTGATGCGGCCCCCGACGATCTTTCCGAGACCGGGAAGGTCGCGCATGACACCAAGCGAAACCGTAGACTTGCCGCAGCCTGATTCCCCGACGATCCCCATGGCCTCCCCGGG
>NZ_AYWQ01000184.1:0-433 GCF_000502415.1 Mesorhizobium sp. LNHC229A00
ATGCGCATGTGGAAATGATAGTCGTGGCCCCAGAACGGTCGGATCTTGCGCAGCCAGGAGCGGTCGCCCTTAACGGTATCGCAAAGTTTTTTCTTGATGCCCGGATTGACGAGGATGCGCTCGACCTGCGGATAGCTCGCTGCCCGCTTGAGCAACGCCGTGTGCTGCGGCGTCCACAGCGCGTCTTTCACCAGATGCGTCTTTTCGTCGACCATCAAGGTGGCGCTCATGTTTTCGCGCTGTGCCCTGGTCATCGTGCGGTCAGGCATTGGCGTCAGCCAGATGTCGGCGTCGAGGCCGATCTGGTGCGAGGCATGGCCCGTCGTCATCGGGCCGCCGCGTGGCTGCGCGATATCGCCAATCAGAAGGCCAGGCCAGCCGTCGGCGACCGCGTCGCGCGACAACTTTTCGATCAAGGCGATCATGGCCGGAT
>NZ_AYWQ01000185.1:0-433 GCF_000502415.1 Mesorhizobium sp. LNHC229A00
GGACGGCACCTCTGTGCCAGCCGTCCGGTTGAAGACATTCCTGTTCGGACCCCGACACAATGAGGTGTATGCCCTCCGCGTTGCGGCATGAAACGTGTGGTTTTGCCCCTCTTGCTCGCTCAGCTTTTCCGGTGGCACGCCGATTGCATGAAACACGGCGAAGATCGATTACGACCGTAGGCAACGCACTCTCCGACCGAGGAGGTCTACATGAAGCTTGCTCGAACAATCCAAATCAATCCGACAGACGCTGCACTGGGTGCGAACGCGGCAATTGAAGCTCTGCCGCGTCGGTCGCGGGTGCCGCTGTCATTCCCCCAGCAGCGGCTTTGGCTCCTGTCACATCTGAAGGGCGGCAGTTTGGCCGATCTCATCTATGTGGGGCTTCGGCTCCGCGGCGAGTTGGACGAGGCGGCCCTGTAATCGGCCTTGA
>NZ_AYWQ01000186.1:0-427 GCF_000502415.1 Mesorhizobium sp. LNHC229A00
ACCCGACAAGTGGCCGAGGGGAGCAGCCTGGACCCTGACGCATGCCCATGACGCGGGCAGGTGGCGGACATCCGCCGCGCGCTGCAACGTCACGCGCTATTACAAGCCCATCGAGCTGCGCGAAGTGATCAGGCGCACACGATCCGCTTCCGGCGCCTCGTGCAGATCCGATGCGTGATTTGGCGAGATGAGCGAAAGCAGACGCCTCTCTGTCCGAGACGATCACGCCGAAGCACCGTCCCGGCCCGAGCGCGCAATTAGATAAGTTAAAGGCAACTTTGGTGTGCTATATACACTGTGTTCTCGATGCGGATACGAGATCGATGGATCAGGAAAGACTTCTAGCCGCAGTCCTCTTAGCTGATGTCGTGGGCAGCACGCCCCTCTATGAGCGCATCGGCGACGATGCCGCTCTGCAGCAGGTCTC
>NZ_AYWQ01000187.1:0-426 GCF_000502415.1 Mesorhizobium sp. LNHC229A00
TGGTCGCGCCCGGTATCGCCGTATCGCCGACCGCGTGTCGGCACTCTACGCGCCGATGGTTCATCTCACCGCCTTGGCAACGTTCCTGGGCTGGATGGCGGCGACCGGCGACTGGCACCGGGCGATGACGATCGCCATCGCTGTTCTCATCATCACGTGCCCTTGCGCGCTTGGCCTCGCCGTTCCAATCGTCCAGGTGGTCGCAGCACGGCGCCTGTTCGAGAACGGCATCATGGTTAGGGACGGCTCGGCCATGGAACGTCTGGCGACAATCGACACGGCGGTGTTCGACAAGACCGGTACGCTCACGCTTGGCCAGCCCACTCTGGTCAACGCGTCGTCTATTGATCCCGCCATGCTGGCAATCGCTGCCGATTTGGCCGCGCATTCGCGTCATCCATATTCAAAGGCCATTGCCGGCTTTGC
>NZ_AYWQ01000188.1:0-425 GCF_000502415.1 Mesorhizobium sp. LNHC229A00
GTGCCGACACCATGGTCGGCGGCACAGGCAATGACATCTACGTCGTCGACAACACCGGAGACATCGTGGACGAGACCGGCGGTGACGGCACTGATCTGGTTCGCTCGTCGATTGCTTTCAACCTTTCCGATGCTGTGCACGTCATTGGGAGTGTCGAGAACCTGACGCTGACGGGGACGGGCAACCTGGCCGGCACCGGCAATGCGCTCGCCAACGTGATCACCGGCAACACCGGCAACAACACCTTGGCGGGACTCGGCGGCGCCGACGCGCTCATCGGTGATGCCGGTACCGACACGGCCAGCTATGCGGCCTCGGCGGCTGGCGTGAATGTCAGCCTGACGACCGGTGTGGCGCACGGCGGCGATGCCGAAGGCGACACCTTCTCCAGCATCGAGGGGCTTCTGGGCTCTGCACAAAACGAC
>NZ_AYWQ01000189.1:0-423 GCF_000502415.1 Mesorhizobium sp. LNHC229A00
GACGGGTTCAACCGAATCGGTTTCGGACGTTGCCCATCACAGCCAAAGCTGATTCCCCCTGATGGACCGGCGTTTGTGACCCCAGACAGTCAGGTCGCAAAAAGAAGGGTTCCACCCGGCGAAATGCGGGATAATGGCGATCGCGCAGTCATTGCGTCCCTTGAGACGACAAAGTGCCGGAAATGTTGGCCTGTTCCGTTCGCCGCTGCCAGTATTGCGGATTGTCGCGAGGGCTGTTCAGCCGATAGGATCGCGCGGTGGTTAGTAAGCGGATCGAGCGAGAGGTTTTGTTGGTGGAATTGACCGAGAAGGATCGTCAGTTGCTCGCGCTGATGCAGAAGAACGCGCGTGAGCCGGTCGCGTCACTGGCACGACAGCTCGGCGTGTCGCGGACAGCGCTGCAGGAGCGGATCCAGAAGCTGG
>NZ_AYWQ01000190.1:0-419 GCF_000502415.1 Mesorhizobium sp. LNHC229A00
ATCAAGGATCTGATCGCCGACTACCATGGCACCGAGGGCGACAAGATCGACCTGACGACGCTGTTCGATAAGGCACCGGCCGGCAATATCGCCGACTACGTGCATTACAACAGCGCGACCAGCACGGTAAGCGTCGACACCAGCGGCTCAGGCAACGCGGCTAACTTCGTGGATGTGGCTGTACTGCAGAACGCACCTGCTGCCGGCACCATCAACATCCTCTACGACGACGCAACACACACGCAGCAGCATGTCACGATTTAGCGCTTCTGCGCGTTCATGCTCCCATGCTATGCATTAGCGAAACATAAAACGGTAATTTGGAGAGGGGCTTACATGAAGATTGGTTCAAGATTGCTGATTTCGGCCACGGCGCTGCTGTTGGCTGGATCGACCGGCTTTGCCGCCGACATCATCGA
>NZ_AYWQ01000191.1:0-417 GCF_000502415.1 Mesorhizobium sp. LNHC229A00
TGGCGCCAATGGTCACGAAAGCGACGTCGGGCGAATTGATCAGGAAGGCGACGATGTAGTGCGGGCTCACCGCCCACAGGATTTCTGGATCGGCGATGATGTGGTTGAGCCCGGAAAGGCCAATTGCCAGGAACCACACCGCCGTCACCGGGCCGAACACCAATCCTACCCCGCCCGTGCCGAAGCGCTGCACCGCGAACACCATGGCAAGAATGACCAGTGTCAGCGGCACGACATAGGGCTGGAAGGTCGGCGTGACGACATTCATGCCCTCGACCGCCGACAGCACCGATATCGCCGGTGTGATGACGGCATCACCGAAGAAAAGCGATGCCCCGACGATGCCGATGCCGAGCATCAGCGCCGAGCGCTTGGGGAAACTGCCGCGCGCTAGCGCCATCAGCGACAGCACGCCGC
>NZ_AYWQ01000192.1:0-416 GCF_000502415.1 Mesorhizobium sp. LNHC229A00
GTAGAGACCCGGAAGCCCGAGCAACTCCTCGATATACTTGCACGGCACATTCATCCGGGCGGCCCTGAGAATCGTTTCCCCGACCCGGAAGCGTTTGCCGACAAGATGGCTAAGCGGAACGCCTCGTGTCGTCAGATTGCGCCGGTGATCTTCGGGTCCGAGCTTGGCCTTGAAGCCCGGAATCCTGGGCTCGCCCTTCGCGATGGCGTCCAGAACTTCAGCTTCGATCAATGTCACCTCCCGAACGTCGGGACGCGCCGAATAGGTCCCCGTCCCCAGGTAGTAGCGGTCTCCGACAATGCCTTGGCCGGCAATAAGCTGCGCCTGCGCCAGCTCCTCCATTTCATAGGAGGCGGCAGGCGCGATATGGACGTGAAGCAGCTTTCCTCGCCAGGTCATCATCGCTCTCGGAAATT
>NZ_AYWQ01000193.1:0-415 GCF_000502415.1 Mesorhizobium sp. LNHC229A00
CCGTCTACGACGACGAGGCGCTTGCCACACCGTTCGTCAGATGCCTCGTGCGGCTGATCTTGCTCAAGACTCCTACGGCTCGTGGGAAGGCAAATCGGATGCCGAACTGCTGGCCGACTTCATTGTTACCAGAAAACAGCGCCGTGCGATCCCCATCATCGGCGATCCCGATCCGGACGTGCTGTGGAGGCTCGATATGTTCTACACGGCCGTCGGGCTTAGGATCGAGGAGCGCTCCGGCCTGGTGACACCGCCAATGATTGAGATGAAACCCATGGGCGCTTCGGACGATTGCTTTTCACGACCGGGCGGTTGGTCGCTCTGTCAAGACATCCACCGGTTCGGCTTCGAGACGTTCAGGAAGCTCGCGGAGGCCGGTACGAAACTGGTCGACGATGCGACTGCAGCCATTGAA
>NZ_AYWQ01000194.1:0-414 GCF_000502415.1 Mesorhizobium sp. LNHC229A00
GCAAGAAGAACCCGTTGCGCACGGCCCAGCGCAACGGCTATCGCGAGCGTCCGCCTAAGAAAGATCGGACGACTTCGTTACCGCGGACGGCGCGCTGTCAAGCGCTCATCGATATTTTCGACCACGATGGAGTGGGTGATTTGAATGCGGGGCGGAACTATGACAGGCTCAAATGTCATGCCAAGAACCCACGACAGAGATCCTCGAGCGACGGCTCGCAGATTTTTGTGCTGATATCTACGTTCGACCATATTCGTCGTCGAAGCGAACGATATCATCCTCGGCGAGATAATCGCCGCTCTGCACTTCAATGATAACCAGGTCAATTCTGCCTGGGTTCTCGAGCCGATGCTTATGGCCGCAGGGGATGTAAGTAGATTCGTTTGTCCCCAGGAACAACTCCTGCTCGCCATT
>NZ_AYWQ01000195.1:0-412 GCF_000502415.1 Mesorhizobium sp. LNHC229A00
CTACAGCAACCCAGCCCGTTCCGCCTCGCGGCGCAAATTCTCCCTCGGCCTTGGGCCGATCTGCTGGATCACCAGGCCGGACACCAGCGAGCCAAGGTCGCCGCAGGTCTTGAGGTTGCGTCCCTGCGTGTAGCCATGCAGGAAACCGGCGGCATAGAGGTCGCCGGCGCCGGTGGTGTCGACCAACTCGCGGATCGTCGTCGCCTGGATGGTGACGGTCTCGTCGCCGCGCACGATAACCGAGCCTTTTTCCGAGCGTGTGACGGCGGCGATCTTGCAGTCCTTGCGGATCTGCGCCACCGCTTCGTCGAAGGACGAGGTCTGGTAGAGCGACTTGATCTCATGGCTGTTGGCAAAGACGATGTCGACCGTGCCCGAGCGCATCAGTTCGAGGAACTCGTCGCGGTAGCGG
>NZ_AYWQ01000196.1:0-412 GCF_000502415.1 Mesorhizobium sp. LNHC229A00
CTGCCACTGAAGTGTCATCCAGTGGCGATTAGAGCCTTGGCCGTTTCTGTTACGCCTTGTGGCGCGGGTTGAGCAACCGGCGGAGGCGCGGAGCCTTCGATCGGCACAGCGTCGAAGCCGGTTGCGGTGATGACCTTGGCATAGGCTGCTGGGGTCTGGTAGCCGAGCGAGGAATGTGGCCTGGCGGTGTTGAAGTCCTCTCTCCATTCGGCGATGGCGCTTCGAGCGTGGTCGAGGCCGAAGAACAGGCTCTCGTTCAACAGCTCGTCGCGCATCCGGCCGTTGAAACTTTCGACGTAACCGTTCTGCATAGGCTTGCCCGGCGCGATGTAGTGCCATTCGATTCCGCGATCCTTCGACCAGGCGAGGATGGCGTTCGAGGTGAACTCGGTGCCGTGATCGGAGACGATCA
>NZ_AYWQ01000197.1:0-409 GCF_000502415.1 Mesorhizobium sp. LNHC229A00
CTGCTGAAGGAGGGAAGGTCCGTGAAGTTTGTCGGTATCCTCGACACCAGCCTGGCTGGCGAGCGGAGCCGTCCCTGGGAGACAATCACCCGCACCTTGCGTCGGGTCCGGTCCAACCGCATGTCACCCTATAGAATGGCTTGCCGTGTTTTGGCGAAGCTCACGGTCAAGGTCGGCCAGGAAGCTCGTCTTGCCCACGCCATCGACCACTTTTCCCGGGGACAATTCAACGCAACCAGCTTTCGCATCAAGCTGGAATTGCAGGAAGTCTTGCGTGCGCAGGCCTTCTTCCGTTGGTTGGAGCAGCCGAGAACGGTGCTCCCGATCACCGGAACACTGTTCCGTTGCGCGCGACCGGGAATGCCTCTTGCCATCGGGTGGGATCGGGTGTTCGCGGACCTGCAGGTCA
>NZ_AYWQ01000198.1:0-406 GCF_000502415.1 Mesorhizobium sp. LNHC229A00
CAGATAAACGCAGCGGTCCGGATTTCGCTTATGGTTTTGCACGGATGATGCGACTGTGCGGCCCGGCACGCAGCCGGCCTTGCTTCATTGACACATGCCCGAGATTTCGATGATCATTCGCAAACTGGCCTTTGTTGTCCTGGGTTCGCTCGGGCTCGTGCAAGCGGCGGGCGCCAAGGAATGCCTCCTGAGCCACGCCACCTATCAGGAGCCACGCTCGGGCGCCGTCATGCAATTCCAACCGCTGGGCGACGAACCGGCGGCACTGACGACGCAGGTGTTCTCGCTGACGGTGCCTCATACAGGCATACGCCTGCCGGCCGATATTACCTGGACCAATGGCAAGAATTCGTTTCCGCTCGGTACCATCCGCCACCCCTGCACCAACGTCGACCGCGAAGCGGGT
>NZ_AYWQ01000199.1:0-403 GCF_000502415.1 Mesorhizobium sp. LNHC229A00
TAGAGCAGGAATAGAATGGGTGATAGCAGGAAAGTTGCTCTTATTACGGGCATAACTGGACAGGATGGTGCCTATCTTGCCCGTCTTCTTCTCAAAAAAGGCTATGTCGTTCATGGGATTAAGCGACGTTCCTCTTCCTTCAACACGGGTCGTATCGAAGACCTCTACCAAGACCCGCACGAATCCGATCCGCGCCTAGTCTTGCATTACGGTGATCTCACTGATTCGACTAACCTCATCCGCGTGGTTCAGGAATCTCAGCCAGATGAAATTTACAACTTGGCTGCTCAGAGCCATGTCCAGGTGTCGTTCGAAACACCTGAGTACACAGCGAACGCGGACGGTATCGGTACATTGCGACTTCTTGAGGCGATTCGCCTCCTCGGTCTGACGGACAAGACCC
>NZ_AYWQ01000200.1:0-402 GCF_000502415.1 Mesorhizobium sp. LNHC229A00
GGATGCTTCCGAACACGAGTCCAAGATCAAGCCAGATACGGCGTCTTGCGGCGACGGCCGTGACAAGCAAGGCCGCGAACATAGTATAGATCAACGGAGATGACCCGCCCAGAAAGGTCAGTGTCATGACCGCGGTCGCGCCGAAAGCCTGGGAAACGATCAAGCCGAGATCAGCATTCCCCTTGAATAGTAGGACGTGACCAAAATAGCCGCGCATATTAGCAATCCCGGCAGAGACACCTGCATGCCGACAAGTTCCCGCTTGGTTTGGCCCTGTGACGCGGATACAGCGAGCTGTCCGATCGCTGATCTTTCGACAGCTGGATGTTCCAGGCAAGAGAGTCAAAGGGGGTAGCCTTCCACCTGCGAAAGTAGGAGCGCGCGAATGCTCGTCCCCATGTC
>NZ_AYWQ01000201.1:0-399 GCF_000502415.1 Mesorhizobium sp. LNHC229A00
ATATGCCGCCCCACAGGAAGGAGCTGCGAACATCGGCATCATGCATACGAGCCTGGCCGGCTCCCCAGGCCATGACGTTTATGCACCTTGCAGCGTCGCCGACCTGCACGGCCACGGCTTTGACTATTGGGCGCTTGGCCACATTCACGTTCGCCAGGTGTATTCCGGTGCGAGCACGCTGGTGATGCCAGGGATCCCGCAGGGGCGGGACATCAATGAGGCGGGCGAGAAGTCGGTTACGCTGGTCACCATTCGCGACGATCGCTCCGTCGAGATAGAGGAGAGGCTCACCAGTGTCGCGCAGTTTGAGCGGGTGAGTCTCGATCTGACCGGGGTGTCGGAATGGAGCGAGGCCATCATTCGTATCCGAGCAGGGCTGGAGCAATCCCGGGAGGGTGC
>NZ_AYWQ01000202.1:0-393 GCF_000502415.1 Mesorhizobium sp. LNHC229A00
GCGCGCGGTCATGGCGCCAAGAAGCGCGTTCAACTCGTCTTCGAGGCTTCGTTCGTCCGTGATGGGCGCCTGCACTGGCGACGCGATGGCTGCCGCGGGCGCCATCGGCAGCGCGGGAGCCGCTGCAATTCCGGCGACGGGCTCTTCGGCGGGCTCTGCAAACGCCTCGTCCAAATCCAAGTCGAAAGCGTCAATCGAAATGGCTTCAGCGCCTGGAATCTCGTCCTTCGTGCCGATGACATCGGCAAGCAACTCATGCGCTCGCGGCTCCTCAAAAGCCTCTGGCTCATCGGCCTGAACGTCAAAATCCACGTCGACATCGGCCATGGCGTCGTCGAACTGACCAACAAAATCGTCGCCGGAGATCGAGTGGGTCTCATTCGCGGCGGCCGG
>NZ_AYWQ01000203.1:0-387 GCF_000502415.1 Mesorhizobium sp. LNHC229A00
CAGGCAAATGGAAGGGCCGGAAGCAGACTCTGGCATTGCCCTGGACGATGAATGCACCGTCAATCCTGGATGGCAGTGCGCAAGGTGACCGCGCGCTCAAAGCAGCTCGGAAATTGGCGCGCCTGTCGACAGCAGACCGGCGCCTGGAACAAATCGGAATGGGGTCTGCAAACCCTTCTGCCATCCTTCTGCCGGAACGAAGGGCTCTTCGATCTCTGCCCTGATCCGCAGGCGGACTGCAGAAGGTTCCGCAGATCACATATTCATTCCCTGAAAGCTTTCTGCCAACGGACTATTTCGGCATCTATGACAGATTCAGTAGGAAAGAAGTTGGAGGCCGAACGACCCCCGCGCTGAGATGAAGGGTATGGCCAATGGGCAACAATT
>NZ_AYWQ01000204.1:0-384 GCF_000502415.1 Mesorhizobium sp. LNHC229A00
GAACAGATCGGCCGCTCCTATCCCTCGCAGCGACGCATCGGCACGATCTGCGTTTTCGGCGGCGCCATGCTTGGCAACGATCCCGACCACGCCCGCTGCGCCACCATCCTTGGCGAGGCAATTGCCGCGGCCGGCATTCGCCTGGTCTATGGGGGAGGCTGTGACGGCCTGATGGGCCAGGTTGCCATTGCCGCTGCACAAGCGGGTGGAACCGTAGTCGCCATCACTCCGCAGTTCCTGGTCGAGCGGATGAGGATGCTGTCATCGGGATGCCAGACGATTTCAGTTCCCGACATGAGCATCCGCAAGCAGCTCATGTTCGAGTATGCGGATGCCTTTGTGGCCTTGCCGGGCGGTATCGGCACCGTTGAGGAACTGACCGAG
>NZ_AYWQ01000205.1:0-382 GCF_000502415.1 Mesorhizobium sp. LNHC229A00
CCACACACGAGCCATGCTCGCTCTGCCTGTCGGCGATCACCTGGGCCGGCTTCGACAACTTCTACTATTTGTTCAGCCACGAGGATTCGCGCGAAAGTTTTGCCATCCCGCATGATCTCAAAATTCTCAAAGAGGTCTTCACCCTCGATCCCGGCGGCTACAATGCCGAGAATGCCTATTGGAAAAGTTTTTCGATCCACGGGTTGGTGAGGGCGCTGCCCGGGGCCGAACGCCAGCGGCTGGAGGAGCGGATCGGGAGAATCTCGGCGCGCTACGATGAGCTGTCGCGTGACTACCAGGCGAGCAAGGCTGAGAACGACATTCCGCTGAACTGAGCTTCCGTCTCGACAATCGCCGCTTGGGTTACCCCCTTTATGGGGGC
>NZ_AYWQ01000206.1:0-382 GCF_000502415.1 Mesorhizobium sp. LNHC229A00
CGCCCTCACTGCGTTCACATCAAAGGAGCGGCTGATCGCTCACCAGCTTGCCGCCGATCTGGAAGACACTGGCTATCTTCGGGCAAACCTTTTGGAGCTGGCCGAGAGCCTGAATGTCCGTGAGGCTGTTGTGGAACGGGTTCTCGGGGCGTTGCAGCAATTTGATCCACCGGGAGTTTTTGCGCGAAATCTCAGAGAATGCCTCGAGATCCAGTTGCGCCAGCGAAATCGGCTCGACCCGGCAATGGCAGCTTTGGTTGCCAATCTTGAAATGCTTGCGCGACGCGATTTTGAGGCGCTGAAGCAGCATTGCGGCGTCGATGAAGAAGACCTTCTCGACATGATGCATGAGATTCGGGCGCTCGATCCCAAGCCTGGGAAC
>NZ_AYWQ01000207.1:0-381 GCF_000502415.1 Mesorhizobium sp. LNHC229A00
CTGACCTGCCACTGAGAATTTCCTCCATCTGAGATTAGAGTCCGGGCCTTGATTGAAGGACGGACTGATGAAGAGAAAGCGGTTTACGGAAGAGCAGATCATCGCGGTTCTGCGCGAGCATGACGCGGGTGCGAAGGCGGGCGATCTTGCCCGCAAGCACGGGGTCTCGGAGGCGACGCTGTATAACTGGAAGGCCAAGTATGGCGGGATGGACGTCTCTGACGCCAAGCGGCTGAAGGCTCTGGAAGACGAGAACGCCAGGCTGAAGAAGCTGCTCGCCGACCAGATGCTCGAAGCCTCGGCATTGCGCGAGCTTCTGTCAAAAAAATGGTAGGGCCCGCCGCCAAGCGCGAAGCCGTCGCGCATCTGCAGGCCGTCATG
>NZ_AYWQ01000208.1:0-374 GCF_000502415.1 Mesorhizobium sp. LNHC229A00
CTGCGATCCCAGAAATCGTCCGGACTGAAGGCGCCTATCTCCGCAGGGCCGACGGCGCCCGCATCCTGGACGCCATCTCCTCCTGGTGGGTCGTCACACATGGCCACCGCCATCCCCGCATCATGAAGGCAATCGAGACAACCGCGTCGAGCCTCGACCAGATTATCTTTGCGGGCTTCACGCACGAGCCGGCAGAGCGCTTGGCCAAGGCGCTTGTCGGCCTCGCTCCCGCTGGACTCGACTGGGTGTTCTATTCCGACAGTGGCTCGACCTCGGTCGAAGTAGCGCTGAAGATGGCACTCAGTTATTTCCGCAACATCGGCGCGGCGCGCTCTCGCATCGTCGTCATGGAGCACAGCTATCATGGCGACACG
>NZ_AYWQ01000209.1:0-367 GCF_000502415.1 Mesorhizobium sp. LNHC229A00
GAAGCGGCGATCAGTGCCGCAGTTGAGCCGAGGAGGAGGCTCCCAATGGTCATTGTTGATCTCCGTCTAAATAGTAAAAGGAATCGAGACCGATAAATGATTTTTGCTAAGCAAACGATTGATAGAGAATCAAGCTTAATTTAGGAGTGTTGCTGCACCTGCCGTGCGCTAATGCCTAGGAGAATTTAGGTGTGGTTGAGACTTGCTGTCACATTTTTTAAGTAGTTATCACTCCCAGAGGTCATACAACATTTTTGTACAATCACCCTTTTCACCTCCGCGGCGGGCCTCACCAAGGGTACTACTGCAAATGACGTGCCACCCTGACGACCCAGCTGCGGCTTGAAGCTCAAATGTGCGGGCGGAC
>NZ_AYWQ01000210.1:0-367 GCF_000502415.1 Mesorhizobium sp. LNHC229A00
CAAGACATATGACCAACTTCTGGTCAGCGAAGTCGTGGATAAGCCGCTTCGGCTCTCATGGATTACCAGTGACATCGCCCTGCTTAAAGGACATCGATATCGGCTGGCGTTTCTGGAACGACTGAGAAAGGAGCTCGATTTTGACCTGTTCGGCCGAGGTTTTCGGCTGATTGGAGATAAATGGAACGCACTCGCACCTTACCGTTACAGTATAGCGTTCGAGAATACTCGTGCTGATTACTACTTTACAGAGAAGCTTATGGACTGCTTCGTTGCTGAAACAATGCCGATCTATTACGGCAGCCCGGCAATCACGAGGTTCTTCCCTTCGGACTCTATGGTTCTGATTGACCCAGAGGACAAGAAC
>NZ_AYWQ01000211.1:0-365 GCF_000502415.1 Mesorhizobium sp. LNHC229A00
GGTGTCCTGCTCAGTGTCTTCGGCGGCGGCGAACAGGATGCCGATGCCGAGGTCGAAGCCGTCGAGGATGACGTAGATCAGGATTGCAAGGCCCATCAGGCCGGCAAAGATCAGCGGGAGGGCGGTTGGCCAGTCGAAGGTCATCGGTATATCTCCCAGCCGCGATGGGCCGGGTGCACTGCCCTACCGCTTGAAGCAATCGTTTTAAATCGATTGTCGGGGTTGGCGCTGACCCTCATCGCCCTGCCGGGCACTTCTTCCCGTATAGTGACGGGGAGTAGGAGGCTGGCCGCAGCGCCGGCGCCCTTCCTGCTACCACGATGATGATTGGCGAAACCGGCGACGACAGCGCCCCTCTCCCCGTC
>NZ_AYWQ01000212.1:0-365 GCF_000502415.1 Mesorhizobium sp. LNHC229A00
TGTCGCCTCCGCCGCTCGTTATGTCGCCTCCGCTGCTAGGCGATGGCATCCCCGCGTGGCCTACGCAACGCGCACAGGCCATTGCCAGACTGGAAAGACGGTACAGGCAAATCGAGAGATTTTCGCAGGACGCGACCAGTCTGGAAAAAACTTCTAGGGAAATTCACAAACTGCTGAGAGCCACGTGGCGGTGCTATGATGTCGATATTGCCAACTGCGATCAGGCCAGCATCGGTGACGCGGTGCGACAGCGGGCCATCTGCAATGACCTGACAATCGTCGGCCCCGCACTTCTCAACGACATTAACGTCGGTCCCCTTGTTATCAACGGCAGCCTGTTCGACACCGGAAAGCCGGTGCTTGTC
>NZ_AYWQ01000213.1:0-364 GCF_000502415.1 Mesorhizobium sp. LNHC229A00
CCCTACACGACGCTCTTCCGATCTACCTTTCTCCCCGTTGAACGGGGAGAAGAGAGCCAATCACCTCAGGCAAAATACTCCTGCAGCGGCCTGACTTCCAAACTCCCCGCCTTCAACGCCGCAATCGCTTCCGCCACGGCCGCGGCACCCGACAACGTCGTGTAATACGGCACTTTCTGCATCAGCGTCGCCCTGCGCAGCGATTTGGAGTCCGACACCGCCTTCTGGCCATCCGTTGTGTTGAACACGATCTGGACCTGGCGGTTGCGGATGGCGTCTTCGATGTGGGGGCGGCCTTCCAGGACCTTGTTGATCTTCTGCGCGTCGACGCCGTTTTCGGCGAGGAAGCGCTGCGTGCCTGAGG
>NZ_AYWQ01000214.1:0-363 GCF_000502415.1 Mesorhizobium sp. LNHC229A00
CCGACGGCGACTATCAGTTCCGCGCCGTCGTCACCGATCCGGCCGGCAACAGCTCGAACAGCAATGCCATCGAGGTCGTGGTCGACAACACCGCGCCGAGCGCCGGCACGCTGGCCTTTGCCAACCTCACCGACACCGGCACGCCGAACACCCCGGCGGTCACCACCGACGGCACCTTCGATCTCAGCCTGAGCGGCAACGCGGATGCCAACGGCACCGCGGTGACCTATCAAGTTTCGACCGATGGCGGCACCAACTGGACCTCGACGACTGCCACGCAGACCAGCCTGGCCGACGGCGACTATCAGTTCCGCGCCGTCGTCACCGATCCGGCCGGCAACAGCTCGAACAGCAATGCCATCG
>NZ_AYWQ01000215.1:0-361 GCF_000502415.1 Mesorhizobium sp. LNHC229A00
AGGTCGGCGTCGACTGGATCGGCAACGACATCATCGTCGAGGCGATCAAGGATCCGAAAGTGGAGGGCGTCACCTGCCACGTTTCCTATTTCGATCGCAGCGTCATCGACCGCCTGCACAAGGGCAACTGGTTCGAGGATCCCAGCGATTCCTCGATCTCCTGCCGTCAGACCGGTCCGATCACCATCGGGGATATTGATACAAGCGAAGGCGGCGAAGAGGTTTTCAAGCAAGGCATCAGCCTGATCTGGAAGAAGCAGGTGGTGAACCGCATCTACGACAAGACCAACGAGACGTTGATCTATCTCTCGCATTCGCGCCAGGTGCAGAACGGCTCGGCGAAAATGTCGGTCACGACAGT
>NZ_AYWQ01000216.1:0-360 GCF_000502415.1 Mesorhizobium sp. LNHC229A00
AGCGTCAGTTGGACCGGCTTCCGGTAGTGATCATGCTTCGCTGTAACGAGGCCCATGAAAGGTCAGGCGCTTGCCAGCGGCACCCTTCAAGGCGATCAGCGAGCGAACATTGTCTTCAACGCCCAAGGCCGAACGGTTCGAGTAGCGGAAATCGAACTCTGCCAGATAGCGGTGAAGATGGTGTTCCGCGCAATGCTGATAGACGCCTTTCATGCCGCGCTTGAAGATGCTGTAGAAGCCTTCCACGGTGTTTGTGTGGACGGTCTTTGCGCCTTCGTAGCGAACGTATTCGTCCTTGGAATGCGTGACGACATCGTGGGAAGCGAATTCCTGGCCCACGCGGCGATACATGCCAGCCTC
>NZ_AYWQ01000217.1:0-359 GCF_000502415.1 Mesorhizobium sp. LNHC229A00
GCGCGCACCGCGCCCGGGCGGCTATGATGGTGTGCTCGACCGCGCTCATCAATCTGGCACGCAAGATGGACGAGCGATGGGACATCCCGTTTTTCGAGGGATCCTTCTACGGCATCACCGACACCTCGGAAGCACTCCGACAAATCTCTCAGCTGCTCGTGCAGAAGGGTGCCGATCCGGAGATCCTCGGCCGCACCGAGGTATTGATTGCAGAGGAAGAGGCGATCGCTTGGAAGAAGCTAGCCGCCTACCGGCCGAGGCTCGAAGGCAAGCGCGTGCTGCTCAACACCGGCGGTGTGAAGTCCTGGTCGGTCGTCCATGCGCTGATGGAGATCGGGATCGAGATCGTCGGCACCTCT
>NZ_AYWQ01000218.1:0-359 GCF_000502415.1 Mesorhizobium sp. LNHC229A00
AAGCATGGTCGCCGGTGCAGATGTCTTCGTCGACGCCAAATTTCGGCTTGACGACACGCTCGCCGCCGTTGATCGCTTTGTCGACCAGCGGCTTTTCGCGACGCTGGCGATTGAGCATGCATTCCGACGAAGCGACGATGACTTTTGGCCCCTTCTCGTCCGTCGTCAGCGCCTCGCGCAGCGTGTCCTGCATCTTGACGACATCGTAGGTGCGGTCGACATGGCGCAGCCATTTGACGCCCATGCCTTTCACCGCCTCGGTGATCGGATGCTTGGTCGACTTGGTCCTGTTACCCGCGCGCGACGACAGGATGTCCTGCCCGCCAGTGGCGGCCGAGTAAAAATTATCGACGATGACG
>NZ_AYWQ01000219.1:0-357 GCF_000502415.1 Mesorhizobium sp. LNHC229A00
GTTTCAGGGCAAATTTGCCCGCTTTCCTGTATTCCACCCTTGGCTCCTTTCAGTTGCCGAAATCCATGACATGACCACCCTGCCAAGCGTCCTCGCTCGCTGGCGGAGCGGCCGCGAGCGTCTCGGATTTGGTCAGGGCGGACTTCTTCACCACACCGCCGAACTTCCAGCGGTTCAGTATTTTCACAATGTATTCCGCCGTCTCCGGATTCACCGGAATACCCTGGGCCTTGTAGACGCTATTGGGCCCGGCGTTGTATGCTGCCAGCATCAGCAGCGGGTCCCCGAATTCGTCATAGAGTGACTTCAGATAGCGAAGGCCAGCCCGGACATTTGCCTGTGTATCGCAACGGTCGC
>NZ_AYWQ01000220.1:0-357 GCF_000502415.1 Mesorhizobium sp. LNHC229A00
CCGTCGAGCGGGCCGAGTGTCACGCCCACTCTCTTGCGGGCATCGCTGGCGTCAGCCGCGACCCGCGCCGCTTCGCCATAGAGCTTCGTGAAGACCTTCTCGTCGGCCACACGATTCGCAAGACGTGACATGATAATTTCGAGGCGGTCGCGGATTGGTTGCATGTTGGTGTCGGACTCCGCCAGAATGGAACATCTTTAAGGCAAGCAGCCGTTGGGACTGCCGAAGGGATAACCCGGCCAGCGTGCCTTTGCACCTGCCAGCGACAGGAAGATACTGATGCTCTACAAAGGCAGCTGCCATTGCGGCAAGGTTGCGTTCGAGGTGGAGGGCGAACTTGAGGGCGTCGTGCGCTGC
>NZ_AYWQ01000221.1:0-356 GCF_000502415.1 Mesorhizobium sp. LNHC229A00
GCGCTACAGGGAGCCGGTCATCGCATAGAACAAGATAAGGCGCGGGATCGCCAACGAGGTTGGAAAGGGCGGACAGGAGCTCATGCACAAAGCCGGTTGAACCCGCCGGATCAGGAAAACCCACTGGGGCCGTGCACTATGAGTGCGAGCTTTCGATCGGGACCTGAAACGCGCGAATGGCATTATGGCCAGCGGCACATGAAAGGCCGCACCTACAGGTCGGATACATGGCCGCACCAACCAGCAACTGCAAAAGCTCACAAATCCCTTGCCAACGGAGAGCCGTCCATACATGGCCCCAAACAGGACCCTCTGTTTCTTGCAGGATCTAAGCCCGCTTGAGATTTTCCCCTAGG
>NZ_AYWQ01000222.1:0-353 GCF_000502415.1 Mesorhizobium sp. LNHC229A00
CTGAAGCGTCTACGAGCAGCCGGAGCGAATGTCATCGGGGCAGCGATGTCGAAATTCCAAGTGAACAAGTTCGATTACAACTACGCCTACAAATATATGAACTATCAGTATTACGAATACGGCACGAAAACCCCGAAAATCGAGGGCAGAGTCGATGGTGGAGCAGACCAGCCCGCGCATGCTAAGTCTCCTGCGTTCAGGCGTTTGGTTCGTCGCCTTCGTTCTGGTGTTGATAGCTTCGTCGATCGGGCTAAGTCGTCTTATTGAAACTGGAACGCCAAGCGTCTCTCTCGCGCTGGATCCGTTGAACGTAGATGCTTTGATAGGCGAGATCGCCGGCAAACTGAACCAGA
>NZ_AYWQ01000223.1:0-350 GCF_000502415.1 Mesorhizobium sp. LNHC229A00
CCTTCGTTGCGGGCCGGGAGCCGCCGACCGACTTTCATTTCGTGGATGACACGAATGGAACGAAGAAAGAAAAGCAAAATGTCAAATCTGCGTCGGATAGCGTCTATGGGCAGGGGGGCCTCGGCGAAAGCCCTTACCCAACAGCTCGCCGCCCTTGTCGACGCTTGCGCAGGAAATCTTGGCCGGCGGCGAGTCAAAGGCCCACCACACGGACTTTATCCTGACCTCGAAGGTACAGGATAATGTTCTGCATCTCGCCGCGCGATGTGCCTAGACAGTTACGCGTTAGCCGATCTTGATAATCGGTCTGCCTCCGGACGACGTCGTCTACATGCCGTCTTAGGTCTTCG
>NZ_AYWQ01000224.1:0-348 GCF_000502415.1 Mesorhizobium sp. LNHC229A00
GGTCTCGAGCGAAACGCCCAGCCTGTCGGCCAGGCTGGCGATGGTGACGGTCCCCTCCTCCTGCAGCAACCGCAGGATCTCGCCATGCCGTTTCGAGTGGTTCATACGGGCGTCCCGAAAAATGACCGTTTCTAAGGCATTCCTAGCGCATTTAGAGGACTGGCCCATGCTTTCGGGCAAAATACCCAAAAAAAGTCACATCTTTTTATTGACAGAAGAGCAACCTCGGCGTGAAATTCACCTTCAACAGGGTTCGGAACTGCAGCGGGATGTAGCGGCAGAGCCGCAATTCACTGACCCCAGGCGGCGCGTAACGTGTCTGGCGCAAGGAATTTTCAGATCCGCGGG
>NZ_AYWQ01000225.1:0-346 GCF_000502415.1 Mesorhizobium sp. LNHC229A00
ATTTGCAGAGTGGCAGTACGGCGCGGACGGATTTGGCAGCGTTTCGGCGACGGGCCAGAATGTCCAAGTTGCCTTCAGCTCGGCATCCCAGATCGTGTTGAATCTGATGGAAGGGGCTGATGTCGTTGCCAAGCTGACGCTGAACGCCAATGGAACCGACTCGCTGGAAGTACTGCACCGGACGGGCGATATCGTCTTCAATCCAATCGCGGCGACCTCAGCAACAGCTGGAGGGCCGACAGGTTCACTGCTCGTGGATCTGGGCGCGGCCACCAACTTCAACATTGTTGTGACCGGTGATGACGGCAATGGTACCCCCGGCGAAGATTCGGATAATGTGAATACC
>NZ_AYWQ01000226.1:0-345 GCF_000502415.1 Mesorhizobium sp. LNHC229A00
CGCGTGGTCGGCAACTGGTCGGGCGACGCTACGCTGGCCGAAATAGAGCGGGCGCCAAAGGCGAAGCTAAATCTCATCCATTGCTACAGGTCGATGAACTACATCTGCCGGCACATGGAGGAAAAGTATGGCATCGCCTGGATGGAGTACAATTTCTTCGGCCCCTCCCAGACCGAAGCCTCTCTGCGCAAGATAGCCAAGCACTTCGGGCCGGAAATCGAGGCCAAGGCCGAGGTGGTCATCGCCAAATACCGGCCGTTGGTCGATGCCGTAATCGCCAAGTACCGGCCGCGCCTCGAAGGCAGGACGGTGATGCTCTATGTCGGCGGGCTGCGCCCCCGTCAC
>NZ_AYWQ01000227.1:0-344 GCF_000502415.1 Mesorhizobium sp. LNHC229A00
GCGATCTTATCTTCAGCACCGGCTTCCCGTTAGTTCTTAAATCCGGCAAAAGTTCATCAAATAACGCAGGGTTGATATGGTCCTCGTTAAAGCACACTCGGAAGGGAAAATGGTGTTGGATCCCGAAAGCGTTCTAGAACGTTGCGTGTCATCCGTGACACGTCATTGTCATAGTCGTTTACCGGCAAGCTCATGCACCAAGAGATCGACCCGACCGAAAAAACCGCCCCACCGCCCGCCGTTTCGAAAAAGACTATATCTGACCGCACGTTTTTGTTCTCACTGCCGCCAATCATCCAATGCATGGCGCCAAATTCTTCCTTAGCCAGTACCATGTAGTCGGT
>NZ_AYWQ01000228.1:0-343 GCF_000502415.1 Mesorhizobium sp. LNHC229A00
CTGCATCGGGTACACGGCCGGCAAAATCCTGCTTGATTTCCTGGTTCAACGCATCAAGCCAGTTCACCCAGATACCTTGGAATACCTCGTTGTCGGTGCGGCGCAGCCCGTCCAACGTGAAATCCGTCCGCTCCCCTTCCGGGCGTGTCAGGCCCAAATGGAGGCGCACGACGTCGACTGTCTTTGGGCTCAGAACGTCCTTGCCCCAGACCGCATGGCGGCAGCTGGTTGAGAACTTCTTGCCGTCGAGCAGGTAGAACTCGTTGACGTGATAGTGGATTCGCGGCGTCCAGTGGGAGAAGACCTCGGCGTAAAGAGCGGGGTAGAGTAGCGCGTGGTAGAA
>NZ_AYWQ01000229.1:0-340 GCF_000502415.1 Mesorhizobium sp. LNHC229A00
AATATTTGTTGTAGATCGTGAATGCGTCGGTGCCGTTCAGCGTTTCCATCTCCTGCATCCAGCCGTTTGACCGGGATGCGGTAGGGCTGATTCGGCCGCAATGTCGTGTTGACCTCCTCGTCCAGCAGACCTGCGGGTTCGTCTCTCTGCGCCAACGGCGCTCCTCCAGGATCACATTTCGCTCGGCCTTGATATCATCCTCGTTGAGGATGAGGTTGAACATGCGATCGGCCTCGAAGCCCATCATCTCGCCCAAAACGAGTCATAGGCGGTGAGGGCGTTATTGTAGCCGCCGCTGACTGAGACCGCTCGGTCGAACTCGCTGTCGGCGCGGTTGGTG
>NZ_AYWQ01000230.1:0-336 GCF_000502415.1 Mesorhizobium sp. LNHC229A00
CAACGAGATCGTCGGCCGCTCGATCGCCGTCGGCGTCAACTTCTTCGACACGGCCGACGTCTATTCCGTCGGTGAGTCCGAACGTCTGCTTGGTCAGTCGCTTAGGGATCTCGGTGTTGCCCGGTCAAACGTAGTCATCGCCACCAAGGTCCACGGCGCCATGGGTGAGGGACCAAACCAGCGCGGCTCCTCGCGCGGCCATATCAAGGATTCGGTCGACGCCAGCTTGGAGCGGCTGCAGCTCGACCATATCGATCTCTATCAATTGCACGGCACCGACGCGGTGACGCCGATCGACGAGACACTGCGGGCACTTGATGATCTCGTCTGCAGCGG
>NZ_AYWQ01000231.1:0-330 GCF_000502415.1 Mesorhizobium sp. LNHC229A00
AGCGTACGATTTCGAACTGCTCTCGTTCCGACCCCGAGATGCTCAAGGGACATGTCACAGCCGAGCGTTCTTCGAGCAAGTCAGCATCGACTTCGTCAAGAGGCATCGTCCGACCTCCATCCGGCGGCCGCCAACCGTCGAGGAGGTCGCGAACTTTCATCGCGAACCAAGATCCGGGGCGATTTCGTTTGGGGTCACCGATCCAGGACCGATTTTCCAGAAAATCATTCTTCGCTCTTGAAGAACTGCCAATTGGCAGTATATTAGTTGCCAAATCACAGGAGGTCGGAATGGCTGTTGCCCACGCTGCGCGTGACTTCGGAACGATAA
>NZ_AYWQ01000232.1:0-329 GCF_000502415.1 Mesorhizobium sp. LNHC229A00
CCGCACCACCATCGGCGCGGTCCGCAAGCTCAAGGATGCCCAGAAAAACTACATTTGGATGCCGGGCATCGCGCAGGGCAAGCCAAACTCGATCGACGGCGATCCTTACGCGGAGTTCCCGGACATGCCGTCCGAGGGCGCCGGCCTGTATCCGATTGCCTATGGTGACTACCGCAGGGCGTACACCATCGTCGATCGCGTCTCGATGGAGATGCTGCGCGACCCCTACACCCAGGCGACCAGCGGCAACATCCGCTTCATCTTCCGTCGCCGCACTGGCGGCAAGGTCGTCTTGGCCGAAGCTATCCGCAAGCTGAAGTGCTCGACCT
>NZ_AYWQ01000233.1:0-329 GCF_000502415.1 Mesorhizobium sp. LNHC229A00
GGCCACGCCGTCAGCCCAAGTCCAAATTTTGACAGAAGCCAAGCGTGGCCTTCGGGCGATTCCTCTGTTGGCCATCGTTGCAGGCCATATGGCTGTCCGTATTCTCCTCTATTTTGAACTGGCTCACGTGAGCATGCGCCTGCTGGGGTTCCCGAGCGGCAGCGGGCAAGGGACAGCCATTTATGTGTTAGGGCATGTCATGGGTGCCGTTGGTTTTCGTCCAGCCCGTGCCCGCATCGGGAACCCGGAAAACACATGGCAATTGCGCTGACAATGTCCTTGTTGAGTGTTGCTGGTTTAACTGCCTCAGGTGGAACGTCGATGTCGCT
>NZ_AYWQ01000234.1:0-325 GCF_000502415.1 Mesorhizobium sp. LNHC229A00
GGCGACGCTGACGCCGGAAGAAAAGCGCCACTTCTTCGCGCTGATCCGGCGGCTGAAGGCGAGGGGTGTCTCGATCGTCTTTATCAGCCACGCGCTGGAAGAGGCATTGATGATTGCCGACCGCATCACCATCCTGCGCGATGGCGAACTGGTCATCACCGACCACACGGCTGCCTTCGATCGCGACAGAATTGTCGCCGCCATGGTCGGGCGTACGCTGTCGGGCCAGATCTACCGCCAGCGCGACGAAGCCAAACTGCGCAAGGCGGGCAAGAAGGTGCTGTCGGTGCAGGACATCTCGATGAGCAATGTCGTGCGCAACAAC
>NZ_AYWQ01000235.1:0-324 GCF_000502415.1 Mesorhizobium sp. LNHC229A00
GATCTATGACATCCGCGCCCGCGACGCCGTGCATCTCGCCGAACTCGCCTGGCATATCGGCAACCGCCATCTCGCCGCCGGCATCGAGGCGGACCGCATCGTCATCCTGCGCGACCATGTCATCAAGGCCATGCTGGAGGGGCTTGGCGCCACGGTGGACGAGGTTTCCGAACCGTTCAAGCCGGTGCGCGGCGCCTATTCCGGCCATGGTGGTGGACATGGACATGATCACGGCCACGATCACAGCCATGCCGAGGCGCATGCCCATAGCCACGGTGAGGCACACTCCCATTCACACAGCGAATCGCATTCCCATTCGCATAG
>NZ_AYWQ01000236.1:0-318 GCF_000502415.1 Mesorhizobium sp. LNHC229A00
GACCCGTCTTTGATACGGCATTCTAGCCTAGCCAGCTGGGATCTCGGTTCGCCTCCTGGATCCGCCGAGGCTGATCAGGCCTCGAGGGATGAGTGTATCGGTGTGATTTTGTCAGACAGCCATTATGACGGCACCTTCGATGACGACGCCCGCGGTCACGTATTTCCACAGCGCCACCAGCAGCTTCCTTGCAAGGGCGACGATGGTTGTCTTTTTCAGGCGCCCCTGATTGCGCATCACGCGTTCGTGGAAGCAGCGGGTAAGCGCTGAGCTCGGTTGATTGCGCAGCCACAGCCAGGCCAACTCGATCATCGTCGT
>NZ_AYWQ01000237.1:0-317 GCF_000502415.1 Mesorhizobium sp. LNHC229A00
CTCGGTGCAGTTACCTATCGCAGGACGACTACAGAGCGTCCGGATATCAGCCTGACTTCGAGATGCTGCCTTGGGAATCGGAATACAGGGCCACCAGAAATCCTTACCAGTGTTAGCAGACGGTGATACGAAGCGGCAACGTGCCGGACAATGCCGCCGGGGCGTGAGCTTCCATCAGACGATCGACCTTCTCCTTGGCCAAGCACCTAGGCTGAATTGTTCCCGAGCAAAACAAATTGGGTCCTTTTAACAAATCTAAGTGCGGGCGAGCCTCACTCCTGTAAATTCCCCAGGAACGGAGGAGATCGGAAGAGCGT
>NZ_AYWQ01000238.1:0-626 GCF_000502415.1 Mesorhizobium sp. LNHC229A00
GAAAATGTGCAATTTTCCTTCGGCACGTGTCCTCATCCCGCAGAAATATAAATGTGACACTACGCTATAGTATTGATGCTTGGGAACATACCGGCCCCGCGCCTCGAACAAATCGTACACACGTCGTTTCTCAAAGTAGACTGCTTGGCGCGTTCGCTCAGGCGGCGACATTATATGATGCTGCGCGTCTGTCCGGCTTCCCCAGTTGATTCGCGCAGACTACGGGCGAGGTGGCAGGTTTCGGGTATTGCTAGCGTCCCGCCAATTCGGAAATGGACCTCGCGATTCGTCCGTCCAAGTAAAAGTCGCATCATTGNCATTGGTGACCGCAAATCGGCCCTTGTCTTTTTCCGGCAGGACCTCGGCGCTGGGCTGTTCCACGAGGCCGAATGGGAAATAGGCTTGCCCACCAACGTTGATGCCGGCATGGCAGGACGAGCAGCCTTTGTCCATGAAAAGCGCCAGGCCCTGTTTCTGTTCGGAAGTCATGGCAAGCTCATCACCATTCAGGAAGCTGTCGAACGGGGCCGGTGTGACCAGTGTCGCCTCGAAGGCTTCGATTGCCTTGGCGAAGTTGTCGAAGGTGACCCGATCGGCTTCAGCCGGAAAAGCTGCATCGAACCACT
>NZ_AYWQ01000239.1:0-316 GCF_000502415.1 Mesorhizobium sp. LNHC229A00
ATCCAGAACAGCAGCACCAGGATCGGCACGCCCCGAATG
This sequence comes from Mesorhizobium sp. LNHC229A00, assembly GCF_000502415.1. NCBI lineage: Bacteria > Pseudomonadati > Pseudomonadota > Alphaproteobacteria > Hyphomicrobiales > Phyllobacteriaceae > Mesorhizobium > Mesorhizobium sp. LNHC229A00. The sequence continues at coordinate 40 of NZ_AYWQ01000239.1, forward strand.
ATCTCGACATAGAAGCGCGCGATCTGCCGCAGCAACGCCGAGCCCGATAGGCCCATGAGTGCAATGCCGAGGCCGATCACCGACGCCAGGACGAAGGCGATCACGGTCACGAAGACGGTGATTCCGATGCCCTTGGCGACAGTGGCGAAGACCTGCGCATAGAGATCGCTGGCGGCGATGGCGAGGGCAGCGGCCAGCGCAAGTATACCGGCAACAGCGAGCCACCAGGGGAAGTCGGGTTTGGAGATGGTGGGGGCTGCCATTAGGCGGCGTAAAG
>NZ_AYWQ01000240.1:0-314 GCF_000502415.1 Mesorhizobium sp. LNHC229A00
TCGGAAATGCTCTACCAGATCCACAAGCAGATCTACGGCTGAGCAACCCATAGCGTTTGTCGTCTCGGGTCGCACCCACGGAGCTTCGCTCCTGCTCTGCCCGTGGGTGACGAAGGTGGGTCGGGCCTACTGAAAATTACGCCCTTTGGGCATGACCCTCTCCGCCTCTTCCGACAGCATTGCGAGATCCTGTCCGTCTTTCAGCATCGCGGGCCGTATTTCGGGTTGGCCGGAGCGGTCCGAAGGATCGGCGGCCGGCAGTGCGGTCGCACCGACCTTTTCCAGCAGCACGGTCAGCCAGGGCGTCAGGTCCT
>NZ_AYWQ01000241.1:0-313 GCF_000502415.1 Mesorhizobium sp. LNHC229A00
CCTTGGGCATCGCCTCGAGCGCCGTCTCGACGCCGAGCTTGACATCGCGGACATTGCCGCCGGCGCGCTCGATCAGTGACGCGGCCAGACCCTCGTCGTCGTCGACGAGGACTTTCAGAATGTGTTCGGGGGTGAATTGCTGGTGGCTGCGCGAGAGCGCCATGGTCTGCGCGGACTGGATAAAGCCGCGCACGCGCTCTGAGTATTTCTCAAGGTTCATATTTGTCTCCTTCCATCACCGGCCCGCTTTGCGGCACCGGATCAGATTGCGGTGACGGACCCGCTCATTCGAGCCGGATCCAGTTCAAGCCAG
>NZ_AYWQ01000242.1:0-307 GCF_000502415.1 Mesorhizobium sp. LNHC229A00
TTTGTCGCCGACGATTGATGATCGCCGAACTCGAGCACCACGGCGCCGCGTCTCCCGGTCTCCGCGTCCCGGCGCTCGAGGAACCCTGGTCGCACTCAGCGTATGCGTCTGCAAACATGTCGAACACCGGAACGCGTCATCAGCCGACCCCAATAGTGCTTGCTTGGTCGGCGCGTCTTTCTAAGCGGCCACAACGGGGGCATCTATGACAAGGGGGGAAGACAATTCCGTCTCGGTGATGTATTTGTGAACGTCGTTCATTTTCTTGTTGAACATTGTTCAAAAAGTGATAAGTTTGAGAAATGAA
>NZ_AYWQ01000243.1:0-305 GCF_000502415.1 Mesorhizobium sp. LNHC229A00
ATCTTCTGCCCCCAGCAGCGAAGCGCCAGATCGCCGCCGCGTTGAAAGGTTTGCCATCGGATGCCAGCCGGTGAACAGCAAACCCCGTTCGGCAAGTGAAAGGAAGTGCATGTATTTACCCGCTCATTTCGAGAATTGATCGAAAACAACGCACTCGGCGTGCTGATAGCCATGGCTAGAGCAGTCTCGACGCCAACCACACCCCCTTCGAACTCGACAATCGACTGCGGAGGTACAGACTGCGCAGGGCACTCCGCCCATGCCGCACCGTTCGCCTTCAAACTAGGAATCGGTGGTTTATCCAT
>NZ_AYWQ01000244.1:0-301 GCF_000502415.1 Mesorhizobium sp. LNHC229A00
TCAAACGAGCTGTGGCGCCCTATCTCTACCTGTCGCCCTCGCTGCTCATAATCGGCCTTCTGATGCTGTTGCCCATGGCGACGGTGATTGCCTACTCGTTCCAGAACAGCGCGGTGCTGCGTCGTGACCCATCCTTTGCCGGACTGAAACACTACCAGGCGATCTTCGACGATCCTGTGTTTTGGGCCTCGCTGTGGCACACGCTCTACTTCACCTGCATGAGTGTCGTCTTCCACATGACCATCGGCATGGTCTTCGCGCTCATGCTGAACAGCGACCGCATCAATCCGACGTTGCGCAA
>NZ_AYWQ01000245.1:0-300 GCF_000502415.1 Mesorhizobium sp. LNHC229A00
GATTCGCGACAAGAATGGCGACGAGACGGATCTCTTCGGCGGCAGCCCTGGGATTTGCGCTGATATCGCCGAAAGTCTCGGCAACCAGACAGTGGTGCTCATGGCGCGGCATGGCGTCGTCAATGTCGGCAACTCCGTGCGTGAGGTCGTCTTCCGGGCGTTTTATCTCGAGCAGGAAGCGGCAGCGCTCACGGCCGGCCTGCGGATCGGCAATGTCAAATATCTATCGCCGGGCGAGATAAAGACGGCAGGAAAACTCGTCGGCGCCCAGATCGATCGAGGATGGAATCACTGGTCGCA
>NZ_AYWQ01000246.1:0-299 GCF_000502415.1 Mesorhizobium sp. LNHC229A00
CTTTGAGCTTCCACACGCCGGGGCAGCTCGCCGGCAGCCCGTTTGCCACTCCCGGTCAAGCCGCTATCAAATTCAACAGCTTCTGGACCATACAGATCGAGACGGCTGGTCGCTCTTCGCGACGCATCCGGTCAATCGCGAGGATCTTCCCTTCAGGCTGGTGACTGGCCTGGTGGATTCCGACCGGTTCAGCGATGGGGGCATCAATTTCCCGGCGATCTGGACGGAGCCCGGATTCTCTGGCGTGCTCAGGAAAGGAACTCCAGTCACGCCAATATCTCGTATGCCGTCTTCTGCTT
>NZ_AYWQ01000247.1:0-298 GCF_000502415.1 Mesorhizobium sp. LNHC229A00
ATCGAAAAGCTCTGGCGACAGCCATTTTGATCTTCGGCGGCGTCGGTCTCATGCTGGTGGCCTTGCCGATCTAGCGCCGTCGACATTCGCCCAACGAATCCGGCTTGTTAGACTGCAATCGACGTGTTCAGCGGGGTTGTCCGGTCACCGCTATCAAGCGGCGATCGCACCCTTAAAAATCCTAGCTGTAGCGCTGCACCGGCACGACGATCACCGCCGGCTTGCCGGCCGGTGCTCACAGGATCCGACAGGCTGTAGGAGGTCGGACGGTTCCTCGAGCCTGGTCTCGATCGACCAT
>NZ_AYWQ01000248.1:0-286 GCF_000502415.1 Mesorhizobium sp. LNHC229A00
CGGGCCCAGGCATGAAGACCAAGGTCAGATGATAGATGCTCTCGAAATGCGCGACCTTGCCCTCGAAGGCCGAGCGCCGTTCCTCATCGATCAGCCATGAGGCAGCATCGGGAAGCGCCGAGCTCGGATAGCCCAGCGCTTCGCTGCGCTCGGCCTCGAAGAATAATGCCCAGCCGGAGCCGAGCCTTTTCAGCGCATTGTTTGCCCGCGTGTATATGCCGATAAGTTCGGCCTCCGTCGCGCTTTCAAGGTCGGGGCCACGAAACCGCAATGTCCGTTGGAAGCT
>NZ_AYWQ01000249.1:0-286 GCF_000502415.1 Mesorhizobium sp. LNHC229A00
TTGCCCGTCGCCTTGTATATCATTGACGCCTTCGTGCGCCGGAGCGAGTGTACCATACTCCTCTCGTCGCAACCCAATCGCCGTCACCCATTCGTCCACTAGGCGGGCATACTGCCTTGTGCTCGTGTGGTTTGCGTGATCGACTCGACTCGGGAAAGCCTGGTCCTCGACCGTGCCGCCACGCCGCTCGAGCCAGGCCAGCAGGCTTGCTCGTACGTCGCTGGTGATTTCGAACTGTACTGGTCGCCCGGTCTTCTGCTGCACGACGATCGCGCGAGTCCTGACC
>NZ_AYWQ01000250.1:0-285 GCF_000502415.1 Mesorhizobium sp. LNHC229A00
ACATCACCGGCGGCTTGCATTCGAACAGCCGCCCACAACCCAGCGCAAACAACGTATCCGCGGTGAACGCCACTTTCGATAACGGCAGATGGTAGGAGACATGGCCAGCGGTATGCCCGGGCGTGGCGATCACTTCGATGCGCTCGTTGCCGAGATGCAGGACGGAGCCTTCTTCGACGGTTTCATCGATGCCGGGGATCTTGGCCTTTTCCGCCTCCGGGCCGACGATGCGCAGCTTGAAGCGCTCCTTGAGCGCCAGATTCGCGTCGACGTGATCCATATGAT
>NZ_AYWQ01000251.1:0-285 GCF_000502415.1 Mesorhizobium sp. LNHC229A00
CACCATGGTCGGTCTCGTCGTCGAAGGCGTTGCACAGCGCTTCGAACGGCTCGCTCCGTCCCAGGCAGAGTGCACGATACGCCTCCAGGATCGGCTTGGGCTGGCCGAAACCTAAGCGCACCGAGCCGTCATCCTTCACATGGACAAGATAGTGGGGATCAAGCGGGTTGATCTTCGCCTGCTCGGGGTTCGGATCGAATGGGCGACGACGGAGGCAGAAGATGACGCCGGGATCGATAGCGCCGTCCTCGACCCCATTGGGCACGATCGCGTGCAGCCCCAGCG
>NZ_AYWQ01000252.1:0-281 GCF_000502415.1 Mesorhizobium sp. LNHC229A00
ATGAAAAGGAACCCCCGAATGCAGGGCTCAAACCATGGATGGCCGTAGCAGGCAATCCAGAAATTTTTGTTGCCGGTTTAGGTTTTCTTGACGGGACCGATCGATCGCAAGCCCATCAGGTCACGGACTTGCGTCCGTAAGGGATCTTCAGCCATGCACGCTCATGAAAATAATAGAGCAGCTACTTGGTGAAGACCTCCGTCACCCCGATGGCGGCCGCAAGCTTGATGCTTCCGGTCACCACCAGCGAGATGATCATCGTATCGATAGTGCCGGTCACG
>NZ_AYWQ01000253.1:0-273 GCF_000502415.1 Mesorhizobium sp. LNHC229A00
GATCGAGATGGTGCGGTCGACGTCGATGCCCAGCAGTGCGGCCATCTTGCGGTCCTGCTCGCAGGCGCGTTGCGCCCGGCCAAGCGAGGTCTTGTTGACCAAGTACCAGAACAGCGCCAACAGCAAAGCGGTGACGATGACGATGATGATCTGCTTAAGCGACACGCTGACGCCGTTGATGTTGTAGACTTGGCTGACCATCGGCGGGATCGGCTTGTTGCGCGGGCCTTGCGTCACCTGGACGAAGTTCGAAAGCGCGATCGACATGCCGAT
>NZ_AYWQ01000254.1:0-273 GCF_000502415.1 Mesorhizobium sp. LNHC229A00
GTCGGAATAGCCGGTTCGCCTTATCGACGTCACACCGGCATATAGCTCCGCTTCTACGAACATCCCATCACGCGAGGAAAGACATGGCCAACACGCGCAGTATCGCCAATCTAGCCCTTGTGTCGGCGCGGCGCTTGAGCAGGTCCACCGGCTGTAAGTGCCTCACACCTTGATCCACAGATCCTAGGCGATGACCACGTTGTCGTCATAATTTGACGGGCGCGGGGCATTTGCCCATAAGCGAGCCACCGCAATCTGTGCGGTTGCCAATGC
>NZ_AYWQ01000255.1:0-266 GCF_000502415.1 Mesorhizobium sp. LNHC229A00
AATAGCTCTCGGGATCGTCGAGAGGATCGGTCAGCCGCTCGTCCGCATGGTGGCGCAGGTGAATAGTCTTGAAACGGCGAAACGGCCAGGCGAGGCCGATCGGCAAGAAGACGAAAGCTTCATTGACGAGGCCGTTGCGGGTCGGGTGCCCATGCAGCACCTCATGCATGATAGAGGATTGCAATGCCAGCGTGACGGCCATGACGATCAGCGCTGCTGTGGGATACGATGGCCAGAGGAAGAAGCCGGCGGCGAACCATGTCCCG
>NZ_AYWQ01000256.1:0-264 GCF_000502415.1 Mesorhizobium sp. LNHC229A00
ACTTCGATGATGACGATACTTTTTCGAGAGGTCGCCCCCCTGCTCATTATGGTCCTAGCGAACCGCTATTTGTGGTAAAGGTCACGTTCGAAATAGTATGCAACGGGTCTGAAGGCGATGGAACCGTGGGAAATTGGCATGTTTGCCAACGAGAGTGCGCGCGTGCACAACCGAAGGGCGGCGGCACAGATTAATGATCTTCGCTGGACGATCGAGGAGCCACGTCGCGTAATCGAGGAATCCCGCAAGCTGCTACATCGGCTT
>NZ_AYWQ01000257.1:0-260 GCF_000502415.1 Mesorhizobium sp. LNHC229A00
ACCTTGGCTGTTGCCATCGCTCTTTGCCCTCCCAAGGGTAACAGAGGGTAACGCATATCGGGTGTTAGGCTGCGTTACCCCGGGATACCAACATTAGGCAAACATACCGAATACACCCTTCTGCTACAAGGGGTAGACGATGCAGAGATGTTTTGATGCGTTAGGGCCCGTGAGGCCGGGAAATATGACTGGGGGTCAAGGGGTCGTCGGTTCGAATCCGGCCACTCCGACCATTTCGAAGCTGGACTTGCCCCCAAAAG
>NZ_AYWQ01000258.1:0-259 GCF_000502415.1 Mesorhizobium sp. LNHC229A00
ACTCATTCTGGCGGCCGGCTGGCGATTTCCGCGCTTCCGGTTCGCCGGGGAGGATTCTGGGCAGGCTTCGTTCCCTGCTGAATGGGGACGATCTCAGACAAGCGTGGCGTCAGCGCCTATATGCGGTATGATCGACGAGATCCCGAATCGAGCCCCGAACCGATGCGCCAGTATCTCGACCTCCTGCAGCATGTGCTGGACAACGGCGCCGATCGCGGCGACCGCACCGGCACCGGCACGAGATCGGAAGAGCGTTGTG
>NZ_AYWQ01000259.1:0-252 GCF_000502415.1 Mesorhizobium sp. LNHC229A00
ATGTGGTTCGAGAAGACGACGGACAATCGAAAGATCACCTCCAAGATGGAGAATTTTCTCGACTTCCATGATCCATTGCGTCGTTTGCTCTTAGAAGATCAGCGCATAAAGTCAGCGGTCGAGGAGTTGCTTGGCGAAGCTTCGCGTAGGCTCAAGGAGTTGCTGATTTTCCACTATCCCGACAGCGGCGGCTATCTCCCGCATCAGGACATTTATCACATTCCACACAAACTCCCGGACCGGATGGTCCAT
>NZ_AYWQ01000260.1:0-250 GCF_000502415.1 Mesorhizobium sp. LNHC229A00
GACTATGCGGGCGAAGGTTTTTCGACCGAAGGCCTGCCACGCGACCAAATCGCCGAGCCGTTCAAGACCGCCGACCGCATCCCGCCACGCGGTGACCATGAGCCCGGCGAATACGCCAATCTGGTGCGCCGCGCGATGGACTCGTTCAAGCGTGGCGACCTCTTCGAGGTCGTCCCCGGCCAGATGTTCTACGAGCGTTGCGAGACCCAGCCCTCCGAGATTTCGCGCAAGCAGATCGGAAGAGCGTCGT
>NZ_AYWQ01000261.1:0-250 GCF_000502415.1 Mesorhizobium sp. LNHC229A00
TGCGATCTTCCGTCTGAGACGGACGCCTTCGCCTCCCGACCACGCTGCTGGTAAGCTTGATTGCGCTGCCGGCGATCCTCGGGTGCCTGCTCCTGATTTTGTTAGGTTATCTGCTGCGATCCAGCGCTGATCAGCGCCGATACTGCTGTTGTTGGGTTATTCGCTAGGGTTCGCCGCTACGTAGCGGTCGCTACTGACTTCGTTGGGTAATCTGCCGCTATTGTCCATCATGGTGGACTTGGCTAACTAC
>NZ_AYWQ01000262.1:0-247 GCF_000502415.1 Mesorhizobium sp. LNHC229A00
ATTGGTCAGTGACTGGAGTTCGTCGAAGCGATAGTTGATCCACATATCCACCGGACCGATGACTGGCATTGCTTTCAGTAGTGCAACTGCTCCTTCTTTTGACAAAACATAGCCCGATAGGAACCAAAGCCCGCGCACCGGCCTGAACAGGGCGTCGCAAACATCAGCACGTTCCGCTGTTCCGCCAGCATCAGAGTAGGAGAGATATAGGAGACGTGGTCCACCTTCGATCCGGCAGCGCTGCAGT
>NZ_AYWQ01000263.1:0-246 GCF_000502415.1 Mesorhizobium sp. LNHC229A00
TGTATTCGATCATAATGGCGATCGGACCGCTGCGCGGCTTCAGGTCGAGTGCCAGGTGCGGCTCCTTGAAGCGGTTGAGCGGGTCGAGGTTGAGCACCTGCTGTTGCGGCAGCGGCAGCACGAGGCCGATGGCGCCGCCGGCCAGCATGGCGATGGCCGCGGCGATCAGCGACGTCTCGGCGCCATGCGCGTCGGCGACGACACCCCAGATCCAGCTGCCCAGTGCTATGCCGCCGAAGGTTGCGG
>NZ_AYWQ01000264.1:0-245 GCF_000502415.1 Mesorhizobium sp. LNHC229A00
GACGGCTAATTTGATCCCGAGGAAAACGAAGATCGCGACGCCGCTCGCTCAGACAGACCGCATCGGTGGTATTGCCACCCGATGGCGTGAAGATGAAGCGACGTTGTTCTTGGCTATCGGCTGAACGGGATCAGCGCGCGCACCCTGGGGTCGCGCAGATAGAGGCCGCCCCACAGGATGATGCCGAGATAGACGCCGAACAGCGTGTGCGAGAACAGCGGATTGCCGATGCGCGCATTGGTGGC
>NZ_AYWQ01000265.1:0-245 GCF_000502415.1 Mesorhizobium sp. LNHC229A00
ACCGGCGCTTCATAGCCCGGCACCAGTCGCTTGTAGGAGTTGGTCAGCGGGTTGGTGAAGGCGTTGATCGCCTTGGCGTGCTTGATGACACCGCCAATGAAGAACAGGCAGTTTTCCGACAGTCCGGCATATTCATTGCCGGCGAAGGTCGGCTTGCCACCCTTCCAGATCGACATATGGACGTGCATGCCCGAGCCGTTGTCGCCGAATATCGGCTTCGGCATAAAGGTGGCCGTCTTGCCATA
>NZ_AYWQ01000266.1:0-244 GCF_000502415.1 Mesorhizobium sp. LNHC229A00
GAACTGGCCGCGACGGCACGCGCCGAAGGCCTTGGCCTGATCACCACCGCCAAGGACGCCGTCCGGCTGCGTCACAACGCTCCGCAGGACTTTCTCGACCGTCTCGACGTGCTGGAAATCGAAACGGTGTTCGAGCTTGATCACATGCCCGAACGGATCATCGGGGAAACGCTCGATGCCTGGCGGCAGCGCAAGCTGAGAAACTAAAGCTATTCCAGGAAGAGTGCGTAGCGGTTTTCCGTCC
>NZ_AYWQ01000267.1:0-244 GCF_000502415.1 Mesorhizobium sp. LNHC229A00
TCGAGCTGCATCATTTCTCGGCCATGCGTCTGCTCGACGTCAGCTTTCCCGATGTCTTCGCTAATGCCTATCCGGGGCCGGCTTTCGCTGTCGAAGGCACGCGTCGTCTGACCGGCGTCGCGGGACGGCCGCTGGTCGGCACCATCGTCAAACCGAGCGTCGGTCTTACGCCAGGGGAGACCGCGACCCTGGCCGATACGCTGATCTCATCTGGCCTCGACTTCATCAAGGACGACGAACTGAT
>NZ_AYWQ01000268.1:0-243 GCF_000502415.1 Mesorhizobium sp. LNHC229A00
TGGTGATGACTGTGCCGGCCCAGGTTCGGTATGAGGTGGTGCCTGCGGTCACCAGGACAGTCTACCATACCGTGAGGGTCGATGGCGGCAGCTATTCCTGGGAATGGCGCGTCATCCATGGCCGCCGCGTGTTGTGCAAGGTTTGGCACAAGGCACGCTATGAACGCGTCGCCGAGACGGCGGTGATCCAGCCCGAGCGCACGCGGCGCGTCGTCATTCCGGCGCAATATGACAGCATCGCCG
>NZ_AYWQ01000269.1:0-239 GCF_000502415.1 Mesorhizobium sp. LNHC229A00
TGAAGGAACTGCTGGGATACTAGACCGGGCCTGCGTGCCGTGGGCTATCGCCGGCGAGCCACGATACATTCAGCCTCAGGGACAACACCGTGCCGATCTTGCAAGTCTTTCGCGGAGGGCGAGACGTTGCCCTCTCCGACGAAGACAACGTCTGCTGACGACTTCGCCAGCCGCCGCCCCTCAAGCTCGCCTCGACCCCTCCAGCGGCACGTCGCGGCCGCTCAGCATGCGGGCTTCCG
>NZ_AYWQ01000270.1:0-237 GCF_000502415.1 Mesorhizobium sp. LNHC229A00
CCAAGGAGACGATCGGCAGCCATGAGTTGAAAGCCGGCATCGACTACCGGTTCTAAACAGCAGGCGACCGACCTCGATCGCGCGATGGCCCCAACGGCATCGCGCGGTCTTGTTGTTGATGTCCGGACGCTGACGTTTCCTCGATGCAAGGAGCATTCCATGCTTGTCGCACATGTAATGTTCGCAATCTAGGTTTCTTGCGTGAATTTTCACCATGGGAACAGCAATGTCCACGCA
>NZ_AYWQ01000271.1:0-237 GCF_000502415.1 Mesorhizobium sp. LNHC229A00
GGTTGCAGCAACTGACGACCGCGTGGCTGCAGTTTCGCGCTTCGTCGAAAAGCCCAACGCAGAGACAGCGCGCAACTACGTATCGTCAGGACGATTCTACTGGAACGCAGGCATTTTCCTGTTTCGTGCCGACACCATGCGCCGGGCATTTCTCGAGTTCCAGCCGGACATCTGGGAAACTGCAGAACGGGCCCACAAGACTGCACGCACGGACCTCTCGGGTATCTGTCTCCCCCA
>NZ_AYWQ01000272.1:0-233 GCF_000502415.1 Mesorhizobium sp. LNHC229A00
GATCCGGTCCTCCGTCTCGATCAGCTTCAACGTCCGCTTGCGAAACCCTATCAGGGCCGTGATGACACCGGCCAGTACCAGACCAAACACGGCGACGAGAACGGGCACGAGTTGAAAGAGGACAAATGCTCCTGGCCGATATGGCCGCCAAACGAAGAAGCCGATAGGTCCAGATCGGTCGACAACGGGATAGGAAGCCTCTCCGGAAGCGAGCTTATCGTGCCAGGAGAACC